>JBBDYG010000015.1:0-200859 GCA_040901765.1 Pirellulales bacterium
GTGAACGACTGCCAAGAGCATACCATCCATCAGAATAAGAGTGACAGAGCACTAGCAGTCGACGCCGCTTTTGCGGAAATCGCCCGGCTCTACGGCGGCGATGGCAACGATACGCTCATCGGCGGTGCGGCTGCCGATTTCCTGTTTGGCGAGCTTGGCGATGACAAGCTGTATGGCGGCGGTGGAAACGACATGCTCGACGGCGGCGATGGGAACGACCGCTTGCAGGGCGATGCGGGCAACGATGACTTCACGGGCGGAGTAGGTCACGACTTCTTTGAGCCGGATGTGCAGGACGACCTCAACGCGCCTACGCTTGATGACATCGACGATGTTACCGTTCGACTTGGCCAAGGAATCGCATTCCGCGTATTCGCCGATGACGTTGAAGACGATTACGCAAGTCTTGTGTTTGGCGTTGTCATTGATTCGCAGACGATTCCCTCCAGTGAGTACACTGTCGCCGGCGGCGTGTTTCGACTCATCTCGCCGTTCTACCTGGGCACCCACGAAGCAACCGTCACGGTGACCGACAGCAACGATCTGTCCGACGAAGCGACGTTCAATATCACGCTAGAGGATTACAACTGGGGTCCGCCGGCTGCGTTGCAGAGCACGTTCGTGCCGGGGTATAATTACATCTATTCACTATTCACCGGTGATGCCCAGTCGCAGACGGAACACGAAGATTTCACGGTGACGCTCGTAAGCAAGCCGCCTAGCGCCGAAGTCTATCTCGATTCGGTAACCGACCCTTCCGAACCCGAATGGATGCTCCGCTGGCATCCTCCCGCCCCGGATCCTACGGCTGGGATAGTTCCAGAAGAGCATATCGATTCGGAATGGTACACGCCGTATAACTTTGTCTTCGAGGTGACCGACAACGGCGCTCCCACCGGCAGTCCGCGCAGTCGGCGGTTCGAGTTGCAGGGCGGCGGCGGAGGGCTTTTTACATTCGATGGATATCACGCGGGAAGCGAGCATGCAGAAGGCAACGATATCTGGGGCGCTTACAAATACAACCTACTGGCCCGAAACGATAGCTTCGGCACGGGGCTTGGCCAGCTTTTGGACAGCACAGTCGACCCGATAGGGTATCCCGATTACACAGGCTCAAGTGTTACCGAATTTGAACTCGTTGGCGCGGCGCCCGCACATGCGGCGTATTGGAATTGGAACACGTCCGATGGAACGTTCCAGTATCAGCCCGAAGCGGGTTTTGAAGGAGTGGTCACTTTTCAATATCGACTCCGCGATGAGGAAGGCTGGTCTCAGGATTCGGGCATTACGCCACCTTACAGTGTCGCTTATCAAGAAACCGTGAGCAACATCGCCACCGTCACGATCGAAGTCGGCAAAGCAGTCCGGGCGAATCTGACCATCGAAGGGCTAAGCGATTCCGATGAAGATCAAGGCTACGGCGAACTGCTTCTGCTCAACGAAGATGATGACAACAATAACTCTATCCAAGATCGCGAGGAGCTTGACGGCCCGATTCGCATCGAGGATGAACTCACGCGAGTTGCTGTTGAGTATTGGCTGCGAAGCGACGTGACACCGGCGGACTTCGTCGCCAGCTTCGAACTCGCGGCTGGTCTTAACGAGAAGGTCCGCCTGTGGACCTCGTCCGACAAAGACAAGGAGATTATCCCTTATCTAGTGGGTGGGCCTGGTGATCATGGCTCTGATTTTCTACTGGCCGATTTGCCCAGCGAAATCTTCGTCGAGGGCATCGACCGTGCCACCGGCTTCCTGAGGCTTTTCATTTCGGCGGCACAGACGACGTTGTTTTCGCTTGCGACACAAATCGCGCCTCAGAACGGAGGCCAGGCCGCAACCAGTGACCGCGATACGGTCAATTTGACCGCGGGTTTGGGCCTGACAGGCTACCGGCCGATGCACGGGCCGGGAACCTATGATCCATTCAGAAGAATGGCCGTAGAAGAGGCTCAAGAAGAGAGCGCCACGCTGGGGCCCGGTATTAGAATCAACGGCGACTTCGACAATGGGGGCGTCTCGCGAGACCTTTATTTAACTGATGTAGTGATTCCGACTGAGAACGACCTGATTGAAATACAGATCGATGCACTGCCTGGAATGGGAAATCTCGTCCTGGAAGTTGGTGCACACCTCTCGCTCTATTCAGCGCCGACTAAGGGTACGCCAATCTACATTGACGACGTCACCAACCGCACGGACCCGCTTAACTTCGCGGGCAACACATTGACCGTGTATGCGGAGTGGCACGACTTAAGCCACGGTACTGCGGAATTGACGCTTATCGATGATGGCGCCAACGCAGAACTTGATTCACTGCTGTTTCATAGTTTTCAAGGCATTACGATCGCACTCGGCGGATTGGGCCAGGTACCGCAACCGAACACTCCTTCCGATGAAGGCATGTTTTTGATTGCGGACATTCTTTATGAAGAAGGCTATGACGTCTACAAGTTCGATGAAGACGAAGTTGGTTCCTCCTGGGGGCCAGGACCGGGCGGTGAAGGCATCGTGTACGACGTTGTTGCGTCTGCGATCAACAATCGCATGGCTCCGAATGTTGTCATCATGGGCTACAGTCAAGGCGGCGGTTCGACCTACAATCTTTCCTACTTACTCGATCAACGCCGAACCCAAGGGCATTTGGGAGCCTACTCTTTAGTCTTCACGGTCTACGTTGACGCCGTGTCGGATCAGGGGGCAAATGCCGAAAGACGCCGGCCGGTAGCATCACAATGGCATGTTAACCTTTTCCAGGACGGAGTATGGGCGGAGGACAGAGGACTCGACGGCGACAACGTTCCCGGTGCCGACGAGGAAGATAACGTGGAAGTAGCTCCCGGTCTCCACATTCCAGGGATTACGCACTACACGATCGACCATGATTTAGATGTAATGGAATGGATCAGAACTCGCTATCGGTTACGGGCGGTGCGATGAACGATACTCTCGAAAAATGGGCACAATTAGCGTGGAACCCCGCAGTATGGCGGAAATCTGCTTGGGTAACTCTGTCGCTAATTTGGGCAGCCGCCTTCCTCGGTAACGTTACTGCACTAGGAGCTCGTGACAGAACGGACGAAATCTGGCGCGCGCTCTATGTGTGGCCGTTAATGGCAACCGTTTCAATTGTATACGTCCGTCATTTGCAGCGGCTCGCAGTTGAGCAGACTGTCCCGCGATACCGAGTGCGGGGCATGCTGTTGTTGACCGCAGGGATCGCAGTACTCAGTGCAGTCGGACATGCAATCGACGCTGCGGTGATGCTGTCATTTATTCTATTCGCTTACTTGACGACCCCACTTGTAAAGCGATTTGTTGAAAGCCTCAGTTCGAACCGCGTTAAAATGAATGCAAGTATATCTTTATTGTGGATATCAACGTTGATCGTCGCGTCGTTCGCTGCGTTGGCCACCATAATTGCTGTCGGAGTAATGTTAATCATACAACCCGCCCCGGATGTCTACTCCGAAGCATGGCAGTCACTCACTGTATTTAGCGCGCTGTTTGCGTATTTTTTTATTCTTGGCGACAACGCGAGGGACGGGGCTCAAATGGTAATCTATGGACTTCCAGTTGGACTCGCGCTTAACATCGTACTCGGAGCTCTTACAGGGCTCTTGTTAGGAAAGATCGCCACTTGTTCGCCATTGAGGCAGAAATAAACTCGGTCAAATATCGCTGGTTAATATTGCCCACCCTTGTGGTGGTCGCATTCAGCCTCGTTTTAACCCGATTCGGTTCGCAATTGGGGGAAATCAAAGGTGTCAGGAACCAATAATCCGATCGTCAAGCCCTTTCCCTAGCATTCTTCTTCCGTCTGCTCGCTAATCTCTCCGGAATCTCCTTGCAAAGAGCCCCCCCCTGCTATAGTGTACAGGCGTTCTAAACCCTGCGCAAGGTCCTTGCAAACTTAACCCCCTCCCCTAACCCCTCCCCCGCGGACGGGGGAGGGGAAGCGCGCCTGCGGCACTTGAGTTGTCCTAACTCGTTACGCAGCACGTCGTTTTTTATTCGCGCCAACTCTGGCATCCCCCTCCCCGCCAGAGTACATTGCCAACAGCGGCCCCAGCGGCCGATTCCGGTTCCTATTCTGCGCGGAGCATAGATTACCATGCGACTACATGCAGGCGTGATGGCACTCGTTTTATCGGTGGCAAGTATAGTCCCAGCCGCCGAGACACACACACTCCATTCGTTCGATCGGATGCAGCTTTCCGATCAGTTCTACTCGGAGGGGGCGACGTTCCTCGACGTGAACCGCGACGGCGCGATGGACATCGTTTCCGGGCCGTTTTGGGTGAATAAAGGTGTCAGGAACCATTGTTTTGTAGTTTTGGGCCGTCCACGAGGGCGAAGGGTCGATTCCAGGCCGAGCCGCCGGACGGTGCGGTTGCTCCAGGGTTCGTCGCCGAACGGGCAGCCGCGCTGGATGCTGCGGCGCAGCGCCGCGATCTCCGCTTCGGTCTGTGGGGCGTTCACGTGGTCCCGCCAGTTGGGCTTGCGCGGCAGCGGCCAGGTGGACAGCAGCGACTTGTCCTCGGCCGACCCGCGGAGCCAGCGGTAGAGGCTGCCCCATTGCCATTCTTCGGCTTGCGACACCAGGTTGGCCCGCAAGGCGTTTCGCTCGACGTACCGCGCGACCGTGTAGTAGTGTTCGTCCTTCTGAATCGGGAACGACTTGAACCGGCCTTGGTAGAGGTGCCCCGATCCGATCGACCGGCGATGGGCGTGCCAGCGTTGGGTATGGGTCAGCGTCAGCCAGCCGACGAAGCGGGAGAGTTCGCCATGCTCGCGCGGCCAGACGAGCAAGTGCCAGTGATTGGGCATCAGGCAATAGCCCAGCAGCCGCGTTTGCGTCCGCTCGACCGCTTCGGCCAGAACGCGCTCGAAGGCTTCGTAATCCTAACCGCCACGAAAGATGTTCATCCGCGCGTTGGCCCGGTTGAGAACGTGGTAAACGTATCCTCCTTCGGCGGCTCGGTGCGGTCGGCCCATGGAGGTGAGGATAACCGATGGGACGGGGTGCCGGTCAAGAGAAAAGGTTCCTGACACCTTTACTTCAACTCAAAGATCGCCTCAATCTCGACGGCGATCCCGCTGGGGAGCGAGCCGGCGCCCACGGCGCTGCGGGCGGCGACGCCGGCGTCGGGGCCGAATACGTCGCGCATTAGCTCGCTGAAGCCGTTGATCACGGCTGGGTGCTCGGTGAAGTGAGGGACCGCGTTGACCAAGCCGAGCGTTTTTACCAAACGGGCGATCCGGTCGAGGCTGCCGCAGTGGGCCTTCATCGTGGCCAACATCGCGAGACCGGTTTGTCGGGCGGCGGCGTAGCCGCCCTGCGCATCCATGTCGTCGCCGACGCGGCCACGGATCAGCGTTCCATCCGATTGCAGAGGGCCGTGACCAGAAAGGTAAAGCATCCGCTCGACTTGCACGGCCGGCTTGTAAACCCCGATCGCTTTGGGGGCGGGCGGCAACTCTAGTCCCAATTCCACAATGCGGGCTTCGGCACTCACGGGGGGTTCTCCTGGTTGGGGGTCTTATAAACTTCTGCCGGATCGAACACGCGATCGGCTATTACTTTAAGGCCATCGGCGGAAACTTCGCGATAGAAACAACTGGGGTAGCCTTCGTGGCAAGCCGCGCCGACCTGCGCGACTTCGAGCAAGATCGTGTCGCGGTCGCAGTCGATCAGCACGCGCCGCACGTGTTGAACATTGCCGCTCTCCTCGCCTTTACGCCACAGCTTGCCGCGGCTGCGGCTGTAGTACACGGCTTGGCCCGTGCGGAGCGTCTCGTCGTAGGCCTCGCGGTTCATCCAGGCGAGCATCAGGACGGCCTGCGTGGCGGCGTCCTGCACGACGACCGGCAACAGCTCGGCAGCGGTGAAATTGGGGCCGGTAACAAGAGTCATGGCCGTAAATCTACCACGACACTTCGACGCTGCCGAGGGCCGATGTCAGTAAAACCTAAAGCGGAAGGTAGACAATCCGGTTTCGCCATTCCTCGAATTCCGATGCTTCCGTAATCAGTACCAGGCTTTCGGCAACGGGAAGCATTGGGCGGCGCTGGGGCACGAGGAACAATCCATGTATGCCACTTCCATCTGCAATTCGTTGTTCGGCGACGGCTTTCATCGTGTTTACGTCATGGCTGACGACGAGCCAGCGATGCTGCCAAGCAAATTCGAGAACAACATCGTCATTGGCCGACGACCGACCTTGCTCCACAATCGTGTCGATTTCGACGGTTGGCGTCTTCCGCCGCACCGCCCGCACAATACTGCCGCGCAAATCCTCGTCGGCGAGAAAACGCGGACGGCTCATGTGGGCCTCTATTTCGCGCCTTCGGGTAAACGACTGTTCCGCAGTCGATCTAATAGCGGGCCGTGCTCCGACTCGCTCTGCGCGGCAAACTGTTGCCAAGCCGCATCTTGTTGCGAAAGATATTGGTCAATTTCCGGGCGATTGTGCAGATAAAAAGCAATCGCGCCATAGACTTGCTCGATGGTCAGTGCGGGAAATTCCTCGGCGATTGCCTCCGGGGACTTTCCTTCCCAATACGCATGGACGACCGAATCGAGCGAGACCCGGCTGTCGAGAATTCGCCAGCCGCCCTCGGCGGTCAGGTAGGCGTAGATCGTTGCAGTTTCCGACATCTCAATTGCCTCCTCATTGATCATAATGTCCTCGACTCCCGGCAGCCAGTCATCCAGCGATCTAGGAAATGAGCGGCATCTTGGGATTTTTCACTCCCACCGATTGAGCGTTGAGTACGCGTTACACCAATCGTATCGGCCGAATGCGGCCACTAAGCCGCAAGCGGCGGATTATTGGCTTGATCGGTTTTAAACGAATCGTCCGCACCAGTAGACGATTCAATGGCGGATTGCATCCTTGGCGGGGAGTGTTCCGATGCTGAGGAAATGTAGGCGCTCAGGCGGGCGTCGGCCGGTCCCATGCGCGAGGAGTTTTCCATTGGCACAATCACTTACGTTGGTGCTGCCGGTTCATAATGCCGAAGCTACTCTACCGCGGCAGGTGGAGGAGCTACTCACGATGGCCGGCGAATTGACTTCGCGGTTTGAACTGCTGGTGATTGACGACGGCTCGATCGACGACACCTACGAGATTGCGAGCGAACTGGCCACCCGGTTTCCTCAAATCCGCGTGACTCGCCACGCCGACCACCGCGGGTTCGGCCCCACGCTAAGGGCGTTGCGTGGCCAAGTGAAATCGGATGTGGTAATCGTCCACGACGGCACTTCGCAGCTAGACGCCGAGCAGGTCCGGCGGCTGTGGGCGGAAAAAACCGGGCAGCAATTTCGGGTCGATGACCGGCCAGGTTCGGGGGCGTACGAAACCTACTCGGCCGACCTTTGTGCCCCGTCGCGGGTACACCCCGCGATGGGTGCAGCCCATCGTCGGCTGGGCCCATTGGAGCTGCTGCCGGACGGTGTATCGTCGCGGATCAGCCCGGCTTTGGCGGCGGCAAGCGAGACGTATCCATCGTCGCCAACAGCCCCTCGCGACCAGCGCGGAATAGGCGCGATTCCCGTGCTTCCGCCGGCCAGCTTTTTCAACTCGCTGACCGAATTCGCCCTCGGCGAGTAGCCCGGTGAATAGCTGTCCATACGAGATACCAACTGTCCCTTCGGATTGTTGAAATTTTTTCGGAATGACGGTCGTTCGATATTGCGGCAAATCGCAGTGCCTGGTGAATTGGAATTGAACGTTGAAGGGTCGTATCAGCAAGGCGATCGGTGTCATTTCGCAACGCTCCGAGCTAGGGTTTGCCGCTGCATACATTCTGCTCCGCATCCGGGCACTTCGCACTTCTTGCCACCCCGGAATCCCGTAACTACCATAAGCTCAGTCAAGCGATAGACACATCGCAGACGCGTGCTACCCAAAGCGAAGCACGGGCCAAAACTCCTCTTCCAATATCGGGCAAGCGACGCGGCCTTCGGCAAAGCCTGGAGGCCAACTCAGGTATTGGGTGTGGCGCGAACTCCCCTCAACAGGGGGTAGCTGGCGTTTTCGATTAACGAGACCCGTAGCTAAATGGCTGCGGCGGACTCGCTGTTTGCCCTGCCTGCGGAAGCACGTGAGCGGTCGGGCTGTCGGTTTTGCTGTCGGATTCGGTACAGACTCTTCGGAACCTAGCGAAGGAGGCATAGCCATGAGCGTGGCTGACAATTGGAGTGCAACAACGGGGCTTGGAGCGGCCTCGTCGAGCGTTCCCCTAACAACGACGGACTCGCGTCCGCTCCACCGGATCGCTGAAGTGCGGCACCAGCAAGGAGTTTCCCTACGCAGTGCATCGCGCCGCACAGGCTGGACCATCGAGCAAATCCGCGACCAAGAGCAACCCTCGACCGACCTTACGCTGTCGGAGTTGTACCGCTGGCAACAAGCCCTCGAGGTGCCGGTCGCCAATCTGCTCGTTGACCTCGATGCGCCACTCTCTAGTCCGATATTAACGCGAGCGAGAATGCTCAAGCTGATGAAGACCGTTCGAGCACTTCGTGAAATCGCGCAGGACGAAGGGGTTCAGCGGATGGGCGAGATGCTCGAAACGCAATTGCTTGAAGTGATGCCGGAACTGCAGGACGTTGCCGCTTGGCACTCGGTCGGCCAGCGCAGGACGCAGGACGAAATGGGACGAATTGCCGAGCAGACGATTCCGGATACGTTTGTGCGCGATGCACTGCGGTAAATTTCGGAGCGAGCCGCTGGTCACTGCACAGCCGCTTTGCGGCGCAACCAGTGATCGGCGGCCCAGGATAGCGTCGCCACGGCAAGCAGCGCGACGCCGATAGCGGGGGGCGTCAGGAATAGCACACCGGCAATACCCAACGCCGCTACCAACCATCGCGGATGGTTCGAAATCCACCTGGCGACGTCGATGCTGCTAGTGGGGCGCAGCAGCGCTCCTACCGCGGACACGAAGAAAAGTGTGATTACCGCGGCGGGTAGTGCTGTAACTGGGTCGGACTCCACCGCTTGCAAGTTTAGGCTGGCCTGCGGGCCACCGACAATAAAACTTGCCCTTTGCTCTTCGTCGATTCGTGCGGTGTCGGCGAGCGGCGACAGCGAGCCGACATCGGCTGGAATTGCGGGAGGATTTATCGTTTCACTTGGCTCGACAAGCCGGCCGAGCAACTGATTTAACTGGACAATCAGTTGTTCGCGCGTCGCCAGGTCAGGGTCGTCGATTCTTGTTTGGCCGACGCGTGCATCGGCGAGCGTCTCGAACCGCTCCAGCGTGGCGTTTTCCGCACGGAGGCGGCCGGACCAGAGTTGTGTCCACGCACGCCGATCCGCAGCGGGTAGGCCCGCGAGCCTGGGTTCGGCCGCGGTAACAAGCTGGGTCAACCGCGCCAATCGCAATAGCGCCACGTCGGCGGCCGTGGCGGCGCTTGCCCCCGTGCCCGCGTTCGGCCCACGCGGCGTGGGAGTCGCTATGGTCCACAACGTCACTGGAATGGGATACTCCGCCGGGCCGTCCCACAATCGCGGTCGGTGCAATTTGACTCGATGCGTTGCATCTGCCGCGGACCGGGAAACCGCCGTCAGCGCGACCGGCAGGTCGGTCGGCCCGATGGGCAATCGCCAGCGGTGGCCGTCGATCGGCAGCGGCGTTAACAACCGGTTCTCCAAATAGACGCCGATGGGTTCGTCTCCCTCGGGCCACTGGGCGATTAATTCGCGGCCGGCAATGGGCGGCAGCAGGAACTGGGTTGTGTGGATCTGCGAACCGCTGGCATCCTCGCGGACGTAAACATTGGCCAGCGCTAGCGAGACCAACCGATCGTCTTGAGTGGCCGGCGAGCGACGGAGCACATAGTCGTGAGCGCGAGAGGGGAGGATCCGAAACACTCGCGGCCGAGTTGGCAGCTTGTTCCCCTGCCGGAGCGCTGCAGGAAGGTTCGCTGGGATTACGCCCTTCAACTCCCAGGAATTTTCCGCGGCGGCCTCATCTTCCGGCACTGCCGCGAAAGCAGCGTCGACCTTTGGTCCGAGCAAGCGAAGCACCGGCACAATCCAAGTGCCATCTTGGGGCGCGACGATGGAGCCATTGAATCGAAGCTCAATTTCTTGACCGGCTGGTACGGGATTGATGAATTGAATCTGTGTTTGCCGGCGACCCTGCGCGGAATCGCCTAGCTCAACTACCTGCGCGGGCGGCGTAATCTCAAGCGGCCCGATCCAATCGGCCGGCGCCTCCAGGTTGACCCTGTCTAATAACCCCTGCGTCACCTGGATCCGGCTCGCAAAGCTCACCCCGACCGCGGGGTCGAACACCGTAAGCGATTGCGCAACCGACCGTGCTGGATTCTTTTCAATCGTCACCGCAAGCTGGGCGGTACGGTCGGGCCGGTCGCGGAAGGCCTCGACGAGGTATGCTTCGGTGCCCCAGGGGTCAAAGCTGGCCGCCACCGCGTTGGAGCGATCGCGGGCCGGACCTTCGATCCGAACGAGGCATTCGGGGCGGCGGTGAATCTCGACATGCTGCAGTAGATTTTCTGCCGGGCGAGCCGTTACGGTAGGAACGCGCGTGGTTCCACCCGTCCGCCGCGGCACCACGGCGGAAAGTGTGAGCCGAAAATCGCCAGCCAGCGGTTCTGGAAACCAGGCGACGATGCGATCGGGCGTGGGGCGGGTCCAAGCGAGAGGCTCCGATTGGGTGGATCGCTCCAGGGTGATCGACCGCACTTCCAACTGAGGGGGAACTTGAATCGCTTGTTGCGTCTGCGGCGCGACCCCCGCCGCGAACTGAGCTTGAAATTCCACTTTCCAATCGGTCAAGCCACACGACACCAGCAGCGATTCCTCGGGTGGCTGCGTCGCCATTCGCGGCTGGACTGCGATGGTCCACGGCGTTTGGTCGCCGAGAATGCGATAAGCGGCGGCGGAGCTCGATCGCGGCTCGCCCCACAACTCGGCGAAATCGCTAGTTTCCATCGTTTCACCGATCGGACTTTGAATCGTTTCATAGCTATAGCGATCCGATAAAGCGACAGCGGCCAACTTGGAACGCGTCACGAGATCGAGTACCCGAACTTGCAGGAAACGATAATTCCCCAGGACTTGATTGCGGGGGAGTCGGAATCGCAGGGTCGCCGTTGCGCGATCCGTTTCCGGGGCTGCTTGCTGACTCGTAACCGGAGCTATCACGACGGTGCGGGCATCAGAAGCCAGGTTGTCGCCGGGCACCGATTCGAGCGGCTCGAGCGGCTCGAGCACTCCGTCGATTGCCACCGCAACACTTGCGGGCGGCCTGCCCGGCCCCTGTAACAACAGGCGAACTTCGAGATCGGTTCCCTGGGGCGAGATCGTCAGCAATTCCAGTTGTTCGACTTGCCACGCAGCCGCGGCAACCGATGCCTGCGCATTCAGTCGCCAGTTAAGTTCCAGGTTCTTACTGTTCGGAAGCGCAAAGACCACTTTCGACCTTTGCGTATCTGCCGCCGTGGGTAGGGCGGATTCCGGCAGGTCGAGGTCTTTGAGGCCGCTCGGATACACCAGTTGCAATTCCGAATCCAACACCGGCGGCAAATCGAACTGCAGCGTCGCATGTTGGGCGTCTGCGCGGACGATCGGTTCGACGCGCATGGTGACGCGGTGCGGACCCGGTTCGCGGATGAGCACTTCGCAGCCGCGTCCGTCCGATTTCCACTGAAGCGGCACCGGGATTCCGTCGACCGAGGCGCTGGGTTGCCACTTGCCCTGTTCCCTGACGATCGGAAAATGGACGCGCGCGTTGCGTCGTTGTACGTTAAGCTCCCAGGATAAACTCCAAATCGACGCGACGGCTTCGCCACCGGCGGTATCTTGGCGCAGCTCGCCTTGATACCGCCCGCGTTGGAGTACCCAATCGCCGCCGCGCTCGGCGCGATTCTGCTGTGAGAGTTGCAGCAGCTCTTCTAAGAAGTGGGCGGGGATAAAGTACTGCTCGCCAACGAGTACGCCGCTGGAATCGACGGGAATCAACACTTCGATAGTTTTCGAGCCTTCGACGCCCGCGGCGGAACCCGCAATTTCAGGAGCCTGTGCCTGCAGCCGCGGCGAAGCGAAAAACAAGAGTGCGATCAGGGACGTGGCCGTCGCGCGGAGGAGCGCCGTCTGTGAAAATTGCGTCGACGGCAAAGCATTCGTTTGGCCAAAGATGCCAGCGACCGCCGTCCCAACAATTCCAAACACCATGCCCAGCCAAGCGGTGGTCGCGAAGAGGCTCATCGTGGCCGGCAGCCAAAGCGCGGCAATGGCCACAACGCCAATCAGCACCACCAGCAAACGCGGCCGCTGAACGAGTTGCCACGCCGTGAAGCAGCCGACCGCCAGCCCCACGCCGTAAGCGAGTGACCAGCGCTGGTCCATGGCGATTATGGCTACCGGGGGAGGCAGCGATCCGGCGAATTGAAACTTCCAAACCCGCCAACCTGCGATCGACGGCGACGCGTCGAACGCCGTTAGCCGATCCGAATCGGACGCGTCACTCGCCCAAGGCCCGAGCAGACGCCCACGCCAGCCCGGTTCGATCGCCTGTTGGTACTGCTCCGTCGCAAGCTGAAACGAACTTGGTAGCTCGAGCGTCCACTGCCCGACGGGAAGAGGCAAATCCACATTTGGCAACGGGGCCTCAAGTAACATTCCATCGTGGAGAAGTTTCTCGGGCAGCGAGTAATCAATCTGCAGGAGGCTCGTCGCGTCCGCTGGTCTGGCCGGCGGATTCAACTTCAGTTCGTTCATTTGCAGTGCGTGCTCAAGCGCTCGTCCGTCCCACATGACGCCTATCAGTCGAGCTCCATCCGGCAACCAGCAACGTATCGGTCCGGCGCCCCTTAGGACGAAGTCGGCCCGATGTGAAGACTCGCCCGGTAGTGAGAACCTCGATGAGATCTCAACTCGCTCGACGACCGTCGGTGGTTGAATGCCGCCGCGTGCGCTCCGATCGAGCATGAGTCTACATGCCGCGGAATCCCTTAACAGTTCTGTTGGATCGTAGCGGAAGATCGAATCGGAAAGCAGTCCGCTCGTCGCGCCGTTCGCCAGGGGGTGCCGCACCAAGCCCGTGGGAGTCAAGTCGAAGCTGTCTTGAGATTCACTGCCAATCGTTAGAGTGGCGGTTTGCTTCGTTGCGTCGGGAATCGCGATAAGCGGAAGTGCGGACTTGTCACGCGACTCTTGCGTCCAACTTGCTACCAAGCCCTGAGGCCCCGAGGCGGCACGGGAAAGCTGCACTTCCCAAATTTCGCCAGCGCGAGGTTCCTGCCCGACGTCGGAAATCCGTGTCGCCGACAATTGCGCACCGGTATGCCCATCGCTCCAGCGAATCGAACTCGATGGCGCGGGTGAAAGCTGTACTCTCAGCTTGCTCAGCGGACTGCGCAGCGGCTTCATCTGCACGGCGACTTCTTGACGAACGACTTCTCGGTCGACTTGAACCGCGATCTGTAGCTCTGCATCGAACGCCGGACGCTCGGGCAGTAGCTGCAAGGAAGTGCGCAGATCCGCTTCCTTCATCAGTATCAGCGCCGCCACATCGGAGTTCTGCAGCAGTTCCCAATCCGATTCCGTTAGATCGTCGAATGAAAGGCGATCTACTTTCCCCGTAAATTCCAAATCAAAGGGTTCGATTACGGTGACTGCCAGTAGATGGCGTTCGGGTTGGAGCGATCGCCAATCGAGGGTCTTCAGTTGCGCTAAGGTGAGGCTTTCCGCGGCAGCGGATTTGGGCAAATGCGCCTCGATCACCACTTCGCCGGGGTAGGTCGCGTCGCCCGGCTCTCGAAATTGCACGCGAAGCAGGCGCCGTCCATCGATTCTGTCTACGTACCAATCGGTGAAGCCGATGGCGGATGAAGATTCCACCGAGTCGATTACCCAATCGCCGAGCACTTCCGCTTCGAGCCGCGGTGGCAAGGTTCGACCGCTCGTGCGGAGTTGCATTCGGATGATGGCTTTCGTACTGGCGCTGCTGAGTTCGAGCGACGTGCCAATGGTGGCGTTGACTTGGTGCCGCGCTTCTCGCAGGGCAACTTCCGCGGTTGCCTGCGGCCGGAGCTTGGCTAGCCGCCATAGCCCTCGACGTCGCGATTGACTCGGTGTTTCCAAGCTGAGTGGCGAAAGCCCGCCGGCGCTCAAATCCAAGAGTTCCAATTCGTCGGCGATTTGGACATCGAGTATTCCCTCGGTCCAAAACAGGTCGGGCAGCGATATTTGTGGCAGCGGCCGCAATTCGTTTGGCGGAAGATCTCCCCACGCCTCAATCCGCAATTGCGGCTGGCGGTCGCCGGTCTGGGGAATGGCGACGCGAACGCGCGGCGTGCCCGTCGAGCCGATGGCCTGCTCCTGCCAGTTGATTCCCTGGCCCTGCCATTGTGCGCCGACCAACTTCAGCCTCGGATCGAAGTCGATGTTCAGCTCCGGCGGCAATTGATCTCCTTCAAGGAATTGAAATGTCGCCGTCAGCACCATCCCTTCAGGCTCAAGTGCATAGGAAAGTTGCTCTCGATAGGGCGACGCGTCGTTTCGGACTCCCGCAGAGAGCGGCGGTTGTTTCACGCGAATCTCCTGCGTACCGCCAGGACCGTTCGTTAGTTGCCATCGGCGATAACCGATGCCTAAGGGGGGAAGCTCCATGAGCGATCCCTGCGAGCCGGTGACGACTTGAATCGAGTCCGTTAGCAGCGCAATGGCGCCGTCCTCGGACTCCAACTCGTGGTGCTCGGGAAGATCGACGAAAAGGCGACGACGCAACGCGCGCGGCGATGCTACGGTAAACTGCGTCGAGTTATCGGTTTGTGCCGAGGCCGGCGTCTGAAAGCTAAACAACAAAATTCCCGATTGATCAACGAACAGTCCTGGCCGACTAAGCGAAGAGTCGTTGGCGCCCCACACGCCAAGCCTTATAGGCTCCGAATCGCGGTCCTTCCATCGCGGATTGCGAATCATTGCTTCGCTATGGGGCCAATCGAGCAGTAGCGCCTGCTCGGGCGCTGTGACGCCAACGCAGCCTTGGCCATCGATCAAACGATTGGCGATGTATCGAGCATAGTAGACCGCTTCGACGGCATGCTCCCTCGCTGGCTCTGGCCCGTCGTCGGACCTGCGCCCTTGCTGAATCAATTTGCGGAGTTGTTCGGGGGCGATGGGAAGAAAAGTCTCATTATGCGTGGGCCAAGTATCGGGCCGATCCGCGGGAACGAAAATCTGACGGACGCCGCTCGGAGCCGTTGAAGCGTCAATTGCCGCCGGCTCGACCGCGCGCAGCATCGACGTAAGGCCAATCGCGAAATAGATGGCCGCGAGCCACTGGAAACTGCGGCGTTGCGATACCGGGCGCGGTCGATAGGCTCGGTCGGCAAACTGACGTTGTTCACATTCGGCCACGCGCGGCTCCCTAGACGTTTGACTCGCTCGGCCGCAAGGTGATGGTCGGAGCGTTGCTGGATGCCGCTGCAATTGGCGAGGCGAGATAATTCTCGCGGCTGCTGATGAACGTCCCGTGAGCCGTTGATGCTGGCCCCGTAGTTTCCGCAATCGGCCGGCGAGGGACGAGGGCAAACAGCAAGCACGCCAGAAGCGCGAGCGCGGCGCCAATCGCCAAAGCCGGCGCGCAAATCAGCAACCAATCTGGATAAGCCGCCCCAACGAACAGTAGTGCTACCGCCGCACCAAACATCACGGGCAGCCGCCTTAAAGCAGGCACGTACAGCAGTCCAAACCCCACCGCCAGCACCATTCCGGCGACGATTAAATGGATGATCTCACCGCGTGCGACCGTGGCGGTGAGCATCGGCCGGGGTCCAAATCCACTAAACAGATATTCGGCCTCTCCCGAATCTGGTTCCCGCAGATCCCGCACGCCGCCGATGCCTGCAAGATCGCGGGTTGATTTAACCGGCGCTGGTCGCAAGCCGCCGGCCGACCACGCCCAAACATGGGCTTGTGCCAGAGTGCTCGGTCGTCGCACGATCCAGTAGTTCTTTGGCACGATCACCTGCCAGTACAACTCCGCCAAGGTCGCCTCCCCGCCGATTTGCGGGAATTCGATTTGAAGTTGATCCCACGGCCCCAGTGGCGTCGATTCCAAGTACCGCAACTCCAATGTGTGCGCCGCCATCTCGTCAGTCGCCGTCAGCGGGACGACGATTTGGGCTTCGCGGCGCTCGAAGTTGATTGTCGGTGCGCCATCAATCGCCACCTCGACTTCTCGACCGGCGATCCCCAAGGGCAACTCGACCGTGACCTGGGGTGCATTGCTTCGCAAACGATACACGACGCGCTGCTGACGAGCATTGGCTGCACACCAGGACTGATGCCACACCTGGTCAACGACGGTGCGACCTTCGTCGGATGACTGGACGGGTCGAAATGACAGCGGAAGCTCGCTTGTCGGCTCCTTCGCCTTGAGGACCGTTTCGCCGATCGCACTCGAGCCAATTGGCGGAGTCGCCGACCAAAGTAAATCGCGCTCGGTCGGCGCCAGTTCCAGTTGCTCTATTTCACGAACGGAAACGATCGCCAATTGCGAGGTCACCGGCATCTGGACTGGCATCGGAAGCGGCACCACCGATGGTGCTAGAGTCCCATCGCGAGCGACTTCCGAAGGTCGGGTATACGTGGCGCGCACGCGAAACCGACCCAATTGCGGCTGGGGCAGCGCGACGGCAATCACCTGGGGCGGTTCGGAGGCATCGGGCTGATCGTCGATCTCCGCGGCTTGAAACTGCAACGGCATTCCCTCGGGCGCACGATCGGTTTCCAGGCCATTATCATCCGCGGCGCCGTCGCCTGGAAGCAACGCCAATCGAAACGAGGCGTCGCGCATCAGTTCGGATGGCATCGACAAGTCAATTTCACTGACCGGCCGGTATTTTGCGTCAAAGCTGAGGGTGTGTTGAACGTGAGTAAGTTGACGACTCACGCCCACATGCGACTCGACGGTCGCCACCACTTCACCCGCCCGTGGATTTACCTCGGCAGCAAACACGAGCCGGTCCTGATAGTTGCCTAACAGGCTGCGATACGCCGCAATCGGATCGAGTCCGCCGTCCAACGTCGTTTCAACATCGCCAGTGCGCAGCAGTGGCGCTAGCCCTTCCTGCGTCGAGCTAGGGACCACCAAAAGACTCGGATGGGCAAGAACGGTCAATTCACCCGTGCCGATGCTATCCGCAAGCGGCATGGGAAGTGGTAGCTCGAGTTTCGAGCCGTGGCTCGTCAAGGAGCGCCGCGCGTGAAAAGTAATCTCGGTTCGCCGCGACGCCGCTTGCGTGAGCGGCAATTCGAGCACATCGTCGTCGAGCACGAGGTCGCGAGTCACCAACACGTTGTCCGCGTCGATCAAACGAGTCGGCTCGATCGGATCAGCGGTTACCTCCCATCCCGCAAGCTTCACCCGGAACCGCATCTCTTGCGACCCAGCGAGTTGATACTGGAGGGTGACCTTCAAGCGCGCCTCGTCGGGCAAGAGCTCCAGTCGGTACTTGGACGATACAGCCACGCGAGTGCCCCGCGGCTGAACCTGCACTGGGAGCGACCACGGCTGCTGGTAGTATTCGAAGCCGAACAGTGCCGGATCCGCGGCCGACTCTTGATCGAGGGCGTCGACATTGACCTGGCGACCGCCATCGATTTGATTCCAGCGAAGCTGCCAGTTGGGATCGACGCGCAGAGCAAGCTCGCCAAACTGACGTACCGCGCCCAGCACTTCAAACCCAGCGAGTTCGGTCGCGGTGTTCGCGCGGGATAGGCCGATGGCCTGTTCCGTGACGAGACGCACATCGACTGGCCCGGAGGTGGGTTCCGCGGTTTCGACGACCCAGATTTGTCGTTGAGCTTCCCCATTGTCGTCGGCCGGCGGCGAACTCGTGTCTTCCGGCCGCAACTTGTATCCAGGTTGACTTTCTGGAGCTTCCGTAGCGCCTTCCAACACCAGTTGTGCGCCGGGCGGCAGGCGCAGCCGGAATTGTTGAAATTGGCCGCCGAAGCTTTCCACGCGCAAGCGAGCCTCCGAGCGCGCGCTGCGCCCATCGACCGAGGTTGTAATTTGACCCGCTACGCTTAGCACCGTCTCGAGAGTTGGCGCTTCGGAGCCTGGCGTCGACCAACTAAGGGCGATGTCCCCCACAAGACCTGTGACCGTCAGCCGCGAACCCAGATTC
The DNA here is from genome assembly GCA_040901765.1 of Pirellulales bacterium. Classification (GTDB taxonomy): domain Bacteria; phylum Planctomycetota; class Planctomycetia; order Pirellulales; family Lacipirellulaceae; genus JBBDYG01. Next base: position 18,176 of record JBBDYG010000015.1, read on the forward strand.
CCACGATCGGCGAGCTGGACCACGGCACCCTCGGTAACGGCGGGTGCAGCGATCCGCGCGGGTGCGTCCAATTGAAGCTGGTTCACAAGCGCTCGAGGAACATTCATCTGCAGCAGATGCTTGTTGCCGTCGCGCTTGAGCGGCACCAATAAGGGCAGATGGACCACCGCCGTTTTTCCGGTACTGCGGACCCACGCGATGTACCCACCACGAGTCTCGTCGTAGCTAAGCTGCACGGCGGGGTCGGAGTCCTTGAGGTCGCTCAAAATGGCGTCTTTGAAGCCGAGTGGCAACTCGACCAGGCCTTCCGCCTTGAGTTCAATCTCGAATCGCACATTGAGCACTGCCGTTTCGCCTTCCACCCGGCCCTCCGCGTGCAGCGATTCGAGAATATAAGTCGGCTCGCGACTCTCCTCATCAAGCTGGCGCAACTTCTTCCAGGCTTCGATGAAGTCTTCATACGTCATGCCCAAGACGGGCTGCGGTCGGCCATTGGTGTCGAGAAGGATAAACGTGTCGGGACCGACCGGAGCGAGCGGGCCGTTCGTTCGTGGAAAACCAGGAACGGTGTCCGGCGTCGGCTCAATGTCAGGAGCGGAGGCGGCCGCTTCTGGTTGGTCAGCCCCTGGGACGACCGGGTTCTCTTGAGCAATGGCGTTCGGAACCACCGCGAAGAGGACTGTCAGCAGGACGACCATCCACAACTTCACTCCCGAGTTATGGTCAGGCCGCGGCACAGTGGTTCGCTTTCGTTCGGACAAGGGATAATCCGCGCCTGAAGGGATGGCTGGAGGAGTCGATGAGGCCTAACCGTGAAGAAAAGCACCGCCGCGGAGCGAACGTGCTCCGCACCTGCGCGGCAATCGAATGGACGGGCACTGGTCGTTGGTCTGACCATCGGCCGACCCATTCATTCTAATCCGCCGCTACCAGCGTCGGAAGCAAGCGGAAAGGATGCTGCGGCAAGCACTTACCGCGGCCCAGGCCGGGGCAAAGGCCGCCGCGGGGCGTCCCTACTTGGTAGGACGGCCTAGGCAACTACAAAGTTCAGCGTGAAGTGAAGGCGTGGAAGTGGCCAGGAAGTCTGCACGCCACAGGTCAAACGGGCCTCCGCTGACGCCGGTCACGATTCCCCCCGCCTCGCGGATCAGCAGTATTCCGGCGGCCACGTCCCAAGCGTTGATGGCCGTGGCCCAGTGGGCATCTAGATATCCCGCAGCCACGCCGGCCAAGTTTAGGGCCGCCGAGCCGGTACGGCGGACCGCTTGGCAGCGGTCCACCACGGCCAAAAAATCGAGCAAGTCGGGCGAATCTTCACGCACTTGGGGCGGAAAACTCACCGCTACCAGGGCCTCCGACAGCTCCGTCACGCCGCTGACGGACAATCTCCGCGTGCCCAGCCATGCCCCGGCACCTGCCGCAGCCCGATATGCGGCATCCTGTAGGGGGTCGTAAATGACCCCCGCCAGAATGCTATCACCCTGCACCGCCGCCACGGAAACTGCAAAAAACGGGAACCCATGCACGTAATTGGTGGTGCCGTCGAGCGGATCGACGACCCAGACGATAGTCCCGTCGCTCGGCAATCCTCGGCCACCCGAACTTTCTTCGCCCAAAAATTCGTGGTCGGGGAATCGTTCGGCGATGATCGTGCGAATTGCTTCTTGAGACGCGAGGTCGGCGTCGGTCACCAGGTCGGCGGGGCCTTTTTCCCGGGTGGTAAATCGACCCAGCCAGTCCCGCAGCACCGCACCGCCAGCTCGGGCCGCCTCCTCGGCGACTTCCATCAGCCGGGTCGGCTGGATCGCATCGGACATGTTGGTTAGGTTCGTCACCGGACGTAAATGTTTCAGCTTCAAGGGGTAACGTCAATCCAACCGCCAGGTCTGCCAGCCCGGCGAAGAACCACCCTTCAGGCCTTTTAGAAACTCAACGGTCGGTTTGAAAAAGTTTTCACAAAAACGCTGGACACGGCTGGTAAAACGGGTATCATCACAGTTGAGCGGACAGATTCGTGGTCGAGTTCGTTTCCAAGCCGCAGATTTGCGGTGGGCGATTGCCTAATCCCTTTTATACATAACTCGGATACTCGGCCTCTTCTCTGTTCCGGCCCCGTCGCTGCACTTTCGGGTGTTCGGCGGGGTTTTTTATGCGCCTCACGCGAACCACTCGCGACGGAACACGATGGACAACGCACAGCGCACGCCGGTCTGGCAACTTGATGGAAACCTTGCCACGCTACGCGCCGCTTCTTTGCGTGCTGCATGCGATCTGCTGAAGTCGGACACCGGATTCAATACTCGCGAACCAAGCGCGGGGCAGCTTTGGCAAATTACTTCCCCGCTCGATCATACTCAGCCTCGCCCGCTCGTCGAGGCGTACGTGCGGGAAGATGATCTGATCGCCAGCTACGGCGCGACGCAAACGTTTCCGTTCGCCACGCAAGTCGATTGGCGATTGATGCAAAACGGTGTCGATGCCATTTGCGTGGCATGCATCGTCTCGGTGCAAACCGACCTGCTCGACACGCATCCGGTGATGGAAGTGACGTGCGAAGTGTCGGCGGAGGAAGCGCTGCTGCTTTCGACGGACGATTTGAACGCCAAGCCGATTCCCGCGACACTCCCCAGCTTGCTGCCGCGGCAAGCCGGAGCGCAGTTGGTTTTGCTTCGGCTCTCTGGCGCCCGTTTCACTTATGCGGAAGCAATTGATCCCAGCGACTATTGCGGGGTTGAGCTTTCGCGGAGCGACCGCGGCCGCTTGCGATTGACTTGGCGGCTGTTCTCGCACTTTCTTGAAAAGGGAGTCATCCGCCGTGGGCGGCTGTGCTCGATGCTCGTGCCTCGCGACAACGATGCACAGCATGCCGTGCGATGCTATCGAAACTTTTTGGCCAGCGAATTGCCGCTCACGACTTAGAGCCAACGCTACAGCCTCGGCAAGGCTGGCACCCCGGGATCGCGCGAGTCGGCGTCGCCCAGAGTAATCGTAGTTTCTTGAATCGTTCGCCGCACTTCGTAGGCGTGTCCATTGAGCGGATTGGTGGTATACGGCGGCAGTTCGTCGCCCACCGCGGCGGCAAGTGTAATTGCCCAACCTTCATAGCGACCACGGTCGCGAGCGAGTTGCTCTTGCGCCGCCACCAAATCGGCTAGGAACAACCGCATGGCAAGCTCCGGATACCCGCGGCCATTCGCTTGCGATTCGAGCTTGCCATAAAGCTCAGCGAGCTTTGGCTGTCGCTCGAAGAAGGGCACGTCCGAAAGGGCGATGATCTTCTGCATCGTCTCCAGGTACAGCGCTTCATCGAGATCGACCGCCTCGCGGCTCAGATTCTGTAGCCGATCGAGCTGTTCGTCTTCGACGAGCTTGGCTCTTTCTTCCAGTGTGAGAAGCAGATCGAGCATCCCACGGCGGATGACTTCGTAAGCGTGCAGTGATCGGGCGCGGTCGCCGATCAAACCGGCTTCGTCACTGGGCCAATGGTCGAGTTGCTGTTGCAACAGTTTCAACAACTCGCGCCACGTGGCGGGGTCGGCCAGCGGGTGCCAGGCGATTGCCTCGACGGCCAGCAGCGCCTCACCCCGTAGCCGCGCGGCGAGAACCTTCGCTTCCAACAGCTGTTCGTCGGCGAGCCAGCCGATCCATCGTAGCGCGCGGCTAAGGTTTCTTTGCGCGGCGTCGAGGTCGCCATCGACCAGGCTCGGTACGCACTCGAGCAGCGCCAATCGGACGGCAACCGCCGTTTCGGTGAGAAAAGGGTGCTCCGCGAAATAGCCGCGCTCGAAGTCAATCGCAAACCCGCACCGCGGGAGTTTCGTTGCCGCTGCGAGTTGCACGCGTTCCGTCTCCCAGCGGCGAAGCAGCCGCTTCACTTTGACAAGCTGCTTCTCGTCGAACTCAAACCGGTCTGTGGGCATTGCCGCGTGCGTGACAGCGTCGAGTTGCTCGCGCGACCGGTCGTTGAACACCTGTGCCAGCGCGACCGCGGCGTTCTCCTCGTCGGGCGGCGGTTGGCGGATCATCTGTTGGGGCAGCCGGTGAGCAAGCTCCACGTCGCGCAGTGCTTGCTGCAATCGCGAATTCTCGGACGCCCGCGCCCCCGGCAGATCGGCGCAGGCGGCAATTTCCGTTTCGTAGTCTCGCGCGGGTTGGTCGCAACCGATGAGGCAGCCGACTGCGAGCAATGCGTGCAGCATGCCGGGCCGAGCCTTGGGGCAGCTATTGCAATCCCGCCGTAGAGTTTGGGTGATGTTCATGAAGGCTTCCGACCCGCATCGTGGGTGCGGATAGCGTAGCGGAGCACGCGATTCGTTTCTATAACAAAGTTTAGCGTTTATGTGGCCGGCAAGTGCAGTTCCGTTTCTGCTGGACAGGCCACACTCGGCCGAGGTAAACTTTAGCTATGACATTTCAAACCGATGCCATTTACGAAGGCGGCGTGCTTCGCCCGTTGCAGCCTCTAAATCTCGTGGAGCGCGAGGTGGTATCGCTTTCGATTTCCACCGCTTCGGACAATGCCATTACGGACGACGAAGCGGCACGTCAACGCCGTGTTCTTCTGGCCTACGTGACCAAGGTGGAATCGCGACCGGACGATACTCCGGAGGATGGCTTCTCGAATCGCGATCACGACCGCTTGATCTACGGCAAGTGAGATGATTTTCGTTGACACCGGAGCTTGGTACGCACTTGCGACTACGTCCGATCGCGATCACGCGCGGGCGAAGGCGTTTGTTGCATCGAACATCGAACCGTTTCTGACGACTGACTATATTGTCGACGAGTTGCTGACGCTATTTGCCGTTCGAGGCCAGAAGGCGAAGGGAATCGAATGGCGGAACGACGTGCTGGACGGCGGGGGTACTCGTTTCGTGCGAGTCGGCGAGGACGATTTTGCCAATGCGATTGGCGTTTACGAGAGATATCAGGACAAGGACTGGAGTTTTACCGACTGCACCAGTTACGTCGTGATGCAGCAGCTTCAGATACGGGAAGCCTTTTCGTTCGACCACCATTTCCGACAGTTCGGAACGGTTACGGTGCTGCCGTTGACGGACTGAAAAAAATCGCTCCGTGGATTAGTGAGAAATGTTTCAGCATGGTCGTTCACGACCATTCTCCGCGGAGCGGTATTAGGCCCGGCATTCATGCCGGGCTTGCGGTGCAAGGCCGATTGCGCGGCCTGCATTTGCTCGTCGAGAAACTGGCGGCAGGCATTGCCACTTGTCTGGAGGTCTATTATTTTATAGACTGCCGCGATGGAGATTCAGTCCGACCCGATTATGGCGGCTATCCGCGATCGCTTTGAAAGATCAAGGCTATCGCTCGACGAACTAGGTCTGCGAATGGGATACCCAAAAGAATCTGCCCGCAAGAGTGCGTGGCAATTTCTCCATAGGACGAACGATCCGCGCCTGAGCATGCTCCGGCGTTTTGCACGCGCCGTGGATGTATCGCTCAAGAATTTGGTGTGATGATTATGGCCGATTGTAAGTTGGATCTGTTCATGGAAGGACTGCCAAAACTTAATGGCACCTATTCGACGATTCTGGCTGACCCGCCGTGGCAGTTTCAGAATCGCACCGGAAAGGTTGCGCCCGAGCATAAACGGTTGAAGCGCTACCACACGATGACACTCGACCAAATCATGGCAATGCCGGTTGAGAACCATGCGGCCGCAATGAGCCACCTTTACTTGTGGGTGCCGAACGCGCTGCTACAAGAAGGGCTGGCGGTCATGCGAGCGTGGGGATTCACCTACAAGTCGAATATTGTGTGGCACAAGATCAGGAAGGATGGGGGACCAGATGGCCGGGGCGTAGGATTCTACTTCCGCAACGTCACTGAGCTTCTGCTTTTTGGTATCCGCGGGAAGATGCGGACCCTTCAGCCAGGTCGTACTCAAGTCAACATCCTCAAAACCCGTAAGCAGGAGCATTCGCGCAAGCCTGACGAGATGTATGACATTATTGAGGCGTGTAGCCCAGGCCCTTACCTTGAGCTATTCGCGCGCGAGAGACGGCAGGGGTGGTCCCAATGGGGCGACGAGCTAGACACTTATCTTCACACGCGGCCGATTTACAAAGCGTACAACGGCCATTCCGTTCATCGGTTGGGATCGTAGCATCCCATTCCCATGCCGACCAGCAGTAGCGGGCAGCCACCAGCGCCGCCGCCGTCAACCTTGGGAATCAACTTATCCCAATGCGTTGTCGAGTTGCCGTAGGACGATCCCTTGCCCAGCGGATCAAACACTTTCTTTTGCAGCTCCGTCAGCCGTGTGATGATGACGCCTACGGATAGCACCTTTAACTGTCGAAGAATCCGGAAGTTATTTAAATCGCGGTCGTAAAACTCCGTTTTGTTATTCCACTCCACTTCGATCCCGACCCGGTTCTTATAGTTATCGATTTTGTGCGTGGGATTCGGTATCTCTACGCCGTCTACGACGACCTTGGTATCAAACTTCTTCTCGATCCAACCCCGAGCGGGGGCCTGCAAGAAGCCATCGATGGATTTTGGGATCGGAGAGCGTGCTCCCCCCGGCGTCATTACGTCGGATTTCGTCAAAACAAAGTTATCCAGGCACGCGAGAATATCGGCCCACTCAGACGAAAAGTCAGTGGCCAATATGGCCACGGCGCACTCCCGCTCGTCGAAAGTGAACTTCTGTCGCAGCGCCGATGGTATTTGCTCAAGGCCCATGTCGTGCCATGATCGCAAAACTGCGTGCCAAACGCAATAAATCTATTTCTTATTGGACTCCACTACTCACTTTCCCAAGTGTTCGGTGTGGAACCCTTCCGTCTATTTCGCGAGGTGGATTCTAAACTCAAACGCAACACTTTGGATCGGCATTTCTAGGGTCATTTTTCGCGTGCTAGCAAGTTGGACTTATGATTACCGATCATTCGCGCCGCGCGCCTCGAAAACGCCCAAAAACAAAGCCGTGAAAATGTTGCATTTGAGTTTGGAATCCACCCGATGAAATGTCGGCATTCTGAGGTGCGCCGCACGGCGACCGAGAAGCACTCGTGAGAAGGTGAATTAACCTTACACGCCCTTCGCGGACTCAGAGCGTGCCACCCATCGCTAAGCCGCAAGCGGCGACATTAACTTAATTCGACCGCTTCACCCGTGCCGGCTGGCGTGGCTTGCTGCGGCTGGTGGAGCCGTTGGTGTGGGGCGCGATGAAGGCGTCGCTCGGGCGCAAGAGTTGGTCTACGCGGTCGAACTCGATCAGCTCGGCGATGCCGGAGGCGGCGAGTTCTTTGCCGGAGACGTATTTGCCCGGGTTGATCCACTTGGCCATTTGATCGGGCGAGACGCCCAACATGCGAGCGAGGAGATTGTCCATGTCTTTTTCGAGTTGGCCGAAGTGTCGCGCCCACTCGGCGGCCTCAGCGAGGCCGACGTTCTCTTCGCTTTGCCACCGCATCGGATGGAACAGCAGCACACTGTAGGGCGTGACGATGCGGCGCTCGCAGGCGGCGAAGGGCCATAGCGTGGCGGAGGAACATTCGCCGGTGACGATGCCGGTGGCGCGAATCCGCCGCAGGCGGATCAGCGTCATCAGCGAGACGGCGCAATACGGACTGCCGCCGGGCGAATCGAAGTAGATCGTGCAGTGGCCGCCGGGTTCGACGCTCAGCAGCTTATCGGTCAGCTCGCCTTCACAATCGGTGAGATCGCCGACCATGGCGATTTCAATCGGCCCCTCTTTTTCTTCGTGCGAACCCATCTGGTGCAATCCTCTCACGGCAAGGTTGTCGAATAAAACGCAACGGGAACTGCGAGGTGTAGTGGCGAACCCAATGTAGAATCATTGGCGGGCGGTCCCACCCCACAAGGGTAATCTACGGCACACGGCGTGTGCCCGCTACTCGGCAGTTCTCCTTGATGTAAATCGGGAAATGGCACCGGCGGCCGCACAAACCCAGCCCCAGGCCGGCGGTCGGTCAAGTCCTTATTTTAGGGGCAAAGTCCCCGCTGCACCAGTTTTCTTCCGGCAATTTGTGGAGATTGATCGACCCCGGCTCCCGCCACGCAGATGCTACAACCGCTATACATGGGCGAACGGTCCCGCGAAGCAGCTAGCGTGGCCGGCTTAGACTGGATGCACAAACGCCTATAATGGACGGTAGGAGCGGCCCCGTCGAGCCGCCCTGTCGAGCCGCCCCGCGGACGGATCAGAAAGGCCCAGTAGCACATGGGGATTCGCTTTACCTGCCCACAGGGCCATCCACTGCACGTGAAGTCGGAGCTAGCCGGCAAGCGTGGCGTGTGCCCCGAATGTGGGGCGAAAGTGCAGATTCCAGCCGACTCCCTCCCCCCGGGGGGGAGGGCTGGGGTGGGGGCGGAAGTGCCCGCGGTGCCGCCGGCCGTTGAGGAAGGTGGAACCGCTAAGCCGCAAGCGGCGGGGCCAATCCCTCCGGCTGTGGCAGCGGTGGAAGAGGCGTGGTTCGTGCGGCCACCGGGTGGGGGGCAATTTGGACCGGCCTCGGCTGCGGACTTCGCAGCGTGGATTCGCGAAGGACGCGTCCTGCCAGGGGCGCATGTCTGGCTGTCCGGGTGGTCCGATTGGCGCCTCGCCAGCGAAGCGGCCGCCGAGTTGCCCGCGCCGCTACCGGCCGTTGCCGCGGCAACCGTGTTGCCCCGAGCCGAACCGCTCGCGGTCGCGGTACCGGATCCAGCGTTTGTGCCCGACAAGTCGCCCGCTGCAGCGCGGCCCGTGCTGCGCCGCAGGCGTTCCGCAAAGCGGCAGTTGAACGCGGCCATTGTGCTGTTGATCGTGGTGCTGATTTTGGGCGGGGTGCTCTTCTGGGTGCTCAAGCGCGAGCCACCGGAGACGGCGCATCGGCCCGGATGCTCCCCGGCAATTGACGTGTTAGGATGATCGAGTCATTTGGGTGCCACTTTGAGCCGACTAGTATCACGCGGTAGGACGAAGCATCTATGCATTCAAGCCGGAGGCTTCATAGCCATTAGCCGGTGGTAAGCGAAGCGCCACCACCGGTACAACGCAAAATGAGTTGAAGCACCCCGGCAGGGGTGCCGACAGACTCGCAGAACCTGAAATTGCTGCGACCCCTGCCGGGGTCGTCCGGAAAGTCAATTGCTTTCCGGTGGTGCGCTTCGCTTACCACCGGCTAATGGCTGGCAAGCCTCCGGCTTGCATACAAAACATCCTGCCTTTGTCCGAGTATCGGGTTAGCGTCGTAGGGCGCCACTGCTGGCTCGTCCAGTGAAGTGACTCACAGAACTCACGTATCCAATCAACCTGGAGACTCTCATGCTCACCATTTACCGTCTGCTCGCGATCTTGCTTGCATTCACAATTTGCAATCCGACCATCGCCCAGGAACCCGAAGCGCCGGCTGAGGCGAATGCGGCGGAAGAAGAACTCCCACCGCAAGAGGTAAAAGTTGCCGAGGGGCGGTTGATTCTGCAGGTGCCGGGCGACTGGAAACAGGTTAAACCGCGGAGCCGGCTGGTGGAGGTCGAGTTCGCAATTCCCGAGGCGGACAAAGACGTTGGCGAGGGGCGCATGACGATCATGGCATCGGGTGGCACGGTCGAGGACAACGTCGCCCGGTGGATTGGCCAGTTCCGCACTGCGGACGGCCAAGCGATCGAAGACGCGGAACCTGAGGAACTCGAAGCCGGTGGACTGAAGATCACGACGCTCGATCTCGCGGGCACTTACCGCGACATGTCGCGCGGTCCCTTCGGCCCGGCGACGGAACTGCCCGATCACCGCATGCTTGGCGCGATTGTTCCCACCGACGGCGCGGGGAATTACTACGTGAAACTCTACGGTCCGACGGCCACGATCGAGAAAGCCGCCGAGAAGTTTACCGAGATGGTGAAGGGAATCGTTTGGAAGTGACGCCGTGCGGAGGGGTGGCTGGGGTCGCAGCGAAGCGAAGCCCCCAGCGAACCCTGCGTTGACGCCAATTCAATCTTGCGAACGTGTACCCGCTGCTGCTGGGGGCTACGCCTACTGGCTTCGAACCCAGCCACCTTTTCCATATTCAATTTTTTAGGAGCAAATGCTCGTGTCGATCGAACGGCTGTGGGCACCGTGGCGACTGGGCTACCTGGCGGGTGAAGCCGTTAGCGAACAGCCGCTCGAGCCTGCCCGCTGGCAACTCGGGGCGGAGCACGATTGCTTTCTGTGCCGGTCGGCGGCCGACTATGCCGATCAAGCCGCTGCCGATCGCGCGAATCTTGTCGTGTGGCGCGGTTCGCATTCGCTCGTCGTGCTCAATCGGTTTCCCTACGCCAACGGGCATGTGTTGGTTTCGCCGTTGCGTCATGTGGCGGAGTTAATCGATTTGGAACCGGCAGAACACCTCGAAATGATGATGGTGCTCGGGCGATTGACCACGGTGATGCGCGACTTGGTCAACGCCCGGGGATTCAACATCGGGCTTAATCTGGGTGAGGTCGCCGGGGCGGGCGTGCCGGGGCATTTGCACTGGCACCTCGTGCCGCGGTGGGCCGGCGACCACAACTTCATGCCCACGGTCGCGCAAGCACGGGTAATTCCGCAGTCGCTCGAAGCGCTGTGGGAAATGCTCACGACTGCACTTCGTGAACCGATAAATGACGCTAATCGAAAGTGAAAAGAAAAGCGTTCCAGAGGTAATGCGGCAAATTCAATTTAACCACAACGGCACAACGAGCACTACGGAAAATATGTCAAATGAGCATGGGTGAGTGTCCGGCCGTTCTACTTTGTGCCCTTCGTGTCGTCGTGGTTAAGTATTGCACTGTTGTTATGAGAAGATGGCTTAATGGACGTCGATGAACGCGAGCGGATGTTGCTAGCGCCCTACGCGATGCGGAGCTGCGACTCGGCGGGGCGGGTGCACGACGAGCCGCCGCATCCTTATCGCGGGCCGTATCAGCGCGATCGGGATCGAATATTTCACAGCAGCGCGTTCCGGCGGCTGGCGCATAAGACGCAGGTCTTTACCGGCGAGTTGGGCGACTATCACCGCTCGCGGTTAACGCACACGCTCGAGGTCGCCTCCATTGCCCGCACGCTGGCCCGCGCATTGCGGCTCAACGAAGACCTGGTCGAGGCGCTCGCACTAATACACGACATCGGGCATCCTCCGTTCGGCCACGCGGGCGAGGAAGTGCTCGACGAGTGTTTGCGCGATCGCGGCGGTTTTAACCACAACGCGCAGGCGCTGCGGATCGTCGAGCGATTAGAAACGCGCTATCCGGAGTTTCCCGGGCTGAATTTATCTCGCGAGGTACTCGACGGCCAGCGACGCCGCGCGACGCAAGGTGATCGACAGCAAAGCCCGCTACTGGAGGTGCAAATCGTCGACGCGGCCGACAGCATCGCGTACGACGCCCACGACGCGGACGATGCGCTGGAGCTCAACTTGGTGACGGCCGACGACTTGCAGGAAGCGGATCTGTGGCGGGAAGCGGCCGAGCGTGTCGCGAAGCGGCACGGGCTGCTCGCGGGTGAACCGGCGCGGCGGGCAGTGGTGCATGAGCTGATCGACTGGCAAGTGAACGATGTGTTCGAGCAAACTCAGTTCCGCCTGCACGAGGCGGGCGTCACTTCGCGCGCAGCGGTTCTGCATTCGCCGCGACTGGCAGTGCCATCCGCCGAGATGGACGCCCGCAAGAAAGAGCTTGAGGCTTTGCTTTTCAAGCGGGTCTATCGGCACCCGATCGTGCTGGAACACCGTGCACAGGCCACACAAGCTTTGCGCGATATGTTCGCGCGCTATCTGAAAGTGCCGGATCGTCTGCCGCGCAAATTCGCGGAATTGGCGACGGAGGACTCCCTTCCCCGCGCGATCGGCGACTATTTAGCGGGAATGACCGACCGCTTTGCGCTCGATGCGCTTCGCCGCTAGTAGCGCGCCGGTGGGCTGGTAGAATGGATGCTATCCTTCGAGCGAAGTTCCGATCCTCACGCTTCATCCAATCTCTATGCCGCTTATCATCTTGCGTCTCGTGTTCTTGGTGGTTGCCGCGGGCATCGGCGTGCAGTTGGTGCAAACGGAAGTGGAAATGCTTCCCGGCATCTATGGATATCTCGCCTTTAGCGGCGTCGTGCTGATTGCCATTGCGGTGATTGCCATCGACGCGGCGGTCCGGCAGAAAAGGCTGGAAGTCATCACGGCCGTATACTTCGGGTTGATCATCGGGCTGTTCTTAACGTATGTGGTTCAGCTTGCGCTGAGTCCTTACTTGCGCCCCGGAACCGCGATCTACCAATGGATGCCGATCCTTCTCGGGATGGTGCTCTGCTACACGTGCATCAGCGTGTTGATGCAAACGACGGACGACTTTCGGTTCATCATTCCCTACGTCGAGTTTGCCAAGGAGATTAAAGGCCTCAAGCCGCTGGTGCTCGACACGAGCGTGGTGATCGACGGCCGGATTGCCGACGTGATCGAGACGAGCGTGCTCGACAATCAGCTCATCATGCCGCAGTTTGTGATCGCGGAGTTGCAGGCAATCGCTGACTCGAGCGACAAGATGAAGCGCAATCGAGGCCGCCGCGGGCTAGATATTCTCAATCGTTTGCGGAGCAATTCCAAGGTCGACTTGCAGATTTTCGAGCGCGAGTTGCCGGAGTTTGCTGGCCAACCGGTCGATCAAAAGCTCGTGCTCTTGGCCAAGCACCTCGAGGGAAAAGTCGTGACCAACGACTATAATCTGAACAAGGTGGCCAAGCTCCATAGCGTCGGCGTGGTGAACCTCAACGATATCGCCAACGCGCTCAAGCCGGTGTTCCTGCCGGGGGAAATGGTCGAAGTGCGGATCATGAAGCAGGGCGAAGAACCTTCGCAAGGCGTGGGCTACTTGGAAGACGGTACGATGGTGGTAATCGAGGGCGGCCGCGATCATATCGGCGAACAGATCGTAGCGAACGTGACCAGCGTCTTGCAAACCAGCGCGGGGCGGATGGTGTTTGGCCGAGTCGAGCGGCCATTCGGCGGCGAGCGGCCTGTGGGCAGTGGCCCGCGGCCCAATCGCCACTAGGACGGCATTCAACCGCAGAGACGCGGAGAACAAAAGACGAACTGCAACCGCTAATGGACGCTGATCGGCGCTAATGTTTAATGAACTTGTTTGCGTTTAGTTCATTAGCGATTTATCAGCGGTGATCAGCGGTTCCGAATTCTTTTTCGCGTTCTCTGTATCACTGTTACTTAAGATTTCTACATCCGTTCGACCACTTCGATTCCCAACAGCCCCAATCCCAGCTTGAGCGTGCGGGCCGTGAGGTCGCAAAGCTTGAAGCGGCTGGCGCGGACCTCGGTGGTTTCAGCGCGCAGTACGGGGCAGTTCTCGAAGAACTCCGAATAGCGGCTGGCTACGTCGAACAAGTAGGCCGTCAGGTGGTTCGGCCGGTAATCGCCGACCACCCGGTCGAGCGCTTCGGCCAGTTGCAGGATCGCGAGCGCCAGCGCCCGTTCGGCGGGAGTGGTGAGCAGCAGTTTGGCGTTTGCAAAATCGCTGGCGGCCGCGTCGGCCTTGGCGAAGATGCTCCGCACGCGGGCATAGCTGTACTGCATGTAGGCCGCCGTGTTGCCTGTCATCGCCAGCATTTTGTCGTAGCTAAATACATAATCGCTGGTGCGATTGTGCGCCAGGTCGGCGTACTTGATCGCGCCGATGCCAATGCGTTCGGCGACTTGCTGGCGCTCGCCCACCGATAACTGCGGCTCGGGCCGTTTATCGTCGTTCTCGCTGACAATGCGGTATGCTCGTTCGACTGCCTCGTCGAGGAGGTCCATCAATCCTACCGCGACGCCGGCGCGGGTTTTGAATGGCTTGCCGTCCTCGCCGAGCACGGTGCCGAAGCTGACGTGGACCAGTTCGACCCGGTCGAAGCCCCAACGTTTTGCGGTCGCAAAAAGCTGCTCGAAGTGAAGCGACTGGCGGTGATCGACTACGTACACAATCGTGTCGTGTCGCCACTCGTTCACGCGGTATTCGATCGTCGCCAGGTCGGTCGTCGAATAAAGGAATGCACCGTCCTGTTTGCGGACGATGAACGGCGCCTCGTACCCTTCGAGAAAGACGCAAATCGCGCCGTCGCTCTCGCGCGCAATGCCCTTTTCTTGCAGCGATTCGACCACATGCGGTAGGCGATCGTGGTAAAAACTTTCGCCGAGCGAGTGGTCGAACGTAACGCCCAGACGCTGGTAGGTCTTTTCTATTTCGGCCAAACAGGGCGGCAAGAATCGCTCCCAAAGCTCGCGGTTCGTAGCGTCGCCCGCGTGGAGCTTGGCCGTTTCGGCCAACACCTGCCGTCCGATGTCGGTGTGCTCGCGGGCGAGTCCGCCCAAGATCGGATCGGCGTCCACGGCGGCAACCTTCGCTTGGTAGCCCGCGAGTTCAGCCGCAGCCTCCTCGATCTTCGCTTCCACGCTGCGTGCTTGCTTTGCTCGTTGGCTGTCTTGCTTTTTGTCGCCGGTCGGCGGTGCGGCGTTGAGTTCTGCGACCTTTTTGCGAAGTTCGGCAATCCGGTCCTGCGTGGCGGGAATCGTTGTCGTTCGCAGTTCGTGGTATTCGACCAGCCCGTTCACTTGCTTATAAAGTCGCGATAGTTCCGCGACTGGCTCGCGCTCCAGCGCAGCCTTATCGACGAAGTGCTTATAGCCATAGATGATCATGCCGAACTGGGTGCCCCAGTCGCCGATGTGGTTGTCGCTAACCACTTGGTGACCGAGGAACCGCAGCGTGCGATCGAGCGCCGCGCCGATCACCGTGGAGCGGATGTGACCGACGTGCATCGGCTTGGCGACGTTGGGAGAAGAATAGTCGATCGCTATCGTGCGCGGGTGCGCGCATCGTTCGACGCCGAGCCGTTCACCGTCGCGGCTCGCGATTTCAAGTTGCTCCACTAGCCAGTCATCGCGCAGCCGAAGATTAATAAATCCTGGTCCGGCGATTTCGGGCGGATGGCACATCGCGCCCAGTTCGAGCCGGCTGACGATCTCGGCAGCCACCTCGCGCGGCGGCTTGCCCAGCTTCTTCGCCAACGGCATCGCACAGTTGGCCTGGTAGTCGCCAAACTTCGCATCCTGGCTCGGCAGCACCATCTGCGCGAGCGTCGCGGCATCGTCGGCAAGTGGAGCGAGCGCCTCAACGAAGCGATTGCGAAGATTGGCGAGGATGTTCATGAAGACGAATGGCTGTAGATACTCGACAAGAACATCGACGAATTCAAGCCGAAGGCTTGGCAGCCATTAGCCGGCGGTAAGCGTTCGCGCCACCGCCGGAAAGTGTCCCAAAAAATACAGCACCCCGGCAGGGGTGCCAGCAGAACGCGACTATCAAATGCTGGCACCCCTGCCGGGGTGCAATTTTTCTTTGCAACGATACCGGTGGTGCGCTGCGCGACCACCGGCTAATGGCTGCCACCCCTCTGGGGTGAAGGAATTTCGTAACGTTCGGGTGCCACTGGCTCTGCGAGTGCTTCTCAATCGTCCACAGACACTGGCAGAGCCAGTGGCACCCCGTGTCTGGCGACGGATGATCCGCAGTTACGCCGACTTCTGCCACGGCAAGGTCACGCGCTGGGCTTCGGACCACAGATCCTCGAGCGCGTAGAACTTGCGGGTCTCGTCGTCGAACAGGTGGACCACCACCGAGCCATAGTCAAGCAAAATCCAGCGGCTATCGCTATACCCCTCGATCCCGAGCCGATGATCGCCCAATTCTTTCTCCAAGCACCGATCGATTTCTTCGCTGATGGCGTGGAGCTGCCGGCGACTGTTGCCGGTCGCAATGACGAAGTAGTCGAAGACTGGCGTGATCGGTCGCATGTCGAGCACGATCACGTCCTGACCGCGGTTGTCTTCCGCGGTTCGCGCAGCGGCCAGGGCTAACTCCAAGCTGCGAGCGGCGCGAGTTTCGGGCGAAGCAGTCGTTCCGGCGATGGGAGACTCCACAAACTGGGTCATCTCTGGGGGTACTCTTCTATGGTAATGCGCCGAAAAGGGAATCGGGAGGGGCGCTAGCGCATTTTGGCGACCCACCTTACAATACTGCTAAATTAGGCGATTGGTTCGCGATAATCATTAGGGTGTGGGTGGCTGGGGTCGAAGCCAGCAGGCGCAGCCCCCAGCGAACCCTAGTGCAAGCAGGCAGTAGGCAGAGGGCAGCAGGCTGTAAAGAACCACGCGGCGAATGCCGGATGATTATTCTTCGCTGCCGTCTGCCTGCTGCCGGCTTCTGCTGGGGGCTTCGGCTAGCGCCTACGACCCCAGCCACCCCTTTTGACATCACCGGAGCACTTGCATGAACGATAGCGATTGGATCGAGCCGGGCCAACCGGCCCCCGCGTTTACATTGACCGCCGACGATGGGTCGAAGGTTCACCTGGCGGACCTGAAAGGCTCGCCGGTGGTGCTTTATTTCTATCCCAAGGACGACACGCCCGGCTGCACGAAGGAGGCCTGCGCCTTCCGCGACCGGCAGAAGGAACTGCAGAAACTCGGTGCGAAGGTGCTCGGCGTTAGCCCCGATGCGGTCGAGAGCCACGCCGAGTTTCGCGATAAATACCAGTTGAATTTTCCGCTGCTGGTGGATGAGGACCACAAGCTGGCCGAGAAATACGGCGCATGGCGCGAGAAAAACATGTACGGCAAAAAGTCGATGGGCGTCCAGCGCTCCACCTTTCTGATCGATGCCAGCGGCAAGGTGGCAAGGGTGTGGAAGCGTGTTTCCGTCGATGGGCATGATGACCAGGTGCTGGAGGCGCTCCAAGAGCTTGCGTGATTGGGACAACACCGTTCAAGAGACTATGCGAACCGTGTGCCGTCGCTCACTACCCTCCCAAGTTCGCGCGTGGAGCGCCCTCAATCGTCCGCTGGCTCGCCGATCCGACGCATGTACTCGGCGAGCTGCGATTGCAGGTCGAGAAGTTCCTGCCAATGCTCGAGGTCGAATTGAACGGTGCGACTGGCTTCGTTAATCTTGGCACCCTGCACGAGCGCTCGGCTGCGCAGGTGAAGGTACTCCAGCATCTCCGAAAGCTGTGCCGCTTGGGCCGGGCTAAGCCCGTCGGGGATTTCCGGCGCGGTGGGGATGTGCAGCGTGCTGCGCAGGTTTTCGGAGGCCTGCCACTGGGCCTCGAACTCCGAGGAGGAGAGCGAGGCGGCTTTCTGGGTGAGGGCTTCGATCTCCACCTGGTCCGAAGTCGATAGGTCGCGGTTCCGCAGCTCGTCGAGCCGGCCGGCGATTTCCGCCCGCGATCCGTAGAGCACCACCGACCGGCCGACCATGATAATGTCGCCGTAGCGGAGGATGCGTAGCTGTGTGTCTTCGCCGTTGACGCGGGTGCCGTTGGTGCTTTCGAGGTCGGTCAGCACGAGCTTATCGAGGTCTTCCTGAATCTTGAGATGAAACCGGCTGATCCGCTCGTCGTTGAGCTGAACGGAGTTTCCTTCTTCGCGGCCGATCGTGATGGGCGTGGGAAGATGCACGAAGACCTTCCCGCGATCGGCCCCATCGAGAACTCGCAGGGTGATGTATGCCATGATGTGGGCCGCGTCTGGATGGCAAGAGGAGTGTCCACCGCCGACGTATCAGTGGCGATGCGGTGCAAGCCGACGCCCGCGCAAAACGAACCTCGCCACGGCCTCGGTGGTGGCCGCTACCGGCAGTCCCTTCCCAACTAGCGCTTATAACACGCCCAGCGGAGAGCGGCAAGCGATGCGTAGGTCAGGCTTTCCTGCCTGAAAGCAGCAGAGTGGACTGGAAAACTGGTACTCACTTCATGTCAGGCTGGGAAGCCTGACCTACGAGCTAATGCCGAAAATGCCGCCGGCCGGTAAAGAGCATTGCGATCCCCTTCGCGTTGCAGGCGGCGATCACGTCGGCGTCGCGTTTTGAACCGCCCGGCTGGACCATTGCGCCCACGCCCGCGGCAGCGGCGATGTGGATTGAATCGTCGAATGGAAAAAAGGCATCGGAAGCGAGTACCGCCCCGCGCGCTCGGTCGCCAGCCTTCTTAATGGCAATCTCGACCGAATCGAGCCGGCTCATCTGACCCGCGCCGACGCCCACGAGCGCGCCGTCGCGCACGAGCACAATTGCGTTCGATTTCACATGCCGACACGCGGCCCACGCGAAACGCAGATCGCGAAGTTGTTCCGTCGTTGGCTGAGCGGTTGTGACTACCTGCCACTGGGCCTCATCGTCCGCTAAATCATCGGCGTCTTGGGCCAAATAACCGCCGTCGATTGCGCGAAGCTGAACCGCCGCTTGGCCGAGCGACAGTTCGCCCACAGCCAGAAGCCGCACGTTCGCTTTCCATTTGGGCTTCGTGGTGAGGATGGTAAACGCTTCGGGCGTGAAGTCGGGCGCGACGATCGCTTCGACAAACCGGCCCGGCTCGGCGAGAAACTCCGCCGATGCGGCGTCGACCGGCACGTTAAAACCGAGGATCGAACCGAAGGCGCTCACGGGGTCGCCTTCCCAAGCCCGCTGGATCGCCGTCCGCAAGTCGGCGGCCGTGGCAGCGCCGCAGGGGTTGTTGTGCTTCAGCACAGCAACGGCTGGCCGCGGCAATGAGCGGGCAATTGCCAGTGCCGCGTCGAGGTCGAGCAGGTTGTTGTACGAAAGTTCCTTGCCGTGAAGCTGTTTCGCATTCACGAGCGCGTGTGGCGGGGCGTCGGGCAACGCATAAAGTGCCGCCGATTGGTGCGGGTTCTCGCCGTACCGCAAAGTTTCGCGGCGGGTAAGCGAAAGCGTCAGCCGCTCGGGCAGCCGTTCTGTCCTCGACTTGCGAAGCGAAGCGAAGTAGGCGGCTATGGCCGAGTCGTACGTTGCGGTGTGGGCGAAGGCCTCTCCTGCCAGTTCGCGTCGCAGTTCGAGCGTCGTCGCGCTGGTTGAACGGATTTGCTCCAGAATCGCGCCGTACTGGCGGGGATGCGACGCCACGGTGGCAAAAGCGTGGTTCTTCGCCGCGGCGCGGATCAACGTCGGCCCGCCGATGTCGATCTTCTCGATCGCTTCGGGCAGCGTGATGCCCGGCCGAGCGATGGTCTCGACGAACGGATAGAGATTCACCACCACCAACTCGAACGGCACGATACCGTGTTCCGCCAAGGCGGCCATGTCGGTTGGGTTGTCGCGGCGGCAGAGAATTCCGCCATGAACCTTCGGGTGGAGCGTCTTCAGCCGGCCATCCATCATTTCGGGAAAGCCGGTGTAATCCGCAATATCGCGAACGGGAATCCCGGCTTCCTCAAGACATCGCCGCGATCCGCCAGTGCTGACGAGCTTGACCCCTGCCTCGATCAAGCCGCGAGCGAACTCGACCAGGCCTGTTTTATCGCTAACACTTACCAGGGCATGCTCGATTTTTGGCGAATCCATTGCGGCTGAGGTGCGGGTTTAGGAATCTGCGTAAATCGCGAGAGCAAATCTTGAACCGTGATCGAACAGCCCGCGTAGGAACGATGGCAAAACAACCGTCGGCTATTCGCCCCCGTCTAGCCGGCAAAGCGTCGTGACCGCTTCTCCAACCCCCCAACGAGCGGTCACGATAGCACCCCCTGCCGCCCCTTTCAATGCACGGCCCCGGTCCACCGTCCTCCCCCCTCCTAACCGCGGCCATGAGAAAGAAAGGGGCGGCTTCTTTTATGCGCCCCTGGTTATACCGCCGGTAAGTGGCAGTCGATCACGCAATTGGCTACCCGCCGCGCGATGGCACTCGTTTCCGGCTTGCCCGTCACGTGCCGCGTGACGTAAGCACCTTCCATCACCAGGCAAAGTTCTTGCGCGAGTGCCCGCGGATCGACTACGCCGGCCTGTTTGGCGATCTCGCACACGATCTCCTCCATCGATTGTTTGCTCCGCGCCGCCGCGATATGCGCCGGCTCGTGCAGTAGCGGGAATTCGATCGAGACGTTCACGAAGATGCAGCCCTGAAAGTCGCTCGATTCCAATATCGTGTCGACCACGTCGAACAGCGCCCGGAGCTGCCGCACGGGGGAATCGCCGCCCCGCTCGCGGACCATCTTGCGGAACGTCTGCTGCATCCAGCGGTCGTGGTCCTCCAGCACCGCCAGCATCAGGTCTTCTTTGCTCTCAAAGTGCTTATAGAACGCCGTCTTGCTGATCGCCACGTCCTTCAGAATTTGGTCGATTCCCACATTGCGAAACCCGTCGCGGTAAAACCGTTTCAGGCCGGCGTCGATGAGGCGTTGTCGGGTTTTTACTAACATCGCAGCTTTCCGAGGGGTGTACTGCTAGTCAACCCAAAGGTGGACCACAAGTCAACTTTTCAAGAATCCGTAACGAGACGATGATTGGGCCGTACCAAGTAATCAAGTTTCTGCGAAGCGCCACGGAGGCAAGTTTCTCCGAAACTTGCAACGAGTTGTAGCTGAAATCGCAAGAGTTCAGATTATCCCATCCCGAGTTGAATTCTTGCGAATTCAGCTACTATCCCCTGACGACTACCATGCAACGCATCGTTTTTTTCGCCTACGGCGTCGCCTGTCACCTGTTGTTCCTCGGCGTCTATGCCTACATGGCCGCGTTCTTTGGGAATTTTTTGGTTCCCAAGACGGTCGACTCTGGTCCCTCGGGTCCGGTCGGCTCAGCGGTCGTGGTCAACTTGCTCTTGGTCGCACTGTTCGGATTGCAACACTCGATTATGGCCCGGCCGTGGTTCAAACGCATGTGGACCCGCTTCGTGCCCCCGCCGATCGAACGCAGCACCTATGTGCTGGCCTCGTGTCTGGTCACGGCTTTCCTCTTGTGGCAATGGCGTCCGATCGACGCGGTCATCTGGCAATTCAACGGGGGCTTCGGCTGGTGGATCATGACTTGTCTCTTTGCCATAGGTTGGCTCGGCGTTCCCGCCGTGAGCATGATGATCAACCACTTCGACCTGTTCGGCACGCGGCAGGTGTGGCTCCACCTGCGCGGCAAGGAGTACGAACCTTTGCCGTTTCACACTCCGTTTGCCTACGGTTATGTCCGCCATCCGATCTATGTCGGCTGGGCGTGCGCGTTTTGGGCGACGCCGACGATGACTGCCGGGCATGCCCTGCTCGCCGCGTCGCTCACCGCTTACATGTTGATCGCGGTCGTCTTCGAGGAGCGCGACCTCGTGGCCCACTTCGGCGCGAAGTACACCGACTACTGCCAGCGCGTGCCGCGCTATTTCCCGCGGCGACGTTATACGCCAGCGGTGGTCGAGCCGACGCCCAGTAACTCCGTGGCCTCCTGATAACCTGGCGCAGGGTAGCCGTGCTCGCTAGCGGTCACCCGCGCGAGCGCGATTAACTGTCGCCAGCGGAGCGATGGCCGCGTGCTGGCGAATTCCTCGCATACCGTGCGGTAATACTTCTCGGCGTGGAGCGCTCCATCTTCGCTGACCGCGTAATTTAATAGCAAATCGAAAACCGGCCGTTCCGGCAGCTTTAGTTCGCCGTAGCGATGCACCACCGCGCTCGCCCGGGCTTGATCATTTCCTTTGATCGCTTCCTCGGCTTGGCCAAGTAGTGTTTTGGCGTCCGTGGCATCCGTTTTCTCAAGAAGCTCAGCATACGGATAGGGATCTTTGGTGATCAGCACGTCGTGACCCGCGGTGTGATAGGCGCCGACGATCAAGCTGGCGATCTGGTTCTGCGGATTGCTGACTCGGGCAATGTTCCGCCAAGCGTTGGCGGCGTCGGAGGCATGCACGCCGACCGAATCGCCATGAACGCAGCCCGGTGGTTTCTGCTCCGTGCTGTACTGCTCTCGGCGGCCCGGATCGTGCAGCACCAACAAATTGGCGGCCACGGAAATCGCCTCGCCCACCGATTCGGAACTCATGCCCTGGGCGAGCGCGTCGGCCACGGCCTCGGCGGCCTCGTCGCGCGTACCGAAGGCAATTGTCCGCGCCGTTTGCTCGATCCAGCCGTCATCCGCCTGGCGATCGCCGAGCGACTTGCCCGCCAAATGGTACTGATCGAGCAGTCGCGGCAGCACTTGGCGCACGCCGGACCTGTCATGGTTCTTATCGCGCATCTTCTGTTCTACGTCGAGACAGTAGCGCACCGATTGACGCAGAAGGGTGTGTGCATACTCGCCGCCCGTGAGGTCGAGCATCGCCCATGCACGCCACGCGAGCACGGTGCGATGCACGTCCACTTCGTCGCGCACGGCGAATTGCAAATGGTTGAACGCCTCGCCGACGGGGCCTTTTGTCAGTGCCGCGAAATGAGCTTCCGCTCCATCCCAATCGACCGCGCGAACCGACTCACGCAAGCGCTCGCCCTCGGGGCCTTGGCCGGCGATCTCCGCCGCTTGAATCGCATGCAGCGTATCGTCGTGATGCGCGCTCTGCTCGTGGATTCGACTGCTGTTGCGGTAGAGCACTTTGAGCACCGGCAGGGCGCGGCGCTCGGGCGGCAACTCGCCCGACATTTGATACGCCGGCAACAGAGCCATGAAGGTATGAAACCCGGTGTAGTCCTGCCCGCCAAACGCGCGGGCGTTGGCAAGCGCCGCGGCGGTGACGAGCGCCTTAAGATCGGTGCCACCTTGTAATCGCTCGACCAGAATCGGCAGCAGCCGGTCCGGCGGCGTTTCCTGCATCAGCGACACGAGCGGTTCGAGGTTGCCGAATGTAAGCCGTGGTGTTGGCTCGTCGGCAAGCGCGGGTGTTAGCCCCAACTCCAGCGCCGTTGCCGACCCCAAGCTGGCGACCAGCATCCCTCGACCCACATCCTCCAAAAACTCCCGACGACTGTGACGGTACATGGCACTCCTCCAAAAAATAGGATTCACCAACCGATCGTAATCGCGCTCTCCGCGGACTATGTCAACTTACCACTTTCGGTGCCACGTTTCTACAAGAAAATTGAGGGGAAAAGCGGCGGGGTCGGAGGTCAGATGTCGGGATGGGTGGCTGGGAATCCCATAGCTTTGAACTTAGTTCGTCATCCGTCCTGTTAAATCGGCGAGCCGGCACTCGATCCGTAGCATCTGCTCGCGGGCGGCTAGTTCGGCGGCGGCGATGCGTTTGTCCAAGGCCAGCGTGACGCAGGCAAAGTAAAAGACGAAGGCGAAAAACGCGCTGAACGTCGAGGCCGGGTCACTGGGCGCGTTCAGGCCGAGTAGAAGTTGCACGACCGTTGCTACGCCGCCCGCGCCCACGAGTAATTGAGGGATCGACGACAGTGCCGCTTTCGTCGAGTGCCGGCCCTGCCACAGATCACGGACGATTAGAAACGACACCCACAAAAAAGTAACGGCGAGCACTGCCCAACCGGCAAACACCAGGGAGCCGCTTGGGTAGAACAACATACTGCGCACCAGTCCGACCGTGCAGGCGATGAGAATGATCAACAGCACTACGCCCGGCCACGCCGTGCGCGGCGTAAGTTTCGGATTGCGCAGCGCAACCAGTTCGGCTTGATAGGAGGCCCGCAGCGCCGGGCTGGTCTCCTGAGAGTTGAACAGACGCTCAAGAAATTCGGCAGATTCATCGGGCATGATTCTCTCCTGTGGTAAGAATGTCTCGGAGGGCGCGTTTTGCGTAAAAGAGCCGCGATTTTACCGTTCCTAGCGGCACATTTAGCACGGAGGCAATGTCGTCGAGCGACAAGTCTTGCAAGTAGTGCAACGTGAGCGCCTCGCGCTGAGCGAGTGGGAGTTGGTCCAGCGCACGATGCACTTCTTCCGCATTTTCGAGTGCGGCGTGGTCGTCAATCGAGCGATCGTCCAGCAGGTTGTCCGCGAAGTCGTAGTTCGTTTCCAGTACACGACCGCGCATTCGACTCAATGCCGTGTTCCGTGCTGTCGTGTACAGAAACGCCGGCAGGGTATGGGGATCGCGGAGCGTGCCGAGCGATTTCACAACTTTGAGCCACGCTTCCTGCAGCAATTCCCAGGCGTCCTCCTCGGACGCTGCGAGACGGCGTAAGTAGTAAAACAAGGGTCGTTCCCACAGTTCGACGATGCCGTCGAAAGACGACCGGTCGCCCCGCTGCCAACGCACCGCCAACAGGGCGGATTCGAGAATAATGCGGTCGCGTGGCAAGTCGGGTTCCTTTTCAGTTCCACCTGACAGGACGCTCGAAGGCGGCGGGAAGTTCAAATGAGCTATTAAGATTATGGGTTGCAACACACACGAGACTTGATTTTCAAGCCCATTCGACCGACCATCAATACCAACTCTGACCATGTATTGGGAATGCAAGGGCACGACACCTGTGAGTATCACCAAGCATCCCGATAGCAAGAAGCTTCAAGCGGGATTGACGCGCTGCCTGCCGCTGATAAGCCCCGTCATAGGGCTACTTTGTCGCGCGTGCGGCGCGAGATACGCAAACCAAGCCGACTTGCTGTCCGGTCAAGGCGCGAAGTGGACCGGAGGGCGTTGGAACCCGCCCGGTCTATTTCCAGTCGTTTACGGCAGCCTCGATCCGTTTGCGGCGCTGGCGGAGACAATCGGCGCCTACGGCCACTACGCAATTCCGTTTGAACAACGCATGCCGCTGGTGATGGTTGGCATTGCGGCCGAACTGCAAAGGGCGCTCGATTTCACTGACCCGGACATCCGCCGAAGGCTATCGGTTTCGATGCCCCGAATGATGGCAGCCAATTGGGAATCATCTCAACTCCAGGGCAAAGAAGCTTTGACTCAGGCTCTCGGCCGACTCGCTTGGGAACTGCAACTCGAGGGATTGGTCGTCCCATCGGCACGGCTGAAAAAAGAACGCAACCTGGTAATCTTCCCCGATCACCTATTGCCAACGAGTCGGTTGGAAATCGTCAATCGTGAAGAACTGCCCGAGCAACTCTGAAAGCCTGTTCGCTCAACTTGGCGTGCCCGATTCAAGCTGGTAGATCATTCGCCAGAGGCGATCCATTTCACCGCGTTCGATCACTTCGAGTGGCTTGAGACCGTCAAAGGCGGCGTTAGGGGTGCTAAGCCATTGCCCGACGAACTCTTGCTTCATGATGCCGCTAAGCGCGCGCTGTAAACGGGATAGCTCGCGCATCCGCTGAAGGCTTGCTTCGCTAAGGGGTTTGTCCGCTTCCCAGTCGGCAATCGCTCGCTCGGAGAACCCCGATACGCGGGAAAACAGACGCCGATTTACGCCCAGCTTCTCACGGAGACCGCGCACGGAAAGCGGGCCGCTGTGGGACTGCACGACCGGCCGCTTGGCTTTGGCCGTTGTTTTAGATCGAGGTTTTGCAATTCGGGACTTGGCTGCCATGACCGGTTCTCCTGATACAAGTATCGTTCAGGAGGGGCAGAAAGTCAAGTACATGTGCTTGCAGATTTGCATGTATAAGTGCTTTAGTCACAATCACCGGGGCGGCGAAGTGGGCGAATTGCTTACGACCAGAAAGATCCTTCGACAATCTCCCATTGTCCACGGTCACCGCGCACTTCATTGAACGACATTTCTCGTTCGGTCTTGTCGTAGTCAATAGCTGAAAACAATTGTTTGGTATGCATCAATCCCCGAAAGGGATATTGAAAGTTGCCGTCAAAATAGAAAGTCGTATTCGGTGGAGTGTTCAAACCTGCCCACATACCCGAGTCAAATGAGATTTGATGCTCCTCCCAGGGACGTCTGGAAGTCAAGAATCGAATCTCAACTTTCTGTGCAGGTGGAATCCGCTCGATACTCAACTTGTAAATATGAGATGGCAACGGAGGACGCATTCGAGTTACCGTGCCCGTTCCGGAAGCGACCATCACTGGTCGATCCGGCTCCCATTCAACTGCGATACCTGGCGGAGCATACTTGATACTTCGCAGAATCGGTTCGGGAACTTGTATTCTCGCAACCACAGTTGAAATCTCTATTTCGGCAGTGTTTTTCAAAACCAAGTGGTGTTCGCGGAACTCTTTGACAAGATTAAGATCAATGTGTACTGGCGCATCGGGTACACAGTAGCCTTTGATTGTCGTTAAAGACAGTTCTGGGAGCGACGGCACCATTCCGTCGTTACGAATCCAATCTTCATGTCTTTGCTTTATCTCCACGAGTCGTTCAGCCGTGTAAAGTGACACGTCTTTGTCAATTCTATCACTACATTCGGCGCACACCCAAATTGCGTTTTCGATGTTGCGTCGTTCTTCGTGAGTCTGCTGTGAGTCGTAACGTGGTCCACCGACGGAAGCTGCTCTAATATGTGCCGCGCGCCCGGTTCGCAGAGATTCATTCGGATCTGAATGAGGGCCAACCGTTAGTGATCGACAGCCTGGTAAGCTGCAAAAATATCCGGCTCGTTCCGCGATCTTTTGCTTGATTGGTTTGGAGAATTCATCGCGTGTGGGGCTTGTCATGACTTTGCAAGTAGTGCTACTAAGTTCAAATCGACGGCCCTCGGATTATACCGTGTTGCCGAACCATCTACCGCAGCGATCTTGAGGAGGCGAATTGTCCCATCCACCGCTTGCCGCCGCCCCCCACCCCCCTACAATAAATCGTCCGTCCGCGTTCCGAGATGGAAGTCCTCGGCGAGACGTAATTTCCTGCCCTTTGCGGCGAATGTGCTTTGGCGGAGCACTCATTCCCGGGCCTTGGGCGCCAACGAGGCTCGTTCTTGTGTGTGGGCCGGCGGCGTGGCCCCGTCCTGAATAGGGGTTCGCAACGTAGATGTTGCACGACAATTTGCCCTGCGGGGAGCGGGAATTACCGTGTAAGGTGCGGCGGGAGCTGAAGGCGCACGGGCTGAACGGAGTGCCGGTGTTGCTATCGGCGGATACGAATCTTTCGCTGTCGGGCGACCCGGGGCGGCAGTGGGTGCTGGTAACCGAGCAAAACGTTGCGGTTGTTGCCGACGGCGATCGGCCGACGCTGGTGACGCACTTGCCGCTGGCCGAGGTGGCGGAGTTTCGGACGCAAGGGACGATCGGCTCGGGATTTTTGCAGGCCTATGTGGGCGACCACTGGACTGATCTCGCGCGTTATTCGAACGGCTCGGCGACGCGGTTTCACCGGCTAGCGCGGCAGCTTGAGGAATTGCGTTCCACGGGCGAACTTGCCAGCATTGCGGACGACGACCAGCGCGCGACGCACTGCCCCAAGTGTGGCGGGCGGCTGTTGGATGCCGGCACATCTTGCCCGCGGTGCGTGCCACGAAAGGCGATTATCGCGCGGCTGGGTCAGATGCTGTGGCCCCATCGCCGGACGGCGGCGGCCATGTGCGGGCTGATGCTCGCCGGCGTGGCGGCAGAGTTGGTGCCGCCCAAGCTCCAGCAGTATCTGGTGGACGACATTTTGCAGTACGGGCAGAGCACGCCGAAGCCGGCCGATTTGCTGGCGGCACTGTTTGCCGTGGTGCTGGCGCTCGCGGTGGCCCGCGTGCTGCTGAGCGCGGTGAACTTCGTGAAGGGCCGGCTGGCGACGCGCGTCGGCGTGTCGCTGACATTCGATCTTCGCTCGCAGCTTGTCAAGAAGCTCCATTCGCTGGGACTGCACTACTACGACCAGCATCAAGTTGGCGCGCTCACGAGCCGGGTGGCGTACGACAGCGAAGTGATTCAGAGCCTCATGCAGCAAGTGACCGGCGGGTTCCTGCTCCAGATCGTGCAGATCTTGGCGGTCGGCGTGATGCTGTTTACGCTCAACCCCAAACTGGCGCTCTTGACGCTACTGCCGACGCCGCTGGTGATTGGCGGCAGTTACTACTTCTGGAAGCGAGTTCATCCGAAGCACTACCGGCACTGGGACGCCAGCAGCAAGCAGGCGGGGATGCTCACGGGGATGCTGTCGGGCATCCGCGTGGTGAAGGCGTTTGCGCAGGAGCCGCGGGAGTACGCCCGGTTCAATCGCAGCAGCGACTACCTGCGGCGGTCGCGGGTGTGGGTCGATGATTCGACCGCGGCGTTCTCGGCCACGATGCAGCTTGTGTTCAGCTTGGGCGGTCTGATCGTGTGGTACGTCGGCGGCCGCGACGTGCTGCAAGGGGAGATGTCGCTCGGGGCGCTGATGGCGTTCCTGGCGTATCTGGCGATGTTCTACACGCCGCTGGCGACGTTGTCGCAGTTTACGACGTGGTCCACCAACTTCCTGACCGGCTGCCAACGGGTGTTCGAGTTGCTCGACACGCCCGTTTCGGCCATCGAGCCAGCCGATCCGGTGCCGCTTCCGAGCGTGCAGGGGCGGATCGAGTTTAAGAACGTGACGTTCGGCTACGACCGGCACCAGCCGGTGCTGCGGAACGTGAGTTTTGCGATCGAGCCGGGAGAGACGATCGGCATCGTGGGCCGCAGCGGTAGCGGGAAGACCACGGTCGTGAATCTGCTCTGCCGGCTGTACGACGTGAGCGAGGGCCAGATTCTGATTGACGGCGTTGACGTGCGGCAGGTGGCGACGCCGCAGCTTCGCCAGCACGTGGGCGTCGTGCTGCAAGACCCGTTCTTGTTCCGCGGCACGGTGTGGGACAACCTGGTCTACGGCCAGCCGGAAAGCACGCCCGAAACGGCCATCGCCGCGGCCAAGGCGGCGCAATCGCACGACTTTGTCCTGCGGACGGCGCTGGGTTACGACACATGGCTCGGCGAACGCGGGTCGGGCCTCTCGGGCGGCGAGCGGCAACGGCTGTCGATCGCGCGGGCGCTGCTGTACGATCCGCCGATCCTGGTCCTCGACGAGGCAACGAGCAACGTCGATACCGAGTCGGAACAGGCGATTCAGCAGGCAATTAAAGAACTATCCCGCGGGCGAACGACGATCGCGATCGCCCATCGACTCACCACGCTGCGCGACGCGAACAGAATTCTTGTGTTCGACCGCGGGAAGTTGATTGAAGAGGGAACTCATGCGGCGCTCATGGAACTCGACGGGCAGTACGCGCGGCTCGTGAAGATTCAATCGCGGGTGTCGCCAAAGGTATCGGTCGACGGCGCGCTCGCCCACGCCAGCGAAAATGGCAAGCCTGTGGATGCGGTCGAGTCGCATGCGCACGAGACCCGGTGGCTCGATCCGGGCGATGCCCATGTCCGCGCGGGACTACGCGAAACGCTGGAACTGGAGCAAACTGGCGGTGGCGTTCATCGCGGCGTGTTTGCGGTTGATCTGTTTCCGGCGACCGAACCGGAAGCGTACATCAGCCTGCGAACATGGGACCGCGAAGGGCAGGAGCACGAAATCGGAATCTTGCGCAAGCTTGAATACTGGCCCGACGACGCCCAACGGGCGGTCCGCTCGGCGCTTGCGCGGCGGTATTATTTTCAGAAGATCACGGGCGTCGACGGCATCAAGCTCGAGTTCGGGCACCTGATGCTCGACGTGCGTACCGACCACGGCCCGCAGCGATTCACGATGCGCTGGAGCCAGAGCCAGGTGCATGACTTCGGGCCCCGGGGAAAAGTGCTGATTGATCTCGATGACAACCGCTTCCTGGTACCCGACGTAGAGACGCTGCCGCCGAAGGAGCGGGAATTGTTTCAGCGATATGTGTATTGGTGAGTGGTGCGTGGGGGTGGCTGGGGTCGTAGCGAAGCGAAGCCCCCAGCAGAGGAAAAGCAGGCAGATGGCAGATGGCAGTGAAGAAAAAACATGCGGCACCTCGCCGCGGCTCTTACTGTCTACTGCCCTCTGCCTACTGCCGGCTACTTCAGGGTTCGCTGGGGGCTGCGCCTGCTGGCTCCGACCCCAGCCACCCGAATCGAATCGCATGGTACAATGTTGGCTGTCCTCTGTGCTTTGGGTGACCGTGATGATTTTATGTCGGATTGTTCTCGTCTTCGCCGCTCGGCTGCTGATTCTCCTTGCAACAGGTGCCGATGCGGCTACTGGGCCGCTATCGCCAGCCGAAACACTTGCGGACCTACAGCTACCCGCTGGTCTGCGGGTGGAACTCGTGGCGGCGGAGCCGGAAGTCGTGGACCCCGTCGCGATCGCGTTTGATGAAGACGGGCGGTTGTGGGTCGTTGAGATGCGCGACTACCCGACCCTTCCTGAGGGGCAAGCTCCTGCCTCACGGATTCGCGTGCTGCGAGATCGCGACGGCGATGGGCGGTACGAAACCGCGACCACGTTTGCCGATGGGTTATTGTTTCCAACGGGCGTGCAGCCGTGGCGCGGCGGGGTGATCGTGACGCTTGCCGGGGAAGTGGCATTCTTCCCCGATGCAGATCGCGACGACCGAGCCGATGGTAAACAGGTGTGGTATCGGGGTTTTGCGACGAACAATGAACAATTACGAGCAAACCATCCAACCCTGGCGATCGATGGGCGCGTTTACGTCGCTGGTGGAATGCGCGGCGGCAGTATCATAAATGTCCGCGATCCCGAAGCGCCTGCCGTGTCGATCAATGGCCGCGACTTTGCTTTCGATCCCGACAGCGGCGTTTGCGAAGCGGTCACCGGCAATGGCCAGTTTGGCATGACGCTGGACGACTTCGGTCGTCGCTTCACGTGCAGCAACCGCAACCCGCTCATTCAGGTGATGATCGAGCAACGGTATCTAGCGCAAAATCCGCAACTGGTGCTGCCGGCGGTGGTGCAGGACGTGGCAGCGGCAGGCGACGCGTCGCGCGTCTATGCCCGCACGCGGGCTTTGACAACCGCCAACTCGCACGCAGGGCAGTTCACCGCGGCATGCGGCGTTCACGTTTTTCGCGGCGACGCCCTGCCGGATGAATATCGCGGCAATGCATTTGTGTGCGAACCGACGGCCAACCTCGTTCACCGCGAAATAATCGACTCAAGGAGTGCGGCGTTTAGCTCGAAACCCGTTCCAACGGATGGCGAGTTTCTTGCAAGTAGCGACGAGTGGTTCCGACCCGTGAATTTGACGACTGGCCCCGACGGCGCGCTGTACGTGGTGGATATGTGCCGCGCGGTGATTGAGCACCCCGCTTGGATGCCGGAGGAGCTGCGGAGCCGAACCGACTTGCGGCACGGCGATGATCGCGGGCGAATTTACCGAATTGTGTCGGACGAAGCGCGGGCATCGCAACCGATCGCGATTGACAAATCGCCGTCCAAGCTCTTGAAATTGCTCGAACATCCCAACGCGTGGCAGCGAGAGTTGGCGGCGCGGCTGATCCGGGAATCGGGCACCGCGAATGCCACGGAGCTACAGCGTCTGGCAACAAGCAGCCATTTAGCCGCAGCGCGCAGTCTTGCGCTGCAGTTATTGCAATCGCTGAAGTTGATGGATGAAGCGACATTGGTGAAGGCACTGGCCGATGAATCACCCGGCGTTCGCGAGCAGGCGCTGGTGCTTGTCGAGCCGCGGCTGGCGCACTCGGTCTCATTTCTGCGGCTAGTGACGGAAATGGCCGACGATCCCAGCCCGCGGGTGCGATATCAAGTGGCGCTCTCGCTTTCAATGGTGCCGGAGGCGCCCTTTACTCCCCTGGCGGAGATCGCGCTTCGCGATGTTGGAGACATGTGGACGAGCCGGGCGGTGGCGCTGGCGGCGCGCGATCGCGCGACGAGTGTGCTGGCCGACGTGTTTCGCTCCGTCACGGACGATATTAAAGCAAGCGACCTAAGGGGGCTGATTTCAGAACTCGCCACGGCCGCAGTTGTTACCGGCGACTCTCAGCAGATCGTTGACATGACGATCGGTCACATCAGAGATCTCGATGAACCGTTGTCACGCGAATTGCTGCGGTGCGTGGCCGGTGCCGTCGAGGCCCGTGGCGACGCATTCGCGCCGTTGCTTGTGACGGTTGAGCGCAAATACCCCGAGTCTTACCAGGCTATCTTCCGGCTTTTTGACGCAGCGGTTGCGACATCGACGGATGACGCTGCTGCGCAAGCGGCCCGCGTTGAGGCCCTGCGATTGCTTCGCCTCGACCAGCGGCCCGCAACCACCGACGCGATGCTGCGGCTCATTTCGCACGATTCCACGGCGATCCAGACCGCGGCGGTGGAGGCGCTCATCGGTCGTGCCAGTCCGCAGGTGGTCGACGAAGTGCTGGCACAGTTGCCCGAGCAGATGCCCGCGGTTCGTCGCGCGTCGCTCGATCTGCTACTGGCCAATAACGAATCAACTCGAACGCTGCTCGAAGCAATTGAGTCGGAGGAGCTAGCCGCCGCGAACATCGATGCTGCCCGCGCGGAACAACTCAAGAAGCACCCCGACAAGCAGATTCGCGAGCTGGCGAAGCGAGTGCTGGGGGCCAGGTCGGCGGACCGGGTTGAAGTCCTCCGGCAGTATCAGTCGGCGCTGGCGCTCGTGCCGGATCGCGTGAATGGCCGCAAGATTTTCGCCGCCCATTGCGCGGCGTGTCACCGCTTGGGCGGCGAAGGAACGGCCATCGGGCCTGACATTGGCGATTCCTCGCTACGCACGCCCGCGCAACTGTTGGCCGACATTCTGCAGCCAAACCTCGCGGTGGATGCGAACTACGTGAGCTACGCGGCAGTCATCCAGGATGGGCGCGTCTTTCAAGGAGTCATCCGCACCGAAAGCGATTCGGGCATCGTGCTGGCGACGGCGGAAGGTAAGACGATCACCCTCTCCCGCGACGATCTGGAGTCGCTCACTTCGAGCGGCACGTCGCTCATGCCCGAAGGAGTCGAGCAACAAATCTCGCCGCAGCAAATGGCGGATGTGATTGGGTATATTCGCAATTGGCGCGAAGTAGCCGGTGGCGCAGCGGAAACTGGTGGCAATTAGAGGCCCGCGAGTGCGATTGCCGATTTGCGGTGCCTTAAGCGTCGGCGACCGTCTTCGGTGAATAGCCCGCCGCGGTCGCGAGAACGACCAAAGCGGCGATTGCAGCTTGGTCCTTCACTTCACTAATCCCGCGAAAATTGAGCGTATGTTTTCGTAATTCTTCAAACCACGGTTCATTCGTGAGTTCGGGAGGCGGATCGAATACATGCCCGGTGCCGCGAGCATAGTGGCGGAACCCTTCATCAGCCGTTTCACCGTACTCGTCCACAACGAACACGCTACCCAAAGTGAATTTCTTGCGAGGCCTGCCGGGCACTGTTTCTCCGACGAACATCCAGACGACTTGACCGTCGAGTTTCTGCTGCTTGGTGTTGGAGACGACCCGCAATGGATCGCCGGCGGACAACGGTTGCCCCATCTTGTCCTGATTGTGGTAGGCGACGAAGTGCTTGGTCACGGGGAACAACTCCGAGAAAACAGTTAAGGATGTTCGCGCTCCGCTGCGCCTCGAAGACTCGGCTCCGCGTCGCGGCTAACATAGCGCGTTGCGGCTAAACTTGGATGGCGGCTCCCAAATCAGAGGGCGCATCGGTGATCGAGCCGATCACTCCGCGGGCCTGCAAAGCGTCGTAAAGTGTGCGCGGCTTTTCCGAACCAGCGACGAGATGCGCTTGTTTCGCAAGTGCGTGTGCAAGCTGCAACTGCTCCTCGCGACTGAGGGTATCGCACGCGTGTCGGAGAATGGCATCGTATTTGCCGGCAGACATGAATAGAGTCCTCTCGTGCAAATCATAATCTCGACTGTCCTAACCTCCCACAGCAATTGTATCGACAAAGACGATTAGGCAAATCCTTCGTGGCCCAAATGACCGTGTGGCTCGTTTCACTAAACCTTCACGGGTACTCTGGCGCTACTTGTCGATCGCGCCCCGTCGGGCGACGTTGCTTGCGATTCTCTGTGCCGTTGACGTTCCTTCCACACCTCTTCGATCATTTCCGCGCCAACGAGGCCATACAACCGCGGGCGCGGGGGCATGAGCGACGTATCGACGTCTTCGTAGGTGAGCTGTGGCTCGCCCTGAGGGTCTACCTTGGCGATGGTGGTCTTGAGCCACATTTCGTTCTTGCGCTCGAACGCTTCGCACCACTCTTCGGCTTGTCGGCGGCGCTCGGCGGGTTCTTCGGCGGTGAGGCCGGGCATCGTGAACGCGGGCTTGTAGTGAGCGCCGCGGCTTTCATCTCGGGCTAGTGCGCCTTTGAGAATCGCCTTGGCGATCGGGAACATGTCCACGAGCGACTTGGTGAACATCACGTTCTGGTTGGTCCAGTTTCCGGTGTCCGACAGCGAGCAGCGTTTCGCCCGCTCGGCAAGGTCGCTGACCTTCGCAACAGCCGTGCGGAGTTGCTCGTTGTGCCGAACCACCAGGGCGGCCTTGGTCATTTCGTTGCCGAGTTCCTGATGAAGCAGGTAAGGGTTCTCGCCGCCGGCGGGGCGCTTGAGCATCTCGTCGTGCTCCAGTTGCTTCTTGGCCCGCTGGCCGCGGAGGAGCAGGTCGAATTTCTCGTCGCCGGCCGATTCCTTCAGTCCCTTGAGGGCCGTCTCGATGCCGGGCGCGACGAACAGACCCGTGAAGATGCAGGAAAGAAGCGAATTGGCCCCCAGTCGATTCGCGCCGTGGTATTGGTAGTCGCATTCGCCGATGGCGTAGACGCCCGGGACGTTCGTTTGATGATTACGCGGATGCGCGGGCTGGAGTCCGCCTTCGGCGTTCTTGACGTAGTCGCACCACAGACCGCCCATCGAATAATGGACGGCGGGAAAAATCTTCATCGGCACCTGACGCGGATCGACGCCTTGAAACTTCTCATAAATGTGCAGAATGCCGCCGAGCTTGCGGTCAAGCTCCTCGCGGGGTATGTGCGTAAGATCGAGATAGACGCACATCGTGTTGGCTTCGACGCTCAGGCCGTCGTTGACGCAGACATCGAAGATTTCGCGGGTGGCGATGTCGCGCGGCACGAGGTTGCCATATTTCGGGTAGCGGACTTCGAGAAAGTAGTAGCGTTCTGCGTCTGGAATGTCGGCGGGGTCGCGGGGGTCGTGCGGCTTGCGGGGCACCCAAACGCGGCCCCCTTCGCCGCGGGCCGATTCGCTCATTAAGCGGCACTTGTCGGCCCCCGGAATTGCCGTGGGGTGAACCTGAATGAACTCGGCGTTGGCGTAATGCACGCCGTGCCGCGCCGCGCGGCTGGCGGCGCTGCCGGTGCAGGTCATCGACATCGTGCTGCGCCCGTAGATCAAACCGCAACCACCCGTGCCGAGCACGACGGCATCCGCGGGAAAGGCGCGGATTTCCATCGTGATCACGTTCTGCGCAATCGCCCCGCGGCAACGGCCGTCGTCGTCGATCACGGGGCTGAGAAAATCCCAACCTTCGTATTTTGTGACACGCCCCGCGGTTTCCCAGCGACGGACCTGTTCATCCAGCGCGTAAAGCAATTGCTGGCCCGTGGTCGCGCCGGCAAACGCGGTGCGTTTGAAAAGCGTGCCGCCGAAGCGGCGTTGATCGCGAAAGCCCTCGGGGGTGCGGTTGAACGGGACGCCGAGGCGATCCATCAGGTCGATGATCTTCGGACCCCAGTCGGTCATTTCCTTGACCGGCGGCTGATGCTGCAAAAAATCGCCGCCGTAAACCGTGTCGTCGAAGTGAAGCCACTCGTTGTCGCCCTGTTGGCGGGTGACTTCGTTGACGCTGTTGATGCCGCCCTGAGCGCAGACGCTATGCGAGCGACGCATCGGGACGAGGCTCATGCAATCGACCTCGACGCCCAGCTCGGCGAGCTTCATCGTCGCCGCCAGCCCGGCGAGCCCGCCGCCTACTACTAAGACACGTTGCTTTGCCATGAAAATTCCCAAAGAAAACCGCTAATCGACGCTAATGTTCGCTAATAAATACACAGCAAAAGAGTTTAACAGGAGATGAACTTTCTGATTTGCGATTAGCGTCCAATTAGCGTCCATTAGCGGTTCTCCGCTACGGACTAGTACGTTTGTGGGGGGCCGGGGTGATCTCGCCCGATTCTACTCTTTGGCGGTACATGCGGTCCTCGATCTCTTGGGCTTCTTCGTAACCTTCGCCCTGTCCGTAATCGCGCATGCCGCCGAGCGCGCCCAACCCGACTGCCGCGAGGGCAATTCCGAATACGGTGCAGACGGCGAGCGCGCGGTTTTGGGCCCGCTGGCTGACCCAAACGCCCCAGGTGATGCCCATCGTCCAGATGCCATTGGCGAGGTGGAACACGCAGGCGAGGATGCCGATGACGTACCACGTAGCCATCGCCCAGCCCTGCAGCGCCTTTCCCGCCGTGGAAGCAGCGTTATAGGGGCGGAATTGTGCACCGCCGAATGGTTCGGTGAGGTTTTGCGCCCACCACGAATTATGGAACCAGCCGTGCATCTGAAACACATGCTGGAGGATGAACAGCAGTGCGATGACGCCGGTGATGCGCTGCATCGTGTACCGCCAGTTTGCTCCGTAAGGGTAGTGGCGAGTGTTCGGAACCGACCCGCGAATGATCGCAACGCCGATTATCGCGTGAAATAACAGCGGGATGAAAATGAAGACCCACTCAACGAGCGGCAGCAGCTTGCCGAGAGAATGAATCGAATAGACACTTCGCTGAAACGCGCCGGGGCTGTCGAGCACCGTGGCGTTGGTGAGCAGGTGAACGACCATGTAGGCGCCCACCGGAATCAGGCCACTAAGCGAGTGGAGCCGGCGGATGACAAACTCATTGCGAGCCAAGAAGGAGGGCGTCGTTTCTGCCACCAAACACCTCGTTTTTCACGGACCAGCGAGCATTGTGCGTTCCTCAGTATAAAGGCCTGGAAGTGCGTCGCAAGGCGGCCCGCGGAGCGCAAGAAAAAGAGTCGCAGCATCATTCAAGCCGGAGGCTTGATAGCGATTAGCCGGTGGTAAGCGCAAGCGCCACCACCGGCAGGACGAGCAATGTGATTGCAGCACCCCAGCAGGGGTGCCAGCAGTCTAACGAAACTGGAATCGGCTGCGACCCCTACCGGGGTCGTGCAAAGAAACGATTGACTTTCCGGTGGTGCGCTGCGCGACCACCGGCTAATTGCTGTCATCCCGCTGGGATGAAAGACGCCGTTGCGAGTTTGAAAAGAGGGTTAATGGCGTAGAGCGGCACCCTCAAGGCGCTACGACAACCTGTAAGCCGTTCAGCCGCCGCTAGCCGGTTTCTCAAGCTCGGCGGCCTTGCGGCGATATTCTTCCGCTAGATCACCGCGGCCAAGTAGTTCAAGCTCATCGGCCAGAAACTCGTGGGCCTGCGCCATTTTGCCGTCGAACTTGATGGCGTTCATTAACGAGCTGACCGCCTTGACGTGCTCGCCATCGTGCGAATAAGCGACGCCGCGCTTGTAGTAGTGGCTCGCGGCCGTGGGCTGCAAGCGGATGGCTTCGTTAAAATCTTTGATCGCCTTCTTGAAATCGCGAAGCTGCATGTAGGCCAGACCGCGGTTCACATAGGCCGGAACGTAGCGTTCGCTTTGATCGATCGCTTCGCCATAGGCTTTGATGGCCTTGTAATAGTCACCCGTTTTGGCCCAGGTAAGGCCTTGCCAGAAGTAGGCCCGGGGCGTGTCGAACTCGATGGCGGCAGCGTGCTCGAAGTCGCGTATCGCGAGCATCTCTTCATCCATTTCCCGGAAGCAGACACCGCGGCGGAAATATGCTTCCGCCAAGCTCGGATTTAGCTCAATGGCTTCGGAGAACGACTTGACGGCGTCGCCGAGCCGGCCAAGCAACCGCTCGCCTACTCCGCGGCGGAACAACGCAGCGGAGCGAATCGCGGCGCCGGTTTGGTTATCCGGCAAGTTTTTGAGCAACTGTTCGCACTCGGCAATTTGCGCTTCGTAGGCCGCTTTCTTCACTGCGGGCAACTCGGCGGCCTTTCCTTCCTCTTCATGCACGCTGGCTTTTAACAGATGGGCTTGGACGTGAGGCAGCTCTTCCTGCCCCTTCTTGGGCTTGTACTTAGCGATAGATTCGCCGAGTGCTTTGGCCGATGCCGCATGATTTTTGTCCTGAAGCTCGATCAGGCCTAACACAAAATGCGACTCGTGGTTTTCCGGATCGAGCGCAATCGAATGCTCGATGTCCTGGCGCGCCTTGTCGTATTTTCCTAGCGCCGCCTGGGCTTGAGACCGCAGCCGATACGCTTCGGGGTTTTCTTGCTCGGCCATCGTAATGTAGCGGTCGAGAAGTTTTAACCCCTGTTCCGCTCCGCCCAGTAGCGTGTAAACCTTGCCCAAGTTGAAAACGTAACGCGGATTGGTGCGGTCCGCTTCGTAGGCTTTTTGTGCGTCTTCGAGGGCTTGATCGTTTGCGCCCAAATCGAGAAGTATCTCCACTCGGCCGGAGAGAATATCGCCGTAGGCGGGGTTCGTGGGATTGGTCATCTCCACCGCTTGCTGATAGTCGGCGAGCGCGGATTCGGGGTCTTCCAGTGTCGCATGGACTGCGGCTCGCTTGGCGTATGGCAATCCGTTATAGCCCGCGAGAGAAATCGCTTTCGAATAGGCGGCGACTGCTTCCTCGAGATTGCCTTCCTCGACAAACTTGTCGCCCTCGGCCAGCGCCGCTTCGATTTGTTGGTCCGGCGTCAGTTCAGTCGTCTCTTGGGCCGGCGCTAGCGAACCCACAATCAAGACGGCCAGGACGCCAATTCGTGGAACAACGCGCATTGCAAGTGAATGAACCATATTTGACAACCTCAATCAAATTCTCGGGAACGGTAAGAGAAGGATCGCGACCGGGCTGGCCCGCGACGCTTATAGACCATCGTACCATCGACGCCCGGTGATTCCCTCAAGTTGGTACGCAACTCAAAAGAATTCAGTTGCCGGTTAAGCGGGATTTAACGACTCTAGCGCGCCGCGCAGAACTGCCGCGATCGAAACAGTTTCCAGGGCGTAATCAAGTTAAGTGGCGCTGCTTGGCGCCGCACTCAAGGGTTCGACGGCAGTGACGTGCAGCAGCGAACAAATTCGGAAATCAGCCGGTACGTCATCTTCGACGTCGATCCCAACATAGATCGCCGTCCGACTGAGAAATGCCATTTCGGGATGACGGACCTCGTACGACTTGCCGCTCGACATAATCAACCGGAATGGTTGAAAAGGTCGGCTCGCCAGCAGTTCGCGAAAATTCTGAACTGTCATGCCCTTAATTTTATACGCTTAATATGCCGTAGGCAAAATTGGCGCGGCCGCCATTTCGACCGACTTCTTGGGCGGCACGTCCTTCTTGCCCGGAACCGCAACCCGGCCGTAGGACTTCGCGTACTTATTGTAGTCGGTGGTGAACGCCTCGGCGTCTTCGGGGGTGAAGTCCCGGTCGATCGTCCGCTTGAACTTGCGATGCTCGTAGACGTGGACGACGTAGTTGGCCACGGGTGCCGGACGTCCGAACTCGTCGAGCGACTCTTCGCTCTCCGCAATCGGTTCCTCCGCAGGTTCCTCTTCGTCGAACTCAGGTTCCTCGGAAGGTGGCGCTTCCTCGACCGGTTTCGGCGCGGGCCGCTTACGGGGCGCGGCCGCCTTAGGTGCTTTCTTGGCGCCCTTAGCAGTCTTACGCGGGGCGGCTTTCTTCCGCTTGGGCGCCTCTTCTTCCGCCTCCTCTTCTACTTCCTCCTCCGACTCGTCGTCGGCATCATCGTCGTCATCGACGAAGTCGAATTCCTCGTCGTACAGATCGTCGTCTTCTTTGTCTCGAGCCATGGTAGATATGCACTTGCCAGGAAGAAATCGAAGGGCCCTGCCCACTATCAGAGAAATGCACCCATCGAAGGAGGTGCGGGATAGTAAGCAAATTCACTGAGTCAGTATCGGTTGGCCATCCCGCAGAGTCAACGGACCGGCCGATAACGCTCAAGGCCAGGGCTTTGACTGCTACCACGAAGTGGCGACGATTGCCGCTAAACTATTGCCGCAACGCCATCTGCCCGCGGGCCACGTCGATGGCCTTGCTCAGGGCCTCGTCACCCGCTGTTTGCGGGTCGACGGCAGGCTGGGGAAGATCGGGCTGGGCGGCGGTTCGTTCCCCCGCCTCGGCGGGCTGGGGACCGCGGTAGGTCGTTTCATAGCGCCCCTCGGCATCGCTCGTAGCACGTCGCACGACGATATCGGGTTGGACACCGACCTTGCTGATCGGCGAGCCGTTGGGCGAATAAAAACTAGCGGTCGTCAGCCGGACTCCGCCGCCGTTGTTGCCGAGTGGGAAGATGCCCTGCACGGAACCTTTGCCGAACGATCGCTCGCCGACAATGGTTCCGCGGCGATTGTCGAGAATCGCGGCGGCGAAAATCTCGCTGGCGCTGGCGCTGTCGCCGTCGATCAGCACTACCAGCGGCACCCGCCATGTTCCACCGCGGTGGGCACGGTAGTCGAAATCCTCGGCATGATTACGGCCCCGGGTGGAGACAATGCCCCCGTCGGCTACAAACTTATCGGCCAGCTCGACGCTCGAAGTAAGCAGCCCGCCCGGATTGCGGCGCAAGTCGATTATGAGGCTGCGCATCCCTTGGCGATGCAAATCCCAGAGCGCGGCTTCGAGATCACGCGCGGTCGTCTTCTGAAACACAGGGATGCGAACGTAGGCGACGCCGTATTGCCGCTCAATAATCTTTACATCTTCCAGGCTGGGCACTTCTACGTGGGCACGGCGAACTGCCACCGTGCGCAGCGGAACTCCGGGCGATTCGATCGTCACCTGCACAATCGAACCTTCCACGCCCGTCAACATGCCCGCCGCTTCGTCGGTCGAAAGTTCAGTCGTTTGTTTTCCATCCACGGCGACAATCCGGTCGCCTGCCTTCAAGCCGGCTTGTTCGGCGGGACTGCGCGGAATCACATCGACGATCGCCAGCGCTTGGTTGTCGGCTTTAAGTTCCACGCCCAGCCCGACGAAGTTGCCTTCGATTTGGGCGTACACGTCGCGCAGTTGATCGCTCGTAAGAAACGCGGAGTAATTGTCGAGGCCATCGGCCGCGGCGGCGGTGAATTCGTGCATCGTTGCCGAGCCACTCAGGCCAACACGGGCGGAGGCGAGATTGGCGATCTCGCTAGCAGCGGCGACGGCTTCCTGACGAGTGCGGACCAACCGCCGCGATAGCGAACTCCGCATTTCGGCGCACAGGCCGTCCACTTGGGGCTGAGCGACGCGGATCGCGTTATGCTGGCGGAAATCCTCGTCTAACAGCGCAAACTCGAGCGACGTGACGCCCCGCTTTGTCAGATCTTGCCACTGCGGCGCGGTGACGTAATGCGTGTCGATCTTCAATAGCAGGTCGTTATAAAGCTGTTGGGCCGCAATGGCGTTCAGTTCGTGAATGGAACGCAGAAAGCTCGCGTCGGCGTAGCGCCGGTCGATCCCGTAATGAAGTCGGGCCTCGTCGAACCTCTGCTGAAGGACTTGATCGTTGGGGTTATCGCGCAGCGCCTCTTCGTAGTGGGTGAGCGCGTCGGCCCAGCGACTTTGCGATTCGAGTTGCCGACCCTCTTCGAGCGCCTGGCTAACGTTGGGGGACTGGGCGGCGGCGGAGATACCGGGCTGTTGGGCGGCGGCGACGGAAGTGAAGAGCGCTAAGCCGCAAGCGGCGAAGAGCGCGAACACAGAGTGCCGTAGGCTTCCACTTAGCGAGAGGCGAACTTGCATTTGCTTGGTCCGTCGAAGCAAGTGAATTGGTCGCGACGCAGTCGGACTGCGCCGGATTGCAAGTGGAGAGCGCGGGGCACGCTGCGGCGGCCTCGGGTGAATATAGATCACGCCGAGGCCCCGGTCAAAATTTCCCTGCACTATTTTCGCGGACGAAAGCGGCAACCCATCGCACGATCGTTATACAGCACTCAGCCGGGCAATCGTGACCCAGTCGAAGCAGGAGCGGTGACGGTCGTAGCGGTCAGAAGGCCGCGACTACGCTACTCGAATAACCGGCACGATCCGTTCGACTGCGGTTTCCGCAAACCAGCCGGGGGCTGGCTTCTCCGCGAACTAACCTCCGCACTCTTGCAAGTGACCAAAGGAACGCGGCGTCGTGCCCACAAGCGCCGAAGCTTCGTGCAATCGGCGAGGAGATCCCCCGCGGTGACCCTCGCACCTCCGGTGCGATACGGTTCCCTGCGGGTTCAACACCATTACGCAATCCCGCCTGGATTGGTTTGCAGGATTCCTCAACGGCCGACTGCCGGCCACAAACGCCTGCATACGTCACTCCTTTATCTTTACTGGCAGCGCCAGCAAAGCGAAAGGGGGTCCGGCGAAAATTGCGCCTAAACGCAAGAATGCCCTTGGCGGCACCAACGCCGGCGCCCTCATCGCGATCGTTGGGTGTCTTTACGCCAACGGCGTTGCGTCCTCCAGCCCAGGGCTGCGCAGCTACCCTGGGTTGACTGACTCTGCGCATGCTTTACCCCAACGGGGTTACGCCGGAGGCCGTAACCCCGTTGGGGTAAATGCGATCAAATTCGGCATGTACCCAGGGTAGTCCGCTGCGGCGGACAACCCTGGGCTGGAGGGCGAAACCGCTTCGCGGTAGGAAAGCAGCAGTTGTGTAGAACAACGAGGGCGCTGCCCCAGGCTACGGTGAAATAGAGCCTTCGGCCAATGAAAGTTTTCGTTTACGGCATTGCCCTCATCCCCCGTACATCGCCGCGAGTTCCCGCAGGTAATCGAGGGCCTCGTCGAGCGTTGGCGCCACGACGCCCGGTTGCCGGGCGGCGCGGTCGCACTTGCCGAGTAGCTCCAAGTCGTCGAACCAGGGCGACTGTTGCAGTTGCTTTTTCCCACGGGAGCCGAGCCGA
The DNA here is from genome assembly GCA_040901765.1 of Pirellulales bacterium. GTDB lineage: Bacteria > Planctomycetota > Planctomycetia > Pirellulales > Lacipirellulaceae > JBBDYG01. The sequence continues at coordinate 60,669 of JBBDYG010000015.1, forward strand.
CCTTCGGCCAGCGCGTTGGCCGCCTCATGGTTTTCGATGAGCCACTCCATCCGCTCGTCGAGGTAACCCTCCAGCGCGGCAACGGCGGTTCGGCCATGTTCGAGGGGTTCGATCGCCTTACCCACGTCGTGCAAGAGCGCGACGGTCAGGAACTCTTCGTCGTAGGGCAACTCGTCGCGGGCGTGGTCGAAGGTCTGCAAGCTGTGGTAAAGCGCATCGCCTTCCAGGTGGGTCTTTGGGTTTTGCCGCACGTTCTCAAGCGGCGCGAGCAGCGCCCGAAAGTATGCAAAGCGATCGGCATGTTCGCCGCCCGTGGCTTCGCCGCTGGGCGCGGTCATGCTGCGAAGCTGCCGGCTGACTTCCTCGTCGGTGGGAATATCGGCCTGCCGCAGCCCGGCCGGGGAGATTCGCCGTGCCGCCTCCTGCTTGGCGTCGGCAAAGCTCAGCGCGGGGAACTCGAACATCAGCCGCGCGGCTTCCCAGGCGAGATGACGGCGAAGTTTGCTCGTGGCCATCCGTTTGAAATCGAAATCCGGCTTGGAATAAAGAAAGCCGCCGCGAGCATGTTTGCCCGCAGCGGCTTTTGTGTTTTCCAATCAAGAATAACTTCGGTGAATGAGCTGCTGAAGGAATCGCATCGCAAGGACGAGAATCAATTGACAATTTGGCCGAAGGCCTTCATTCACCGTAGCCTGGGGCAACGCCCCAGGAATTGGAATCGACACCCATGTTTGGCCGAAGGCCATATTCACTTTCCCGCACGAGTGAATATGGCCTTCAGCCAAAGGGGTGGTGGTACGTTGACTTCCTGGGGCGATGCCCCAGGCTACGGTGAGAATAGGCCTTTGGCCAAAATACCCAAATTATTTTTGAGCTCTCCCTTAGAAGCTTGGCTCCGGCTGCGGTAGCAGGCGATCGGCTGCTTGTTGAGGGGAGCGATTCTGATCGTAAAGTTTTGATCGTTTGGCGTTGGTCGTCATCAGTTGCCCGTATACCAGCGGCTCGACCGTCTCAGGGACAAACACGACATGGCCGTCGCAGAAGGCGATGTTTACGCCTCCGGGGTGCAAGCTAGAAGGCCAGCCGTACGACTCGTTGAGTCCGGAACCGGTGCTCACCTGGGCATACTCGGCCATGCTCGACAACGGAGCGACGGTATTCGATTGCGAGCCATTGATGCGTTCCATCGCCCGCGGCTGGTTGCTCCACACAAAGCCCCACACATGCTTTGTGTCTTTGATGTTGGGATCGTCGTAAGCCCACAACCAAGCTTGCGCGTTTTCCGCCAGCATCATTGTCTTGCTGGTGCCATCGGGAATATTGGCTAGCCGGGTTTGTGCGGCCGGATGGTTTTCTCGTCCATCGAGCGCCGGGCCGGGTGTGATGGCCGAGTTCTTATTCTTATTTAGATCAAAGAAAATGCCGTTTCCTGGATATTCAGTGTTCGCCTCACTCAGGGTACCGGGGCTACTGCTATCTCCGCGGGATGGATCGGCAAACGCCTGGCCTGCGTTGCCCACGTAGTTAGTCCAAGGCAAGCCCGGAATCTCCGGCGCGTCGCTGGGGCAGGTGAGGTTCTCGATGTACGCTGTCAAACGCTCCGCCGAAGGTGGCGGGACGAATTCCTTCGACCAGGCGTCCCACAGCGCCGTGTTCTCCATGTACGGGAAGAGCATCACGATCCAGCTTGCGCGGCGGCCCTGCGAGAATTGCCCGCCCGTTTTCGTGCTGGTCAGATCCTCCAAGGCGTTCACATAGCCCGGCAATTTCTGCGACGAGTCCATGTTAATGGCCGCCAGGGCGAGTTGGCGGATGTTGTTCTTGCAGGTGTTGTTTTGGGCCGAGCCACGGGCCGCCTGAACCGCGGGCAGCAACAGCGCCACCAGGGTGCCAATAATGGCGATCACAACCAGCAACTCCACCAGGGTGAAGCCGCGCTTGAAAGAATGCCTCATTTCTGTGTTCCTCATATCTGGCAGCGAAAAGCGAACGGCCGCGTCGTACGATCTGACGTCGAAAAGCTGACGGAGCGGCAGGCGTATGATGCCAAAAACGAGAGCCTAAGCGCCGGATGCCCAGCGATAGCGGCCCCGCAGCTACGTCGAACCTGCCCCTTACGATTCATTCTAGCAATCTGGCCGCCATGTATTGTCGCAAATTGGTTCCAAATTGTAAAGATTCCGCGTTTTACCCCGTAGGTCAGGCTGAGCCTGACTCGTGGAGGCCAATTCCAAGGCCATGCTGACCACAGGACATGTCAGGCGGAGCCTGACCTACCGCTGCCTTGAAATCCGCTCCCGCTGTGTTATCTTCCGAACTCTAGCCGCCGCTTATTGCTGCCCCGGTCGGCCGGGGCATTTTGGCCGATTCATATACGCACACGGAGACGCAAGAACCATGTCCATGTTCATTGGCGAGGCCCTGGTGGGCGAAGGGAACGAAATTGCCCACATCGACCTGTTGATTGGCAGCAAAGACGGCCCCGTGGGGAACGCCTTCGCCAACGCCCTGGCCCGGCAAAGCGAGGGGCACTCCAATCTGCTGGCGGTGCTCACGCCCAATCTGGCCGTGAAGCCAGCCACGGTGTTGATCACCAAGGTGACGATCAAGGGGATGCGGCAGGCCGTGCAGATGTTCGGCCCCGCTCAAGCCGCCGTCGCCAAGGCCGTTGCCGACTCGGTCTCAGAGGGAGTAATTCCGAAGAACGACGCCGAGAACCTTGTATGCGTCTGCGGCGTGTTCATCCATCCCGAAGCCGCCGACGACAAGAAGATTTACAGCTACAACTACGAGGCCACCAAGCAGGCCCTCAAGAGCGCGCTACAAAGCAAACCGTCGGTCGACGAGATGCTGGCCGGCAAAGACGCCGCCGCCCACCCCTTCCGCGGCTTCTGAGGAAGTGGTCAGTGGCCAGTGGTCAGTTGGAAGAGTGAGAATATTTCATCGGCCGAGGGTGGGGGTGGCTGGGGTCGAAGCCAGCAGGCGCAGCCCCCAGCGAACCCTGAGATAGCGGGCAGCAGGCAGTAAGCGCGGCGGGCGAGCGCCACCCGGTTTTCTTCACTGCCTACTGCCTACTGCCTACTGCCTACTGCCTACTGCCTACTGCCCTCTGCCTACTGCCGGCTCCCCTAGCTGGGGGCTTCGGCTAGCGCCTGCGACCCCAGCCACCCATTGCGGCTTAGCGTCACCATGCCTGCTAAAATCCTCGTCTGTCTCGACAGCGACGCCCAGCCGAGCGTGTTCGACGGCGTGGTCGCGGTTGATGCCGGCGTCGATCACCTGTTCCGGCACAGCGGCATGCAGCCCGAGCAGGTACGCGACTTGGTTTACGGCGCGATCTTCACGCGCGGCCCCAAGGAATTGAACCACACCGCCGTGTTCGTCGGCGGGTCGGACGTGGCGATTGGCGAGAAGCTGCTGGCCGAGGTCACGGGCAGTTTCTTCGGACCAATGCGGGTCTCGGTGATGCTCGACTCGAACGGGGCGAACACAACCGCTGCGGCCGCGGTTCTAGCGGCACGCAAGCATGTCGAGCTGCGCGGGGCGACGGCTACGGTCCTCGCGGCAACAGGCCCGGTGGGTCGGCGGATTGTGCGATTGCTGGCCCGCGAAGGTGCCCGAGTGCGTGTCGGCTCGCGGAAACTCGCCCAGGCCGAGCAGGCCTGCCAGGAAATTGGCGCGGCGGTCCCCGGTGCGGAGCTAACTCCCGTCGAGACCCGCGATGACGCAAGCGTGAAGGCGGCGGTCGATGGCGCGCAAGTGCTTATTACCGCCGGAGCCCCCAAAGTCGAGCTTGTATCAACAAACGTGCTCAGCGCGACGAAGTCGCTGGCGGTTGCGGTCGATTTGAATGCCGTTCCGCCGCTCGGCATTGGTGGGATTGAAGTTCACGACAATGCGACCGAGCGCAACGGTCTGCTGGCCTACGGAGCGATCGGCGTGGGCGGCACGAAGATGAAAATTCATAAGGCCGCGCTCAAGCAGCTCTTCGAGCGAAATGATTTGGTGCTCGACGCCGAAGCGATTTACGAAATCGGCAAGTCGCTGTAAGCCCCACACCTAGCCGACTCGCAGCAGCAGGCTCAGCGCGATCGCGAGCACGATGGCCGCCAGCACCGCGACTGCGATTCGAAACCGTCGCCGCAGCCGCTGGCGCTCTTCGCGGGTCAATTCTCGCGGCGGCGCCGGTTCGGGCTCTGGTTCTGCGGGCACTTCCACCGGGGTGGCTGGGGTCGAGTCCGCGAGCCCCCAGCGCGCCTCGGGTGGGGGCTCGCCTGCTGGCTCGACCCCAGCCACCCTATCGAGAGGCTGGCTTTGGGCCTGCGGAGGCGGGGGCGGCACCACGCCGGACGCCACGGGAACTTCGATTGCTTGCTGGCATAGCGGGCACGCCACCTGCAAGCCGCGGTACTCGCTGCGGACCTGAAATGCCCCGCCGCAATGGGGGCAAGTCAAAGCCAGCGTTTCCAGCGGCGGCGGTTCGGCAGACATGAAGCAGCCCCAGCGACGAAAGAATCAAATGTCGGTTCGTTAATCGTACTCAATCGCCCGCGCTCGCCAAACCGTCATCCAGCCGCCTGTGGACGCTTGCGCCAGGGCGGGATACGCTGCATCGACCCGTTCGTTTGAGCGGCAATTCCTTTCAATCAACCCTTCGCTTATGGCTAAACGCAAGCCAAAGAAACCCGCTCGCGGCGATAAATTCGGCGGCAAGGGGCGACCGTCGGCCGGCGACGGTGTCTCCGTGCGTCGCCATCCCAGTGGAAAGGGGTGGCTGCTGGTCCATCCTCGCGCGGCGCGCCAACGGGCGGAGGATCTCGAAGAAGTCCGCGAGATGATCGCCGCTGGCGAGTTGGAGATCGCCGTCGATGAGCTTCGCTGGCTATTGAGCGGTTGCAGCGAATTCATGGAAGCCCACGTGCTGCTCGGGCAGTTGGCCATCGAAAAGGACAACGACCTACCACTGGCGCGCGGACACTATGGTTTCGCGTATCAACTCGGTATCCAAACGCTCCAGCGCGCAGGCAAAGCCTCACCGCTGCCGTACGAGTTTCCAGCCAACCGCCCCTTTTACGAAGCCGGTCGAGGCCTCGCTTGGTGTCTAGAAAAAATCGGCCAAACTGCCCTGGCGGATGAAGTTGTGAAGAAACTTCAAGAGCTTGACCTCACCGATCCGCTGCAAGTGCGCGCGATGCTCGACGATCTAAGATCGGGCGGCTTGCCGATTGTGGAGCTTGGGTTGTAGCTGAAGGCGGATAGTGTAGCACGCCTCTCCGAGTCGTAAATTCACGAGTCGGAGACTCGTGCCACTCTGGGCTACTCGCCATCATCATCTTCGGCCACCGGCTGCCCCGCGCGCCAGCGGAGCGTCGAATCGAGGAAGGCTTGAATGTCGCCGTTCATCACCGCGTGGAAGTTGCCGATTTGGAACTTCGTGCGGGCGTCTTTCACGCGCTGGTCGGGATGCAGAAAGTAATTGCGAATCTGGGAGCCGAAGCCGGTTTTCGCCTGCTGCTGGTACTTCGCCGCGTCTTGCGCTTCGCGTTTTTCTTCCTCGATGCGGGCCATGCGGGCGCGGAGCATCTTCCATGCGGTGGCGCGGTTCTTGTGTTGCGAACGCTCGCTTTGGCATTGGGCAACCGTGCCGGTTGGCAAGTGGGTTAAGCGGATCGCGCTCGAAGTCTTGTTCACGTGCTGCCCGCCCGCGCCGCTTGCGCGGAACGTGTCTTCGCGCACATCGCTTTCGTCGATTTCGATCACCACGTTGTCGGAAATTTCGGGCGATACATCCACTGCGGCGAAGCTCGTCTGGCGTTTGCCTTCGGAATTGAACGGACTAATCCGCACGAGACGGTGCATGCCCGTTTCGCCTTTGAGATATCCGTAGGCCATCGGTCCTCGAATGGTCACGGCGGCGTGGTTGATGCCCGCCTCCTCGTTGTCTTGCCGATCGATCAGTTCCACGGAGTAGCCCTGCTTTTGCGCCCAGTGCAGGTACATCCGCAGGAGCATCTCGGCCCAGTCGTTGGCGTCGGTGCCGCCATCGCGAGCGTTGATCGTGACGATCGCGCCGGCCGCGTCGTGCTTGCCGTTGAGCAGCGCTTTGAGCTTGAGCTGTTCGACCTGCGCTTCCAGCCTCGCGACTTCGCCAGGCACCTCGGCGGCAAACGCCGGGTCGTCCTCGGCCATTTCGAGCATGGCAGCCAGATCGCCGACGGAACCGATCGCCTCCTCAATCGGAGTGACGATGGTATTGAGCGACTTGCGCTCTTCCACCGCGGCCTGCGCTCGCTCTTGGCTGTTCCAGAAGTCGGGCGTCGACATCTCCTGGTCGATCAGCTTCACCCGCTCTTTTTTCGAGGCACAGTCAAAGAGAGTCCCTGAGCTGCACCAGGGCCTCGCGGATAGCTTTCGTGCGGTCGTACCATTCTCGTTCCATAGCGTGGCATTGTACGCGGTCCGCCGCTATTCAGCGAGGGCGCGTCAAGCATTCGGGTGGCACGCCCAGAGTCTTCGATGGGCGTGGGAGGATAGTACCCTCGTCACCACGCCCTTCGCGGACTCAGGGCGTGCCACCCCCGAATTCGAGGCTGGAAGCCGCCGCTACGGACGCCTAGACTTCAGTCATGCGCGTTGTGCTAGCCATGTCCGGAGGCGTCGATTCCAGCGTCGCGGCCCATTTGCTGCTGGAGCAAGGGCACGAGGTAATCGGCGTGTTCATGCGCCATGGCGAACAGTCGCCCGCGGCTTGCGACTCGCAGGCGAGCCGCGTCGTCCCGACCGTGGCGCATTCCCTGCCGATCGTCAATCGCCTCGACCACAAGCAGGGCTGCTGCACCGCCGCCGACGCTGCCGACGCGCGGCGCGTGGCCGACCGGCTGAGCATCCCGTTCTACGCCCTCGACTTGCAGCGGGAGTTCGGGCGGATCATGGACTACTTCGCGGCCGAATACACTGCCGGCCGCACGCCCAACCCCTGCGTGCAGTGCAACAACTGGATCAAGTTCGGCAAGCTGTTCGACTACGCCGACTCGATCGATGCCGAGTATGTCGCCACGGGGCACTATGCACAACTTGAAACGCGCGGTGACGAGGTAGCACTGCTGCGGGGCGTCGATGGGGGTAAGGACCAGTCGTACGTGCTGTTCGGCATTAAGCGGCGCTACCTGCGGCGAATGCTGCTTCCGGTGGGCGGCTACGAAAAGCCAAGAATTCGCGAGCTTGCCGCCGGCTTGGGTCTGCGCGTCGCAGACAAGAAGGATAGCCAGGAAATATGCTTCGTTACCAGCGGCCGCTACGACGAGTTCGTGCGGCGGCGACGCGAGCCGGTTGAAACGGCCGGCGAGTTGGTAACGACCGCTGGCACCGTTGTCGGCCAGCACGAAGGCATCGAAGGATTTACAGTCGGCCAGCGAAAAGGCTTAGGCGTGGCGTTCGGCGAACGGAAGTTCGTGGTCCGCGTCGAACCGGAAACGCGCCGCGTCGTGCTAGGTGATCGCGCGGAGTTGCACCGCGCGGAGCTAACCGCCGCGGATACCAATTGGCTTGTGGAGGAGTTCGACAATTCCGTCGGCACGAGCCACCGCTGCTACGCCCAAATCCGCTACAACGCCCCCGCGCGTCCCGCGATGCTCGACACCCTCCCAGACCGCCGCTTGCGCGTCGTGTTCGAAGAACCACAGTTCGGCGTCGCGCCGGGCCAGGCGGTGGTTTGTCTTGACGAGCGGAATGAGCGGGTGTGGGGTGGGGGCTGGATTGAGTAGGGCGGTTCCGCGAGCCAACTGCGACGTCTTGTTAAGCATGGCGACAAATCACGCCGACGATCGCCGGGCGTCTTTACCGCAACGCGGTTGCATACCGTAGCCCAGGGTTGGGCGCGCAGCGGCCTACCCTGGGTAATCTGCCGCGATGAATTGAATTACGCTGAAAGCGTTACACAAAGCGCCGCGTAAACGACCCACCTGTGTAACGCCTTCAGCGTAAACGATTTGGTGGGCATGGCGACCCAGGGTAGTTCGCCGAAGCGAACAACCCTGGGCTACGATATGTAACGCCGTTGGCGTAAAGACTCCGCCGCCTAACGACCCAGCTCACCTGCCGGCGGGACAGAGTGAGCTATAACCCTGGGAAAGCCTACACGCCCCGCCGGTCAGGTGCAGCGCCTGGTTCGGCGCTCACTTCCGGCCGACGACGAAGAAGACGAGGGCGAGAACGAACATGGCGGCGGCGAGGGCGAGGAAGGCGCCATTGAGCGGCTCCCCTGTGATGACGGATTTCAACGTTGGAACGGAAAACCCCACGGCGGCGACTGCGAACAGAATAGGGACGAGCTTTTTCATGGATTGGCCTCCGCAACATGAATAGTGCTTTGTGCCGCGCGGCCTAACGACTAAGCTCCGTTGCCCGCCCTCAAGCGAGCGGTATGATATACCGTACCGCGACGAACGAAAACCGCCAAACCGGCCCTTGGGCTGCGGCTTATTGCGCAGCATATCACACCCCCGCCGCCCGTTCCAACAAGGCCGTTCACGGCTTTTCCCGCGACTGCGGTAATTAGGCCCGACATTTATATCGGGTTCGCAATCCGCAATTCCAAAACTTCGCGCTTGAAAAAGAGCCACCCCTTTGCTATGGTGTACGTCTGAACAAATCTCCAAATCAAGAGCATCCGCCATGCGTTTCCACACTCGCCCGCCGCCCTAGTCGCCCCACCCTAACCGTCCCCTTCCGGGGGAGAATTCCGCTTTCCGCGCTCCGCCTTTCCGCTTTGGAAAGCTGCTGTGGTGCGCGCCGACCGTGCGGTCAAATTCCCGCGAACCGCTTGTCGCTACCGTTATGCGCAGAACACGAGAGAAACCAATAATGTCAGTGCCAATCGATGTTTCGGACAATATGGAAACGCCGCTTTCACGCTATAGGGGTGTGCCCAATGCCAGAAAACCGGAACCTCGCCTCTTTGACAAAACTCGCTCACCACGTCCCTTGGCAATCCGCAATCCCATGCCTCCCGCTCCTTATTACGATTCCGATCCTCGAATTGCCGACCACTGGGCGTAGCGCGACTCGCGCGCGACAATGCCGGTTCCGACCGAGGTGCCGCTCGATCCTTCAACGGGGCGCGGATTACCTGAACGTCCAACGCTCGAAAACTCCATCATGCCCAATCGTCTCGCCCACGAATCCAGCCCCTATCTGCTCCAGCACCAGAACAACCCCGTGGATTGGTATCCCTGGGGCGAGGAGGCGCTCGCGCGGGCCAAGCGGGAGGAGAAGCCGATCTTCTTGTCGATCGGTTACTCGGCCTGCCACTGGTGCCACGTGATGGAGCATGAAAGTTTTGAGGACGAGAAGATTGCCGGTTATCTGAACGCCAACTTCGTGCCGATCAAGGTCGATCGCGAGGAGCGGCCCGACCTCGACCAGATTTACATGAACGCGGTGCAGCTTTTGACGGGCCACGGCGGCTGGCCGATGAGCGTGTTCCTTACGCCCGACCTTCAGCCGTTCTACGGCGGCACCTATTGGCCGCCCCACGCCGGCCGTGGGATGGCGGGATTCGATCAGGTGCTCGTCTCCGTGATGGAGGCCTGGAAGAACCGCCGCGACGAAGTCGATCGCGGCGCGGCGAACCTGACCGAACAGATTCAGGCCATGGCGAGCACTTCCAGCGACGCCAGGGCTGCGGATGCGCAACTCACCGAGGATATCCTTCGCAATGCCGGCCGGCAGCTTTCGCGGTCGTTCGACTCTACCTATGGCGGCTTTGGCCAAGCGCCGAAGTTTCCCCACCCGATGGATCTGCAAGTGCTGCTCCGGTTGTGGCAACGAACCGAGCAGCCGCAGTACCTCGACATGGTCCGCACGACGCTCGACCGCATGGCGGCAGGCGGCATTTACGATCACCTCGGCGGCGGCTTCGCCCGCTACTCGGTCGATGCCCGCTGGCTCGTGCCGCACTTCGAGAAGATGCTCTACGACAACGCGCTCTTGGCAGGGACGTACCTCGACGCCTATCTCGCCCTTTCATCGCCGGGTGCCACTGACTCTGCCAGTGCAGACCGTAACGAAGCACTGGCAGAGCCAGTGGCACCCGATTACGGATGCGTCGTTCGCGAAACGCTCGATTACACCTTGCGCGACATGACCGACCCGGCGGGCGGGTTTTACAGCACCGAAGACGCAGACACTGAAGGCGAAGAGGGGAAGTACTATACCTGGAGTCCGCAGGAAATTCGTGACGTGCTAGGCGACGAAGCGGGCGCGACGTTTTGTCGCGTGTACGATGTGTCCGACGAAGGCAACTTCGAAGGGAAGAACATCCTCAATCTGCCCAAGACGATTCCTCAGTGTGCGAAACTACTCAATCGCGAAGAAGGCAAGCTGGAGGCGGACCTTGCCGCGAGCCGTGCGAAACTCTTGACGGCGCGTGAGCAGCGCGTGCGGCCGGGGCGCGACGACAAAGTGATCGTCGCCTGGAACGGGCTGATGATCGACACGATGGCCCGCGCCGGTGCGGCACTGGGCGAGCCGCGGTACATCGAAGCCGCCCAGAAGGCCGCCGATTTTATTCTGGGCCAAATGCGGGATAAGAGAGGGCGGCTCTACCATACTTGGCGGCATGGCAAGCCCAAATTGTCGGCGTATCTCGACGACTACGCGAGCTTCGCCAACGCCCTGGTAAGTGTTTATGAAGCGAGTTTCGTCGAGCGTTACATCGACGCGGCAGCGGAACTTTGCGACACGCTGCTGTCAAAATTCGCCGACGCCGCTGGGAACGGTTTCTTCTATACGGCCGACGATCACGAGCAGCTTATCGCCCGCAACAAGGAATTCACCGACAGCAGCACGCCCAGCGGCAATGCACTGGCGGCAACGGCACTCTTGCGGCTCGGCAAGCTAACGGGTCGCAGCCAATACCTCGACGCGGCCTACGCGACCATCGCGACGGCAGTGCCGCTGATGGAACGGGCACCGCTCGCCACGGGCCAACTGCTGTTGGCGTTTGATTTGCAGCTTGGCCCGACGCCGGAACTCGTGCTGCTGGCGGGCGATGCACGCGATGGCCAGGCGGCGCTTGCGCAAATTCAAAAGCACTTTATGCCTCGCAAGGTGCTGGCGGCGCGAACACTGGATGCAACTGTGGACCGCTCTCCGCTACTGGAACCGTTGCTCGCGGGCAAGACGCCTGTGAATGGTCATGCGACTTTGTATGTCTGCGAGAATCACGCCTGCCAGGCGCCGCTTTTGGGCGTGCAGGCGATTACGGAGTACGTCGCGAGCGTAGCTAAGGAATCGCTTTAAGAATAACTTGGGGGTTTTTACGCCGAAGGCGTTGCACTCCAAAGCCCAGGGTCGCCCGCGCAGCGGCGCACCCTGGGTCGTTAGGAATTGGTAAAGCTACCCCAACGGGGTTGCACAGATATCGATTCCGAGAATGTGTAACTCCTTCGGAGTAATACTGAATTTGACTCGCAGACCCAGGGTGCGCCGAAGTCGGCGACCCTGGGCTACGGAATTTAACACCTTCGGTGTAACGAACGAATCAAACATATCCACGGAGTCTACTCGGCGATTGTCGCCTCGCGATGGTGGATCGTAATGAATCTACCAAGTTGTTTTTGAGCCGATCCTAAGTAGTTCTCTCGCTCCGCTGTTCGAGGTCTTCAATTAGCCCCTCCATCCGCACAATCTGCCGCTCGCTCTGGGCAATCAATTCTTGCAGCACGATGAGCTTGCTGTCGATCTGGCCGACGATGTCGCGGCCCAGTTCGCTCAGTTCAACCTGCTCACGATCAACGAGTCGCGGAAGTTCAACCGCCGCGGTCGAGGACGACGCGGCTCGCGCGCGGCTGGATGTGCGAAATGATCTCCGCAGCAGCACGCCGCAAATGAGCGCCAGGCCCGCGAAGAGCATCAGGCTTGGACCTAGCTCGCCGGAAAAGAAGGCAGCCGGCAGCGAGCAGAGGGCGGTTAAGGCGAGCATGGTGGCGGTCCGTGAACGATTCCTAACCGCGCCCGAACGCGGTCATTGCCGCGGCCTGGACCTCGGCGAGAGAGATTGCTCGTTCGGTGGCAATCCGCCGGCAATCTTCGTACTCGGGCGAGAACCGCCGCGCACCGTCCGGCAATGTGGCAACGATTCCGCGCACCGGTCCCCAGGGAGTTTGCACTTCCGCGGCTTCGCGGGGCAACACGTGCCGCGCGAGCGTCTGCCGGCGAACTCCGAGCGTCGTTGTTTCGCGAAACAGAATGCTCTCCAGCGCATCGGCGTCCGCCGGTCGGGACTGCACGGCCAGCAGCACGCCCGGCCGGCCTTTCTTCATTTGGATCGGCGCGAGCGAGACGTCGAGCGCGCCGGCGTCCCACAACCGCTCGACGCAGTACGCAATCGATTCACCCGGTTGATCGTCCAGGTTCGTTTCGAGCAGGAGGATCGCATCGCGCAGCACGTCCTCATTGCGGTCGGTCGTTTCGCCGATCAGTATCCGCAACAGGTTCGGCTGCTCGAAATCCTTTTGCCCCGCGCCGTAGCCGATCAAATCAACGGTCATCGCCGGCACGGGTCCGAACTCCTGCGCAAGGGTCGCCACAATCGCGGCGCCGGTGGGGGTCGTCAGCTCCCCCTCCACTGCAAAGTCGGCCAGCGGCACGCCGCGCAACAACTCAGCGGTGGCCGGCGCGGGAATCGCGCAGCGACCATGAGCGATCATTACAAAACCGGTGCCGGTCGGAACCGGCGAGGCAACGACGCGCTCGATTCCCAACAGATCGAACCCAATTGCCGATCCGACAATGTCGGCGATCGAATCGACCGCCCCCACTTCGTGAAAGTGAACCTTCTGAATCGTCGTGCCATGGACCTTCGCCTCGGCTTCGCCAAGTCGTGTGAAGATCGCCGTTGCCAACTCCCGCGCCCGCGGCGTGAGCGTGCTGCGGTCGATCATCGCCGTGATGTGATGCAAATGCCGATGAGCGTGTTCCGGCTCATGCTCGACGGTCAACTGCGTCGCGCGAAAGCCCCGCTTCTTGACTTCGGTGGTCACGAGCTTGCAATTCGGCAGACCGAGCGAGTCAATTCCCGCTTGGATGGTGGCGAGGTCCGCCCCGGCGTCTACAAGGGCACCCAATGTCATGTCGCCGCTGATGCCGCTAGCACAGTCGAGATAGCAGATTCGCATGGAGATTTATTGTAGTGATTGCCCTGGAATGTGAAACGGCCAGTTTGCCACGAACGGCTCTCTTGAAGCGGAATCCCCGATTCAGTACAAAGCGGCGGCTCCGTTCCAGGGCGCGCAAATACTTGAATAGGAGGTAGCAGAGCAAGCAGAGACGGATGAAGACAATCCAGTTTGGACCTTCAATTGTTCTCAGCAGACTCTCCAGCAGATACTTAAAATGGCAGGAACAGAAAAGGAAAATGGATCTGCATTCTCTGCTCCCTCTGCATCACAAATCCGTAGAAGCTTTGTTTTTGAAGAAGACAATTTGAACAGGAGGAAACAGAGTGAACAGAGAAAATCGTGGCTAAATTTTCCTCTCTGTTTCCTCTGTTTCCGCCTGTTTAATTCTTTGGTTGCGGCGGTAGACCGCGCTATTTCCTTCTGTTCCATGTTTTTGGTCGCGGCCTTAATCCGCGCTATCCTCTTTGTGCTGCCTATGGCCATCAGCGTCGCGCGCGCCGACGGGCCGATGCTTTCCGAACCGCTACCCGCCCCGGCTGAAGTCGTGGTCGAGCCGCCGTCGGAACCGCTGCCGCCAGCGACGCTTGAAGCGACGCCGCTCGAAGAAGTGATCATGCCACCCTCATGGTATCAGCCGGTGTATTGGTTGGGGCCGGGACCGTGGGATTCGGCGATTGAGCTTGGCCTCAATGGCTCCAGTGGCACCAGCGATACTTTGAGTTTCCGCACGGGCGGATACTTCAAGGGAAAAACCGACGTCCGCAAAGTCGATTTTAGCCTCTACTACAACAGCACCATGTCGGAGGGGATTCAGACGCAGAACAATGCCCTCTTAAGCGGCCGGCACGACTGGTTGTTGGGCGATTCGCCTTGGTCGATCTACTTGCTGTCGCAACTGTTTTACGACGAGTTTCAAGCGTACGATCTCGACTTCAATGCCAACTCCGGTATTGGCTACCAATGGCTCGACACCGAACGGCTCAAATTGGGTACCCAAATCGGTGCGGGTGCTTCGCGGGAATTCGGCGGTCCCGACGATCGGTGGGCACCCGAAGCGCAGGTGGGCTTCGACTACGAACAGATCGTTTTCGCCGCGAACAAACTCACGGGCGGCGTGGATTATTTTCCCGAATTCGAGCATTTCGGACGCTACCGCATCCTGAGCGAGGTCGGTTGGGAAGTGGCGCTTTCCGAGCCGCAGAACCTAAGTCTCAAGTTCGCGGCGACAGACCGCTACGACGCCGACCCGCACGGGGCGAAACCCCATATCGTGAACTACTCGGTGCTGTTGCTGTGGAAGCTATAAATCCGCGAATTCTCGTAGCGCGGCCGTTAGGCCGCAACCAAAGGATTTAACAGGAGAAAACAGAGGAAACGGAGGAAGAAGAGAAAAAAACAGCCATGCTTTTCTCTGCTTCCTCTGTTTTCTCCTGTTCAGATTTCTTGTTCGAAAAACAAGATTCTGCGGATTTGTAATGTAGGAGCCGCTAGTGAACCGGCGGCGGTTAAAATAGCATGGAAGTTCGCCCGAGCCCTGCCAGGGCGACTTTCCCTTGTGGTTGAAGCGCATGTCCTCCGCCCCGCCGCCATCGAAGATTGCAGCCGATCTGCGCGACCTGCAGGAGACTTTGGTCCGCGAGATTCCGATGTGCGCGATGATGGGGATTCGCGTCGTGGCCAGCGGCGATGATGGATTGACGGTCGAATTGCCGTTGGATCCCAATCGCAACCACCGCCAGACGGCGTTCGCGGGGAGTCTGAACGCCCTGTGTACCGTTGCGGGTTGGGGAGCGACTTTTTTGTTGCTGCGGGAGCTTGGTCAAACGGGCGATATCGTGATCCGCCGCAGTGCGATCCGTTACCAGCAGCCCGTCGATTGGCGCCAGATCGTGGCCCGATGCCACCCGGTAACGCCAGCGGCTCGCCAGTACTTTCTGGAAATGCTCGAAGAAAAGGGCCAGGGCAAACTGGATTTGGTGGTCGAAATCGCCAGTAGCAATCAAGTCGCCGTGGTCTTTCACGGCTCGTATGTCGTCTCCCGCGCCACGCACCCTTAGCCGCGTTCGCTCGCGACGCGCTCCCTGCCCGGTGCTAGCATCCAGTGCGGGTTTCCATTGGATTGTAGTGGCTTGCCCCATTTTACCGATCTTCCCTACAGGCCTTGAAATTTGGCCGGCGCTACGCGCTTGCCCCGATGAGGCATTCCGAATTTCCCTCCGCTCAGTCCCCCCTTCGCCGGTCTCGTACCGCGAAAGAAGCACTCCATGGACGGAAGAGCTTCCACCGCACCCATTGCGCGGCTCTTACTCGCCGGTTGCCTGGCCCTGACGTGCTGGATTGCACTGCGGGTGTGGACGCCGGACGAGCACAATTTGACCGCCACCGGCGAGGGCGACTACCCAGCATTCTCCAACTTCGATGCGGCCCCGCCCGGCCAACCCCTGATCGATTGGAGCCTCTTTCGGTTTCCGACCTTGGAGGTAACGCTTGATGACGCGGGCGGCGACCCCCCTGCAAGTGGCGGAAATCTGCTTTCGCTGCTCGAACCACAACCGACGCTCATGCCCGCGAATGTTGATTCGTTCGCTCCCGAATTGAAACTGGATCTGGTCGCTCGATCGACTAGATCGACAAACCTCTCGATGGACGAATTGGATCGCCTCGCAGCCATCACCACGGGCGTTGACGCGTGGTTTTCCGACAATGGGTTGTACCATCCCTGGTCGATTCTCGGCATGAACACGGGACGTGCGTGGGTTGCGGTCGGGCGGTGGTGGGCCAGCCACGTTCCGAGCGATTTCGGTGCCGCCACCGGAGACTTCCTTATCGCATCGCAGCAGCGGATTGGGACTTTCGTTTACCACCGTATTAGAGCGACGCCTCTGCAATTTGTAGGTCCACGGCTGAGCGTCGAACCCGATGATCGTTTGGCAATGGCGTCTCCAATAGCGCAACAACCGACGTTGGCGGATGACTTTGATGCGATCACTTTTGCCGAGCCAACGATGTTGCTCGCGCAAATTGAGCGACTTGCGGAGTGCCCGTGGAGTGCGACCTGGGCCAAGGCCGCCGACCGCGAAATCCGCCGGCTGTGTTTGGGAAGCGCCCGAGACCCGCTGGAACTAAAGGAAACATTGGAGCATCTCTCGCGGCTCACTCGCGAGGCCCGAGAACTGTCCGCCGAGTGCAATCAGGAACCGCTTCGCATGCAATTGATGCAGGCGCACTATGGTTTGGCTCGCCGATTGAACCGCTGGCAACTCGCCGCCGACTTGCACTGGCGACCGACAAATCTATGGGCGCACCAAAGTGATCGCGATACCGTCCTGGCACGCCAGCGCTTCGCCCTGCGTGGGCCAATCGTTGGCATGAACCCCGGGACCGAGTCAGAGGAGGCTCTCGACGCGGAGCGAAGGTCATTCTTGGCCGATGCGGTTGATGTGGCGCAACTCACGGCGGACCTGGAAAGGCTGGAGTCGACTGGCAGCCCGCATGCGGCCCGATTGATTTCGGCGGGCCAGCGACAACTCGGCGCTTCAACCGACGACCGGCATCGCCAAATAGCGAGCGAGATCGAGGAGCATTACCGAAACGCCAACTTTCGCGTGGCCGTGTCGGGCGAGCTGCTCAATCGCTGGTTGCCCGAGCAGCCGCCGGTCACGCAAGGGGTGCGCGACCGGATCACGGGCAGTCCGGTGCGCGGTCAATCGCGGACCGAAACGGATTTGTTCATTCGCCTAGTGCCCGATCCCTTCATCTGGCGAGTCGGACTAGAAGCCAAGGGTGAAGTGGCGGCGCTGACAACGTCGGGCGAAGGTTCGGTAACCGTGCGCAGCCAGGGCGCCACGTCGTTCGAGGCCCGCAAGCTGCTGCTGGTGCGCGCCGACGGAGTGCAGGCTTGGCCAGCGATTGCCAAGGCCGACGTTTCACAGCGGTTACTGGGGATTTCCAGTTCCTACGATCAAGTTCCTCTGATGGGAAACTACATCCGTTCGCAAGCGACCGAGGAATATCACCGCCGTCGCGAGCAAGCCCGGCGAGAGGTGGAAGCCAAAGTTTCCCACCGCGCGCGAGCCGCGCTCGACGAACAAACCGAAGCCTGGATCGCGGGCATCGAACAACAGATCCGAACGCGCGCCTTACAACGAGCGGAAGAATTGGACCTGGAAGTCACTCCGATCGAGTTGCGGACGACCGATTCTCGCTTGATTGCACGGTTGCGTCTGGCCAGCGTGGATCAACTGGCTGCGTACACGCCGCGGCCACAAGCGCCGGCCGATAGTTTGTTCAGCGTGCAACTTCACGAAACGGCGCTGAACAATGCCATGCAAGGGCTTCGGCTTGGCGCTCGCCGGCTCACGAGCGTGGAACTGGCCGATTTGCTCGCTGAGAAGTTGAACTTCATTACCTCGGAAATCCCGGAGACCGCGCGTCGAACCACGTTCCAATTTGCCGACGACGCAGTGCAACTAAGGTTCGAAGAGGGCCGTCTGCACGTCACTTTGGCGATCCGCGAGATGCTGCACGACCGCTCTGCGGTCCGCGACTTCAAGGTTCACGCCTACTACCGCCCCGAGGTCGAAGGCATTTCCGCCAAGCTGGTGCGCGATGGTTCGCTACAAATGGAAGGCCGCTTGCGCCACTCCGATCGCGCCCGATTACACGCGGTGTTCGGCAAAGCGCTGGCAGAGAACAGCACGCTGGAACTTGTGCGCCTTCCCGACGACGCGGACACCGCGCAGCGCCTCGCCGGCCTGATGGTCACGCAACTAGTGATCGACGACGGCTGGCTGGGCCTCTCAATCGGCCCGGAAGCCGAGGACCGCACCGCGGTACGCACGCGGTATGTGCGGTAACACGCAGGGTCGCTGAGGTCGCCCTTTCAGGGCTGGAGATGGCGCTGAACTTTTGCCCCAGAAACTACGCACTCGATGCGCTCGCGAACGCCAGCGCCAGCGCCCGTCCCGTCGCCGATTCTTCACTCGCGGCAACTTCTTCCGGCGTGCCTTGCGCGACAAGGCGCCCACCCTCATCTGCCGCGCCGGGACCAAGATCAATAACCGCTTGCGCCTGCTGGCTTCGACCCCAGCCACCCGTCACGCGCAGCGGCGTGCGAAGAGGCCGGCGATCAACGCGGCAGCCAAGAGAAGTTGCCAGGCGGCAGGTTCGGGGACCGGTGCCGTTTGTAGATCAGAGGAACCCGTGCCGTAGGCGAGGCCGAAGTTGCGCTGCCAGGCGATGTAGCCTTCGGGTGAGTTGTCGGTGTCACGCCAGACGGTGTAGTCGGCGGCGCTCACGATTCCGTCGTTGTTAAAATCGCCGGCGAGGAGGAAGTCGGTGAGGACGATTTGGTTGGGGTCGAAGGAGCCGCCTTCGTTGTAATGTATCAAAAACGAGCCGCGGCCATCCGTGGTCGCCAGCCGCTCCGAAGGAGCGGCGTTGCTAAAGGTTCCGTTCAGGATGCCGCTTGCGGTGAGGACGGTGAACGAGTCGGTGGTGAACGGGACGTAGTTTCCGAGCATCGCGAGTTGCAATTGGCCGCCGAGGGTGGCGTTGCCGGTGACGTTCACAACATCGTGCTGCGTGCCGGAAGTGAGGCCGCCGATTTCGATTTCGAGCGTGGCGTCAGGGCCTTGCGTGTAATTGCCATTCACCGACGTGCTGCCGGCCGATTGGCCGGGGGCGAGCGTGCCTCCGGGGTTGGAAAGATTGCCGTTGTACGTTCCGACGTGGAGAGTGCCCGAGGTCCAGATGAACTGGCCGCCGGTGCCTTCAAAATTGACACCGAGCGCAGTTAGATTGCCGCCGTCGAGATTCACCGTGGCTTGTGGGAACAAAGTGATGTTCTCGCCAACGTTGACGGTGCCGCCCGAGCCAAATGTCATTGTGCCGAGGCCTCCCTGCAAACCAGTAACAGTATTGCCCCCGATTGAAAGTTGACCAGTCAATGTCCAAGCCGAACCAAAATCAACTACCGTTACAAACCCTTCAGCGCTAGGATGCTCGGCAATAAACGTGGACGAAGTCGTCGCAAAACCGCCGGCTTTAATCAGGAGCGTTCCTGTGCCTCCGCTGAATTGGCTGCCTCCGATACTCAGGTTGCCGCTGTTCGACCATGTCGAAGCGAAATCCGCCACCGTCACTTGAGCTTCGGCATCAGTTCCATGACCAATCGCGGCGATTTCGCTGACGACTAATCCACCTGCTGCTATCGTCAATTCACCCCGTGCGATGCCCAACCCTCCGGTCATCCATGTCGAATCATTTCCACTTACTAAGACGTTCCCTGAAGCTGACAGCCCGCTTCCGATTCCGCTACTATTGCTCAGCACATTCCCGCCGTCGTTGATGGTCAATTGGCCAATGCCATTATTGCCAACGATTACGTTATCATTGATGACCCAAGTCGAATCGGTACCGGTGACATTCACAGTCCCCTGCGAACCGGCTACTTCGGCGATCATTACGCCGTCTGTCGATACAAATCCACCATCGGCAATCAGTAGTTCGCCTTTGCCGCGGAAGCCAACGCTTAAATGATCTCCATTGATCCAAGTGGAACCAGCGCCAATCACTGTCGCCATGCCAATTGAATCGGGGCCATAGGCCATGATGCCGAGACGAGAGTTGTTAAACCTTCCACCATCTGAAATTATCAATTCGCCACCAGCCACACCAAATGCACCGAGATAAAAATCATGACCGCTCGTCCATGACGAGTCATTGCCGCTGACGACTACTTTTGCCGGTTGCCCATCCGATGCGTCGATCGAAGAACTTGACGCGTTCTCCAGAACACTTCCACCAGTTATCGAGAGACTTGCTGAATACATTGTTCCAACATTCAAACTACTTATTCCATTGAGCTCAGCACCGTTGGCGAGAACTAGTGACGGGTTGGACTCAGCGGTATCCCCTCGAATCGTGAGTGAACTTTGATTATGGAGAAACGTTCCGCCATCGACGGTCAATGTGCCATCGCGATGGTTGAAGATACCGCGAGAGACATCGATTGATCCGACATTAACCGAGCCGCCGTTGAGTGTGAATGTGCTAGAGTCCCAAACCTTAAGTACGTCGGAAATCTCGACGTGCCCGCCATTGGAGACGGTCAAGCTGGCGATTCCTCCCGTTGCCTCTTGCGAGCCTCCTACGAATAAGTTTGACCCGGCGTTCCAAATTGAGTTCCCGGTCACGGTTACAGTCCCCGATTCGCCACTCGATCGACCAAGATAGCCGGCTTCACTGGTGAGCATTGCGCCGTTCACAAGCTCAAAGACCTGCCCTCCAAATGAGCCGATTGAGATTTCGTTGTTAGTGTCATGAAGGCCGATGATCGTGCCTCCATTAATTCGCAATGTGCCTTGCGTATCCCAGTTGAGGGTGCCTTTGGTCGCATGAATCTCGATTTGAGCAGCTTCGACCAAACCGCCATTTTGGACGCTGAGAGTACCAGTTCCATTAGCTCCTATTTGAAGCGTCGCACTGCTGGACCATGTAGAACCGATGCCGCTGACAGTCACGATACCGATGCCATTAGAACTATTTCCAATAAGTCCAGTTGTATTCGAGACCTTTCCGCCGTTAACGATGCTTAATTCACCGCTGCCGTTGCTTCCAACTACCAGACTTCCAGAATTGGTCCACACTGCGTCTGGGCCGCTTATGGTGACAAGCCCAGTAGAACCAGATTCGCGTCCGATGACGCCTGTCGTGTTTGTAACTGATCCTCCATTTGCAATCCTTACTTCTCCCGAAGCGAAGCGACCAACAGTGAGGCCTTGGCCAATAGTCCAGCAGGAGTTTTCGCCCTCAACAAGCACATAGCCGACGGCAAGTCCGCCATACCCTACAGAACTTGGGCCAGTGTTACTCAAATGACTTCCATCTGTGATCGTCAGTGTCCCATAACGCGAATCGCCCACCCGGATTTCGGTGATGCTGCTTGATTGAACTACATCTACAAGTTGCAGTAGTGGCCTTGCTGCCGTAGTGCTCCCGTTGATGGATAAGAGTCCCATGTGGCTATAGTTTCCACCGACTATGGCAAGGGTTCCATCTCGGTGATTGAATGTGCCGGCCGTAGGGTCAAATGAGCCAGTAGTTATTGACCCGCCGTCCAAAGTGACAACTCCTGCACCCCAAAATTTGAGAGTATCCTCCACTTCGAGAATCGCACCACTGGAAATGTTGAGCACGCCGGACCCACCCGAAGCCATGTCACTCCCGCCGACATATAGGCTTGCCCCGTTGTACCACTGCGAGCCGTTTCCCGTGATAGTTACGGTGCCTGTGGTGCTGGTAGTTTTTCCTAGATATGAATTGAGACTGCTGAGAATCGTCCCGTTAATTAGCTCCAGAATTTGTCCCCCTGATGAGCCGATTGAAAGATTGTTGTCGAGATCCAGCAGACCTGAAACTGTGCCGCCATTGAGACGAATTGTTCCTTTTTGCCAATCGAGACTTCCATTCGTCGGATTAATGTAAAGGTGGGCGGATTCTACTGTTCCTCCATTCAGGATTCTCAAAGTTCCGGAACCGAGATCCCCGACACGAAGAAATCCTGAATTACTCCAGATGGAGCTACTGCCATTGATCAATGCAGTGCCGGTTGAGCCTAGCCCAAATCCAATCCATCCATTTGTGCTGGTTAGCCTTCCTCCCCCAACGACCTCAAGATTGCCACTGCCGGTTCCAGTGCCAACGTAAACGCCTTCGGTTGGAGGAACTAGACTCGTATTTCCAGTAGAAACCACCAATCGGCCGCCGTTTGCTTGATTCACTTGGCCTTTGTTCCAGACCCTAAGTGTTCCGCCCGCGACGATCTTGCCGAAGTCGGTGACATGTAGAGCAGCCGTGCCACCTGAAACAGATGCATCGCCTCCGACGTACACACCGCCAGCGTTGTCCCAAAGCGAGTTATTGCCAGTAACTGTCACCTCTCCAGCGCTTGCGGACGTCTTGGCGACTACGCCGATCGTGCTGGTGACCATGGCACCATCGGCAATCGTAAGTTGCCCAGTCCCGTTATCGGCGATGAATAGAGAACCGGTATTTGTCCACTTAGAGTTCAATCCAGTAATGTTCACAATTCCATCGGAATTTGATTGCGAACCGATTGAACTGGCAACGGCTGATACCGCGGCGCCGTTGGAGATTTCGAGCTCTCCACCGCCAAGGAAACCGATTTGGAGATCTCCTAAAGTCGTCCACGCTGAATTAGAACCGGAAACCGTTACGATCCCCTCGCCGGTCACGGGCAAGCTGCCGAAATTGCTGCCACCGATTGACGCATTGCCGTTTGAGACCTTACCGCCGTCTGAAATTATCAGCTCGCCGGTATTTCGTCGGCCTACGGTCAAGGTTCCGCTACTAGTCCAGGTTGACCCATTGCCAGATACACTGACCACGCCGCTTGACACCTGCGTATTGGCAATCGTGGCATCCGTATTCGAAACAGCGGCCCCATCTTCGATCGACAGTGCGCCTGTGCCAAGGTTTCCGACGGTCAAACTGTCGCTATTAATCCAGTTCGAACCACCGCCGACGACGGTCACCGCGCCGATTCCGCGGAAATCCGCCGCGAGTATTCCCGATTCAGAGTAGACGCGAGCACCATCTGAGATCAGCAACTGGCCATTTCCCAATACGCCGACGCGCAGGTCGCCATCGTTCTCCCACGATGAGCTACTGCCCGTCACCGTCACGATTCCCTCGCTGTCCGTTGCTCCGCCAATGGCACTGACAGTGTTTGAAACCATTCCGCCGTTAGAAATCGTAAGCTGACCGGCCCCGCTACTACCAACAGTTAACGTGCTATTCGTCCATGTTGATCCGATGTCTGAAACTGTCACCGTTCCTTCAGAACCAGCATTTAACCCGATCGTACCAATGGTATTAGAAACCGCTCCGCCCTCAATAATGGTTAATTCACCTCCTCCTTGATCACCGACGCGTAGATAGTAACTATTAGTCCACGTCGAACCGCTTCCGCTGATTGCCGCACTCCCGTCAGATCCGGCGAGGCTTCCAATTTGAACTGCATGGCCGCTTAGGATCCCGCCGTTTTCGATTTCTAAAGAGCCAATGTCTGCGTTACCGACGAATATGTCTCGTGCTTGGGCAGTTGGCATTAGGACCTGACTTGTCCCGCCACCGTCGATGAATGCATCCGTCGAACTATTGGGAAGTCCCGCGGTCCAATTTCCCGCGTCAAACCAGCTTCCCGATTCAACATTCCAGCTTGTCTGAGCCTGCGCCTCGCGAAATGAGAAACTCGCAAACTGGAGCACAAGCGCAGCCAAGAAGCAAACCACCAGCCGCCAATCGCGCCGGCAGGACTTTCGCGTGGAAGAGTCGCAGAGATTCGCCATCTACTCGTTATCCCTGAACTTGCGGAAGTGCCTGCGTTTTGAAAGACGATCGCTAGGGCTTTGCCACAGTATAACCGTCGATTGTGTGGTTCACCACCGAATTCCCGGCCAATCGCGGAGATCACCTTGGACAAGGCCTTTGGCGTGAATTGCCCCCTCCCCTAGCCCTTCCCTCGGGGGGATGGGATAGCGCGCTCGCTGCGCTCGCAAATTCCGAGTTTGGGAGAAACCCGTCTACGTGGCCAGCGCCCTTCCCGTCGCCGACTCTTCACATTTCGCCACTTCCTCCGGCGTGCCTTGCGTGACGACACGCCCGCCTTCATCCGCTGCGCCAGGCCCAAGATCAATGATCCAATCCGCAACTCGCATTAGTTGCAAGTTGTGTTCGACGACGATGATCGAGTGGCCGACTTCGATCAGGGCGTCGAAGCAGTCGACGAGTTTTACGATGTCGGAGAAGTGGAGGCCGGTGGTTGGTTCGTCGAGGAGGAAGAGCGTGCGGCCGTGTCGCCGGACGGCGAGTTGCTCGGCGAGTTTCAGGCGTTGGGCTTCGCCGCCGGAGAGAGTGTTTGCGGGTTGGCCGAGGCGGAGGTAGTCGAGGCCGACGTCGAGCAAGCTTTTGAGGCGGGCCTGGAGTTTCTTTTGGCCGCGGAAGAAACGGAAGGCTTCGAGCGCGGTGAGGTCGAGGATTTCGGCAATGTCGCGGCCGCGGTACTTCACGTCGAGCACTTCGCGGCGATAGCGGCGGCCGCCGCACTCGGGGCAGCGCATGAAGATGTCGGCCATGAACTGCATGTCCACCTGCAAGTAGCCCGCGCCTTGGCATGCCTCGCAGCGGCCCCCGGCGACGTTGAAGCTGAAGTGGCTGGCGGTGAAGCCGCGCGACTTGGCTTCGGGCTGATCGGCGAAGAGCGTGCGGATCGGGTCGAAGGCCTTGATGTAGGTAACCGGGTTCGAGCGCGGCGAACGGCCGATGGGGGTTTGATCGACGAAGACGACGTCTTCAAGTTGGCCGCCGCCTAAGATTTCGGTGGGCGAGGGGTTGGGGGCTGGGGGTTTGGGGCTGGGGGCGGAGAATTGCTGATTGCTGATTGCTGATTGCTGATTGACTTTCCCTGCCCTCTGTATCCTGCATCCAGCATCGTTACTTTTATTCAAGCGCGAAGCCAGCGCCGGATACAGTGTGTGCCGTACCAGACTGCTTTTGCCGGCGCCGCTGACGCCGGTGACAAGGCATAGCAGTCCAAGTGGAAAATCGACAGTGAGGTTTTGCAGATTGTTCGCGCGGGCGCCGATGAGTGTGACCCGGCCGTGCGTCGGCGTGCGGCGCGTTCCGCTATGCGCGAGCATTCGGCGGCCGGCGAGCCAGTCGCCGGTGCGATTGCCCTCGGTGCGTTCCATTTCTTGCGGCGTGCCTTGGAACGTAACGCGGCCACCTTCGATGCCGGCGCCAGGGCCGAACTCGACCACCTGATCGGCGGCGCGAATGATCTGCTCTTCGTGCTCGACGGCGATCACCGTGTTGCCGCGGTCGCGCAGACGGCTGATGGCTTGCGTGAGTCGCGGCACGTCGGCGGGGTGGAGGCCGACGGAGGGTTCGTCGAGCACGTAGAGCATGTCAACGAGGTTCGAGCCAAGCGTGGCGGTCATCGCGACCCGCTGGGCTTCGCCGTCGCTGAGCGTGCGCAAGCGTCGATCGAGAGACAGATAGCCAACGCCGACATCGACGAGGTATCGCAGACGGTGGCGGATTTGATCGAGCGGGATGCGGGCGATTTGGCGTTGGTGTTCGGTGAGCATGGGGGCCGGGTTAAGGGTGCCACTGGCTGTGCCAGTGCTTTCACTGGCGGAGCCAGTGGCACCTGACGTGGCGAGTCTGTCGAAGAATCTTAGCGAGTCGTCAACCTTCATAGCGCACACGTTTGCAAAGTTCTGGTGGGCAACTTGCACGGCGAGGGCTTCGGGATTGAGGCGGGTGCCGTGGCAATCGGGGCAGACGCGATACGTCCGCCAACGGCTCAGAAAGACTCGTAGGTGCATTTTGTACTTCCGCCGCTCGAGCCAGCGGAAGAATCCGTTGAGGCCGCCGAATTTGCGTACGGGAATGCCTTCAATTACAAGCCGGACTTGCTCGGGCGTAAGTTGCTCGAACGGCACATCGACTGGCAGGTGGTAATCAGCGGCGAGCGCGAGAAGTTCTTCGAGTTCGTGCGCGTAGGCGGGCGTGTTCCAGGGCGCGACCGCGCCGTCACGAAGCGACTTCGTGCGGTCGGGGATGACCAGGTTCATGTCGGTTTCGACCACGCTGCCAAAGCCTTCGCACGTCGGGCACGCGCCGAGCGGACTGTTGAAGTGGAACAAGTCGGGTTGAGGCTCGGCGAACTCCCGATGGCACGACGGGCAGCGAACGTGCCGGCTGAAGACGTGCAGAAGAAGCGTGTCAGGAACCATTTCCCCAGGTTGGTTCGGTTTTGTGTGAATTTCCAAGTAAGGAAGTGGCTCCTGACACCTTTTGTTAGTCAGGACGACGCAAGCGCCGTTGCCGGTGAGGAGGGCGGTTTCAACCGATTCGGCAACGCGCTCCCGCGAAGTTTGGCCAATAATAACGCGATCGATTAGTGGGATGAACGGTTCACCTGAATGGAGATCTCGCGCTAGTTCAGGCGTGATACTCACCGTTACCGTTTGGTTCTGCCAGACGCCGCGCACATAGCCCGCCTCGGTGAATTGTGCGAGCCAGCCCGCGATCTTGTTCTCTTCGGGGACCGTTTCGGCGAAGCCGACCATCGCCCGGGTGCCGGTGGGAAACCGCTGAAGTTGATCGACTATCGAATCGACCGAGTCGCTGCGGACTTCGCAGTCGCATTCAGGGCAAATGACCGTCCCGACGCGGGCGAAGAGTAGCCGCAGGTGGTCGGCAACTTCGGTAGTGGTGCCGATGGTCGCACGGTTCGAGCGACTCGTATTGCGGTGCGTAACGGCAACCGCGGGGGGAATGCCGTCGATCGAGTCGGCGTCGGGTTTGTCGAGCTGCGCGAGGAATTGCCGCGTGTAGGCCGAAAAACTCTCGATGTATCGCCGCTGGCCTTCGGCGTAGAGGGTGTCGAGGGCCATGCTTGTCTTGCCGCTGCCCGACACGCCGCAGAAGACGATCAGCTTGTGCCGCGGAAGGTCGAGATCGACACTAACCAGGTTATGCGTCCGTGCGCCGCGAACGCGGATGGCTTGCAGCGCGGACGGCGAAACCCGGTGTTTGGCAGGGATAGTGGGCACGGCGCGTACTGCGGCTGCTGAAGCGGTAGAGGCAAACTTGTATCGTAAGGTAGGTTGCCGCGATTCAGAACTCCCCCTGCCGAATCACAAGAAACCGAAGTTATAATCGCATGTTCAACCGCGGATACCTGGTATAGGCGCTAATTATCTCGTTTCAGTGAGTTTTATTAGCGTCCATTAGCGTTAATCAGCGGTTCGCTTCCTTGATTCGGCAAGAGTAGGCTATTCATTGGAGTCGAGTTTTGTCGCGCCCGCGTGCCATTCACAATCCGTTCTACATCCTGCTGGCGATTGTCGGCGTAGTGTTTGTGTTCACCGCGGTGGCGTATGGCATCATGGCATTTCAGATGGCGAACCTACCCTTGGATGGCGCGCCGGATCATCGCGCGCATCCCCTTACGACTTGGGTGCGTCAATACGGCGACTTGGCGATTCTAGTTGAGATTGCCGCGCTCGCGGTACTCACGTGCGCGGCGATTGGCACCGATAGTTATTGGCAACGTAGGGCGGAGCGGTCGTAATGGCGAAATCAGCAGAGCGCGAGATCGAACAACTGCGCGATGAGATTCGCTTGCATGACCATCTCTATTACGCGCTAGCAAAGACGGAGATTACCGACCTTGAATACGACCGGCTGATACATCGGCTCAAGGAATTAGAAGCCGCTCATCCCGAACTTCTCAAACCCGATAGCCCGACGCAGCGGGTCGGCGAGCGACCGGTCGAGGGACTCGTGCAGGTGCGGCATCGCGTGCCGATGTTGTCGATCGACAACACCTACAAAGTGGAAGAGTTGCAGCACTACGGCATTCGCATTGCCAAGTTGTTGGCGGGCGAGGAGATCGAGTGGGTCGTCGAATACAAGATCGACGGCGTGGCTGTAGCGTTGACGTATCAGGATGGCGTGCTGGTGCAAGGCGCGACGCGCGGCGATGGCCAAACGGGGGACGACATAACGCACAACGTCCGCACCATTCGCGATGTGCCGCTTCGGCTGAAGGGAAAGGGGATTCCGCCGCTACTGGAAGTACGGGGCGAGATCTACATTACCAACAGCGACCTGGTGGCGATCAACGAACAGCGCGACAAGCAAGGTTTAGAGCCGTATGCCAACACGCGGAATCTGGCCAGCGGCAGCATCAAAATGCTCGACCCGCGAATTAGCGCCCAGCGCCGGCTGCGGATGTTCTGCCACGGCGTCGGCGCGGAGGAGGGGCTGGGCGTCGATAACTACATGGACTTCCTCAACGAACTGAAAACGTGGGGGTTGCAGCCTAGCCCCCACGTCGAGTTGTTCCAGACGTTCGTTGCCGCCGTTGAGCATTGCGAGACGCTGATCGGGCGGCTTCACGAGCTGGACTTCGAGGTCGATGGCCTGGTGCTCAAGGTCAACCGCTTTGAACAGCGCCGGCGGCTCGGCGCGACGAGTAAAAACCCGCGGTGGTTGGTGGCGTACAAGTTCGAGAAGTACGAAGCGGCGACGAAGCTCAACGCGATCCTGCTCAGCGTGGGGAAGTCGGGTGCTGTGACACCAGCAGCGGAACTGGAGCCAGTCAAGATTGCCGGGTCGATGATCAGCCGCGCGAGTTTGCACAACCCTGAAGAAGTCGAACGCAAGGACGTGCGGGTCGGCGACACGGTGATTGTGGAGAAAGCGGGCAAGGTGATTCCGCACATCGTGCGGGTGGAAATGCACTTGCGGCCCGACGGTGCGCGAAAGTTTGAGTTTCCCACGAAGTGCCCCGAGTGCGAAACGGAACTCGTGAAGGACGAGGGGGGTGTCTATATTCGCTGCCCGAACTTCGATTGCCCCGCGCAGTTGCGCGAACGGTTGCAGTATTACGCCAGCCGCACGGCGATGGATATTGAAGGGCTTGGGGAGAAGCTGGTCGATCAACTCGTTTCGACCGAGCTTGTCCGGGCAGGTGCTGACCTGTATCGACTCGACGCGGACCAACTGATGAAGCTCGAACGGATGGGCCGCAAATCGGCGGAGAAGTTGCTTGCAAACATCGAAGCGAGCAAATCGCGCGGGCTGGCGCGGTTGCTCAATGCGATTTCTATTCGGCACGTCGGCGCGCGGGTGGCTACGGTGCTGGCAGGGCATTTCGGTTCGCTCGATGCGCTCGAAGCGGCGAGCGAAACGGAACTCTCGGCGGTGAATGAAGTCGGACCCGTGATTGCCCACAGCGTGTACGAGTTTCTGCATAGCGAAGCGGGAGGGCACCTGCTCGGCGAACTGCGGGCCGCAGGGGTGGACACCACCGGCCCGCGTGACGCGCCCGCGGCCGGGGATGGCAAACTCTCCGGCAAGGTGCTCGTGGTCACCGGAACGCTCGCGAAATACGGTCGCGAGGAGATCGAGGAACTAATCGTCCGCCACGGGGGCCGGGCGTCGGGGAGCGTCTCGAAAGCGACTGACTATGTAGTCGCCGGCGAAAAGGCGGGTAGCAAGCTCGAAAAGGCCCAGAAGCTGGGAATTCCCGTGCTGAGCGAGGCGGATTTTAACGCGTTACTCGCACAGTGACAGGTGAAAGGTATTCGGCCAGCCGCCCGGGTTTTCGCCCGAAATGCCTATCTTGCTTGGATTTCCAGCCGGGGCCGATTATGCTGGAAGCTGGACCACGGCGGTTCCTCCGCTCGGCAATAGCCGATGCCGATCCGTTCGTATGGTTAGCAGAGTTCACATTGCGCGGTAATGACATAGCGGCAGCGGCTTTTAACAATCTAGCTTGGAACACGACGATGAAACGCGAACTCCCGTTATCGCTTCTCGCATTGAGCCTGTTGGTCGGTTTAGCGCTCCACGGTGAAGCGAAGAGCCCGACGCCGGTTGGCAAGGCAGGATTCGGCCCGCAAGCGGGATTCGCCGAGCATGATTTTTTTGACGCCATCGATAAAGGCTTGATCGATGTCAAGTTCATTGCCCGCAACGACCATGCCGCGCGAATCATCATCGCCAACAAGTTGAAGGAGGGCGTCAACCTCCGGTTGCCGGAAGCGTTTGCGGGCGTGCCCGAAGTGGTGCTCGCGCAAATGGGTGGCGGCGGATTCGGCGGCGGCGGTATGGGCGGCGGTGGAAGTACCGGCATTGGGGGCGGCGGCTCCCAAGGCGTGGGAGGTGGGATGGGTGGCGGCGGCGGTGGCATGGGCGGCGGCGGCATGGGCGGTGGCGGTGGCATGTTCAGCGTTCCGCCCGAGAAGGTCGGCAAGATCAATGTTCCCGTCGTGTGCCTCGATCACGGTAAGGCCGATCCCTCTTCCAGCAAGGCCTACAAAATCGTGCCCGTCGAGCGATATGTCCAAGAGCCTGCGGTCGTCGAGCTTCTAAAGGCATTCGGACGCGGCGAACTTCAACATGATGCTGCGCAAGCGGCTACCTGGCACCTGAACAACGGCCTAAGCTGGCAGGAACTAGCAGCGAAGCAACAGGGCACTGCCCGCAGCATCGTGCGGCCGCCGTACTTTGCTCCCGAAGCGCTTCAAGCCGCCGCAAACTATTCGTCCGAAGCGCAGCGACTCGCGCAAGCCGCGGAAAAGGATAAGAGAGACGAACCGAAGAGTGGTAAGTCACTCGCCGATGGGCCGGAGTATTCCAACGAAGAGTCGAGTGAGACGGCCACTCGAACGTCTGAACTCGATTGACGGGGCGCGTATTCATCCTGAAGGGATGGCAGCCATTAGCCGGTGGTCGCGTAGCGCACCACCGGAAAGTGGACGAATCTCGCGCACGATCCCGGCAGGGATCGCAGCATTTTGGCCATGACAAGACCGCTGGCACCCCTGCCGGGGTGCTGCTAATTTTCGGTCGACATTCCGGCGGTGGCGCTGCGCTTACCGCCGGCTAACGGCTGTCAAGCCTCCGGCTTGGAGCTTGCTGAGCGACGCGCTTGCCTAACGAGCTCGCGATGTTGTCCACGAACCGTTC
Organism: Pirellulales bacterium; assembly: GCA_040901765.1. Classification (GTDB taxonomy): domain Bacteria; phylum Planctomycetota; class Planctomycetia; order Pirellulales; family Lacipirellulaceae; genus JBBDYG01. The sequence continues at coordinate 91,424 of JBBDYG010000015.1, forward strand.
ACGCGGCCTGTAACTCCGTTTGCCGCAGTTCCGCGAGCAATTCGCGGATTTCGCGGCGATAGTCGTCGCGCTCCAGGTGCCAGCGCGACTCCAGTTGTTCGTAATAGGCCTGCTGCCGGTCGAGTTCTGCCTCCCGGGAAAGTAACCGCGAAGCGCGTTCTTCGATGTCTTGTTCGCGGCGGCCGGCCCACTGCGTAAGCTCGCGCCGTTGCTGTTCCAGTCGCTCGTGCTCGTGGGAAACCTCGCGGCGGAGCGCTTCGAGCTTGGCTTGGTCGCCGGCGATTTCACGCAGCACAAGCTCGAACTGATCGGCAAGCCGACCGCGCGATTGGGCGATCGATCGGCTGAGGCTGGCCGGCGCAAGCGCGCCGGCGAGCTGGCCCCAAGTCTCTTCGACCGCGACCCGTAGTTCGAGCGCTTCCCGCTGCGACGTTTGTAGTTCCGACTGAAGTTGTTTCAGCGCCGCCGCGCGGCGATCGAGTTCTGCCTCGCGCTCATTCTGCTGCGTTTGGCGTTGGTGCACTTCCCGTCGGATTCTGTCTTGCTCCGCCGATAGGGCGCTCCGCTCGGAGACGATTGACTCTTGAAATTCGCGGCGTTGCATCTCGAACTGCTGTTGTTTGGCGCTCCCTTGGGCTTGTTGTTCGGCCAAGAGCGCTTCCGCCTCGTCGAGATACCGGCTACGTGCCCGCAGCCGATTCGTTTCCTCTTGCAGTTCGATGAGTTTGCGTTCGGTGACACCGAGCCGCACGAACCGTGTGAGTGCATGTTCAATCTCGCGCTGACGAAAGTTGATCTGCAATTCACGCCCGGAAATCTCTTCGTCGCGAGCTTCCTGGTCTGCTTGTAGACGTTTAAGTTCCGCGGCTTGAAGCTGCAACTCCGCGGCCCGGTCGCCCAGGTCGCGGGATCGCCGTTCCAACTCGGCCTGCATCGCTACCACACGCGTTTCCTGCTCGGCAACGCGATCTTCCCGTTGGGTGCACTTTGCGAGGGCGTCGGCAACTTGTGCACGCTGCGTTGTTAACTCTTCAATCTCGTGATAGAGCCGGGCTTGGCGGGAGTCGAGATCCCGCTGGCGGTTCTGGATTTCAACTTCACACCGTTCAACCTGGCTACGTTGTTGCTCCAGCAATTCTTGCTCGGCGGCGAGGGATGCGTGGCGGCGGTCGATTTCTGCCGTTCGCTCGGCGGCGTCTTCGCCGTTCATCGCGTTGGCTGCGTTGCCCGAGTCGTGCACTTGCTCGCGCTGTTCGAGCTCGTGGTGACGTTCGTCGAACCACAGCCGCGCTTGGCGAAGCCTCGTTTCGATTTCCGCTTCCTGTGCGGCGAGCATGGCCGCCCGACGATCGAGGTCCGCCGCTTGGTGAGTCAATCGCTCGGCGAGATCGGTTGCTTGCGCTGCAAGCTGGTCCTGAGCGTCGCTCGCCCGTTGCGGTGCAGGAACAAGTGACGACGGTGAATCGGACGCGGGTTGATGGAGCGGCAGCGGCTGCAGCGCGCCCGGCTTCGCGCGATGGGGCACCGCGTGCGCCGGATCGATCCGCGCCGTCTTTGATTCAACTTGGGAGCTACCGCTGCTGGCGTCGCTCGTCATTGGGTGCGGCGTCCATGCCTGGGGTTGTGGGGGCGGATCGTCAAAGTCGCGACAATCGGAAAATATCCCCTAGACTCACATTCGGACGCTGGGCAGCGAAAGTTGAGCCTAATTTGAGCATTGCTTGCTCCACTCGGAAATTCAGAAACGGGACTCGTTCGATGATCCCGCTAACTTTCTGCGAGTTTCCGCGTTTGTGCCACTGTGCCACGCCGCGCGCGCAACAAGCTGGCAAAATGAAAACTTCTCTCGAATTTGCGCACCGCGAGGTTGGTCAGTCGCCGGTGACAGAATTTCTGAGCGCCCTTGGAGGTTCTCCGAGGTCTATGCCTTCGCGGCGTCGAGCGCTTCCTGCAGGCGCGACTTGGGTTGCACGCCTACGAAGCGGTCGACGACTTCGCCGTTCTTGAAGACCATCAGCGTGGGGATGCTGCTGACGCCGTAATTCTGGGCGGCCGCTTGGGCGACATCGACGTTGAGCTTGACCACTTTAGCCGAACCGGCGTTCTCGCCGGCAAGCTGTTCAACCACGGGGGCGATCTGGCGGCAAGGTCCGCACCAAGGGGCCCAGAAATCGACCAACACGGGAGTTTGCGACTGAAGAACTTCCGTCTGGAAATTCTGGTCATCGATTTCGGCAACGTTATAGGCCATGTTGAATTCTCCCCGGATTGGTTGGTTGGATCGCTAAGCCTCAAGCGGCATTTGAAGTAAATACGAGAGGCGGGCGTGGTCGGTTCGTGGCACATCGTTTGCCGCGAACGATAGGCAGGCTTTGAGATTATAGGCTCGCGCCGGGGCCAGTCAACGCACGGGGGTGGTTGGGTCCGGCGGCCTCGGGCATACTTCGGACGGAGTCTTTGCTATTCCTGACAGCCGCGCGTTGTCATTGGTTCAATACTCGGAGGAATTCATGGCTCGGACCCCTAGCACCATGTTGCCGCTGGGCACTCCCGCCCCGTCGTTTTCACTCATGAATGTCGACGGACAGATGGTTACCCTTACCGATCTGGCCGACCAGCCGGCGCTGCTCGTGATTTTCATGTGCAATCACTGCCCCTTCGTAAAGCATCTGGCCGACGCGATCGCGGAGTTTGCGATCGAGTATGCGCCTAAGGGTTTGGCAGTGGTCGGCATCAGTTCCAATGACGTGGCGAACCACCCGGCCGACTCGCCCGAGCAGATGGTCCACGAGGCGATGGAGCGAGGCTACCAATTCCCGTACCTGTACGACGAAACGCAGGAAGTAGCCAAGGCGTACCGCGCGGCCTGCACCCCCGATTTTTTCCTGTTCGACAAAGAACGCACGCTCGCTTACCGCGGCCAGTTCGACGACAGCCGGCCCGACAGCGGCATCCCCGTTACCGGCAAAGACCTACGCGCCGCCGTCGATGCGGTGCTCGCCGACAAGCGGCCATCGGCCGATCAAAAGCCCAGCATCGGTTGCAATATCAAATGGAAGCCGGGGAACGAGCCGGAGTATTTCAAATGACGAATGACGAATGACGAATGCTTGCGTCCTTCATTCGTCATTCGGGCTTCGTCATTTCCCCCGTGCTAGCATGCGTTGATCTTTACACGCACGCGCGGGCGGGGTTATGGTCTGTGGGCAAACTCTCTCGTTTCCCCGCCCGATTGGAGTGACAGGATGTTGTCAACCATTTTCCGCCTCGTGTTACTTGCTTTCGTTGGGTTGACGTTCGCCGCTTCAGCGGGTGCCGAGGAATTCCGCATCGAGACTCGCGTATTTGCCGGCGATGCGAGCGAACCGGCCAGCGAGAGCGTGACGCTGTTTCAAGAGGACGTGGTGTACGACTTCTTGACGGGATCGTCGCAGGTGGCCATCTTCCGCCGTCCCCTGGGTGACGCCCCGGGGCGGTTTATCCTGCTCGATCGCGAGCGGGAAATCCGCACGGAGATCACCACCGATCGCATCGCGACAGTGATGGGCAAGCTACGCGATTGGGCGAGCAAGCAGGACGACGCGTACCTGAAGTTTGCCGCCGATCCGAGATTCGAGGAAACTTTCAACGAAGCGACCGGCGAGTTATTGCTCGAAAGCCCCTTGCAAAGCTATCGGCTCACGACAAGTCCGATCGAGAAGTCATCCGCGCAGACGCAATTGCAAGACTTTCTGAACTGGTACACGCAGCTTAATGCACTGATTCACGGCGGCCCGCCACCGTTCCCGCGGCTCGCGGTGAATGCCGCCCTGGCCCGCCATGCCGCGGTGCCGCTCGAAGTGCAACTCACAACCTCCGGCGACACGCAGAACTTGCGGTCGGAACATCTCATTGCGTGGCGGATTTCCAAGCAGGACCGCGAGCGCATCGATCAGACCGTGAATGAAATGTCCGATTACGAGCAGGTCTCGAATGCCGAATTCCACAAGGCGGATAAAACGGCGGCGAAGTAAGGACGTTGCCTACGCCCCTTTGGGGCTTTTGAGCAAGGGAGGCTATGCTACGGCGGGCTAGCGCCCGCCGCTACACGCCTCTGCCCCTTCGGGGCAATGGCTCGCCGACACTCGCCAAAGAGGAACGAGGTTAGATGAATCACTGGCCCGTGACCAGCGAGCCTTGCATCAACGCCCCGTCATTGGAGAGTCGTTGGATCAAGTCAGCCACGGACGCGCAAAATAGACTGCAGCGCGGGGGTTTGGCCCCGGAGGGGTCAAGGAGTGTAGCGGTGGGCGACAGCCCACCGTTTGCGACGAGAGAAATGATACGAAGCCCTGAAGGGGCGCAGGCAGCTAGCCCCACACGTATCGCTCGTCGTACTCGACGCCGTGCTTTTCTAGCAAAGCGCGCAACTCCTCTTGATACGACAATCGCCGATGATGATTCTCTTGATCTCGGATGTAATGCCGCACTGGATCGACTTGCGATTCACTTACCGAGAATGCGGAATAGCCATCCTGCCAATCAAAACTACGAGACTGAAGCTTCTCTTCGTTGACCCACTTCGACGACTTCGCCTTGATTCGGTTAAGCATCTCTGAAACGGACTTTGCCGGCTTGAATTTCGTGAGCAAATGAACATGGTCAGGCATGCCGCCGATTTCGAGCAGGACGCCCCCTTCGCCACGAATAATTCCGCCGATGTACGAATACAGATCCGATTGGATTGAATCGCTCACCATCGGAACGCGATTCTTGGTGCTAAAGACGATGTGGCAGAGCAAATTGGTGTAGGTTCCGGCCACGATTGTGCTCCCGTGATACCTGCGCCCCGTTGGGGCTTTGAGATTTGAGGCACCCTACGGCGGGGTGTCGCCCCCCGCGGGGGGGGGGCCCCCCCCCGCAACACGACTGTGCCCCTTCGGGGCATAAGCTCGCTGACGCTCGCCATAGTAAGCTCGAAATACGCCGGTTTCGCCCTGTTCAACTCCGCACGAGTTGGTGGAACTTTTCCGTGAGCTGTCGCGTGATTGGCCCGGGTTTGCCGTCGCCGATGGTCCGCATATCGACGCTTACGACGGGCACGACTTCCGCGGCGCTGCCGGTGAGAAAGCACTCATCCGCCACATAGACGTCGTGCTTGGTAAGCGCCACTTCGTGGACCGGAATCTTCGCGGCTTGCGCCAGTTCGATCACGGCCCCCCGCGTGATGCCTTCCAAAATGCCCGCGTCGGGCGGCGGGGTGCAAAGCTGGCCGCGTTTGACGAGAAAGATGTTGTCGCCAGTGCATTCGGCAACTTCGCCCTTGTGATTGAGCATCAGGGCTTCGATGCAACCGGCCTGAATGCCTTCGATCTTGGCCAGCACGTTGTTCAGATAATTAAGCGACTTGATCCGCGGGCTAAGCGCCGCGGGATGGTTTCGCAACACACTGGTCGTGATTATCTTCAGGCCGTTTTCGTAATGCTCGGGGGGATACAGCGTAATCGTGTCGGCAATGATAATCACCTGCGGATCGCTGCATCGGCGCGGATCGAGTCCGAGCGTTCCCGCTCCGCGAGTGACGACCAGCCGCACGTAACCGTCGCCGATACCGTTGGCTTTCACGGTTTGATTAACCGCGTCGGCCATCGCTTGTTTAGTGATCGGAATTTCAAGCCAGATCGCCTTGGCGGAATCCCACAGTCGGTCGAGATGCTGCTCGAGCCGGAAGACTTTGCCGTTGTAGGTTCGCAAACCCTCGAACACGCCGTCGCCATAGAGCAAGCCGTGATCGAACACGCTGACCATCGCCTCCGCTTGCGGGACGAGCTTGCCGTTGATGTAGACTTGGCGAGACATGGGGAAAGCAGATGTGAAATGTTGGAAGGCAGAAGGGAAGACTGCGCAGGCGTGCGTGGGTTCGCGCCCGTAGGTCAGGCTTTCTTGCCTGACATGCAGCGGATTGGAGTCGCGGTGCCGTGGGGCTGTCAGGCTGGAAAGCCTGACCTACGAGACGTGAACCCGGCCCTCGACCAGTTCGATCGTCCGGTGAGCGCCGGCGGCGATACGCGGGTCGTGGGTGACCATCACTATAGAGAGACCGTGCTCGGCATTCAACCGACGCAGCAGGGTGAGAATCCCCTCGCCGGTCGCTCGGTCGAGATTGCCGGTCGGCTCGTCGGCGAGCAGAAGCTGCGGTTGGGACATGAGCGCCCGGGCGATGGCGGTGCGTTGCATCTCGCCGCCCGACAACTCCCGCGGCTTGTGGGTGAGCCGGTGGCTGAGGCCGACCAGGTCGAGCAGCTCCTCGGCGCGGCGGCGGTACTCACGCTGCTTCCACCAGTAGCTCCACACCCCGTGGCGGATCATCATCGGCGCGAGCACGTTCTCGAGTGCCGTGAGCTCCGGCAGCAGGTGGTAGAACTGAAAGATCAACCCGATGTGCCGGTTCCGCAAAATATCGCGACTTGCTGCCGGCAGGTGGTCGATGCGATGTCCCTCGAAGTGAATCTCACCCGCGTCGGGTTGGTCGAGCGTGCCCAACAAGTGCAACAGGGTGCTTTTCCCGCTGCCGCTCTGGCCGATGATCGCAACGAACTCGCCGACGCCAACCGAAAGATTGACGCCCCGCAACACCGGCACGAGGTGCGCGCCTTTGCTGTAGGTTTTGACGATGCCCGTGGCGGAAAGGAGCGTGGGAATTTCTGATTTATGATTGCTGATTGCTGATTGCCGAGGCGCGATGGTTTGCGGCATGGTCGTCGTCAACATTTATCTCACCTTTGCTCGAATACAATCAGAAATCATCAATCAGCAATCATAAATCCATTCACTCGTACCGCAACGCTGCAACCGGTTGCAGCCGCGCGGCGCGGCGGGCGGGCAGCACACTGGCCAGCACCGCGATTAGCATCGCGCCGGCGACGATCCAGGAGATCGTAAAGCGATCGATGATCGTGGGAATCTTGGAGAAATAGTAGATCGACGGGTCGAACACCGGCTGGCCGGTCGCTTTGCCCAACAGGTCGGCGATTTCGTTGATGTGCTTCACGAACAGCAGGCCCATGACCATGCCGATGCCGGAACCGACGATGCCCAGGCACAGGCCGTAGCCCAGAAAAATGCCCATCACGCCGCGGCTCGAAGCGCCGAGCGACTTAAGAATGCCGATGTCGCGGGTCTTCTCGACAACGATCATGAAGAAGATCGCCAGGATGCCAAAACCCGCGACGGCGATAATCAGAAACAGCAGCACATTAAGCACGGCGGTTTCCATTTGCACCGCGGCCAGCAGCGGGCCTTGCTTGTCGCGCCAGGTGCTGATGAAGAAGATCTCGGCCGGAAAATTCGCCCGCAGCAGGTCGCGAACGATGTTCGGATCGACGCCATCGTGCAGGCGAATCTGGATCGAGTTGAAGAGGCGGACGCCGGTGGTCGGGTCGAACATGCTTCGGAGTTTCTGCATCTCGCTCAGCGGCAGGAACACGAAACTGGCGTCGTATTCATTCATCTTGCTTTCATAAAAATCGACAATCGTCAAATTCGCGTGGCGCGGTTGCGGGGGCCGGCCGGCGGACGGAAACGTCACCTTTACGTCGTCGCCCGGCAGCGCCAGGAAATGGTCGCTGCCATCGATCGTGCGATACGAACAGATCGCGATGCCGAGAACGCAACCAGGGTGTTGCTGGGTCTCGGGATCAAAGGTTGTGCCTTCGGCGATTTGGGATTTGGGATTTGGGATTTGGGATTGGGAATTGGATGGATCGACATCCGCACTTGCTCGCATAAAGGGATTCACGGAAGGGTCATGGTCGGGGGGGGCGACGGGGGGCGCCATGTAGCGGGCTTTTTGGCGGCGGTAGGGCCAGCCGGCGAATTCCAGTTGGGGCCGCGGCGTGGCCTTGGTCCGGTCTTCGGCTTGTGGGTCGAAGGTATCGTAGCCGCCGTTCTTGAGCGTGAAGTCGAGCTGCTTGCGATTGGCCGGGTGTTGCAGGTAACGTCCGAAATCGCTCACGCTGGCGTAGGTAGCCTCATCGATGCCGATCAAGTTGACTTGCTTCGTGTGGGTGTCGCCGCGGACGTTGTACTCGAGCAGGCCCGGAATGTAGGCCGTGGGCGACATGCCGGCGATATATTCTCCGGCAACTTCTCGAATCCGCCGCATGTGCCCGTCGGCATCAGCAACGCCGTTCAGGCTGCGACTCTCGAACACGACGTCCGACAGAATGCCGTGAATGCGGTCCTGCATCTCATGCGTGAAGCCAGCCATCACGGCATTCACCACAATCATCGTCGCCACGCCAAGCATGACGCTCACAATCGAAGCGAGCGCAATCCACCGGGTCCGCAAATAGCGCCAGCAAAGGAGGAGCTTGTACATGAGGGGCGGAAGGGAGGGAAGCGGGTGGAGAGTGCGCACGCGGGGACGGGGAGCATAGCGACCCGCCCGAAGCAAGGCCAGATGAGATACCCGCTCGATGCTAGCACGCAGCGCAAGCAAGTGATGCCTTTCATTCATCGCAACCGTATCGACGTGTCGTTTTCGCGAAAAACCACCCCGCTTTCTCTTCGACATAAAGGACGGCGGCATCGGCCGGCAGGTAGGAACAAACCTTTCGCAAAACGGCTTTGAATATTCTCGTTTCTGGATAGGGGTTGGCATTGAACTCATCGAGCGTCCACGCGTTTAGATTGAGCACCGCCCGATCGGGCTGCACGCGCACAAATGGCAAAAGTTCACTCGGAAGTTGGCTCACCACCTCCGGGCGCATGTGGATTTCAGCGTAGCTGACGTTTCCTGTGTAGACATTGAAAGAAAGAGCGGAATCCCAGCGATTCACATTGTTCAAAACGGGCAAGATCCCAATAAACACTACCGCGAGCGCCTGCGGAATATTGTAAAAACTGGGTGCGCCAAACATCGTCTTGAAGTCGAACGCAGGCGCCTTGTAAAAAAGCACCCAGACTTGCACGGCCGTGGTCAGGCTCCACATCCAGGAACTGTTGTTCCAGTTCCCTCGGAACGGTCCGATGCAAAAGAAGATGAGTAGATGCATCAACATCGCATCGTACAGCGCGACGTTACGGAATCGATTCGTCAGCAGTCCGATTCCAATCAGTACTTCGACCACCGCGGCCAGTATTCCAAGGGCCGGCAAGAATGGTAGATTAAAAGGCAGCAGACCGGTGAGCGGCTCCAGCAGCCAAGGAAACTCCTCGTTGAAGAAATGCGGATTCAACTTTTGCACGCCGCTCCAAAAATAGATCGCGGCAAGAATGAATCGCATTCCAGCCAGAACCCGATGTGCATCGCTCGCGCCAGCGCGGCTGCGGTACGTAACCAGAATCAGAAACAGGAAAAAGAATTGATAAAACGATGGCCACTGGCGGCTTTGATCCTGCAAGAATAGAATCACAAATATCGCAAGGACTAATGCCACCCCGATCCTCGAGCGTGGCTGGATGACCACCGCGAGAAGTAACGCAACGAACAATCCTAGAGCAAACCAATCGAAGGGATACGGAAAAGCTGGAACGAGATCGAGAAAAGGAACAAACGGATAGAATTGCCGGGAAATCCAGAGTTTCCACGACATGGCGAGGCAGAGCAAAACGGAAACAGCAAGAAGTCGCGTAAATAGGGCCAGCCGTCGTTCTTCGCTCTCGAAGATCGCGGCAAGCCCTGTCGGCTGCGGTTTTTCCTGGCGGAGCCGAGGACGACGACTCGTATTCATGCTTCTCTTCATCGGAATACGATTGTAGCACGACTCTCCGAGTCGTGAATTTTCACGAGTCGGAGACTCGTGCCACTCTCGACTTTGATCCTTACCGCTCCGGCCTTAACAGCGGGAACAAGATCACCTCGCGGATTGACTGCGAGTTGGTGAGCAGCATCACGAGGCGGTCGATGCCGAGGCCCAGGCCGCCGGCGGGGGGCATGCCGTGGCGCAGGGCGCGGATGAAGTCATGATCCATTTTGGCCATCGAGTCTTCGTCGCTAAGCCCGGCGAGTTGCGTTTGGAAGAGCTGTTCTTGCAGTTCGGGGTCGTTGAGTTCCGTGTAGGCGTTGGCAACTTCCATTCCCTCGACGATAAGCTCGAACCGTTCCGCGACGGCCGGGTTGTCGCGCTTGCGCTTCGTGAGCGGGCAGATGCTCGCGGAGTAATCCATAACAAAGATCGGCCCAGCTAGGGCGTCTTCGACCTTGGCCTCGAAGACGTTGCTCTTGATCACGTCCGAATGCCGGCCAGTCGTTGCGATGCCGAGCGTTGCCGCGTACTTGGCGATAGCCGCATGGTCCTGCGGATTGACGCCCGTGTGCTCAGCGAACAATTCGTCATAGGCTCGTCGTTGGAACGGCGGCGTGAAGTCGATGGTCTTGTCGCCCCACGGGAGAATGAAGGGCGAGCCGGTCGCGTGAGCGGCCGGAGGTTTCGCGGCTCCCTCCGCTGGCTTACGCCAACGGCTCGCTTGGATGGCGTTAACGATCACCGCTTCTGTCAGTTCCATCATCGAGCGATAGTCGCCGTAGGCTTCGTACAACTCGAGCATCGTGAACTCGGGGTTGTGCCGCTGGCTGATGCCTTCGTTGCGATAGACGCGGCCCAGTTCAAACACTTTTTCGATGCCCCCTACGAGCAGCCGCTTGAGGTGCAACTCCAGCGCGATGCGAAGATAAAGGTCGATGTCGAGCGCGTTGTGGTGGGTGTTGAACGGCTTGGCCGCCGCGCCGCCGGCGATGGCGTGGAGCGTGGGGCCTTCCACTTCCACATAGCCGCGCTCGTGGAGCGTGTTGCGGATCGAGCGCACGATCTGCGAGCGGCGCAGAAAGGTGTCCATCACCCCGTCGCCGTGGATCAGATCGAGATACCGCATTCGTTGGCGAAGCTCGGGATCGGTCAGGCCGTGATATTTCTCGGGCGGCGGTTCGAGCGACTTGGTGAGGAAGTGCAGCCGCTGGGCGAAGATCGAAAGCTCGCCGGTCTTGGTGCGTTTGAGCGTGCCATCGACGCCGATCAAGTCGCCGAGATCGAAGTGTTGCGATAGCTCCCAATCGTCGCCGACTTGGGCCTTGCCGATGAAAAGCTGAAGCTGCCCGGTCATGTCGCGGATATCAACGAACCGCAGCTTGCCGGCGGTGCGTTGCAAAACGATCCGCCCGGCGGCCCGCACGGTGGGTCCGACCATTTCGCCCGGACCTTGCTCGGCCAACCAGGCGCGAAAATCGAAGCCTTCAGGCTGCGCGGCCAGATCGGGCAACGGCACGAGCGTGCCATCTTGCTTGCGGAAAGCGATTTCCTCGGCCCGATTGCGAATGTCGTCGATAAACTGCCGGTCCTCGAAACGCCCGCCCCACGGATCGATTCCGAGCGCGACAATCGCGCGGAGTTTTTCCTGCCGGGCGGCGATCGGATCGCCAGCATTGGATTCGTCGGGCTTCATCTTGCGGGAACCAGCAGGAGTGACCATGCGCCTTATTAAGCCGCAGCATTTTAGTGGCCGATAGCACCCCGTGACAGGGAGCGGCCAGGGCGCAGCGAGAATTTGGCGAAGCTGCGGGCATCGCAATTGACCGGCTCAAAAGGGTCGCCTAGGATTCTGCAACTTGTTAATCTGCATCTAGACGCCCCTGACCCAACTTTAGTGAAAGCATCCGCATGAAGCGATTGTTAATCGTGGGATTGGTGGCCGCCGGTGCGATGCTATTGGGCGTGCTCGGCGCGGCTCTGTATTTTCACGCGGCGCTAGCGCGGGCGGTGCCGTTCTATTCGGAAGCGCTGGCGAGCGACCCGGCCGAAATGGAGCAGGCGAGCCGCGACCTGGAGAGCCGCTTGGCGGCGGTTTATAGCGAGGCCCAAAAGGCGGGACGCTGGCACGCCACATTCACCGCGGCGCAGATCAATAGTTGGCTCGCGATCGAGTTACCAAAGAGTTTTCCCGAATTGCTCTCCCAAGACTTTCGCGATCCGCGGGTGGCCGTGACCGACCAGGGCGTGTCGCTCGGGTTTCAAACCAAAGTGGCAGGGATCGAGACGGTTATCGCCGTGGAAACCGATGTGTTCGTTGACGAGCGCGGCTTGCTCGCAATTCAATTGCGCAGCGTCCAGGCCGGTTCCTTGCCGCTACCCACGAAAGACATCGTCGATCGCACGCAACTCGCCCTCAAGCAATCGCATCTGCCTTGCCATTGGTCGCAGTCCGTTGGCGACCCCGTGTTGCTCGTGAACGTGAGCGAACTGGTCTCGGGCGAACACCAGCAGCGCGAACTCGAAACGGTAGAACTGCACAACGGCGAAATCTACCTCGCGGGTTACACCACCGCGCCGACGAAGCGGCTGGCGAAGCACGAAGTGCAGCGCACGGCGTGGTAGATTCGGACAGAAGAATCCGTTGAACAGAAGTTCGCAAAGGACGCAAAGAAATACAATTGAAAAGATTTCTCTCTTTTCAATTCGGTGAGTTCAAACTTCAAATGCAACAAGCCAAACGCCCTGGATTTGAAGGGGTTTTCGACGTTTGTTCACGATTCCCCGAAAATTCTAGAGCCGAACTGCTAGCAGCTTCGAAAATCAGCCCGCGACTCAGCCTCAAAGTTGTCGCATTTGAAGTTTGACATCACCATTCTCTGCATAGCAAATCCGTCGATACTTGGTTTTTGAGAAAGAAATTTGAACAGGAGGAAACAGAGGCAACAGAGAAAAATAGGGCTGTGTTGTTCTTTCTCCGTTTTCTCCGTTTCCTCCTGTCAAATCCTTTGGTTGCTGCCTTACGGCTGCGCTGTGTCCTTTGCGACCTTCTGTTCATATCTTTCTCGTTCAATTCTTAGTCTCCATTCGTCGATCGATTCGTTTCGGCGAGTGAGAATGACAAGACCGTGTAAGTCTCCGTCGAGTGTCACCTCCAGCAGATCCGCGTTGTTGGTAATGATGGAGTACCCCGCTTGTGTCACGCGATTCACGCTGCCACGGTCGCCGCTTACGAGGCCCTCATACTCGAGATACGCAAGGCGATGATCGGCCAGCCGCCGCGCGGGAACCTCGTCGCTTGCATCCTCGTGCGGGAGGTTGAGTTCAACCAACCACAGCTTCGGCAATTGCTCCAGCGCCCACGTCCAGAGCACGCCTTCGTGTTCGAGCATGAAGTCCCAATGCGACGCGCGGCCCGATTGGGGCGGCAATTCGTGGCGTAATAGAACGTATCGTGGCATCGGAAACGCCGGCATTGCTTATTGACCCTAAGTTAATTAAACGAACATGGAACGCTTCGCTGTTAGTTTGCAGCTTGATGATTTTGCATCGTGCCGTATTTCATCCCAGCGAGGCTGTGATTTTTTGAAAACCCCTACCACTTATTGCGACTGCTGTCCTCCGCTAGCTTCAACCGGTGGTAGAAAACTGGTTTTGATTCGTAAAAAAATCACAGCCTCAGCGGGATGACAGCCATTAGCCGGTGGTCGCGAAGCGCACCACCGGAAAGCGAATCGAACTCCCGCATTATCCCGAAAGGGATCGCAGCAAATTGGGGCGCAATGATTGCTGGCACCCCAGCCGGGGTGCTAACATCGTATACGCCTATTTCCGGTGGTGGCGCTAGCGCTTACCACCGGCTAATTGCTGCCAAGCCTCCGGCTTGAGATGCTGCTTCGTGGAGCGTTGAACTCGCACCCACCCTCCGAATTCGATCTAGGTTCTGAATATCATAGCCGCGAGGCGTAGTCCTCGGATCGGAGCGCGCACGCGGCAAACAGCCAGTTTTCCCGCCCCGCAGGCCGCATGTGCAGCCAGCCTCTCTAGCGGTCAATTATCGTAATTTCGCGCTGCTTGGATATCGGCTCCGTTACACTTTGCGACTGAACCTGGGCCGTCACAACCGCCACGCCGGCGCGGGCTGGAGTCAGGGGGATCATGTACCGCTGCTGTTCGTTGGCGCGAAGTTCAGCGATCGGGGTGAATTGCAGTTCCAACCCGTCTGGGCGGTTCACCACTTGGAAGTTGCCGCGCGGCTGGATGGCGGTCGTGTCGACGGTGAAGTTGGTCGGGACAAAAACGCGGACGGCAACTTGCCGCTCCGGTGAAACGCCGGTGTTGTCGACGATCACGAACAATTGCGCAGGAAAACCGACTTTCGCGCTATTGGCGTTTTCGAGAAGCGTGAGCCGCAAATTGGCAGGCCCCGCCGTCGCACCGCCCGGCCCAGGAGGGCCAAGTGGCGGCCGCACTTCGATGCAGTGTTCGGCACTGTAGCGGACATCATCCCCGGTCACGTTAATCTGGGCGCAAGCTCGCGTGCTCGGGGCGGTGCATTTGCACCGAATCTGAAAGTTCCGCTTCGCACTTGGCGCCAACTCAGGTATTAGCACGCGCATCGTGTCATCCGGCTGTCGTGTCAGATCGCGGTCCGCATCGCTCCATTGCAGGAACTCTCCGTCCTTTGAAATATCGACAACCAGATTCGTGGCCGGCACCGTGCCGGTGTTTTCAACCACGGTATTGAAATCCGTAAAATCGTTCACGGTCTTAATCCGTTCGCCGGTTATCTCAACGCGCAGCGTCGGCCGCTCGGCGGCGGGCGCCGCGGCGACAACGTTCACGCACCCGCGATCGACGGCATCGGTCGCTCCTTCGGCGGAGACGGTGACGCGTTGGCACTGCTCTCCGGGTTTGGTAATCGTGAAGCTTAACGGCACGGAGTCGGACTCACCGGCGGCCAGCTCGCCCATCCCTTTGTATTCGACTCGATTTTCACCGGCTTTGGCCTGCAGATGCGAAAGCCCCGGATCGAAGTCGGAGGCCACGACGATATTCCGCGCCGGAGCGGTGCCGGTATTGCGAACCTTGACTAAGAACCGCACGTTGTCGTTAACCTTCAGTGGATCGGGCGTCTCACGAGTGACCGTGACCTCAAGTTGCGGCCGGCCCGTTGGAGTTGCGCCCAAGGGGGGGGCGGTAGGTTCGAGTTGCGGCGGCACAAACGGCAGCGGCTGCGGTGGCTGGCTCGCGGGAGGTGGAACCTGGCCGGCGGGAAGTTGCGGAATCGGAGATGCCCCACCACCCGCCCAGGTGAGCGTCGTTGACCCGCTCCCGAGCGTGACGCGCGGACCGGCCGCTGCGCCGGGCTGTTCGGGACGGATAATTTGAATGTTGACGGTCGTTGAGCCGGGCGCGGAATCGGTGGGAGTAATCTCGACCCGCGCGCGGCCTTGGCTATCGGTTGGCATCTCGCTGGCTTGACCGGCATCGTAGCCGAGGCTCGCCCGGCCACCGACCACTTCGTAACGCACGATATAGCCCCCGACCGGTGCCCCGTCGCTTTGCCGCGTTACGGTTGTCGTGAGGACGTGCGGCTGGCCGCCGGGAAGCGTGACCGACGGCGGGAATTGCCACTGGGCATCGACCCAAATGATGGTGGCCCGCGCAGTGCGGCCAGGCCAATTGCCGACCGCCGGTGAATAGGCGGTGACATAGCTCGTGCCTTCGGTCGCAGACGAGATGCTCACCCATGCTTCGCCCGGCCGGATTTGCAGGTCGTCGGCCGGGTCGGCTGTGCCGCGGTCGAGGCAGATGTGGTAGGGAATCGTCGCGCCGATCGCATACCAGTTGTCGACCTTCCGCGGCGTGTTCTGCGGGCAGCGGAACATGTCGAGGTGCCCGCGCTCGCCAATGGTCACGATTTGGCCCGGGCCAGCACGGTCGATCATCCATTCGACTCGCTGGTTCACGATGTAGTAGCCCGATGAAGAGCAGACGCCAGCCCGCAAGATGACTTCACTGCCGACCGGTGCGAGCACGCGATTGGGGTTGAGCGTAAGCGTGTCCTGCGGTCCCGGCGCCGAGGCAGCAACCGTGGTGCCCATGACGTTGGGGGGCGATAGGGGCGTCGTCGTGGCACCCGGCACCGCAGCCACGGCGGGAAAGGCGGCGGGCGGCGGGGCGAAGGTTCCGGGGTTCGCCATATCGGAATAGACGGGCGGCGCGACGACATTTCCCGCACTCGCCAGCGGGAGGGCGGGCCCCGGCGCGAACGGGTTCGCCACGGCCGGCTGCTGCCCCGGCCAGACGAAGAAGCTCTCCCCGGACGGATCGATCCGGGGGAGCCGATCGGCCGCACACCCGCCGACCAGCGGTAGCGCGAAAAGCGCCACGCCAAATGCCAGCCAAAGTGGGGTACTGCGTGCGTGCATCGAACTGGGCAGTTGGGGGAGCGGACCAGTCGCAGGCCGGGCGGGGTGCCACTGCTGGCTCGTCCAGCAGTGGAAGCCTTGTACCCGCTTCGCACTGCTGGGCAAGCCGGCAGCAGCACCCTTGGCACTGGGTGCCTTGGGCGCGCGACTTTGCCGCATTGTGAAAATCTACCGCCTGAAACGGGCGATGTTGCCCAAAAGCAACGCCCCGGGTGGAGTTTTGGCAACGAAGTCTGCCGATTTTGCGGGCTTTTCCGGCGGGGACACTGGAAAGCAGGCAGCCGGCAGAGGGCAGCAGGCAGTAAAGAAGCCGACGGGTGGCTGGGGTCGGAGCCAGCAGGCGCAGCCCCCAGCGAACCCTGAGCAGCAGGCAGGCAGTAAAAGCCTCAGCGAACTCCGCATGTTTTTCTTGACTGCCCTCTGCCCGCTGCCCTCTGCCCTCTGCAGGCTTCTTACGTATTTCTTGCTTTACCTACGCGCGCGGATTAGGATCAGGGGATACGCTTCACGCGAGTCTTCGCGATTTGCCAGCTTTGAGGTAGCCATGAGTTCTCTTGGGACATTCGTAGCGCGCCGATTGTACCGGTTGTGCTTTCTCAGTTTGTTGTTGCTCGCGGCCGCTGGTGCCGAGCCTGCTCTTGCCCAATTCGGTGGCGGCGGCGGAGGTTTCGGCGGCGGCGGTGGCGGGGACGCGGGTGGTGGTGGAGGCTTGGGTGGTGGCACCCAGGGGACGCAAGGTTTATCCGGCGTGGCTGTCGACGCCGAAGGCGTCCTGCAAACCATGACCGTTAACGATCCAAGAGGGAAACTGACACGACAGCGAATTGAAGAAGCGATGGGCCAGCTTGATGGCAATCTCGCCGAGCCGAGCAAACTTCGTAAAGTCTCGCTCACGCGATTAGAGCAAGCGGTGCAACAAAAGATCGCCGCCGGCAGCGGACCCGATGACGCGATGAAACATCTCGCCGGCCTGACCCGCATCGAGTATGTGTTCTGTTATCCGGAGTCGGGAGACATTGTCGTCGCTGGCCCCGCGGAGCCTTGGGGGCAATCCCTGTCGGGACGGATGCTGGGCATCAAGTCGGGTCGGCCCGTGATTGAGTTGCAGGACCTGGTCGTCGCCATGCGGGCATTCGCGCCGGGGCAGGCGGAGAAGCCGCCCATCATCTATTGCTCGATCGATCCCACGGCCGAAGGGCTGGCGCGGATGCAGCAATTCCTCAAGCAGTTCGGCCGCCAGGCGAATCCCAATCAAACGCAGTTTATAGTCGAGCAGCTTCAGGCGCAGCTCGGCCCGCAGGTGATTACCGTCGGCGGCATTCCGGCCAGCACGCATTTCGCGCAGGTGCTAGTCGAAGCCGATTACCGGATGAAGCTCATCGGCATTGGGCTGGAAAAACCGCCGGTGCGACTCACCAGTTACGTCGATCGCGTAAGCCCCGCCGCCGTCAGCCGCAACGCTTTGCAGCGGTGGTACTTCGTACCCGATTATCAGTGCGTTCGCGTGAGCGACGACGAACTTTCAATGCAAATGGTGGGCGAAGGGGTGAAACTCGTGGGCGAGGATGAAGTCGTCGCTCAAGATGGCGGCCGCCGCACGGCGGGCAAGGCAAATCGCGCCAGCCAGGCCTTTGTAAACGGGTTCACCAAAGCATATCCCCGACTGGCCCAGCGCGTGCCGGTGTACGCCCAGCTTCGCAATTGCATCGATCTGTCGGTCGCGGCGGCGTATATGCAACAACATGACTTCTACGGTCAGGTCGGTTGGAACATGGAGTTATTCGGCAACGAAGAGCTGTTTCCCGTCGAGACCTACAACGCCCCCAAGCAAGTCGCCAGCGCTGTAAACAGCATGTGGAAGGGCGCGTCGCTGATCACACCGATCGGCGGCGGCGTAAGTATTCGCCCCTCGCAAGCGCTGCAAACGGTGAATCTGCTGCGCGACGAAGCAGGCCAAATTGAGACCACCCGCGACGGGGTCGATCTCTCCGGCCTCGACGAAGGTCAATGGTGGTGGGATTAGGGGGAAGGAGATGTGAGATGTGTGAAGTAAGAAGGAAGAAGTGAAGAGACTAAAGTATTTTCTTTCCGAACTTCTGCCTTTCCACATCTCACATCTCACATCTGAATCGTTGGTCGACCGTAATCACCCGCAGGTCGCACACGTTGGTGTGTGTCGGACCGGTCCTCAGCAGTGCATCGAGCGGCGCGAAGAAGTGGTAGGCGTCGTTGCGCGATAAATATTTGCGGGAATCGAGCCGAAGCATTTTTGCCCGAGCGGAAATGTCGGCGTCGATGTATGCCCCGGCTGCATCGGTAGGGCCGTCTTCGCCGTCGGTGCCTCCCGAGAGCAACGCGATCCGCTCGCAATCGCCAAGCTCCGCAAGCGCCGCGAGCACAAGCTGCTGGTTTCGGCCACCGAGACCGCGTACTGCGGATTCGACGAGCTTCACGGTCGGCTCGCCGCCTGAGATCAAGCAATTCGGCCCTGCATTGTCGCGCATCCGCAGGGCCATCGCCGCGAGATGCCGGCCCACGTCTTCCGCAGCGCCTTCGGGCTGTGCCGCGCTCAGCATCGCGTGGCTGTAGCCGAACCGCTCGGCCTCTATGCCGGCAGTGTCGACCGCCGTGGCGTTGTTCGCCAACACGACGTGTCGCACATTGCAGGTTGCTGGCGGCGCCTCGCGCGTTTGTTTGCGAAGAAATGCGACAATCGGCCGTGCCGCCTCGGTCTGTGCGACTCCAAGTTGTTCGAAGACTTCGAGTGCTTTCGCAGGTGAATCGTTGGGTTGGCAGACGGTCGGCCCGGAGGCGATGAGGTCGAGCGGATCGCCCAGGATGTCGGAGATGACCAGTGTCACGAGATTGCCCGCGCGGCAGGCGCGGGCGAGGCCACCACATTTGATCTGGCTTAATTGCCGTCGCACGCGGTTGAGTTGCTCGATGTCGGCACCCGCACCGCTGAGAAGCTGCGTGACGGCGATCTTTTGATCGAGCGTTACACCGACTGCAGGAGCGGGTAGCAGCGCGGACCCGCCGCCCGAAAGCAAACAGATGCAAAGGTCGTTTGATTCCAATTCGCCAACGAGCCGCAACATCTTTTCCGCAAGAGCTTGGCCTTCGGGTCGAGGTTCGTTCACGCCGGCTGGCCGGCCGGCGCCGAGCGTGATACGCGTGGTGCGATCGATGCAATCGGCGGGCACGCTCACCAGTCCGCTAACGCGATGCGCCTCAAGAATCCGTGGACCAAGCGCAGACTCCAACCCGCAAACCATGCCAGCGCCAGCCTTGCCGCCGCCGACCACCGCGATGCGGCCGATCTTGCGCAGATCAAACTCGTGAGGGCCAATGGCCAGCGTCGAACCTTCGACAACAACGTCGCTCGGCACAAGTCGTTCCGGCCGCACGGCATCGACGCCAGCCCGCCAGATTTGAAGGGCTTCGTCGCGGAGCTTGGAGGCGGAGGTAATCATTGAGATGCAAGTTTCGGAGAAACTTGCCTATGTGGCGGGACGCACGGAATATCCCATCCTACGTGTTCACGGCGCAGTTCGCACCGGCACGGCAGAGAGACGCCGGGCAGATTGCGGCTGCGTTCGCGCGGCCAGCACCGGCCGGATCATGACGCCGTCGATGCGTGCCTCGCCGCAGCCATACAGCGCGAACTGCACCTGCACCGAACTGGCCTCCGATGCGGTGCGGATCATCCGGAACGGCTGCCACTCGGGAGTCCGGCTGATGTCGAGTGCCAACTCCTCGCCGCCAAGCGAGTCGGTAATCGTGAGGTGGCAGTCGAATCGCGGGGGCACGCGCGCCCAGCCGGCGATCTCAATCGTTTGACCCGGCGCGAGCGATACTTCCGGCGAAGCAATCCAAACCGTTGCCGATTCGCTGGAATGTGAACTTGACGAGCCTGATGTTTGGCTAGCCAGCAGCCGCAGAGCACGAGTCCCTTGCTGGGGCGCGTCGGCAGTCAGTTCCACAGCGGAATGCACCCTTTCCACGGGGTAACGCGTGTGGGTCCAGCCGTAAGATTGCATTTGAGCCAGTTCTTCGCAATCACCACCCGGGAGAAGATTCTCGCCCATGGGCAAGGCCGCGAGCGCCCAATCAAGCTTCCATTGATCGAGCAGCCGAGGGAATGACCCGGCCAAAGGACTGCTAACGATCCCAGGCGCGCTCGCCGGCTGGGTGAGCAGATGCGACTGAAGCGTTGCCACAGCGTCGCGGGCAATGAGCAGGTGTCGATAAGCGCCTTCATGGTTTCCGCTGGCCAGCGCCAAATTCGCTTGCCCGATCGCCGTCTTGGCAACGGCAATCGTCTGCTGTGCGATCTTCTGCGCGGCCGGCAGTTGCTGCAATTGAGCGGCGGTTTGCTCTGCTTGCTGCACTTCATCCATCGATAAGAACCGCGCCAGTTGCACCGCTCGCGAAGCCCCTTGGGAAGCACTGCGCATCATCGCGGCGATTGCAGCCCGATCGTCGGAGAGCACGAGATACGTTCCCGCCGGAACGTCTTTGAGCGGCACCCGCACGCCGCCGGATACGCGGTTTTGCTCGACGATTCTCATGCCGCCCGGGCTTAAAAGGTACGCGCCCGCCGACTCGGGCACGCCGGGAACCGTGATGGCATGGGGCGATGCCGCTTGCTGAGCTTCGTCGATCGGCGCCGCCATGGGCAGCCTTCGAATTGCCACCAATCGCACTCGGTCCCGTTGCATGACAACCGCTTGCAGGCCGGGATCGGAACAGGTGGCGAGGCTCGCCGTTGTGCCGCCGACGAGCCAGGGTTCAATCAACCGAAGTTCACGATTCAACAGCTCGCATGTGGCGAGCGTCAACTGATTGGTCGAATTCGCCGCGCTCTGAGTTTGTCGAGACGCAAAGACCAACCCGTTCGCACCGTTGCCCACGGCTGCCTGCGTCTGGCTGGCGATACGTTGCGGGGCTTGCCACCCGCCGGAAGTATGGGGAGCGAGGACGCGAATCTGCCCTGCGAGTTCCGCGCTGTGATCCAAATCGATGCGCGCCCAGGCGGGCGTGCCGGGCCGAGCCGTGCGGTGCGCGGCCTGCAAATCGCGCTGCCAATCGTGCAAGTACACGTCGTGCAGGCTCGGCCGCTTGCCGATCAATAGGATGTCAGCCACGCGGCTGAAACGGGCAAGCGAATCGCTCGGGGCGGCAACTAAAGGACGCTGCAAATGTCGGTCCTCGCGCCGCAGCGTTTGGGCTTGAGCGGTAACCACGTCGAGCTGCGTGGCTGCCAATCGCTCGCCGAGATCCCAGGCGAGAATCGAGTTCCACTCTGCCGCTTCTTCAACGGGAATCGGTTCGCGCGGAGGAGGCGAGATCAGCCCAACGCCTAACTTCACCGCAGCTTCCAATTGGTCGGAAGTCGGCGCCTCTCGCAGCCAGATTCCATTAAAACCGCACCTCGCGAGGAATTCGAAATCCTCGCCATTGTGTTGCACGATGCGCGGGAAGAAGGGCCGGTCGTTCACGGTAATCTGATTGCCCGAAACCCGCACCGGACGCACAGGCGCCGGTACGGCTGAAGCCGCGAGACTCGTCGATGGAAACTGCGGGCCAGCCATGGCGGTTGCGGGCGCCGCGGCGTTCGGAGACGCGACAATACCCTCCACCGTGAGCCGGTCGATTGCCACCTCCGTCGATTCTCGTCCACCCGGCACGATCAAGATCACCTGATCCAGGTAGGCGCCCCGCTCGTCGATCGGCGATTCGGAGCTTGTGCGAAGGAGTCGGGCCTCCCGCGTGACGAGTTTGGGAAGATCGCGAATCTCCAGGTCGCACCATTCGCCGGAGGTGTCGTCACTCGTTCCACGCACCACCAGAGTTTGCGGTGGGTTGCCGCCGTCGGTGCTTCGGGGCAGAACAATACGCGCGGCAACTTGAATGCCCGGTCGATTGGTGCGCACCCGTACCACGATGCGCGATTCATCGATCACCGGGGCCGCGTTAATCGCATGCGCAAGCCGCACCGATTCGCCCGGAGGGCCGACCACGACAAGCCGTTCAACGCTTGCCCCGTCGTCCGCTGGTGGATTCACCAATCGCTCGCGTCGCACGATTTGCCCAACCGAGGTCGGGCTATCCAACTCCCACGACGGGGCGGGATCATCGAAATCATTGAAATACGCAACACTCGGATCGGGCGATTGCCCGGCGGCCGCCGACAGCAGCGTTAACCAGCAGAGCCAAGCCCGCGCCGCGGTTTGTATTCGGGTCGCAAGACTCATGGGAATCACGCTGGTTGATACCGAATCCGGCGGTGCCCGGCACGGCGAATGATGCGTTTGAAAGACACCGGTTCGACGCCCGATCTCGGCCGCAAGTGCTGTTCGTATCAGGATTTACGACTCGGAGCCAGATCGGTTGCGGCGAAATCGCGACAGCACGAGCCATCCGAAGTAGATCAACGGACAAGTCTGACTGTCTCGTAAGTACATTATGCGTAACGAGTTGCGTCGCACCGTCTGCCGTGGGAACCGGTCCCGGCGCGGCACGTGCAATGACTCTCCGACGAAGCACCGCCTCCCGGAGAAATCACCATGTTGGATGTTACCCGCCTCGCCGATTCAAACTCGTCCACGGTCGACCTACCCCTCGATTTGCAGCAGTTAGCGGCCGCGATTGAGTCGCTGCCCCCACGCCACGTCGCTGAACTGGCCCCGCTCTTGGACCGCGTCACGGAAAGCACCCGTCGCCGCCGCCGAATTCTTAGCCTCGTGCAGGATGCTTTATCGCAACTTCGTCTCGATATGAAGTACCTGATGTTCGATCTCGAGGCGACTCGCCGAGAACGCGACGAATTTCGGGCCAAGCTCAGTGAGATTCAAGAACTGGACTAGGTGCGATCGAAACGGGGATGCCCCCAATGTTTGATGAAAGCGACTTGGACGGGTAGACTGCTAATAAGGGGCAGCGTGAGAGAGGCGAGCGCGGAGGTTCGCTCCACGGCCGGTAATGCCGGCAGGTGGCAATCGCGTCGTCTCCTAGAAATTTCCTTGCCACCCGCGCGGACGCGCACCGGCCACTCATGACCGCCGAACAATTGGCACAGCGCGCCCTGGACGTCAACATCGTTGACGAATCGCAGCTCCAATCGGTGTGGGGCGAGTTGGGGACGCGATCCGTCGCCGCCAAGGAATTCGCCCAGGCTCTCCTGCGGCGCGACCTGATCACCAACTATCAGCTCGATCGCCTCGCGCAAGGTTTGCGGTCCGGCTTTTTCTACGGCGACTACAAAGTTCTCTACTCGGTCGGCGCCGGTACGTTTGCTCGGGTCTTCCGCGCCGCCCATCGCGCAACGAACCAGATCTACGCGGTGAAAGTCCTGCGCAACCGCTTTAGCAGCCCGGTGACCGATCCGAAAAATACGTACATCATCGAGTTATTTCGCCGCGAGGGCGAGCTTGGCGTGCAACTCCAGCACCCGAACATTGTGCCGGTTCACGAGGTAGTTTCGCAGGGAGTAACTCACTTCATCGTGATGGATTTCATCGAAGGGCGGAATCTGCGCGAGTTCTACCGAATTCGCCACCAGTTTCAGCCCCTCGAAGCAGCCGAGATGATGGTCGGAATCGTTGCGGGATTGACCTTCGCCTTCCAAAAGGGAATTTCGCATCGCGACCTCAAAATGTCGAACGTCTTGATCGCCAGCGATGGGGTTCCCAAACTGGTCGACTTCGGTTTGGCGGCTCTCGAGAACGAAGAAGTTGAAGACATGGGCGAATTCAACCGCCGGACGATCGAATATGCAGGACTGGAGCGATCGACCGGCGTCCGCAAGGACGACACCCGCAGCGACGTGTTTTTCGCCGGCTGCATGTTCTATCAACTCGTCGCGGGCCGCCCGGCAATGGCCGAGTCGCGCGATCGGGCGCAGCTCCTGAGCAAAACGCGGTTTACCGACATCAAGCCAATTCTCGAACTGGTTCCGAAACTTCCCTTGCCCTTGGCGATGGTGATTAGCAAGGCCACGGAGTTCGATCCACAGCGTCGTTATCAAAGTCCCGGTGACATGTACGCCGATTTGCGAGTGGCCATCAAACGAGTCAAGGAAGGCGTGGATACGATCGGCGCTCAAGTGGACCTGCATAGCCGAGAGGGCCATGACGAACATGGCCAGCCCCGCAAGCTGATGGTGGTCGAGTCGGAAGTCAAGCTGCAAGACCTGTTTCGCGAGCTTTTCAAACGCAATGGCTATCGCGTGCTGGTGGCAAGCGATCCGGAGCGAGCCATGGACCGGTTTTTCGACGACCAGCGGGCAGCCGACCTCGTGCTGTTTAACACGGCTTCCATCGGTCGGCCGGCGCTGGAGGGGTTCAATCGCTTCGGCCGGGAGACGGCAACGCGCGACCTGCCGGCGGTGCTCTTGCTCGACGAGCGACACCAAGCGTGGGCGGCCGAAGCGGAACTAGCCGATCATCGGCGGATTGCTCAAGCACCCATCAAGCAACGGCAACTCCGCGAAGCGATACTGAGCGTGGTACGACCCAAGGCGGCCAAGTAGGTCAGGCTCTGCCTGACGCATTCGTAGGTCAGGCTTTCTTGCCTGACGCGCTTCATGTCAGGCACAGCCTGACCTACTTGCGATTCTCCTCTTCAAGTTGCCGTATCTTTTCCACTCGGCGTAAATGTCGGCCGGCTTCGAATTCGGTGTCGATCCAGATTTCGACCATCCGCTCGACTACCCGCGGGCTTAACAGATCCGCGGATAGACAAAGCACATTCGCGTCGTTGTGCCGGCGGCTCATTTCGGCTGTGACTTCATCGTTACAGGCGGCGGCGCGGACCCCGCGGAACTTGTTGGCGGCAATTGCCATTCCGATGCCCGTACCGCAGATCAAGATGCCACGATCAACCTGTCCGCTGCTCACCTTGATGGCCACGATGGCCGCGAAATCGGGATAGTCGACGCTCTCATCGCTCAGCGTGCCATCATCTTCGATCTCGTGCCCCTTGCCGCGCACCATCGCGAGGACTTTCTCCTTAAGTTGAAATCCGCGATGGTCGCTGGCGATGGCAATACGCATGGCTGTTCCGTGCCCGGAGGGGCGAAAAGCTGTGTTGATTGTACGATCGATTGTCAGTCGGTGAGTGAGTAGGTCAGGCTCTGCCTGACACAGCCGGAAATCCTCAGACTACGGTTGTTCGTTATTGTCAGGCGGAGCCTGACCTACTCACTACTCACCACTAACCTCGGCCACAATTTGCTCGACGCGGTGCGCTACCGCTTGTTCGATTTGTTCAGCACACGCGACGTAGGCCTCGTACGGGCTGCCGAGGGGATCCGCGACGTCGCGCCCGCTCGCCAATAATACCGCCACCCGCTCGGCAACCTCCGGCCACTGGTTCAGTATGGTCTGGCGATGCCCGCGAGTCATCGTCAGTATGAGATCGGCATGACGCACCAGTTGCTCGGTCAGTTGCTGCGACTCGTGGCGAGTCAGGTCTAATCCCTTTTTATGCATGACCTGGACACCCTCGGGACTGGCCGGTGCGCCCGCGGCCGCGGAAATGCCGGCCGAGGCGACGATCACGCCGCGAGACTCAAGTTGTGCCTCGGCGCAGCCCAGGCGCTCGGCGAGTTGTCGCCGCAGGAACGCTTCGGCCATCGGGCTGCGGCAAGTGTTGCCCGTACAAACCACAACCACCAGATAGGACGTCAGCCGCTCCATGGTCGATTCCCGAACTACTCCTTCGCGAAGGATTTCGAACTGATTGCCCGTCACGCGGACCACCGTCGAAGGTTGACGATACCGCGCCGGCCCGTCGTCGAGCACTAGCGCCAGGTGATCCCCAACCGCCTCAACAACTCCTTTAGCATCGACTGCGTCCGGCTCGCCCGTGCGGTTGGCACTCGTTAAGGCAAGTGGCCCAGCGATCATCCGCAAAACATCTTGCATGATCTTGCTGGCAGGCACCCGCAGGCCAACCCAACCCGCGGGAATCACAAACGGCCGAACTTCGACGGGCAGGTGGCTTGCCAAGCCTGGCTGTTCTCCGACTTCGACGACGAGCGTGACCGGCCCCGGCCAACAACGACGAGCCAGCCGCTGCGCGAGCGGCGACATGCTGGGGACGTAGTCGAGCGCCTCCGCCGCGCTTTTTATTGCGAGCGCAAAAGGCGACCCGTACCCGCGGCCCTTCGTAGCCGCCAACTTTTCGACCGCCGGCGCGTGGCACGCGCTGGCCCCGATACCGTACACTGTCTCCGTCGGAAAACCGACGAGTTGCCCTTCCACCAAGGCTTGCACCGCCCGATGGACCGTATCTCGGCTGTCCTCCGCCTGACGAACGTCGATGATTCGGGGAGGCATCAACGGGGCGGCATGCGAAGGTGGGGGATCGTCAAACGATTCACTATATCGGGGAAAAAACGCGACAGTCAAGCGTCGGAACGATATACTGAGTGTTCTAAGTCGTTGCTGCAACAGGAGTTCGGCAATTGGCCGTTTGAGTGCAGGTGGCCGCTACACGAATTCCGTTCTTTTGAGACAAAACGAAACATATGAGTATCGGCGATTCCATTGAAAAGCGGGCTCAGCAGTTTGCCGAACGTTACCAAGCCGTCTCCGGACAAATCGGCAAGGTCATTGTCGGCCACCAGGAGATTGTCCACGGCGTCCTAACGTGCCTGTTCGTCGGCGGCCACTGCTTGCTGGAGGGCGTTCCCGGCCTGGGGAAGACGCTGCTGGTCCGTACGCTCGCGCAGACGCTCAATCTGCGGTTCTCGCGGATTCAGTTCACGCCCGATTTGATGCCGGCCGACATCCTTGGCACCAATCTGATCGTCGAAGACCCCGACGGCCGGCGGCGATTCGAGTTTCAAAAGGGGCCGCTGTTTACCCAGATTTGTCTGGCCGACGAAATTAACCGCGCCACGCCCAAAACCCAATCGGCCATGCTCGAAACGATGCAGGAAGGCTCCGTGAGCATCGCGGGTCAGGTGTTCAAACTCGACCCACCGTTTCTGGTGATGGCGACGCAAAACTCCATCGAACAGGAAGGCACCTATCCCCTGCCCGAAGCCCAGCTCGACCGGTTCATGTTCAAACTCGTGGTCGGCTATTCCAGTCGTGAGGAACTGGGGACCATTTTGGACCGTACTACCAAGGGAATTACGGTCCAGCCGCAGCAGGTGATGGACGGAGCCGAAATCCTGCAGTGGCAGCAACTTGTTCGCGAGGTGATCATTGCCCCCCACGTGCAGGATTACGTTGTGCGGCTGACGCTCGCGACGCATCCGGACGGCCAATTCGCGCCGCCAATCACGAACCAGTATTTCCGCTGGGGCAGCAGCCCCCGCGGCGCGCAGACCATCGCGCTGGCCGCCAAGGTGCGGGCGCTGCTGGCCGGGCGGTACAACGTCAGCTTCGAAGACGTGCGGCGAGCGTTCCTGCCCTCGCTGCGGCATCGCGTAATTCTGAATTTTGAAGCGGAGGCGGAGGGAATCGAGCCGGATAAGGTGCTGTTGGAAATCTTGCAGAAGGTGCCCGAGAAAGCGGAAGAGATCAAAGTGGCGTAGCATAGTAGTAGTCGTCTTGCTCCGCGAGACGACCGTCCACACGCGGAGCGTGTGGACTACTATGCGTCCACTTTTCGAACCACCAATGCCTGTCACCGAATCCACTCTGCTGCCGCCCGAACTCATGGCGCAGCTCCAGCGCTTGGAGCTCGTCACGCGCAAGGTGTTTCGCGGTCGGATGAAGGGCGAGCGCCGCAGTAAGCGCAAAGGTGAGAGCGTCGAGTTCGCCGACTTTCGTAACTATGTGCCGGGTGACGATCTACGGCGGCTCGACTGGAATCTGTACGCTCGGCTCGATCGGCTGATTCTGAAGCTCTTTCTCGAAGAGCAGGATCTGCACTTCTACACGCTCATCGACACCAGCATGTCGATGGACTTTGGCGAACCGACAAAGCTGCAGTATGCAAAGCAACTGGCGGCGGCACTGGGGTTCATCGGGTTAACGCGCTCGGACCGGGTCTGCATTGAAACGATCGGCCAACCCGCCGGCCAGCTTGGACCGGTGCTGCGCGGTCGCAAGAGCGTCTGGCGGATGTTGGAATATCTCGACGCGATCGAGCCAGGCCAGAATAGCTCCTTAGCCGAAGGCGTGCGGCGATTCTGTTTGCGACGCCGCGGCAAAGGAGTTTTAGTGCTGATTGGCGACCTGCTCGACAAAAACGGCTACGAAGAGGCGTTGCGGTACCTCGTGGCCCAGCAAATGGATGTTTACGTGATTCAAGTTCTCAGCCAGGAAGAGTTGCATCCGGACGTGAAGGGCGACCTGCGATTAGTCGACTGCGAGGATGACGATGTTGCGGAGATCACCGTCAGCGCGCCGCTCTTAAAGCGTTATCAACAGACACTGGCGGCGTTTACAGGCGGCGTGCAGGAATTCTGCTCACGGCGCGGGATGAATTACATCTTGGCCCACAATGGGCTGCCGGTGCAACAGTTGATTGCGACCTATCTGCGCGGGCGGGGGCTGGTGCGGTAAGGAATAGGTATCGGCTGTCGGCCATCGGCTATCAGCCAGAAAAAGCATGCGCCATTCTCTGGCCGACAGCCGATAGCCAATAGCCGACAGCCTCAACATAATGAACGACTTGTTCCGCAACACACTGTCTCCCGCGCAGTGGGCCTTGTTGGCCGCCGTGCCGGTGGCGATTCTTGCGCTTTATTTTCTGAAGCTCAAGCGGCAGCCGGTCGAGGTGCCGAGCACGTATCTGTGGCGGAAGGCGATCGAAGACCTGCACGTGAACAGCTTCTGGCAGCGGCTGCGCAAGAGCCTGCTGTTGTTCTTGCAGCTCTTGGCCGTGGCGCTCGCGGTGCTTGCGCTCCTGCGGCCGGGCTGGGAGGGGACCAAGCTCGAAGGACAGCGGTTCCTGTTTCTCATAGACAACTCTGCCAGCATGTCGGCCCGCGATGTAAATGGGGTCACCCGGCTCGACGCGGCGAAAGAACAGGTGGCGGCGCTGATCGAACAGATGGATTCCGGCATGACCGCGATGATCGTGAGTTTTGCCGACGACCCGCGCGTGGTTCAGGAATTCACCGACGATACGCGTCTGCTGCGCGAGCGACTGGCAACGATCGGGCCTACGTTCCGTGGAACCAATCTGCGCGAAGCCCTAAAGCTTGCCGCAGGAATGTCGAGCTTGGGCGCCGTATTGGCGGCCGACGATGAATCCGAATCACCGGAGAAATTGCCCGCGGACGAAACGGCGACGGCATACATCTACAGTGATGGGCGGTTTCCTGAGGTGAAGAACTTTCGGCTCGGGCGACTCAATCCAATTTACGTGCCCCTTGGAACCAAAGAGGCGCGCAACGTGGCGCTTACCGCGTTCAGCACACGTCGAAGCGAGATTCGTCCCGAGGAACGTCAAGCGTTTGTGCAGGTGACGAACTTCACGGACGAACCCGCAACGGTTATTGCCGAAATTCGCTTGTCGGGAGAGTTTCTCGATGCGAAGGAAATCGAAGTGCCGGCCGGTGACTCCGCGGGCGCAACCTTCCCGCTGGCCGACGCCCCGGCGGGTGCGCTCGAGGTCCGGCTCAGCGGTGCCGGCTTGGAGAGGGACGTGCTCGTGAGCGACAATCGCGGGTATGCAGCGCTCAACGACGCACCGCCGGGCCGAGTGCTGGTGGTCACGCCGGGCAATGTCGCGCTGGAAACTTCGCTGGCGACCGAGCGGGCCAAACGATTGGCAACCATCGAGTTTGCGAAACCCGAGTTGCTCACGCAGAAAGAGCATCAGCAATTGGCTGACTCCGGCGCGTACAGCCTGATTATCTACGATCAATGTGCGCCCGAGAAAATGCCCCGCGCTAATACGCTGTTTGTCGGCACGGCACCGCCGATTGATTCCTGGAAGGCGACGGCTTCGAGCCCATCCGAGGCACCCCCCGCCGAAGCGGCCGCGGCCGGCACCGTCTCGCTGCCGCAGATTATCGACTGGAATCGAGCACACCCGCTGCTGGCGAACGTGGAATTCGGGAACATCGGCATCCTTACGAGCAACATTCTGCCCATTCCGCAGGGGGGAGCGTCGCTGATCGATTCCACCGGCGGAACGCTATTTGCAATTGCTCCCCGCGATAGTTTCGAGGACGCGGTGCTCGGGTTTCCCATCGTGTCGGTCGGCGAGGGCGGGCAGGCGATTAACACAAATTGGCCTCGGAGGCATAGCTTCCCAACGTTTTGGTTGAACGTGCTCGAATATTTTGTGGGCCAAGCGGATGATTTAGCGTCGCCCAATTCGACCCCCGGTCAGCCAGTTGAGTTGCGGACGACGGCGTCGGCGAGCACCTTGACGGTCGTTGCCCCCAATGGCGAGCGCGTTGAACTGCAGCGTCAAAGCTTAGAACCGTTCCAGTTTCACCAAACGGAGCAGCCGGGCGTGTACGAAGTGGTTGAACAAGGCCAAGTGACCAGTCGCTTTGCGGTAAACTTGTTCGACCGGCAAGAGAGCGACGTGGGACTTCGGCCTAGTGGCGACAGCGATATCGAGGGTGGCACTAAGGAGCTACGAATCGGCGAAACGGCCGTCCCGGCCGAGGGCCTCACGCCGGCCCGCCGGGAGTTGTGGCGGCCATTGTTGCTGGCCGCCTTGTTGGTGCTGATGGTCGAGTGGTATATCTACAATCGGCGCGTGTACGTGTAGGCGGTGACTGGGAGTGAGTGAGTAGGTGAGTAGGTGAGTATGTGAGTAGGTGCAGAATGAGTGATAAATTACATACTCACTTACTCACTTACTCACCAAACACAGGCTGGCTCCGATGAGTTTCAAGACGACTAGCAAGCCCCGGAAAAACCGGCCTGTCGACGATCGACCCCGCAGTGTCGTCAAGCGGATCGTCGAGGATGACTTTATCAAGCGGGTCAGCTACGAAGAGTACCGCGAGAAAGTCCGCGACGTCTACAGCGGTCCGCAAGGGGCGTTGCTCACGACCGCCAGTTATTTATCGCTCCACATTCCGCTCGGCGAACGGCTCTTTCGCACGCGGCAGTTCGATCCCCGCGGGATGAAATCGATCCTCGACGTGGGCAGCGGCGCAGGGCAGCTTGCCCATCACGCATTGAAGTATTCCGATCCCGGCACCCGGGTCACGTGTGTCGATCTTTCCCACCGCATGCTGTGCCGCGCGCGGCAGCGGCTCAAGAGCGATCGCCCCGACTACGCCGCCGCCGATCTCACGGAGCTGCCGTTCGCCGACGAGTCGTTCGACGGCGTGACTTGCGGCTATGTCTTGGAACACGTGCCCAAGCCCGAATTGGGACTGGCGGAACTGGCCCGGGTGATGCGGCCGGGCGGTCGGTTGTTGCTGCTGGCGACGGAGGATACATTCTCCGGCGCTTGGACGAGTCGCCTGTGGCACTGCCGCACTTACAATCGCCGCGAGCTTCGCGAGCTAAGCGAATCGATGGGCCTCCGCTGGAACCGAGAGCTGTGGTTCACCCCGCTGCACCGCGTATTTCGCGCGGGCGGCATCTGCGTGGAAATCATCAAAGCCGGCTGAGTCATGTTTAGCCGCGCTCGCTTGCGACGCGCTCTCTCCGTGGGTGGCACGCCCTGAGTCTTCGAAGGGCGTGGTCTTTGATCACCGCCCCACGCCCTTCGCAAAGCTTTAGGGCGTGCCACCCTTGAAGTGCATGGGCCGGTGGACGAAGCGCCAAGTTGCGCTGTACGATCAGTCGAACCGAGATTTAACCTATCGGCCCAAACCCACGAGAAGGCCATGGACCTACCGCTGCTTGCCGACTCCCCCGTCCCAACCCTCGATGGCGCTTACTGGATCGCGCTCCTTTCCCGGGTGCTGCATACCACGTTTGGGGCGATTCTGCTCGGCGGTATGGTTTATTTGCGTTTAATGTTCGCTCGCTCGGTGGAAAGTTCATCCGATTCGGGCACGGCGTGCTTCAACGATCGCCGGGCGCTCTGGGCGCGGTGCGTGGCGATCGCCACCGTCGTGCTGATCGCCACGGGCCTGTACAACTACCTCGCGATGCGGGGCGACTACGAGCGGTTGCCCGGGCCTTATCACATGCTGTTCGGCATCAAGTTCCTGCTGGCGTTCGGCGTGTTTTTCATCGCCGCCGCCGTCGCGGGCCGCAAGCCGCTGGCCGATCGCATGCGCCAGAAAATGAGGATGTGGCTCAACCTAGGAATCGCGCTGGCGGTTGCCATCTTTGTGCTCGGCGCCGCGATGCGATCTTTTCAAAAGATTCCCAAATCGGTCGAACCCAGCGAGCCAATTCCCGTCGCCCAATCGGATGTCAGGTGAGTAGGTGAGTAAGCCGCGACGCGGAGCCGAGTCCTCGAAGCGCAGCGGAGCGCATTGCCCCGGATCATAACAAGGTTGCCTTCATGGACAAGAAAGCCAAGAAACGCATCGACTTGCTACGCAAGAAGATCACCGACCTTCAGCCGCGGCTGGCCGGCGCCAAGCAACAAATGGACGACCCGCGCGAAGTGAAGCTTCTGGAAGAGCAAATCGCCGCCGCGCTGCAGGAGATCGAGAAGCTAAAAGCTTCATAAAGCCGCGACCGGTGGTCGCGGTGCTTCAGCTAGACCACATCGATCGGATACGTGGTGATCCCAGCCTTGCCCTCCACCGTAAAGCGAATACCCTGGCCAGCCAAAAGTCCAAGCACGGCCTGCGGCACGAGAGTTGTTCCGTCGTCAAACGACTTGAACGAGCACCGCCCGGCAAGAAAACCGAGCGCTGCGGCTTCGGTGGCCGAATCGGGGAATTGAATGCGAATCATACATGGATTATATTACATGTTCGCCGTTCATCAACCTGGAAGTGCGTCGCTCTGCTGGACAAAGCCAGCCGTGGCACCCGAATTTCACAACCCGGCTTTCGCACTATCTTGCTCGGCCCTCATAAACATTCGGAGGCCTTCAAGAATCGTCGAGAACTCTCGTTCCGCCGTATGAATCAAATGTTCGCTGCGCACAAACGCCGCGTTTCGATCCTGAATCTCTTTGCCGCTCAATTTTCCTTTCTCCGCGGTAAGTGCCCGGCGGCCGCTGGCAATCGCTTGACGGCTATTCGCCACCGCCGAACTAAAACCAACTGCGGACTGTTCGAACCTCAGAAAAGCTTGCTCGAAGTTACCGGCCCTGAACGGACCATCGGCCACGTCTTTGATAAGCTGAATATCAAACCTGATGTTCGCCCGGACAATGTCGGAGCAACATCGGCTGAAATTCTGGCTGTCCAGTCGCATGGTTACATTCCCGGTAATATCGGAAGCTGCCGGCTGATGCGCGGCGACAGAATCCTCCTCTTGCTCGGTAACCGGCAGCAGCAAGCTGCACCAACCCTTTGCCGCCTGACGGGCAAGCGATTCTACTGCGAGCTGAATCGGCTGCTTCGACGGCTCCCCATCTTCAAGAACTTCGACCTGGACTTGAGCACCGTCCGGACTCACCGCAATAACTCGAATAATTCGCTCGCCTTTTGCTTTGTCGCGCACTGCGTACAATGCCCCCTTCTCCGGCGGAGTGTACGGAGCTTTTCTGTAGCGACCTTCGCCTCTTACTATTTCATCCGGCGGTGCCACTGCTGACTTGCTCAGCAGTGGAATCCTGGTACCCGCTTCGCATTGCTGGGCAGAGTCAGCAGTGGCACCCGGCGGCGCTATTTCTGCCTCGCCCCTCGCTCCTCGCCCCTCTCCCCTCGCTAAAAAAACCCGTACCGGTGATTTGCCTTCCAGGTCTTGCAACAGGCTGTCGAACTGATCGATCACCTGCTGAGCATGCAAGCGCATTTTCTGAACCGTCTCTTTGGCGGCTGCCAGCGGCTTCTGCTGCGCTTTCGCCAGCTTGTTGGCTTCAAACTCCACGTTGCGAGCCAAGACGCGCTGCATGTCAGAGACGGCCTTCTCGTAAGCCGGCTTGAAGCACAAATAGGCAGCGACAAAATCGAGACGCCCATATCTCTCCCCCGCCTCGCGCAACGCCTCGCCTTGCGGGTTCTTCTTGCGGGCAAACGGGTTTCGCACATTCCCTTCGAGAAAGCTGGCGAGCGACAGGTAGTTTTCCTTGGTAACGCCCTGCACGTCGGCTTTGGCACCTTTTTGTATGGAACTTGGCTGTGACATGGCGGTAGCTATGCACCAGATTGTTATGGACCCCGTGCGGCCGATCCTCAGACAATCCGCAATCACGAAATAAGTAGCATCGTGAACCCTGCCTGCTGAAAGTGATGGTCAGCGGTCAAAGCGTCATTCAGTCCCCGCTTTTCCATTACGATGAACGATACGCAGTCGGTCAGCGACCACTCTTTATCCGACCGACGCGCATAAAGATTGCGCCCGTCGGCGATGAGTTCCGTGGAAGCGGGCACAATGGTGACCGATGGATCGTTTTGCAAGTGCGCCCAGAGCGCAACAGCGCGGACACGAGAGTCGATCGAAACCAGTGCGTTACTTACCTCGATCAGCACCAATTCGGTCACAATGACCGGTTGTCGCAATTCTCCACTTATTCGAATCGCGTCATGATGATGCTGATCACGCGGGCTGAGTAGCGCGACGTAATAGGAGGCGTCGGCAAAAACAGGTGTCATTGGCGCTTCGGCGTGCCATAAAGATAGTGATCGAGATTCACTGAAGAATCAGGCGGCAGATCATGAACCGTTCCGACAAAGCCCTTCATTCGTTCTAGCAGCGTTGGAAGTTCGCCCTCCGCCTCGAGTGTCGGCGGCTCGGCTCCATTCTCCTCTTCCACTCGCAAATGCACGCGCGCACCATCTAGCAAGGCCAGCGGCGCCACAGGCCGAAACACGCCATGATCGTAGATTGCATCGATGTTGTGAATCATATTGCAATTCTACTGGCCGACCAAGCTATCGCCAAGGCAAATCCGCAGCGAAACAGGAGGCCGCCGGTCAAATCGCCACCCGTTTCGACCCAACTCTTGACTCTCATGCACGATGCATTATAATCTCAGGTATGGTGCATGAGATAGCACGGACGCTGACTGCTTGGACTTGGTAAGAAACCACGCGAGAGAAGTTCATGGGGAAGCCGAACGACGACATTACCGAAGCCGAATTGTCGGTGATGGAGGTGCTCTGGAACTGCGCGGGCGGCGAAACGGTCCGTGAGATCGTGCTGGCGGTGTACGGACGACATGAACATTCCTTGCACGGCGGCGTGAAGAGCTTTCTCGACCGGTTAACCGAGAAAGGGTATGTCAAAGTCGACAAGACCGGGTTTGCCCACCGCTTTTTTGCCGCGATCACCCGGCAGCAACACGTCGGCAGGCAGCTTAAACGGATGGCTGAAAGTCATTTTGGTGGTGCGCTCGCGCCGATGCTCTTATCGCTCGTCGGCCAAGCGACGCTTACCAAGAAAGATCGTGCGACCATTGAAAAGCTGATCGAGAACCTAGGCGAATAAAGGGCGGAACCCATGCCAGACGCGCTCTACCTGGTCGGCTGGAATCAATTCGTTGCGATCCTGATGGGGACAGCCGTGTGGTTAGCGTGCCGCACGCGGATGCTCTCTCGACGGCCGGCGGTCTGTCATGGCCTGTGGCTGCTGGTGCTGCTGAAGTTCGTAACGCCCCCAATCGTTCCCGTGCCGGTGCTGCCAGCCATTCCCGCCGAAGTGCAAAGCAGCGCCGCCGTCTTGCCTAGCACGGTGCGGTCCGTCGGCTGCGAGAGCGGTGGCTTGTCGCCGTTTGAAGTTGATTCGGAGACAATCGCAAACCAAGCTGGTAAGATCGGCATCTATTCTTGCCCGCCTGCGGTAGTGAATACAACGGTGTCGCCGCCACAAACTGATTTTTTGCGCGAAGCGCGTTCCTTGACCTGGCGGGGAACCTGCATCGCTTTGCTAGAAGTCAGTCTGTTCGTGACTTGCGTCCTGTGGATTGCAGCGGCCTGCCAGTTTGTTCACGTGCGCCGTCTACTGCGAGGCAGCGCGGTCGAGTCGGGTCGCGTGGCGGAACTGTTGCGGGAAGTATCGCGACGGTTCAACTTGACAAATTCGGTGACGTTGCAGATCGTCGACGCACCCATCACGCCGATGTTGTGGGCCATGCCGGGCAACCCGGCGATTGTCCTGCCGCGAGAGTTGGTGAACTCGCTCAGCGACGACGGGCTGAGAAGCATCCTCGCGCATGAGCTGGCGCACTTCATACGTCGCGATCATTGGGCCAATTGTTTGGCGCTGTTCGTAACGACATTGTGGTGGTGGAACCCGCTAGTCTGGTTCGCTCGCCGTCAGCTTTCCGCGGCTGCCGAAACGTGTTGCGACGCCGCGGCGCTGGAGCGGCTGCGTGGCTCGCGCAAATCTTACGCTGAAACATTGCTAACGGTCGTCGACTCCCTGACGACAACCACGCCGTTACGCTCGGCGATGGGTATCGCGTTTGGCGAGTCGCATTCTCTCCGACGGAGATTCGAATTGATCGCCGACGCAAACGTGAAAGCACGTATGACTCCGCGGGGCTGGCTTCTGCTGGCGGTTGGATTGGGGACTTTGACGCTCATTCCGGCACGAGCGCAGGAAAACTCGGCTCCGTCGATCAAAGTCGTCGGCGCACAGGCGACCGCCGAAAATCACGATGCGCCGGCGCCGGCAACCACTCTCAGCGAACCGTGGGGACCGGACGTGGGCGGGCTTCGTTGCCGCTTGGTCGGGGTTCCAACCGATGTCAATGACGAATTCCCCGACCCCACGAAGACGACAAGCAATTTTGCTCGCAGCGATGACGTGACGTTTGCCGTGGAGTTGCAAAACGTCGGCGACAAACCGGCGACGTTGCTCGGCGTGCGATATGGCGATTCTTACGGCTCCGCCAAAGGGAAATTGGCGACCGCGTCCCTTGCACCGCATCTGTTTGAGTTCGAATTCACAGCCAAGGATGGCAACCCGGTTTCGCGTCCAAGTCGCATGTACCTGGAATCGATATTGCATCTAAGCGGCGCTTCGGCGCATGAAATTGAGCCTGGAAAATCATTGATTGTACTATTGCGGCCAACAAAGTTTGCCTCGCCGATGGATTATCAATTCACGCCCGGCACCTTTCGGGCCACGGTTCGCTATCGTGGGCCAACCGAAAAGGTATTGGCCAAAATCAGAAAGCATTGGCCCGACAAACCGCAGATGAAAGCATGGTCGGGGGAAGTCGCCTCAAACCAAGTGGCGTTCACGGTGGCCGATGATCCCAATGCATCCAAGCCGGCCGATCTGCAATGGGGCGAACCCAAGGACGGAATGCGCGCCGCCGTCGAGTTTCGGCCGCGTTATACCGATCAATCGGTGGCCGATCCACGAGAACCTGTTCCGCGCAACACCGCCCTCAACGTCGTTGTTCATCTCCAAAACGTAAGCGAGCAGCCGATCGCGCTGGTTAGCGAAACTTGGAGACAAGACGATGGGCTCACCGTAATAGATGAAGCCGACAAGGAGACAGAGCTTCGTGGCACGCGGTACAGTGGTTGGCCTGTGATGGTGCGTTGGACGTTAAAACCCGGTGAAGTCGCGGAAATTCACTCCGCGGCCATTGGTGTGGTTGCGGATAAGGCGGCGGCCGAGCAACTTGAACATCCGATCGGCAAGCTGCTCATTGCGAAACCGGGACGCTATTTATTGCGCTACACTATTCGGCTGGGTAGTATTCAAGTGAATGACGACAAGGGAAATATCGTTGTTCCCGCAATCACCGACTGGCAGGGACAACTCGTCACTGGCGAAACACCGCTAGAAGTCGAGTAGGCCAAGCTGTATCCGGCGATTGGAAGCAGGAACGTCCGTCGAACGGTCCAATTGTCAGGCAGAGCCTGACCTACGGCTTCTGTGGTTTTCAATTCGGCGGGCCAGACACGTTCACTCAGAAGGAGATTCAAAATGCTCGCTGACGCAAACGTTATGCACAACTTGCTGCAATCTGCGAAGAGAGTGCTTTTGGTTCTAGCAGTATTGCTAGCTTGCCGCGGCGCATCGGCCCAAGACGACTTTGAAGGCTGGAACCTCGAATCGAGCATCGACCAGGCGCACCTAGTAATGGTGGCCCGCGTCGAGAGCATCAGCAAGCTGCGGGTGGTCGAAGGCGCGAAGACCGACGTCACGTTGCGCGAATATCGCTTTCAGCCGATCCGGATACTCAAGGGCATCTTTAATCGCGATCAGCTTTCCATGACGACCAGCGATTTGGGCTGTCCGCCGGAGGACGCATCGACCACTCCGCCGTTGAGGGAGGGCGAGTTTCGCTTGTTGATCCTGGCCCAACAGTCGGGGCAGCCCTTTGGTTCGATGGGATGCGTGTCGCCATCGCCCGGTGCGATGACGTTCGAGCAACGCGTGCCGCTGTTGACCGGGCCAGACGACCCGCTCGTCGGCGTGGTCGAAACGTTAATCAAGGTCGCCGATTCGCGCTCGCGGCGCGAACGCGCGAAGCTTCTGGTCGATCGACTGTCAGACGTAAACGGCGTAGCCGCCGTGCCGATCCTCACGAGTCTTAAACTGCGTTCGGACTTGGCGGCAGCCGACGATCGCGCGTACCCTTCGCTGGCGCGACTGGCTCGCGACCCGTCAACGGCCGTTCGCGGCGCGGCGTTGGATGTACTGAGCGACATGCTCGCAAGTCGCAACATCCATCGAGAACAGAAACAGCTAGATGACGTGGCCGACAAACTCCGCGAAATACTCGACTCGGACGAGTCTCATACTCAAATTCGCGTGGCCGCGTTGGAGGCCCTCGGCCATTTGCTCGTGGTGAAGGGGAATATCGACTGGGCACAAGAGTTGTTGACCCAGCAAATGACCGCCGCTGCGACTTATGCCGAACGGGCCGAGGCAGTTACGGCCCTGTCACGAATTGCGCAACCGGTATCCGCCGAAGGCGCCGCTCTGCTTGACGCGGTTGCTTTGCTACCGCTCGACGAGTCGCCCGACCGCGAAACGATATACGCCCGCGCGGCGCTTCGCTTGTTGCCGACCGATGACGTCCGACAGGAACTCGGCGACCAACCAATTTCCGAGAAGACTTTGCTGACTCGCCTGAAACGGTCCGTCGCGGCGCGACAGTCGCTGGAAGCTGAGATCGATGCGCTAGGGAAAATGCGGAGCAAAGCGAGTTTGCCGCTCTTGCTGACCGCGGCAGGTCAACCGAGCGTGTCGGCCACTGATCGCTATCGCATCGCGTGGGCACTGGGTCGGCTAAGCAATGATCGGGCCGTTCCTGTGCTCATCGGCTGGATGCGTGGAAACGATTACCAACTCAAAGAGGCCGCTCTGGCGGCGCTCGAAAGCCTGGATTCGCAGGTGGCAGCGCAGGAAGCGCGGCCCCTCCTGAGGACGGAGGCATTCCTGCCCTACAAACTCCGTTTGGCGCGGCTTCTCGCGCGGCATGGATTCGCCGACGGGTATGCACTCGCCACCGAGCATCTGGCTGACGACGATCACACGGCCGCCGCGACATTGGTGCTAGTGGCGCTCGACGACGCGCGGACTTCGGACGATCTTTCCGCGATCGTTGCCGATCATCCCGACCGACGCTGGTATGCCGCGACGCTTACGGGACTGGCAGCGATCGGCAACGCGGACGCGCTGAAGCAAGTGCGCGAAGTCCTAGCCGACGACCGCAATCCCTTAGTGGCCGACGCAGCCAAGGCAGCGGGGCTGTCGGCCGACAGCGAATTGCTCCTCCCATTGGCCAAACTTGTGCAATCGCGAAACAAGCAAATCGCGATGTCGTCGCTCGTCGCCTTGCGCCGATTCTTGACCGGCGTCCGCTTGTCGCCGCGCGGACTGGCCGCAGTCGATGTGGATGCCACCGACCTCAACGAAAACGGATTGCTCCCGTCGGTCGTTGATCTCCCGGCGGAAACGCGCGCCGCCATCGCCGAAGCGGTCGCCTCGCTTGCGGTCGACGCTTATGTCGACACCGACGTGCGGCAGGAGGCGCTCGCTGTCGTGCGGCTGCTTGGCGGAGATGGCCTCAACGAGTTGTTGTCCGATCTCGCAGATCAAGCCGAGCTGGAAGGCACGCCGCTCTTGGCCGAAGTGCAAAAAGCAGAGCACGGGTCGAAGGGCAGCGTCACGCAGCCTTAATCCGTGCGCCGCCGAGTCGCGCACGGCGCTCACGAGCGCGGGTCGAATTCCACGGCGCCGGTTGCTAAACTCGTAAGCACGCCGGGCGACTTTCGCTTTCGGCCGGCTCGTGGGGCGCGAATCAAGCAATTGCCGTGGCAATTCCCCGTTCTGTCAACGCCCGCGGACGAAGCGAGCGGGATTGTCGATGCCGAGTCAAACCAGAACGTGTTCTGAAATTCGGTTGCCACTGGTTCCGCAACCGAACAAGAGTGGTCCCTCAGATCACATCGTTAGTACGTGTTGCTCATCCAAAATAGGCTGTCCAGAATCGACGATAAACTCGCGCGGTGAAGGTCGTGCCGGGGTAAACCACGACGACGACGTCAGAAGTTTCTCCGTTGAAGCACGCCGAGCAAGTCGCGCGATACTTGGAATTCTTACAGGAGCCAGGCCGAGCACGAGCAGGCCGCCAATAAGTCGAAGTACGGCTGTGGAATTGGTTTTGCTGAGATTGTGAAGTCGGCGCTCGTCGGAAGAACGAAGTCGTGCGGAGTCGACCTGACTCGGTCCAGCGTCGACCGCCAGCATCGAACGAATCCCGCGCTGGCGAAGGAGTTCTTGGAGCATTACCCGCTTAATTTCATTGCGTGACCTTTAGGACACCACTCGATCACTTGTGTCGTGACTGAGTGCTTATGGTAGGATACAGCGATCTCCCCAGCCTCACCTGCGGGCTGCGGCGTGATGTCCACGATTGCC
Organism: Pirellulales bacterium; assembly: GCA_040901765.1. Taxonomy (GTDB): domain Bacteria; phylum Planctomycetota; class Planctomycetia; order Pirellulales; family Lacipirellulaceae; genus JBBDYG01. Next base: position 132,434 of record JBBDYG010000015.1, read on the forward strand.
AAGGTTCACCATGAATTCTCAGGTGCCCGAACGAGCCGCAGACGCTGACAAAAAAAGCGTCGATTCCGACAACGCTAGTTCATTTGGCGAAACCATGAACTTTAGCGGCGATACGGCGTCCATGTCGCAACGCGGATTACAGAGCGCTCCCGAACAGTGGGTGGGACGCCGGTTGGGAAAGTACGAGATTACCGCACTTCTGGGCGTTGGTGGAATGGGCGTGGTGCTCAAGGGGCACGATCCGTCCATCGAACGCGATGTCGCTATCAAAGTCTTGCCAGCCGATCTGTCGGCGGATGAGGCCAGTTTGAAACGCTTCCTGGCCGAAGCCAAAAGCGCCGGCAAGCTCAACCATCCCAACGCCGTGACGATTTATGAAGTAGCCCAGGAAGGCCCCCAACATTATTTGGTGATGGAAATCGTATCAGGCGGAAGCGCCGCAGAACACTTAGAGCAAGCCGGCGCGTACTCTGTCAGCGAAGCAACTCGCATTGCCATTGACGCTTGTAAGGGACTGTCTGCAGCACACGAGGTAGGGCTGGTCCATCGCGACGTTAAGCCAGCCAATCTCTTGCTTACGCAAAACGGGACCGTCAAAGTTTCTGATTTTGGATTGGCGAAACGAACGCAGACCCAGACAATGCTGATGACCCAGGCCGGTCACATTGTCGGTACGCCGTACTACATGAGCCCGGAGCAATGCGAATCGCGCCACGTTGATGTGCGGAGCGACATCTACTCTCTGGGAGGCGCCTATTACAGTTTGCTGACCGGTAAGAGCCCATTCCAGGACAGCGCTAGCATCATTCAAGTGATGTTTTCGCACTGCAACGCAGGCCCACCCGATCCGCGAGAAGTCAAAGCGACCGTCCCCTCGGCATGTGCGCAGATCGTCCTGCGTGCGATGGCGACCAAGCCAGAGCAACGGTACCAGTCAATGGACGAAATGCGTGCCGATTTGGAAGCCGTATTGGCGGCGATGTCCGGCGTCGGAATTGCGCTACCAAGCCAATCCGCAACAAACCTGTCACGTCCGCCCGCCGCCGCGACTCCAGTCAGTCCGAGCCGGTCTCGCTGGGCAGCGATTGCAGGGACGGCAATGACGCTGGTAGCCGCCGCGGCTGTCGCTTTCTTCATGCTGGGTCTTGGCTCGCGCGATGGTGGCACGAACGAGGCAATCAATACGGGAGTCAATAAGAACAATCTCTCGCCAACCGTGATCACGCCTCCGACCGGTGAACCGATCCGAGTGGGAATACTGCATTCGCTGACGGGAACTATGGCGCACAGCGAATCGGCCGTTGCCGATGCCACGTTATTGGCCATCGACGAGATAAACCGCGACGGAGGTCTCTTGGGGCGCCCCATCGAGAGTGTCGTGGCAGACGGCCGATCCGATTCCACTACGTTCGCCCGCGAAGCTGAGCGGCTGATCAACAACGAGCATGTTTGCACGGTCTTCGGCTGTTGGACTTCGGCTAGTCGCAAGACGGTCGTCCCGATCTTTGAAGAGCACAATCATCTGTTGATATATCCCGTGCAATACGAGGGAATCGAAGAATCGCCGAATGTGATTTACACAGGGGCTGCACCGAATCAGCAGATCCTACCCGCTGTTAAATGGGCGTATGCGTTCGAGAACAAACGCCGATTCTTTCTTGTGGGTTCCGACTACGTCTTCCCGCGCGTAGCACACGAAGTCATCAAAGACCAACTGAAAGAGTTGGGGGCGGAATTGGTCGGGGAGGAGTTCTTGCCGCTCGGAAGCACCGTCGTTCAGCCCGTTATTGAAAAAATCAAGAGCTCAAAACCGGATGTTATCCTCAATTTAATTAACGGCGATTCCAACCAGGCGTTCTTTACTGAACTACGGAAGGCAGGCATTACGCCCCAGTCAGTGCCAACAATCTCGTTCAGCGTCGAAGAGGAAACGCTAAGACAATTGGATGTTTCGGCGATGGTGGGTGACTACGCGGCGTGGAATTACTTTCAAAGCGTGGCGTCGCCCGAGAATCAACATTTCGTCTCCAGCTTTCGCGCGAAATACGGACCTCAACGAGTAGTGACCGATCCGATGGAAGCCGCCTATTTCGGCGCGAAGCTCTGGGCAAAAGCGGTTGCTGACGCAAAGAGCACTGACGCGCCAGAGATTCGCCGCGCCATGCTCAACCAAAGAATGCGTTCTCCGGAAGGCGACGTTCGCATCGACCCCGCAACCCAGCATACATTCAAAACGCCGCGGATCGGTCGAGTGCAAGCGGACGGCCAATTTGAAGTCGTCTGGACCGCCGCCAAGCCGGAGCCACCGATTCCCTATCCGCCTTCGCGTTCCACTGAAGAATGGCGAGCCTTTCTTCATGACCTCTATGCTGGCTGGGGTAACCATTGGTCGGCCCCGCCAAGTCAATGAATTACGTCATCTTCCGCTCCACCCGGCGTCAACTCCTGAGACGGTCGCGACGTGGCGAATAATCAACGTATTGGGTCGCAGTTGGGGGCGTCTCATTAACTCATGCCTTTAATGGCGTCTCCCGACGTTTCACACTTCATCACATATTAACCGTCGCGCCTGTTTGTCTCTCACGTTGCACGGTACAATGACGTTCGCAACTCGCGGTGTCTTTAGTCGTGTGTCGCAGCTCACGGGTTCCACGGCGAATCTAAATGCCTGCGCGGACGTTACCGGCCAGTGCAAACATATCCCGAAGGGAGGTGCTTGACATGAAGACAATGTACGTCACTTGTGTCACTATTTTGTGTTGTGCTGTTTGGCTCACGCCGAGCGATTGTCGCGCCGACCAGCTCGAAGACGAGGCGTCGATTCGTAAAAATGCGGAAGCCTACGTCTTGGCTTACAACAACAATGACGCCAAAGTGCTGGCCGGTTTGTGGTCGCCCGAAGCCGTTTACACGGACCAGTCGACCGGTGAATTGGCAGTAGGCCGGGAAGAAATTCAAAAAGTGTTCACCGACATACTCGCCGCCTTAGGGGACGCCAAGCTCGAAGTCGAAGTGAAATCCGTCGAGTTCGTATCGCCGAATGTAGCCATTGAGAATGGCATCACACGCGTGATCAGGCCCAACGACGGTCCAGTTGCGACAAACTATACGGCCGTCAGTGTAAAACGGGACGGTAAGTGGTTGCTCGACCGCATCTCCGAAGAGGAATCGCCTGCGCCGCCGCCTTCCAACTACGAACATTTGAAAGATCTGGAATGGATGATCGGCTCGTGGATCGATCAGGACGAAAGCTCCATGATCCAGACAGATTGCGAATGGACCAAGAATCAAAATTTCATGACACGCTCGTTCGCCATCGTGGTGGGCGACCAAGTCGATATGGCGGGCATGCAAATTATCGGATGGGATCCCGTGGCCGAACAAATCCGCTCATGGACCTTTGATTCCGACGGTGGATTCGCCGAAGGCAATTGGACTCGCAAAGATAACCGTTGGCTGATTCGTCAGACCGCTATTCTGCCGGACGGTCGTAAATCGTCAGCCGTCAACATCATCACGTATGTCGACGACAATTCATGCAGGTGGCAGTCGATCAATCGCGTCGTGGACGGTGACGTGCTGCCGAATGTCGACGAAGTGCTTGTCGTGCGAAAACCGGCTAAATGAAGTCCTGGTCTACGAACTAGTTAGCGCATTCGATCCGAAGCCAACTAAGCGATAAGGAGGTGCAGCGATGAAACGCGTGATTGTACTGATGATCGGTTTGACGGCCATTCTCCTGTGGATGTCGAGCGACATTTGGGCCCGCGGTGGCGGTGGCGGTGGCGGGCGCGGTGGTGGCGGCGGAGGTGGCGGAATGCGGGGTGGCGGTGGTGGTGGTTCGCGAGGTGGCGGTGGGAGTGGCTACCACGGCGGGGGAAGTCATCGCGCCAGTGCTAGCCGCACACCTTCGATGTCGCGACCAACCGGACGTCCATCACCATCAACTCGCCCCAGCGGCACTAATTATGCAAGCCGCACGCCCAGCACTCGACCGGCGCATGGGAATTTGCCGACTCCAGGGACCCGACCGAATACAGGTGCCGGCGGCCGACCCGGGACGGGCAATGCCGCCAGCCGGCCGAGTGGCGCACGGCCGAGTGTTGGTACTCGCCCTGCTCCTGGCCGAATACCAGGTGCAGGAAATGTACCAGCGGTTGGCAGCCGACCCTCTGGTAGGGACGTCCAAAACTTTCTCGATTTGCCGGCCGGCGGCAACGCCGGTGCGGGCAGGCCATCGACGCGTCCCGTCAGCCCAGGCGCTGGACTGGCGGGTGGCGCGCTGGCCGCAGGGGCGGCCGCCGAATTCTTAATTAACAATCCGAGTTCAATAACGTCTGGCGTCGGCGAACGACCAGGCGCGGGTGACAATGCATCGACTTTGCCTGCACGTCCCGGCGGCGGGACTCAACCGGGCGAGGGACCGCGTCCTGGCGGCGAACGACCAGGAGATATCGGACGACCTGGACAACCGGGTGACCGGCCGGGCGATATCGCTCGACCCGGTCGACCCGGCGATCGACCCGGCGATTTTAGTCGGCCGGGACAACCGGGTGATCGGCCACTCCGTCCTGGCGATAGAGAATTCGCTCAGAATCTTCCTAGCCGCATTCCGGATCGAAATCAGTGGCAAGATTGGCGCACCGACCACCGGGACGATGTCTTAAGTAACTGGCACAATCATGCCGGCGATTACGACGATTGGTTCGGCGACGAGTGGTGGATTGCCAATCACCTCGACGACCTTTACGACGACGATTTCAACTATTGGGCTTGGGCTGCGTGGCCGGCGACGATTGGCTGGGTGAACTACGGCTGGACCGAGCCCGTGTACTACAACTACGGCGAGAACGTTTACTATGAGGACGGCTCCGTTTACTACGGCGATCAACCGGTAGCAACCGAAGTCGAATACGCGGAGCAAGCCGAAGCCATTGCTACGAGCGTTCCGGAAAGTAAGCCGGCGGACGAAGACTGGATGCCGCTAGGTGTATTCGCCCTGACAGCCGATGGTGAACCAACCGGGGCCGAGCCCACCATGTTTATGCAGCTCGCCGTGAGCAAGCAAGGTATCATTAACGGCACGTTTCAGAACACGGCAACGAAATCGGTTCAAGCGATCGAAGGGATGGTCGACAAACAAACCCAGCGCGCCGCGTGGACAGCGACTGGCAAAACCCGCCCGTTGATCGAAACAGGGATCGTCAACCTAACGCAAGACACGACTCCAGTACTCGTCCACTTTGCCGATGGCACGACGCAGCAATGGCTGCTGATTCGGATGGACAAACCCGGTTCCACAGAAGTAGCCACCCCCCCGAAATGACGAAGCATTGTGCCGCGATACGTTGTGGCCCGGCAAGTCCACAGCGACAAAGGTCTGGCCGACTATTTCCTCTTGCTTGCGATTAAGGCGCTAATCAGGCCGGACCGTATCACGGCGCTTCCTCAGTTGTGTCGCTCAGGCGGAAGATCGTCGATTGTTCATCCGCGCGGTCGATTCGATACCGGTCGCTGTAGCCAGAATCGTCGCGATGCCAATGGCAGAATACATTGTGATAGCGGCACGCCCAGCCGAACTTTGGCAGCACATCGTGACGTGTCGTATGGGAAAGCGAATCGAGAATGCTCGCCTTGTGTCGTTCGATTAACTCCCATTGGACTCCGCACGTGTCTTGAGTTGCCTCTAGATAATTAACAAACCACCACCCATCAACGTCGCGGCAGATCGCTTGAGGTGCAACAGCGGCGAGTCGGTCCGCGTCTGCGCGATACGAATTCATGATTACTTGTTGCAGTGGCTCAGAGAGGATGACTCGAGGCACGATGGAGGCCTTCGATTCAAGCTGGTAGCACTCGATTAATGCCGATCCGAAAATGATCTCGTCGGTCAAACAAATGAGCCCCTGGGTCAGCGCACCACGCACGAAGAACCCATTCATGACCATTCGGAGTTGGTATCTCTGTGCGCAGCGAATGATGAACCACGCGGCGGACGCATGATCGACAGTCTTGTCATCAAATGCATAACCTAAAGCCAAATTGTCGCTGAAGAACTTAGTCGCCCAGCGGTGCGCCGGTGCACTTTCGCCGTCCGTGAAAGACTTGCGAACGAAATCCCTGGAATCGTCAATCGCGGTGGCAATCTTGTCGAGCAGAAGTTGCGCGTCTTCCGTCGTCGCGCACGATGTTGAGGCCTGCGAAAAGCCGAGAATATCGAGGAAGGCGACAATCGACGTTCGCAGCCGTGGTCGCCCGGCCTCGTCTAAATACGCAGTTGTGGATTCGGACATAACTCTCCTCCATTAGCCGATCGTACAAAATCATTCCACGGGAACCGACGTCGCATTCCAGATTTCCGCGGCATATTCGAGCGATAAGAAACCAGACTCGACTTAGTTCCTCGGCTTGAGCGTATCCAGCAGTTCGTGGAGATCGATTACGGCGATGCTGGTGGCGGAGTCGCTCATTGCGTAGGGAAGGACTAGGACTCCCTCGTGAATCATGCCGCCGCACGAGTAGACGACATTCGGAACATAACCGATACGCTCCTTTCCCGAAGGAACGAGCAGCGGTTCGCTGGTCTGACCGATCACGCGGGAAGGGTCGTCATGGTCCAGCAGGGTAGCCCCAATGCAGTATTGGCGCATCGGGCCCACGCCGTGCGTCAATAGGAGCCAGCCGCCCTCGGTTTCGAGGGGTGATCCGCAATTGCCGATCTGGATCACCTCCCATGGAAATCTTGGCGTCTGCAGTAGCCGGGCGCTGTCCCACGTAAGCACGTCGTCCGACTCCATGTAGTAGAGGTTTTCGTTGTCCAGACGCGAAACCATTGCATACTTGCCGCCGATCTTCCGCGGAAACAGCGCCATTCCCTTGTTCTTCGCACAGCTTCCCCTGAGCACGTGAATCTCGATGCTCCCTCCCTCCTGGTAGTCGAGGAGCTGGGGAAAGATTCTAAACCCGTCGTACGCTGTGTAGGTACCGTAGTAACGGAACGAACCATCGTCGCAGGTGAAGCGCACCAGGCGCATGTCCTCGATCCCATGCCGCTCATTCTCTGAAAATGGAAAGATAACGAGCTCCGAAATATCAGCGCCCGTCGGTAGGTTGAGTCGGTAATTTGCCTGCGCCAGCCCGAGAAGGGCGTCATTTGATTCCTCCAACTTGCCCGAGATTGGCGCGTTGGTCCGAACTTGATCGATGGCGTCGGAGAGCTGTGCCCGCGTGAACACTTTGCCAAGGAGGGCCATCGTGCCCTCGGTATGGACGGTCCATGCGCCGATCGCGTGCAATTCACGGACGAAGCGATCCTTTTCAAAGCGCTCCGGCGCCCCCGCCGCCAACGGCCTACTGTATTGGCCGGGCGGGTCAACGCTGACCCCGCCTTGGGCGTCGATGACGCCCCGGCGAAAGACAATCGACGAAACGTGACCCTCGCCGGTTGCGCGCAGGCTCATGAGGAATCGCACTGATCCGGATGGCACGCCGGCTTGATCAATCGCAGTCACCATCGAGGGATTGAAAAGCGCGGCCGACTCGATCGCGTACTCCATCGTGAAGCAGGCGCCGATGAGCTGCCGCAGCCGATCGCTGACTTCACCCGGACTCGAAATATGATGTTTGACCAAATCAAAGTGGCGGAGAAAGACATCCTCGATATCCGGGTGCAGCGGTTCAAAGTTGCTTTTGATGCCGGTCAGGAGCGACTCGATCTTGGCCTCGGGAATCGCTGACAGTCTCTTGATAATGTCCCTGATTCGGTTCTCATCTCCCGGGCCAAAGAACCGAGTGATAACCCGGCTTGGATCTGGCAGCAATTGGATCGGTAGTCGAGTCACGCGCACCGTCATCGGGAGTTACCCTGAGTTTTGAGCGACGCGGCGGCTCCCGCGCGGCAGGACTTAATTCGGCCGTTTACCGAAAGTTTCGGAAGAAGGACTCGAACCTTCACGCCCTTGCGGGCACTGGATGTTGAGTCCCGACCTCCCCACGTTACTTCTGAACTGCAAAGCATTGCATTTGCGTCGCAAAGCCTTCTCAGGAAATGAGATCGCGAAGGGACGACGTTGCGGCTGCATTGTACCAACGTTGAGTAACGTGGCCAACAGTGTCTCCAATTTGTCCCCACTTATGCGCGGCTACGCCTGCCCCAATTCACATCATCTTCCGGTGACGACCCGTTCTGCATATCGTGACCAAAGCAGTCCTCGTGTGCGAGCTGTGGATGCAGAGCGCGAAAGAGAGGATGGACCTCACCACACACTTCAAAGGGAACCGCTCATCCTTTGGATGCGGGCGTACCTTGCGGGCCAGCCAGCATCGGTACTACCCGTGCTGCAATGATTAGTCCCAACGCAAGCGCGGCGACAACCAAGCACGCCTGCAACGCATCGCCAAGAGTCCTGGCAATCGCCGGTAACTCAATTTTATCTTGCAGCCGGATCAATTGAAGCGATCCTGCCAAGGCGCGATAGATTTGTATCCCTGGCATCATAGTCACGGCTCCGGCGAACGAAATGACTGCGATGGGTAGCTTGTAGGACCGGGCAATCAATGCAGAGACAACGCCAACTGCAAGCCCGCCCACAAATGTTGCGACTTCTAGTCTCCAGCCTGCCTCCAAGGCTAGGAAGCGAAGTCCGTGGCCTATCATTCCTCCCGCGGTGGCCAGGCCAACTTGCGGCCAAGCCGTGTTGTAGAACACTGCGAAGCCGATAGTAACAATCCCGGCCAGGATCATATCGGAAAAGACATTAAGATGGTCGGTACTTACAGTTTGTTCAGCCAAAGGGATTGCCGGAAGTGTCAGCTCAATGCCAGCGACAATTCCGAGTGCACTCGCGACTAAGATGCTGGTGGCTAAACCCAGTCGCGCGAGACCCATCGGTATGAAATTGTCGACCAGATCCAGTGATCCGTTGATGAAATGCGGCCCCGGTATGAGCATCAGCGAGGGTACGATCAAAACAAGGCCCGGTGTATGAGTCCAGCCGAGTCGAATTGCTAGGCCGCCAAGAGCAGCTCCGATGAAGGCGGCGGTCAGCGGCAGCGTGAACAAATTGAAGTGGCGTATGCCCAGTTGCTGCCGGGCGAAAAGTCCGAGCCCCGTCGACAGTCCAGCCATCATAACGGCGCCGGCGTCTGCACCCAGCAGGCCTGCGAGGCCGGCGGCCGCGAATCCAAGAAGCAATACAGCCAACCAGCGTGAATGCCGAGGTGTGTCAGCTTCAACACGCTTCAATTGGGCCAATGCTGTGGACGGCTCAAGCTCTCCGCCGCACACGCGACTGAGGATCGAGTGGACACGCGTTTGAAGCGCCGCATTATAGCGCAGTTCTCGGACCGGCATCAGCAGCGGCCCGTTTACGTTCAGGGACACAGCCACTCCACCATACGATACAACTACGTCGCACTTCTCAGCAGTTAGCGCCCGACTGGTCGCTTCGAGCGTGCGGTGAATTTCCCCGGTCGATTCGTTGTACTCAAGCAACAGCCGACCTGCGTTCCCCAATATTTCGGTTGCCAGATTCAAGTAACTTAATTTCCTATTTCGCGTACGAGTGTCGGGGCGAACGATCAGTCGCCAAGACAGATTCCCAATGCGCGAGCCGTGCGAACAAAACTTCCGTCCGGTCGAACGGTTTTCAATCTTCCAACCGCTTCACTGATTTTGACTGACCCCATTTGCGAACCTTGAAATGCGACCATCTTGCCGAAGTCCTTGGCAGCAATGAGTTCCACTGCCTGAGCGCCGAAAATTGAGCAGAGTGCGCGGTCAAAGCTGGTTGGGCTGCCGCCGCGCTGGAGATGCCCCAGCACGCAGACTCGTGCCTCTTTGCCGGATCGAGTTTCGATCTCTGTCGCCACAGCCGCACCGATGCCACCGAGGCGGGCTTCCCGATTTTCGACGGTGCCGGAAGATGTTACGAAATCGCCTCCCTTTTCCCGCGCGCCTTCTGCAACAACGACGATCGTGAATTGTTTACCGTTGTTCTCGCGGTCCTGAATCTTGCGGCAAATGGCTTCGTAGCTAAACGGAATTTCGGGAATCAGAATGACGTCGGCTCCGCCCGCGACCCCAGCAAATATGGCGATCCACCCAGCATAGCGCCCCATCAACTCCAGGACCATCACCCGACGGTGGCTTTCGGCCGTCGTGTGTAGGCGGTCGATCGCATCGGTGGCGCAGGCGACGGCCGAGTCGAATCCAAACGTCCAAAGCGTGCCTTCGAGGTCGTTATCGATGGTCTTGGGGACGCCGACGATCGGTATGCCATATTCATGAAACTGTTGAGCGATGCTGAGCGACCCGTCACCGCCGATCGCAACAAGTGCCGACAGTCCGAGTTCTGACATCCCGCGTTTGACGTTGTCGAGCAACTCCGTAGGCAGGCCCCGGCTTTCACCGTGACCGACTTTGGCAGTAAATTGTCCACGGTTTGCCGTGCCCAGAATCGTGCCGCCACGGACTAAGAGGCCGTCTAGCGCGTGATAATCGAGGAGTCGAGAATTGCAGGGCGGCAGCAAACCGTCGTATCCGCCGATGATGCCGATGGTCTCCCAATCGCGTTGTGCGGCCGCCTTGGCAACTGAACGAATCACGGCATTCAATCCTGGACAGTCGCCGCCGCCGATCACAACACCGATTCGTATGCTCATTTTGTCGTTCCTTTTCTATTTGGGCTGCGCAGGCTGAAGATGCTCGGTAATTGCCCGATCCAACGACATTTGCCAACCGAACTGGCAAACTTTCTCTTCCACGGTCGCAGGAAGGTCGTTCGAATCGAGATCATGTGAGTCTCTCAGAACGACAGGAGAATAGCGTGCCATGGTTTCATCACGACCGTTCGTACTTTTCAGGCACAAACCTGCGGCCGTTCAACGTGGCTTGGTCGTCGAAGGCTCCCTTCTGCGAGCGTTTAGGCAGCCGGATTTCCTCCCGCGGCAGCTTCTTGTACGGAATCTGGCTCAGCAGATGAGTAATGCAGTTGAGCCGGGCCCGCTTCTTATCGTCGGAGCGTAGAATATTCCATGGCGCGTGTTTCGTGTCCGTGGCGTCGAGCATAACGTCGCGGGCACGGGAGTATTGAAACCAGCGGGCGCGAGACGGCAAGTCGATAGGGCTGAGTTTCCACTGCCGTACCGGATCGGTGATGCGGGCCAAGAATCGCCGCTCCTGTTCCTCGTTGGATACCTCTAGCCAATATTTGAGCAGGAGAATGCCGCCGTCGACGATGTACTTCTCGATCTCCGGGCACAATTCAAGGAAGTGCTGATGCTGCTCTTTCGTGCAGAAGCCCATCACGTGTTCGACCCCGGCGCGGTTGTACCAACTGCGGTCAAATATCACCACCTCGCCGGCAGCCGGAAAATGTTGCATGTACCGCTGCATGTACATCTGGCTCTTCTCCCGATCGGAGGGGGTGGGTAGCGCAACAACGCGAAATACGCGCGGGCTGACGCGCTCGGTAATGGCGCGGATCGTCCCACCCTTGCCCGCGCCGTCGCGGCCCTCAAACACGATGATGACGCGCAGCCCTTTGGCCTTCACCCACTCTTGCAGCGTACAAAGCTCGGCCTGAAGATGTCGAAGTTCCTTCTCGTACTGCTTGCGATCCAGCTTAGGCGCACCGTCGTGAATGTGTTTTTTCGACATGCGTGATGTGCCCTTCTGGGAATAACGAGGTCGCCAGACCAAACATTATTTCGCCGCCGCCTGTTTCTCTTGGAACATCCGGCGCGTTTCTTCGCCAATGAAGTAGTGCGTTTTGCCCTCCGACTCCAGTGTCGCACCGGCTGCGAACTTCGGAAAACGCACGTGGGCAATAGGATCCTCAACCATATGTTTCTGTAAGTAGTATTGGTTCTCATGAAGAGACAGATAAGTCTGCACGAATTGCACCAGTCGATCATCAATCCACTGTGCAATTGTGTCGTCGTTGACGGCATCTAAGGGCAACGCCAATTCTGCATGGGACTCGTATTGCATCAGGATCGGCATGATCTGCAAATCGTAATTGAGAATAATCTGCTGAACGTCCTGATCTGTCGTGGCCGAAAGGCGCAACTGAACGTGAGCCAGCTCCGTCTTAAACTCATACGTTGCCGCGCGCTGGGTCGGCCCCGCCGACGGCGTCACTTTGACCCGATCGCCGAAGCGCTTAGCGAAGGCCTCCAATCGCGGCCGCCAGACTTCGCGAAGGCGATTCAAAGTTTGTTCAAACTTTTCCAACCTTTGCTGGCGGTCGCGATACACCTCCATTTGTTGCGACTGATTCTTCTTAATCCGCTCTTCAACAGCGGTAAATTCCTTGTCGATACGGCTGAGCAGTTCTTCAATTTTGGGCATGGTTCACCTTTTCCCTCTTTGATGAATTCCTATTCAAGTCGCACGTGACCCGCATTCAACGGGAACAAATGCAAAATCTCAATACGCGGCGTGACGTCGGCTGACACCGTCAGTAAGCCCTTAATCGTACCGCACTTTCCAGAGGCGTCACAACCCTTGAACACCACGAAAACGTGCAAGCCCTTTTCAGAAAGATGGTGTTGCCATCGGAGCGAACAATCGCTTGAGGTGCGCAAGCGTAGGCTGTACCATTATAACCAACAATCAGCGACCTGCTGAATCGTTTGACTTCTCCCGTCAGGAGGCTGCCGTGCGTTACTCTCTGAAAATGGTCCGAGCGCCGATCCTGATCGCTGCACTTGCCGCCCTTTCATTCGGCCCGCCCGCGGCCCACGCGCATGAAAAGTGGTTTTACGACTCCGCCCCCTATCCGACCCGTTGGGGGCAAGCGATTCAATTTCCCGGGATCGTTGGCGTGGCTATGGCGCTGGGTCTCACAGCCGTCGTCGGTCTGGCTTGGCGCGCGAGGCACCAGCGAGATTTCATCCCTGGACCAATCGCCCTGGGCGCGACGCCCCAAGGGCGGGCGGCATTTTATGGGCTTGTTCCGTTCATCTTAGGAATCCATGTCGGACTCCCGTTGATCGTCATGGGAATTAAGGGAGAACTTTTCTCTCCAAACAACGACCTTTCTCAAAGTTGGCTGTATTGGCTCGGTGTCGCCGAGATCGGCATCGGCTTGTGCTTTCTGTACGGCACATTCACACGCGTGGCCGGCGCAGCGCTGGCACTGCTGTGGCTGTTAGGCGCAATCGTCGTGGGGTGGGAGCCGATGCTCGAAAACTTGCATTACCTGGGCTACGCGGCGTTTTTCTTTTTGACTGGCCGAGGTCCGTACGCCGTTGATCGGTTGCTGTTTCCCGCGCTCGAACCCGTGCCCGAATTGGCTCGCCGCGCGATGCCCAGCTTGCGCGCGCTCACGGGACTCGGCCTGGTTGTCGTGGCATTCACCGAGAAGCTCGCAAATCCCGCGCTGGCGAAGGAGTTCTTGGAGCATTACCCGCTTAATTTCACCGCGTGGCTTGGCATCCCCATGTCCGACGAACTGTTCGTCTTATGCGCCGGCACGACGGAACTTGTCATCGGGCTATGTCTTATCTTTGGATTCTTCCCACGGCTGGTCATTGGTACTGCGTGGCTGTTCATAAACATGACATTGACCATATTTAATTGGGTCGAACTCCTCGGCCATTTGCCATTGTACGGCGCAATGGGAATGCTCCTCGTCTGGACTCCCAATGAGGAGGATCAGCAATTGTGGATGGACGGCGTGTTGCGCAAAAAATAGGATCCAGATTCCCTACGGCACGTATGGCAAGCAGTGGCGGCTGCGACGGGGATGTCTCCCCACACGATTGGCGTCGGTCGGTAAGAGTTCGAGACCAAAGTGAAGCGGTCCTCGGTCCACGGCGGATTCGTCGCTCTGGAGGCGGGCGCAAGCGGCTGGCCGAACAAGATGCCGAACTGCTGCCGGCGTTGGAGGCGCTGGTCGAACCAGTGACGCGGGGCGATCCCGAGTCCCCGTTGCGTTGGACGTGCAAAAGCACGCGACAATTGGCCCTCGAGTTGAGAGTCCTTAGTGGCGTCCGCCCCTCCTTCGCCCGACCATCGCAATCGTATTTTGACGCGCGCGGAGCATAATCCGCAGCCGGACGGCGAACCGCTCAGTGCCCGACGTTGAAATTCGACAAGAAGAACACGTAGTTCTCCCAGCTCTTAATGCGCAAGATGATCTTCCGCACGATGGACATGGCGTGAAAATAATGCGTATACACCGCGACGCTCGCTTGGGATCCGACCGGGAGATTCAACGCAGCAACATCGTCGCCGTACTCGAACGCGACGGGAATCCTCCCCGGCGCTTGTCCTGGTGTGGCCGATTGAAGTTGCCCGCTGACCCTAAACTGGCCCTCTGGAATGATTGGAATCACTCGGCTCACCTTCGCCTTGAAGATCCGACCCGGGTACGCCTTAAAGGCCAGTTCGGCCTCCAGCCCCGGCTCGATCATGGGGATCACGTTTTGAGGAAATGTTGCGATGAAAAGCGCCTTCTCTTTAGTAAGGTGATGTCAAACTTCAAATGCGACAACTTTGAGGCTGAGTCGCGGGCTGATTTTCGAAGCTGCTAGCAGTTCGGCTCTAGAATTTTCGGGGAATCGTGAACAAACGTCGAAAACCCCTTCAAATCCAGGGCGTTTGGCTTGTTGCATTTGAAGTTTGAACTCACCGTAACAAAAATGATGGGGGCAATTAGGTTAAACGGCGTGACCATTTGACCGGGTCGCAGGCCGACGTAGGTGGCGTAGCCGTCCGAAGGCGCACGCACGATGGTTTGGTCCAATTCCCAACGTTTCAGCTCCAATTGGGCCAAAGTTTGGCGAACATCCGGATTCATGCCGTCGCTTTCGGCCTCCAGCGCCAGCCGCGCCTGGCGTTCCGCCGCTTCAGCGCCCTTTAGCGCTTCGCGGGCGGCTTGTAGGCGATTACCTCCCGACTCGATTTTTTCCTGAGCAGCGCGTTCGGCAGCCTGCGACTGATTCAATTCGGCCTTCAGCGAATCGACTTGAGACACCATTGAATCCACTTGCTGTTGTGATATCGCCTTCGTGGGCAGCAATTGACGACCGCGCGCCAAATTGGTGTCAGCTAACGTCAGTCGGCTATTTATCTGCTTGATCTGATCGGCCGCCTGTTCCAGCGCAATTCGCGCCTGCCGGTCATATTCCGATTCCGAGACGAGAAGATTGGCCTGGGCCTCACGCTTCGCTGCCTCTGCGGCTGCAAGTTGCTCGCTCAACTGAGCCACCTGGGAGTTCATCCCGGCGAGCGCGGCTTCCAGTCGATCGACCTCCAGTTGGAAGGGCCGCGGCTCGATGCGAAATAGCTCGTCACCTTCTTTAAGCGGCTCGTTGGGAGTGACTGTAACCTCGACCACGGTGCCGCGAACCTGCGGCACAATCTGCGTGACTGCCGCGTAGAAACGGCCGTCGTGGGCTACCGGATGGCACATCGACAGCAGGATCATGATGCCCATGAACAGCACGATCCCGCCCAAGATCGCCGTGCAGACCGTATAAGTCGTGACCGGAATCAGCCGGAATTTCTTGAACACCAGCCAGCAGGCGACGCCGTAGGTGCCAATGATAAGCTCGATCATGACCCACCTGACTTGTTAGAAGATTTGATGCTCTGCTTTTCCAACTTGCGCAACTTGTCCTCTAACTCCCCCACTCGGCGAATCAACTCGGGATCGCGCGGCGCCTCGCCGGCGACGGCAACGCTCTCAGGGCCTTGCTTGGAAACCGCCCAAATGAAGACAATCGGCCAGATGGCGTGCAGCGTGAACAGGCTCAACCAACCCGCGACATGAATCGCTTCCTTTTGCGGATGATTGCGATGCTTGGCGATCTCGTAAGGAATGTCGTGAATGTAGATGAACGTGTAGAAGACCGCGGTTAACCCGAGCAGTAGAACAGCCAGGGCAAAATAGTCCAAAAACATCGCCACTCCTTCACTGGCCGACAAGCCACGCCAGACCCCAGGCCACGCAACCTAAAAGTAGATCAGAAAACGCGCGTCAGGATGTGAGAATCGTAATCCTGGAAATCGCGCGTGTAAAGTCGGTAGGTCAAACTCCGCCTGACAAGGATGCGCAGTGGAACACTGGTACCCGGCGTAGGTCAGGCTCCGCCTGACGATGATGCGCTCAATCCGTCGAAACGTCAGGCACAGCCTGACCTACCGGGCTTCGCGGCTCTAGCTATCGAGGGCCTTCAGCAGCGCGACTGCGTTGGGGACGCTGCCAGTGGCTTTCAGCAATTGGCGGGCAGTCTTGATCGCGTCCACCCATAAGGCAGCGCTGGTCATCGGCGTGCCGTTGTTTTTGGCTTTGGTTTTTCGCGGCCGTCCATCCGACGCCATATTCGACTTGGTCTTCACCATATAGACGCGATTCGGGTTGACTGTGTGGCCATATTCTTTTTTCACCGCCGCTACGATTTCGGACGCCTTGGCGTTCGGCTTCTTCTCGAGCACGTTGCGAATCGCGAGGCTCTTGTTCTTCTTGGGATCGCCACGATCAGATTTTGATGATGTCGATTTCTTAGCCATGAATTCCTCCCAGGTGAATGTGATAGAGTTTTACAGTTAATTACTATACTAGCCTATTTAACGAACAGTAACAGCGCCCCCCCGCGGAAACGTATAGAGTTCGTAGGTCAGGCTGTGCCTGACGAAGCCGAGTTCGTAGGTCAGGCTGTGCCTGGCAATAATTCCCTCACCAGTTGAATTGTCAGGCACAGCCTGACCTACGGAACTGACCGACAAAAATGTCAGGCACAGCCTGACCTACTTGCGTGTTCTCGTGGTACAATGCGTCGATGCCTGATTATCGGCGCTGGTTTGTGCCCGGTGGGTGTTTCTTCTTTACGGTCGTTGTCCATGGCCGAAGACCCCTCTTCGACGACGTGCGAGCCGTGGCGCTGCTCGGCAAAGTGATGCGCGACTGCCTCGAACGGTGGCCGGTAACGGTCAATGCGATCGTGCTATTGCCCGACCATTTGCACGCGATATGGACCCTGCCGACCAGCGACGCCGCGTATCCCAAACGCTGGGGATGGATCAAGAAAGAGTTTGGTGAGTTCAAACTTCAAATGCAACAAGCCAAACGCCCTGGATTTGAAGGGGTTTTCGACGTTTGTTCACGATTCCCCGAAAATTCTAGAGCCGAACTGCTAGCAGCTTCGAAAATCAGCCCGCGACTCAGCCTCAAAGTTGTCGCATTTGAAGTTTGACATCACCGTTTACTAAACGATGGCTCGCCGGAATCGGGCGCGATCGCGTCGTTTCCCCAAGCCGCCAACGCGAGCGCCGTCGCGGAATCTGGCAACCCAGATACTGGGAGCACACACTCGAAGACGTCGATGATTTCGAGCGGCACTTCGATTACATTCATTGGAACCCGTGAAGCATGGCTACGTTGCCTGCCCTCACGAGTGGCCCCATTCCTCATTTCACAAGTACGTCCATCGCGGGGTGTATGATCGCCAGTGGGGATGCTTCACCGCCCCTCCACCCAAGTCGTTCCATTTCGACGACATCCGCGCCACCACCGGCCAGTAGATCAGGCTGTGCCTGACAGCGAGCGATTAACCAGCGCGTAGGTCAGGCTGTGCCTGACAATGATTCGCTCCGACCGTGAATTGTCAGGCACAGCCTGACCTACTGGACTCGATACCGCCATCGCCGTTGCCCTTTCGCAACGTCTACACCGGTGCGACCGCGCTCATCTGATCAATCGGTCCGCCCCGTGCAAAAGTCTCTCTCACCGGCCTACCACTCGCTCCGCCGGGCAGTGTTAATACTGTCCCGGTTGGTGGCAGACGCTAAAGAATTTCAATAGTCGAGGAATCGCATGAACGCTATTCAGGATGCAGGACAAGATAGTATTGAAACTGTGGCGTTGAATTGGCTTAAGCAAACAGCCGCGCGTATCGAAAATGTACCGCGCGTTGACGTGCGTAACTCGTGCGGGCGCCAAATCGGAAGCAGTGTCTTCAACACGAATGCAGTATGCGAAGGCACGGGATTGGCCATCGCAGAGTTGTGTCTGGAAACTCTTGGCTATGCCGTCCCTCACTGGATCGAAGAAGCTGAGAATGCTTTGGCAGAACTGAGCGG
This sequence comes from Pirellulales bacterium, assembly GCA_040901765.1. Taxonomy (GTDB): domain Bacteria; phylum Planctomycetota; class Planctomycetia; order Pirellulales; family Lacipirellulaceae; genus JBBDYG01. The sequence goes on from JBBDYG010000015.1 coordinate 150,525, forward strand.
TGAAACAGTAGGCAATCCGCAAAAACATGAGAAGTTTCAGTTGGAACTGTCTGCATTGGTGTTCGTCATGTTCCGGATTGCCATTGACTTTTTCGGTCCGGAAGAAAAGGCCAAACGGGCGCGGGTATTTCAGGCTTTTGATCGAGGAACTAGCCAACAGCTTAACCAGAAGTTCCTCGAATTGACGGACCGGCGAGGTTCCTGCTACAGCAAGCAACTTGAACCAACGCTCAAAAAGCGGATCAGTGCCATGATCTAACGGGACGATTGACTGCGCGCTAGCGCCAAAAAAACTCCAGAAACCGTTAATCGAAATCCAACAAGTTTCGACAGCGTCCAGCGTTCGATTGGAGGATCATTATGCACGCCGCGATTATTTTCGCGATCATGGCGGGACGACCCGTCGTCTTGGAATATCGCGGCGATCTGGGATTGCCATATGATCCTCGGTTCGCCACGGTCATCTCCCTGGAAGAAGCTGAGCGTCGGATGCGCAAACGCAAGCCGCCGGTTCTTTTGGCCATGGTCGGCGGTCCAGTAATTCGGGCCACGCACAAGGAAGCGCTCAGCTTACTCAGTAAGTGGCAGACCGCTAAAGACGACGGCGACCAAAAACGGATGAAGGCGGCCCTGAAACGGGCTGGCAAACAGGCGCGGGCGAGAAAGATACGAGCGCGCTAAACTTCCTGAGTCGAATCGGTCCGGCTGGTGACTGACGATTGGAAGGAGGGCACCCGCCGACAGAACCATCCATTCTTGAGGTATCCTTCGATTGCTACTTTCAGATGGCAGTGATTAATTAGCCCTGCTAGACGAGCCAGCCGGCAGCCAGCGCCGATTGCCGCGGATTCGATAACGCGTCACTCTCCTGCAAATTGTTTCAGCCGAATCTCTCCGCCTGGCATGCGGGCGATCAGCTCCAGCTTGCCACCGAGCGAGGTGACGAGTCGGCTGAGGGTATTGATTTGCATATCCTCTTGGCTTTCCATTTTTGACAAGCTAGGCTGCGTGATTCCCAGGATATCGGCGACTTCCTGTTGCGTCATACCCGAGTATTTGCGCAGTTCGGACAACAGCATTTCGGCCATCAGTTCCTTCACGCGGGCATCCGATTTGGCCCGACGCGCGGGAGGCATTTTATCGATGAGTTTAGCGAAGCTGTGTCGTCCGGCCATCATACCAATCCTTCATCGGTCAATTGTTGAAGATGTTCGTCGAAGAGCCGATCGGCCAAGGGAATCAGCTCGTCATAAAACCGCTTCTTCCCCGTCTTCTCGCCGCCGATCAGTAGAATTGCCGTGCGAAGTGGATCAAAGGCGAAAAAAGTTCTGATCGGCTTGCCTCGATGCTGCGTTCGAAGTTCTTTCATGTTTGGATGCTTGGAACCGTTCACCGTATCGACATGGGGGCGGCCAAGGCTGGGTCCGTGAGTAATCAATAGCTCGACACTGAACCGCACCGAGTCCTGCTCGTTCTCGGTTAGCATCTTCCACCACGCGCCAAACTCATCCGTGTACTCGACCTCCCACATCTCAATAATATAGCCTTGCGGCTATGTTTGTCAAGGTGGGTTTTGATTGAACGGACGAGCCCGTAGCAAATAGGTCAGGCATCGCCTGACGATTGGAAGAAGGCACTTCCTCCGAACGGCTCAAATTGTCAGGCAGAGCCTGACCTACCGCCTCACTGCGCAAAACGTAGAAATAATCACTTTGTGCCAACTTGACGTGCGCGCGTGGCACAAACTTGGCACAAACTTAAAAAACGCCGAGAAAACGGGCCGTTATCCCGCCTTCGACACCCGCATCTCCGCGCCGCCTTCCTCAGCGCCAACTCCTCCGTGCAGCACGTCGCCGCCGGATTGGGAGCGTACCTCGGCGGCATCATCGTCACCCAACCCGCCCCCACCGCGCCGCTGGAACACTTCGGCACGGTAGGCTGGATCGCCGCCATTGCAACCTTGGCGAGCTTATGGCTTGCCGGCCGCGTGCGCACCGCGGAACAGACGCCCACCTCCGCCGAATCAATCAGCCTCGCCGCCGCCGCGGAAGCCGAGGTCGACGCCGGCGAACCAGCAGCGGCGAATGATCATGGTTGTAGTCGTGGATCAGGCTTTCCAGGCTGACATGCGCGTCGCTTCTGTCAGGCTAAAGCCTGACCTACGCGACTGGCGTTTCGGTCGATGCGACCGAAGGAGTTGGCAGTCGCCGGAAATCGCAGCAAGTACGCCCCGTTGGAGGCGAAACCGCGAAACGGCCGAGAGGGCGTCTGCCCCCTGCGGCAACGTCCGCTGAGAATGCCAGCCCATCGCGAAAGAGGCCGTTTCGCTTCGCTGAAAGCTGCCCGCCCAAGAAGCCTGCCCAAGACGGACCAGTTGCAGACGCGAGCCGCGGATTTTTTGAAAATGCATTTCAATTCGTGCCGTCTTGATATATGATGGCGCCGAGGGCGCGCCGCCGCCGCGTGCCAACGCAATTGGCGCCGTCGTCAACTGGGAAAGGTCCGTGAGAATGTCTGCGAGCACCTCTATGCGTCTAGTTGGACTTCTGGCAGTCGGCATACTTTGCGGATGCGGCGAGGCGGGCAGGCCGGCCGCTCCAAGCGATGATCATCATATTCGCACACTTATTGGCCACGTGGCGGAATACCATGCCAATCCGAAAACGTTCGAAGCTCTCTTTGTAAACGGGGCAGTACCCGACAAAGCGACACGTGCCAAGCTGCGCGGCATGATGACGAAGTTAGAGCGCGCCCGGGTCGACGACACAGGCTCATCGGCGACGGCCGAAGTGGTCTACGAAGTGCTCGAAACCGGGGAGATCCTCGGTCCCGTCCAGTGGAAGCTCGCAAAGACAGGGGACCAATGGAAGGTGAGCGGTTTCGCGCTGCCGGAGAGTTCTGCCGCAAGCCCGTAAAAACTTACCCGAATTCCCTTTTCCTTTTCTATTCGTAAGGGATGATACACATGCAAACGCAACGTCGAGCCCATCGCGTGATTGCCCTCGGTTTCACGCTGGTCGAATTGCTGGTGGTGATTGCGATCATCGGCATCTTGGTCGCGCTGTTGCTCCCGGCGGTCCAATCGGCGCGCGCTGCGGCACAGCGGACAGAGTGTGCGAACAAGATCAAGCAAATTGCACTTGCGCTCCACAATCATCACGCCACGCACAAAAGTTTGCCGCCGGGAGTGCCTCATTGCAACAGGCTAACTTGGCGTCAAGGGGGGGGCGATCAATGCCAAGGGCCGGTATGGACGTTGAACATTCTTGCGGAGCTTGAAGAGCCGACGCTGGCAGACTATGTTCGCGACGCCATGGAGGTGTGTTCCAATGTCGCCGACGATCTGGAACATGCGGCCCCTAATGGAGATGAGGATCCCCGAAATGTGAGCCGCTTCACTCCTCAGGCCTTTATCTGTCCGAGCGCAGACCCGATGTCTCCCGGGAATCGCATCGACTCGTTCGATCACGATGACTATACCTCCAAGGGCAACTATGTTGCCTGCTGGGGCTCAGGCCATTATCTCGATTTTAACCCGGCCCTCCCCGTGCCCCCTGAGATCGAAGCGAAGCGCGGAGCATTTGGCATTGTGATGGTCGACGGATGGCAGGATAAGACCTTCGCACCCAAATCCCACGGCAAATGGAAGATGGGGCTGGGACAAGGGACTAAGTTTGCACAAATCACGGATGGTTCGTCCAACACGCTCATGATCAGCGAAGTGGTCGGCGTCGACTCCAGAATCGACGCCCGCGGAGGGTGGGTGCTGCAATCAATGGGTTCGTCGAATTTTAGCGCCAAATGGGAGCCCAACGCCCAGGGCGTTGGGGTCGACCCGGAAACGAACGAATTGCTGCCCAGACACGACCGCATTGCGATCTGCGACTTTCTCAACATTCCGGCAAGTGACCCCCTGTTTTGCGAAATGCATCGCGTGAGTGGCCAAGTTTGGGCGGCCGCTCGCAGCCGACACGCCGGCGGAGTCAACGCGGCGATGTGCGATGCCTCCGTCCGCTTTGTTGCTGACGGAATTGACCTACGGACTTGGCGCGCCCTCGCCACGCGCGACGGCGGCGAAGTAGAAACGGGGACCGAATGATGGGTTGGAATGAATCCAGACAGACACCCAACTTTCTACGCCGAAGGCGTTAAAGCCCTTAGCCCGGGGTTCGCCGCGCAATCGGTGTACCCCGGGTACTCGCCCCCACCATTGGTCGGCCGAGTGGCACGCGACGCCTCAAAGCGAATATTGCCGAGGCCGAAATCAGTGTCGGGTTAGCACCGTAGGTCAGGCTCTGCCTGACAAATTCCCCGACGCGTGTTTGACGCCCACCGAATCGTCAGGCAGAGTCTAACCTACGCAACCTGGAAGTGACGAATCGACTGCTTCATGATGGCAAGATTGATTTGGTCGAGTCCGTGTTGCACGTACGATGCCGCTGCGGACTTGTTCAGCAGGTGTGCTGATAGCCGCTCCGCACCGCTGGGCGACGTCCGTAGTGGCGCCCGGCGGCAGTCTGGCCTACTTCGGACCACCAACCAAATGAATGCCTGTTCTCAATGGTCCCCACCAAAGGATCATTACGTCAAGTTTGACGCCTTCAGGTCATAGTCGCGTGGCGGATGAGAAGTCGCTCCGCTATGATGCCCATGACCTCAATGGCGACTTTGCTTTCCGGCTCGCTGACGGAAGGAAGCCACGGTCGGCCGTGCCCTGTGCCTTCTTTGTTCCGCAAATTGTTGACCGCGAGCCCGGCTTGATACAGGGCGCGATCGAGTCTATCTTGCGGGCGCTCGCCCGGTTTCTCCGGCTGCGCCGGTGTCGCCAGCCCGAGAGCAACGAATGCCTGCCCGAGAAGCGTTGGGAAGTTGTCTCGTTCTGGATAAGCGCCCCAGCGCTCGCGTAAAATATGAGCCGCCGTAGCCTCCAGCAGGTCTTTTCCGGTTCCGGTGACGAGCGCAGCGTCCGAGGCACCGCGCTTCGCCCGCCTGACATACGCTTGAAGCGCATCGGAAAGTTCCGCGCCGTCCAAGTTATCGAGCAAGGAAGAGCAGACCTCACCGCTCGGCAGTAGCTGGTAACCTTCGGACTTGAACACCTCTGTGACATCAATGATGACATCGCGCCCGACATAGTTTGGGGACTCATCACGGAAACCGCCGCAACCGCGAATCAGCGAAATAAGACCGCCGACGAAAACGCCGCCGGACTCTGGGCAGTTGTCGAGCGCCCAGTTCAAAACAGCGCGAACCCGCTTCGCTTTCCCGACTGTATGGCCGTGGGATTTCGGATCCCCAGGCGTAAGCTTCGCCCGAGTAATTTGCTGCTCAATCAGGTAATGGCTGGGTTCTCTAGTACCCGATTGAGCATCGTCCACGAGACGGGCCACCGCGTGTACGATGGCGTCGGAAATTGGCGCGACGGCAGGAATTTGATTATCCAAGGAAGTCGTCCAGCCGCTGTTCAAATTTCCGATAAACCTCTTCCGCCTCGTCGAGGCTCGTGACTTCGACGGCAACAGCGCCTTCCGGTGACCCGTGGAGAGAGAAGTACTCGACAATTTCGATGCCGCCGCGACTACCCACCTGATGACTGTACCGTGCTTTGAACTGGTGGCCGGCGTATCGGAATTTGATCTGCCGGGTGTGGCTGATCTCGAACCCTTCCTCAGCGACCCGCTCGATCGCTTTGAGAAGAAACCCGATCCACGTCGCTACCTGCCGGACGTGGCGCCGATTACCGTAACGCTCGCAAAGGTAACCGGTGAAGTAGTTCGCGATCCGATCGGTGGACAACGCACTAGCCGTGGCCATCGCTAACCCTCCGAATTGCAGAGATGGGGAAAGCCGAATTATACCCGATTTCACACTACCCGGCGAGAGTGTGAATCGGTAGCGCGTCAAATATGGCTGCTTGTTGGCCGAGACTTCGCGCTTAAGTGGTGCCGACTCTGTTATGAGGGAAGCCGGCAATAAAAATGCGATTGCCGTTTCACCTCAGGAAGACGACGGCTGCGGGCGAAAATGAGTTCGCGATCGACTGTGCAAGATTGCGGAGAATGATGCCTATAGCCGGCCAATTCAATCTACCAGAGGGATTTCTTTGTAATTGACTTCACGCACGTGTTCACACCTCCACCAGTTTTGCCCACCAGACGTGTGACATGATTGAGAAAGTCTGTTACTTTATCTTTCGAACATGTCGTGTTCGGCTTTCCGCGATGAGCAATATCGCCACGAAGTTCCACAAACTTGTTGAGTTTATTTCTCGCGTTTTGTACACTCATACCGGCCCAGTACCATTTGGCTGTGATGTCGTCGATTCCGAGTGCCTGTTTAAACAACTCTTGAATCTCAATCGCTTTCGGCGTGTTCAGGCGTCGGTTTCTATCCTTCTGCAGCTTGGCCAGTCGTTCGCGCATTACTGTTTTCCATCCGTCGCCAGCCAAATCCCAAACAGCTATCTCGTTTGGATCCTTTTCGAGTTCTGCTGCAACGATCTTCTTGATGCTCTTTGACAGACCGTCGGCTTTGGCGTGTGAAACGATATGCTCAACTGCCTCAGCAGCCAAATCTTCGCAATAGGCCTCCCAAATCGCACAGAGCAGTACGATCGCGGATTTGTTGAGGACTTCAAGCTGATGCCTATAGCCTGCGCCGGTCCCACCGTAGTCAGTATGGATTTCCATAAGACGCTTTATGTCTTCACAGTTGTTGTCGAAGGCTTTACGAGCTTCTGTGCTGGGCATGCTCGGAACTCCTATATCGATTTAACCTAACCGTTTACAGCTTAGTCTGTGCCAGTGGGGACAGTCACGCGAGCCAAATCGTCCCTGTCCCACCCTGCGCAAACGCACGAATCCACAGCCACCTCTGCGACCCCATTGCCATCCCCCAAACAGTGTCGCCGTGGCAAACCTGCCAAATACCTGGGTCATTGTTCGCGCACAAGTGGCCACGCTGAGATTACAACGAGGTGAAAGGGAGCCCGCCGCGCAAGCAGGGGCCGCGTTCCTCTCCAGCCAGCCTCCGGCAGCTTGGCCAGCTTTGCCTCTAAAAACAGAGCTGATAAAGCTTACAATTCTCCGCCAAACCCGCCCATTTGCGATAAACCGGTGGCAAAGCTGGTTCCCCAACCGCCGAGATTCCGTCGCTACGCGCCCGCTCCCACCAATTCCAGTTCAAGCCCCCAGCGCCGCGGCGACGGCTTGGAGGTTGGAGAGCTTGGCGTCTTTGCCCTGCTCAATGTCGCGGATCGTGGCTTGATTGGGAATCGCCGACCGTTTGGCCAGGGCGTACCAGGTAAGCCCTTGCGATTCCCGCGGCTGCCGGACTCGGGCCGCGATGCCCGTCGGCGCTGGCTTGCGGCCTGCGCCGGACTTCGGCGGGAAGTCTTTCATGGCCGATTCGCGAATCCGCGCGTCGCGGGCGCGCTCTTCGGCGGTAGTGCGGCACCCGCAACATCACAAAACAAAAAAACGCTCTAGCGCTGCGCAAATCGAAGAAGCTTTTTCACTCCGCCACAAGTTTGTGCCAGCGCGCGCACGGTGGCACAAACGCGAATTCCCCGAGAGATTCGCAAAAAGCCGTCGGCGCGTGGCACAAACTCACTTTGCCAAGAAGGCGTCGAACTACCCCGCCTTCGACACCCGCAGCGCGGGACCGCTCTGCCCCGAGTACACCGCCGGGTCGTCGCTTCCGTCGCCGTTCCAATCGCCTGCGACGGGCATGTCGTTCGCGCCGCCCATTTCAAACGCCTGGTCGAGCGCGTCAAGCTCGCGGTTGCCGTTCGTATCGAGCACCCATTGGCCACTGCGGAAGAGGGCAAGGTCGTCGATGCCGTCGCCGTTCCAGTCGCCGACCACGGGCCGGTCGCCGCCTTGGCCGAATTGAAACACCAGATCGCGTTCGGTGAAGCGGCCGTCGCCGTCCATGTCGAGATGCCAAGCGCCGCCGCGGAACACGCCGATGTTGCGGATGCCGTCGCCGTTCCAGTCGCCGGCAACCGGCACGTCGCCGGGCGTGCCGTAGTGGAACACGTGGTCGATGACGTCGGCCCGGTTGTCGCCGCGCAGATGCCGCCGCAGCACGCGGGCGCCGCTGGTCGCTTCGTCCGCGGTCGGCGGCATGTTCTTCATCTTGCCGGCGATGCGCGTCGGATAGTTGTCGGCGTCGGGCAAGCCCGGCTCGCGATGAATCGCATGGGGATCGCGCGGCCATGCGGGTCCGTAGATACCGATGTCGGTCTTGCCGTCGTCGTTCCAATCGCCCGTGACGGGCAGATCGGCGTTGCTACCGAGGTGCGCCCACAAGTCTTCGGCGTCCCATTGGCCGTTGCCGTTCAGGTCGAGATACCAATAGCCGTTCAGGAAAACGCCGAGTTCGGTAACACCGTCGCCGTCCCAGTCGCCAGTAACGGGAATCGCCTCAGGATTTCCAAACGTGAAGCTCTCGAACTCGATCTGTTGGCCGTTGCGATTGGCGATGGTCCACTCCGCCTGGTCCATCTGCTGCTGTTGCCACTGAGCCGAATTGAGTTGGCTCGCGGCAAGCAACATTGCCGGTTGATTCGCGGGAGTGGTTCGCGGTTGCCCGGCGTCAATGATGCTTAGATGCCACGTGTAACCGACGGCGCCTGAGCGATAAAGCTTATTCGGCGTTTTGATCGGCGGAAGCTGGGGGAACAGCGGCCGGATCGGCGTGAATACGACTGCTGGACGCAACACCGGCGGTGGCGGAGTTTCCACGGGTGGCTCCTCCGGAATGAACAGCGGCCGCACTACCACTTCGCTGAAGTTATTCAGCACCGAACTCTGCCCCGCACGCAGCGGAATCCGCACGATGGCGTCTTCGCCAAACTCCAAGCGGAACTGTTCGACCGTATCGGCGGGCGAGGGAACCCCGATTTCCGTGTGGACCATCCGCGGGTCGGGCGAACCGATCACCGCGTTGACAGGGTATCCGCCCTTACTGCCCGGCGTTTCGATGTGGTCGATCAACCCATTGGGGTGAATCTGCACCACCGCATAAGTGCCGCCCGCCAGCCCCTTGAACTCATAAAAGCCGTGAGCGTCCGTCACTACGCGAATCGGTCCAGAGCCATAGTTGCCGGGCAACGCCTGTTCGGCCATGATCGGGTCGCCCGAAAACCCATCGCGCAGCTCCATGATGATGCCCGCGAGCCGCGTGTCATCGGCCGTAAGCTGGCCATCACGAATTGCCGCAATTTCCGCCGGCGTGGGCGTGCCGATCTGAACAATCGGCGCGCCGTCGATGAACACAAATCCCGACAGCACCGCCGGCGGCACTTCGCAAAAGTCATACTCGATCAGATGCTGTTCAGAGCCGATGTGAATGTCGCCAAAATGGTCATTCCCCAGGAACGATCCGCTGCCACTGCCGAGATGGTCCATCCCGTCGAAGTACGCGACCGGTTGAATCTCGCGCACTTCGTAGTTGCCCGGCCGCAAATTGTCGAACCGGTACATGCCCAACGAATCGGTCTGCGTGTCGTCGATCACGTTCCCATCCGCGTCGAGCAACTGAATCGTCACGCCCGAGAGCGGAAACGCATTCGGGTCGTTCTCGCAATCCGCCTCGGCCGAAACCTTTACCTTGCCGCTGATGCTGCCCGGCTTCAGCTCGCCGAAATTATAATCCTCGCCATGCACGCCGAAGTCGATCATGATCATGCTGATCATGTCGCTGCCGGTTGAAGGATCGACCATGCCTCCCAAATTGCCCGCCGTATCTTTGCCGTCGAGCCAGCCGTCGGGGTGGATTTCCATTACGGCGTACTTGCCGGGCGCCAGGTTCGTGAACTGGTAATAGCCTTGGGCATCGGTCACCGCTCGCTTGCCGGTGTCGTTGCCGTCGGCATCGAGCAACTTGAGCATTACGTTAGCGATCGGTTCCTCGCCCGGCCGATCGAATTGCCCATCGTCCGACCGGTCGTGATAGACGTAGCCCGAGATGTTCGCCCCCACCTTTTCGCAGAAGTCGTACTGCGTGGCGTCTACACCCGAGCCGAGGTGAATTTCGCCGATGTGGTCGTTGGCCAGCTTGTCGCCCCCGGACGTGCCGATGCGATCGCCGCCGTCGTAGTATTCGTCCGGCTGGTGCTCGAAGATTTGATACTCACCGGGCCGCAGGTTATCGAAGCGGTAAAAACCCTGGTCGTTGGTCGTGGTCGATTTGATGAAATTGCCTTGCCCGTCACGCAAGTCGATTTTCACGCCGCCCAGCGGAATGTCGGGGTTGTCGAAATTGCAATCGGCCGTGCGCGACGCGCCGACGCGGCCACCGATGGAGCCGGGCAATAGCTCGCCGAAGTTGTATTCCACGCCGTCATCGCCGTAGTTAACGGTGATCTGGCGGATCATGTCGCCCGATGGCGAGGCATCGGCGATGCCGCCAAGCGTGCCGGGCGTATCGAGCCCATCGAGCCATGCGGCGGGGTGGACTTCCATCACCGCGTAGGTTCCGGCGTCTAGATTGGTGAATTCATAGTAGCCGAGGTCGTTGGTCGTCGCCTGCCGACCCGTGTCGTTGCCATTGGCGTCGAGGAGTTTGAGAACAACGCCGGCAATGGGTTCTTCGCCGGGCCGATTGTAGATGCCATCGTTCGAGCGGTCGTGATAGACGTAGCCCGAAATATCTGCGCCGACTTTTTCGCAGAAGTCGTATTGCGTGGCCTTCACACCCGAGCCGAGCAGAATCTCGCCGACGTGATCGTTGGCCAGCTTGTCACCACCGGAAGTGCCGATGCGGTCGCCGCCGTCGTAGTAGCCCTGTGGCTGATGCTCGAAGACCTGATATTCGCCTGGCCGCAGATTGTCGAACCGGTATCGGCCCGTGCTGTCGGTCGTCGTCGAGCGAATGAAGTTGCCCCGCCCATCGAGCAGGTCGATTTGCACACCTTCGAGCGGAATGTCTGGATTATCGAAATTGCAATCGGGCGTAAGTGAGGCCCCCACGCGGCCGGCGATCGACCCGACGAGCAATTCGCCAAAGTTGTATTCCACGCCATTGTCGCCGAAGGCGAGCACCGCGCCGGTGATGCGGTCGACGCGTCCGGCCGTTTCGCTCGCGGCCTGGCCGCCATGCGTGCCAGGGGTGTCTTTGCCATCGAGCCAGCCATCGGGCTGCACTTCGCGCACGCCATAAGTGCCCGCCATGAGGTTGCGGAACTCATAATAGCCGACTTTGCCTACCTCGGTGGAGGTCACGGTCGTAGTGCCGGTCGCATTGCCGTTGGCATCGAGCAATTCCAAGGTCACACCGCCGATGCCTACTTCGTTATTGTCGCGATCGAACTGGCCATCGTCGGAGCGGTCGTGATAAACCCAGCCCGCCAGCGTCGCCAAGGGCACCTGCGGCTTGTGTACCACGGCACCGGCCGTTCGGTCGGTGTAGTCGTGATTTGGCTCGTAGCGGTCGGGCGGCAGCAGCAGATCGAGGCCAGTCGCGGACTCCGCCGTTTGCATATTGGTGTCAAACGCGTCCCAGAACGTGCCGGTCATCGACAAATCGACGTAGCCCTCGGCAGTAAACTCGCCGGTCACTCGGCTCCGTTGGAACTCCGCGCCTTCGACAACCGAATTCGTGTCGATCTTTGAGGCGTCGAGCAATTCGCCTGTGGCGGAAACACCCCCCGCTTCAATGAACTGCACTTCGTCGGCATCCACCGAAAAGACAAGCTTTTCGCCCGCGTCGAAACCCTCCAGTAGAAACACAATCTGCGACGTGCCGTCGATGACTTCAAAGGTGACGTCGAAGCCATCGTGCGAGATTACAGATAGGCCGACGGACGCAAACGCGCCGAGTCCGCCATCCTCCGTGTCGAAGAAGACGTCGCCGACGCTCAGGCCATTTTCGTCTTTGTCGCCGTCGATAACGAGGCGGTCGAGTGTGGTGCCCGGCGCGCCGCCAACGAACGAGACTTGAATCACGTCGCCCGCGCTGTCGTCGCCAGTTGCTTCCTCGAAATACACCGCACCGAGCAGCACCTCGGGCGCAACGAGGCCTGCCGCTGCCAGAAGCTGTCGCGGCTCCATCTGCTCAAAGCCACGGCAGTGCTGGGCCCTGGGCCGCGCCGAACCGCGGTGTTGTTTCGTTGTGCGGCGAGCGCCGCCCCGATACCACGTGGCGAGAGAGCGAATGAGACCCACGGGCTTCCTCCTTGAAAACCTGTTCCATTAGCCGCCGCACCACGTGCGACATGGTTTTTTCCGTGTCGCACGTGGTGCGACGGATTGGCTGCTACCGAATCGTTGTACCGCTTGACGTCGTCGCCGACGCACTTTGTTCGCCGCGGAGCGTCCAGAGTCGGACGGTGGTGTCGTATCCACCCGAGACGAGCGTCTCGCCCGCCGCGTCGCAGGCCAGAGTGGCCACCGTTCCGGTATGGCCCACGAGCAGGTCGGTGGCCACTTTGCTAGATAGGTTCCATAGACGAATCGAATTATCGCTGCCGCCCGTGGCAAGTTGATCGTCGTTGATAAAGACCAGCGAATAGATCTTGGCGGGGCGGGCCGGCAGGCTGGCGATTTCTGCGCCGCTGGCTACGTCCCAAATGCGAATCTGTTCCCCTTCGCCGGCGGTCGCCACCCGCTCGTTGCTCGGCGAAAACGCGACGACGCGAATTCGCAGCTTGTCGGCCTCGATGTCGCGGATTTCATTACCGGTGCTGGCTTCCCACAATCGCAATTTGCCGTTGCGGCCCGCGCCGGCCATCACGTTTCCGTTGGACGCGAAAGCGATGCACCGCATGTCTTGGCACGGACACTCGAGTGTTTGGATTTGGGTGCCACCCGACAGGTTATAAACAGCCAGGGAAGTTCCAAATCCGACGGTAGAAATCTGCTGGCCATTGGGATGCCACGAAACTGCACACAGCGGCCCTTCGCCGATGGTCCTGAAGGTTTCGGTTCCCGTCGCCAGGTTCCAGGCTTGCAGCACTTTGTCGTTGCCGACCGAAGCAATCTGCTGGCCATCGGGCGAGATGGCGAGTCCGCGCACCCAGTCGCTATGGGTTTCTATTTCTCTCGGCTGCTCGTTTTCCGCGAGCTTCCAAATCCGAAGGCGATGGTCGTCCCCCGCGGCGGCAATCGTCGCGCCGTCGGCGGAAATCGCCACTGCCGTCACCACCGGCGGGCGGCCGGTCGAATCCACCAGCGTCAGTAGCCGCGCGGGGTGCATGGTGGCCATTTCGGCCCCGCGCCCCATGACGGCAAACAGCGATGACCAGGCAAAGCAGGAAGCAATGGTTAGCTGAGAGGCAAAACGCATGGCGGTAATTCCAGACGGGGCTGATCCGCGACCCGAGCGCGCGACAACGCTCTGTCTGGTATCGTCCCAAGCCAACGCCAACCCCAAGTGGAACTGCCGGTTAGGCAAGTTTTCGCGGTTCTCCCCACGCCAGCACCGATTGCAGCATGCGTGTGAGAGAGTACGCTACAGGGAAGGGGTGGAACCAAAACGGCACAACAGGCACAACGAAAACTCGGCAGGAGTTTAGCTATGTCGAAATTTGCCATCTTAATCGCCGCCGCCGGGGGCAGCACTCGCTTTAAGGATGGCTATTACAAAAAGCCGTTTGCCCCGCTCGATGGTCGCGCCGTGTGGCTTCACTCGGCCGAGCGGTTTGTAAATCGCCCCGATGTGTGTCAGGTGATTGTGATTATCGCCCAGGAGGACCGCGAAGAGTTCGATCGCCGCTTTGCAGCGAACGCCATGATCCTTGGTCTAGAGGTGTGCGTCGGCGGCAAGGAACGGATCGATTCGGTGGCCAACGGCCTCGCCAAGGTGAAAGAGCAGGCCGACTTTGTCGCCGTGCATGACGCGGCGCGGCCTTGCGTGGCAGAGAAGTGGATCGACCAAGTTTTTTCCGCCGCAGAGAAGAACGGGGCAGCGATTCTTGCAACGCCAATCACCGAATCCCTTAAGCGGGCCGGCAAGGCCTCGACGATTGCCGAGACGGTCGATCGCACCAGCCTGTGGGTCGCGCAAACCCCGCAGGTCTTCCGCCGCGAGCTTTTGATCGAAGCTTACGCCAAACGCAAAGGCCCCGTGACCGACGACGCCCAACTCGTCGAGCAACTCGGCAAGCCAGTCACGATCGTCCAAGGCTCGCCGCTCAACGTAAAGATCACCACCAAGGAAGACTTGCGCCTCGCCGAGCAGATTCTTAAAGTCTTGCCGAAACCCAAGCCCGAAGGGTTTGTGCATCCGTTTGCAGGGGATGATCTGTGGCGGTGAGGAGGAGTTGTGGATTTCGGATTTCGAATTTCGGATTTATGATAGTAAGCCGATCTGACTAATCCGCAATCCGCAATCCGCAATCCGCAATCCAAAATGCCTTTTCTTGACGATCTCCGCTGGCGTGGGCTGGTTCACCAAACGACTGACGATTCCGGGCTAAGCACTTGGCTCGATGCGCAGCCGCGCGTGGTTTACGCCGGATTTGATCCCACGGCCGATAGCTTGCACGTGGGGAATTTACTGCCGCTGCTCATGTTGCGGCGGTTTCAGAATGCCGGGCATCAACCGATCGCGGTGGTGGGTGGGGCGACTGGTATGATTGGCGACCCCAGCGGCAAGAGCCAGGAGCGGAATCTACTTTCGGCAGAGGGGCTTGCGCGCAATGTAGATTCGATCCGCGAGCAGATGCGGCGATTTTTGGACTTCGATCGCGGCGCCGAGCTGGTTAATAATCTCGATTGGATCGGCAAGTTCTCCTATCTCGAGTTTCTGCGCGACGTAGGAAAGAACTTTCCGGTGAACGTGATGCTGGCCAAAGACTCGGTGAAGAGCCGGCTGGGCCGCGACGATGCGGGGATCAGTTACACCGAGTTCAGCTATATGCTCTTACAGGCATATGACTTTGTGCATTTGCATCGCGAATTCAATTGCGAACTGCAAATTGGCGGCAGCGACCAGTGGGGCAATATCACAGCGGGCATCGACCTCGCACGGCGGATGGATGGCGTGCAGCTCTATGGCTTTACGAACCCCCTGCTGACGAAGTCCGATGGCACGAAGATGGGCAAAACGGAGCAAGGAGCACTGTGGCTTGCACCCGAACGGACTACTCCCTACCAGTTCTACCAGTACTGGATTAACGTCGATGACGCCGACGCGGGAAACTGCCTGCGGATGCTCACGGAACTTCCGCGCGAGGAAATTGAAGCGCTTGATAGGGCGCGAACGGATGTGCCGCAAGAGCGAGCCAGTCAACGCCGCTTGGCTGAGGCGCTGACGCAACTCGTGCATGGCGACGCGGGACTGGATGCCGCAAAGCGTGCGACAGAAATTCTCTTCGGTGCCGAGATCGCCGACCTCAACGACGCGCAGCTATCGGAAATCTTCGCCGACGTGCCGAGCGTGGAACTCCCCCGCTCGCGGTTTACTGGAGAAGGACTGAACATCGTTGGTGCCCTGGTCGAATCCGGCCTCGCCAAAAGCAAGGGAGAAGCCCGCCGCACGGTGCAGCAGGGCGGGGCGTATGTAAACAACCGCCGCGTCGATGATCCCGAGCGGCAACTCACCGCCGCGGACCTGGCCAGTGAAACGGTAGTGGTGCTGCGCAGCGGGCGGAAGAAGTACGCCCTGCTACGGTTTGCGTAACTGGGCATCCACTACAAACGACTCGGCAAGCACTCGATTAGTTTCGGGAGGCAAGACGACCATCACAAAGTACGTAGATGGGTAGAGATAGTCCTCACCGCTCTCATCAATGAGCCGCAAATCTCCGTCTTGTTCCGCCTCCGCATCGGGAATGAGACGGTAAACTCGATGCAGTTCCAGCGATGCCGGATACTCGGCGTTGTTGACGCAGATGGCGAACCGGCAGGTTTTGGCAGCGTTAATCATTGTCATGGATTCAGATAACGCTTTGCGTCAATTCTAGCTGGCAAGCCGCCGGACGGCATGACCGTTGTTGGTACATTTCCCACGTCGACCGACGAGTCACTTCGCCTCCCGTCCTTGCCATCCTCCGCTGCCCGTTTTATAGTGGCAGATTGCCGCCGGTTGGGTCGGAAGTCAGGCGAACTGGCGGCGGAGTTTGCGGTTTCGCGAACCCCGGCCCCGATCGGAGCGTATTGCGTATCGGTACGGCGTTGTCGCTTCGGGGCGTTCGCCCTTGCCGAACCTTCCTCAGACCCATTTTCCAGCCACGCGTTTGCGAGAATCTGCCGGTGGAAACTGTAATCGAAACCCGCGCCTTGTCCAAGGTTTATCGCGACTTTTGGGGCCGGCAAAAAGTTCGCGCGCTGAAAGCCCTCGACCTGGAAATTCACAAGGGCGAGGTCTTCGGACTGCTCGGTCCCAATGGCTCGGGAAAAACCACTACGATTAAGTTGCTGCTCGGCCTGCTATTCCCCACCGAGGGCCAAGCCCTGGTGTTCGGCAAGGACGCCACGGATGTAAGAGTTAAGGAGCGGATCGGCTACTTGCCGGAGGAATCGTATCTCTACCGCTTCCTCAACGCGGACGAAACTCTCGACTTCTACGGCCGGTTGTTCGACATTCCTGCCAGCGTGCGGCGCGAACGGATTGACCGTCTGATTAGCCTCGTAAAGCTCGACCGCGCCCGTAAGCGGCAGCTTCGCGAGTACTCCAAAGGAATGACGCGCCGGATCGGACTCGCCCAGGCGCTGATTAACGACCCCGATCTGTTGTTGCTCGATGAGCCGACGAGCGGCCTCGATCCGATCGGCACCCGCGAAATGAAAGACATGATCCTTGATTTGAAGAGTCAGGGAAAGACGATCGTCATGTGTAGCCACTTGCTGGCCGACGTGCAGGACGTGTGCGATCGAATCGCGATTCTCCACCAGGGTGAATTGAAGGAACTGGGCCGCGTCGATGCGTTGCTCAAAGTGGCCGACGTAACGCAGATTCAAGGCCGCAATTTGACGACCGACTGTCAGAATGAAATCCGTCAAGTGATCGATCGACATCACGGCCAGTTGCTTTCGATGTCGAACCCCACCACGACGCTTGAAGAATTGTTCCTGTCGATTGTCCAAGACAGCGAAGCCCGCCCCGGCCGCCGCGTGGTGGCCGAAGACACTTCTCGCGAACCCGCCGGCACAAGCTGATCGACGACGCAGCTTGGTTTTACTGTCCTCCGACCTCTGACCTCTGATCTCAATCGCATGGTCCTCGAAAAGGAGCTACTACCGTACTCCGAATGGCTCTCAGGTTTGGGCTGGGATTCGGCGCTGTTCCGGTTCGGAGCAACCGTGTTGGTGTTCGCCGTTTTGGCGCTCGTCGTCGGGTTTCTGGTGGCTATGGTCCGTTACGGACCGCTCAAGGCCGGCGACCTGACCTATCGGGTAGTCACCAATGGTTTCAAAGAGCTATGGCAGATTTCTCCCCGCCGCGTGATGGCTCTCGCGGGGCTCGCCGTCAAAGAATCGCTGCGCCGCCGGGTGCTCGTGGCGCTCGTGATCTTTGGGCTGATTTTGCTTTTTGCCGGTTGGTTCCTGCGGACCGATAACCCCGAGCCTGCGAGACTTTATCTAAGCTTCGTCCTCACGGCGACGACCTACCTGACGCTTTTGATTGCGCTCTTGCTGAGCGCCTTCAGTCTACCTGCCGATTTTAAGAACCGCACCATCTACACAATTGTGACCAAACCGGTGCGGGCGGGCGACATCGTTCTGGGTCGCATCCTTGGCTTCACGTTTGTCGGCACGGCGATGCTCGCCATTATGGGCGTATGCAGTTACATCTTTGTCGTGCGATCGCTAGACCACACGCACGCCGTAGACCTGAGAAGTGTTGAAAACATACCCGACGAATCGGGCGAGGTCATCGGTCGCCGTGGGAGGACCATGATCGAGGCCGACCATTTTCATGAGTTTGAAGTAGAGGCCGACGGACGAGGAATCGCTTTTTCTGAGTATGGCCACTCGCACGATGTCGAGCAGCAGGGCGATCGATATGCATTTGCCAGCCCCCAAGATTTTCTGCGCGCTCGCGTCCCCTTGCGGGGAAAACTTTCATTTCTTGATCGTCAAGGCTCACCGGTGGCCCACGGCGTGAATGTGGGAAACGAATGGACTTACCGCAGCTTTATCGACGGAGGGTCCGCCGCGGCCGCTACTTGGACCTTTGATGGAATCGACGAGAGCATCCTTAAGATCAACCCGGAAGACGAAACGCAGTATCTACCGGTGGAACTTATCGTGCGGGTCTTCCGTACCTACAAAGGCGAAATCGAACGCGGCATTCTCGGCAGCATTCAGTTGCGTAATCCCGATACGAAGGTCAAGAGCACCGTTCAGACCTTCCTGGCCAAGGATGTCTCGATCGATGAGCACCGCTTCGAACGGCAGCAATACAACCCCGCAGACAACCAGCCGATCGACCTGCTCGAGGATTTAGTTACGAAAGACGGCAGGGTCGAGGTCATCGTTCAGTGTCTTGACTCGGCCCAGTATTACGGTTTCGCTCAAGCCGACTGTTACATCCCGCTACCCGATGCGTCGCCGTTGTGGAATTTCATCAAGACCTATATCAGCATTTGGGTGCAGATGGTGCTGGTGATTACGATTGGCGTCACAGCCAGCACGTTTCTTAGCGGACCAATCGCGATGATGTTCACCGTATCGTTTATCACGCTGGGTTTCTTCCGCGACTTCTTTGTGAAAGTCGCGGAAGGGACGCAGGTCGGCGGGGGGCCCGTCGAATCGCTCGTGCGACTGGTGACGCAGCGCAACTTAACGACGCGTTTCGAGCCGTCGCCGGCCGTACAATTAATGGAGGCGCTCGATCGAGTCTTTAAGGGCGCAATGCAGTCGATTGCCGCGGTGCTGCCCGACTTCCGGTCGTTGAGCACCGTCAATTACGTCGCCAACGGCTTTGAGATTCCCGCCAATGCCATCGGTCAACAGTTAACGGTCTGCCTGGCCTACTTGGTGGGATTGTCGATCATCGGCTACTTTTTTCTCCGCACTCGTGAGGTCGCGAAATGAACGAGCGCACTTCGTACTACCGCAAAATTGCCTACGGCGTTGCGATTGCCGCGCTGCTATTTCCGTTGTCGCTTCTCAGCTCGCCCGCGACCGTGACCGATCGGGGTGGGCAACTCGCGCAGATGCGAGAGCAATACGATTTGGGGCAGGGGGATATTGGCGAAATCGATCCGGCGAGCGAGACGATCAAGCTCGCCACGCTTGGCTTGCGCGGCGTGGCGGTGAACCTGCTGTGGGAGAAAGCGAACTACTACAAAAAGACCGAAGACTGGACCAACCTGACCGCCACCTTAGAGCAGCTCGCCAAGCTGCAGCCGAATTTCGTTACCTTTTGGATGTTTCAATCTTGGAATCTGAGCTACAACGTGTCGGTGGAGTTCGACGACTATCGCGACCGGTATTACTATGTCCGCGAGGGAATTGAGTTTCTTCAGAAAGGCGAGCGCTACAACCGCGACAATTTTAAGATACTGAAAGAACTGGGTTGGTTCATTGGCCAGAAGATCGGCCGGGCGGACGAATACGTGCAGTATCGCCGGTTATTCAAGAACGACGAGCAATTCCATCCCGCCGATCGCACGCTCGAGGAGCGCGATAACTGGCTGGTGGGGAAGGAGTGGTATCTAAAGTCACTCGATGCGGCGATCACCAAGGGGAAGGGAATCGGCCGCACGAGTCCCAAGATTGCTCACGCGGCCCCCGCCAAGTCGCAGATGAGTTACGCCGAGGCAATCGAGGAAGAAGGTTTCTTCGAGAAGGCCCAACAGGCCTGGGCTTTGGCCGAAACTGAATGGCTGGAGTTCGGCGAACTTGTGATCGACCATTCAACCGGCGTGAAGCTGCAACTTAACCATCAACCGCAATTGGAGAAGGAGGTCGAGAGGTTAAAGGCAGCGCTCGAGGAATTGGGACCAGGAATCCGCGAAAAGATCGCCGCGGAGAAACGGGACAAGCTTCCCGAGGAATTGCGGGCGACCCTCGACGCGCCGGCCGACCAAAGGACGCCGCGCCAAAACGAGTTGCTTTACGAAGCCGAGGCGGCCGTGGCTGTGTCGCACGCCGAGGTGGCCCAACGGCTGGCTCAAGAGAATCCGGAACGCTCGCGCCAATCGCGGCAGCTTGCCAGCGAGCTGGACGACACGGAGCGAAAACTCAGCTATACCATTAACTACAAGCGCGATTCTAACTTCGATTACTGGCTAACGCGCACCCAGTTTGAACAAACCGCCGACGCGCTCGACGCGCGGGAGCTAATGTTCCGCGCCAAGCAGGCTTATCAGGATGAAGCGGATCCCCAGAAGGCAAAGGAACTTTACGAGCGTGGTTTTCAGCACTGGCGCAAGGTGTTTGATGCCTTCCCGACGCTGTTGTCGGACGACGGCAATACGCCCGACGACGTGCTATACTTTGTCAAAGACTACCGCGAGGCGCTCGACCAACTCGATGAAACAATTCCTGCGGACTTCCCACTGTGGGTGTTGATCGAACAATTCGACACCGAGCGCAGTTTTGCGGAGGAGTTGCAGGAGCACCAGGAGCGGCAAGGGAAGATTCCGGAAGGCGATACGCCGGAAGCCGAGACGCCGGCCGACGGTACGACGCCTGCCGACGAGCCAACGAGCGCTGAGCCGCCGCAGGAAGACGAAGCACCCGTCGAGCCACCAGCGGAGGTTACTCCGCCGGCCGAAGAGACTCAGCCGCAGCCGGAGTAGTCATCATCACACTGGCCGGGGTGGTATGCCCTGAGTCCGCGAAGGGCGTGGTGTGACTGGTACCAGCGTCACCACGCCCATCGAATCCTCTGGACGTTCCACCCGAGCGTCGACGCTTCAATCCATGTCGTTCAAAGCGCGTTCAATCAGCATCCGCACAGCGCTGGCGGAAACGGCGGCCGGTAGCGAAGGCATGACCGGGCCGCTGACCAACACCTGCGATGGATCGAGGGGCAGGTGGAGAAACGAAGATGCCGTCTGTTTGCCTGTTCGTTCGCCAAAATAGTGGCTCAAGTAGAGCGCCGCATTGCATAGGTAAGTGCCGGCATGGTGTGAGACTTCGGCGGGAATGCCGGCCTCATTCAGCATCGCGGCCCACTCCCCCAACGGCAGCCGGCTGCAGTACGCTGCCGGACCGTCCGTCATCAGCGGCACCGATTCTTCCGCGCGTTGATATCGCTCGCGGGCCAGATTCAGTCCAACCGCTTCCAAGGCGATGGTCGCCCGCCCCGGCGCTTGACCCAAGTGAATCGCTACGTCGAATCCCTCTCGCATGTCATTTGCGAGACGGGCCTTCACCACTGAAAAATCGACGGGATAAAGCCGCGTCGTCACGGGACAGTCCGCGGGCAGCGCACGAGTTAATTCCTGAAGCACCAGCCAACTGACATTGTCGGGCCAGTGGTCATACGGGCCATAGGCCGTGACAAGAATACCCGGCATAGTGACTCCTATAAAAAACTGCTTAGCGAATCACCCGCGTTGCTTCCGCCGGTCCGCGGGCTGCAATCGCCTGTTCGATCCGCAGGCGCTGCTCGGGCGTCAACTCCCAACTCATGGCACCGGACGTTTCGCGAATCTGATCGGGCCGCTTCGCGCCGCATAAAGCCGAAGTAATGCCTGGCTGGTGAATCGTCCAGTTGATCACGAGCTGTGCTACGGTGTGCCCCGTCAAATCGGCCGCGGCGCGAAGTTGGTCGACGAAGTCTTGATTCTTTTGCCACTCCGCGCCGTGATACATTGGGTACTTTCGCCGATTGTCGCGTTCGTCAAGTTGTGTGTCGCGTGACAGCCGGCCAGCCAGGAGTCCCTTCATCAACGCCCAATACACCGTCACTGCGATACCGCGGCTGTGGCACCAGGGAACAATGGCGTGCTCAATATCGCGTTGCAACATGTTGTATGGCAACTGCACCGCGGAGAGGGGGCAGACGGCATGGAACTCCTCGAGTTGCGCGACCGCCAGGTTCGAGGCGCCCACCGCACGCGTTTTACCCGCAAGCTGCAACTCCCACAAAGCGCCGGCGCTCTCGGCAATCGGAGTCCGCGGATCCTCGGCGTGCAAGTAGAACAGCTCGACCCGGTCGGTATTGAGTCGACGGAGACTTTCGTCACACTCGCGCCGCAGCGTCTCGGGCCGCGCGTCGTTTACATAATCTTTACCTTCGAAGTAAATGCCGCCTTTCGTGGCAACCACCATCTCGTCGCGGCGATTGCCGAGCGCCCGGCCGATCAGCGTCTCGCTCTCGCCCCTGGGCCCATAGACATAGGCCGTATCGAGATGATTGATGCCCAAATCGAAGCAGGCCCGAATCGTCGCCAAGCCGTCGGCCTCCGTCGTGCCGAGCGTGGTAACGCCCGCGATGGGCCAGCAGCCGAGCGCTACGGGTGAAATCTTAAAACTCGAATGACCCAGCGCTCTAAAATCGCTTTGCATTTGCACGAGCTTCATCCACAATCGGAGTTGCAATTTCTTCGGACACAACGGGGAGTAATTCTGCGTGTCGCAAGCAGCAATCGTCTGGGCATCTATCGTGGCTCGCACCCAATAAGCCCAAAGCCGGCCGGTCTTGGCTGCTGGTCATGCGCTCGACAATCAGCTCTCGAATCATCTGCACGAATCGCGGATGCGTTCCTACGGTCCGGGCGCGAACCATATTAATGCCCAGGCGATCACACGCATCGCGGACTTCAACATCCAAGTCGTACAGCACCTCGATATGATCGGAGATGAAACCGATCGGCAGAATGACAACGTCTTTCAACGATGCCGCCGAATGTTTTTGTCGGATAAACTCGCAGACGTCCGGTTCGAGCCACGGTTGTTGGGGCGATCCACTACGACTTTGGTAGACCAGTTGCCAGTTGGAATGACCCACGCCCTCGGCCACCAAGCGGCAGGCTTCCTTCAATTGTCGCTCATAGTTGCAACCGACGGCCATCGCCAGCGGAATGCTGTGGGCCGTGAAGACCAACAGCGTTTCGGCGCGTCGCTCGGGTGAAATCTCCTCGAACGCATGCTGAACATGCTCGACCAGCGGTTCGATGTAGCCGGGGTGATTGTAGAACATCCGCAGCTTGTCGATTTGGGGCGCAGTCGGCCCGGCAATTGCCCGGGCCTCCGCGATGTTTTCCCGGTACTGCCGGCAACCGGAGTAGCTGCTGAACGCGCTGGTGAAAAAACCGAGCGCCCACTGAACGCCATCGGCGGACATTTGGCGGAGAGTATCGGGCAGAAAAGGGCGCCAATTCCGGTTGCCCCAATAGATGGGTAGCTTTGGCCAGTGAGCCGCCAACTCCCGTTCGAGTGCCGAGATCAACTGGCGATTCTGTTCATTGATCGGGCTTACGCCCCCAAAGTGGTGGTAATGCTCGGCGACTTCGAGCATCCGCTCCCGCGGCACCGGCTTGCCCCGCAGTACGTTTTCGAGAAACGGCAGTACATCGTCGGGGCCTTCGGGACCGCCGAACGAGACGAGTAAGACGGCATCGTAGGTTGGGAATGACGACTGACGACTGACTAACGACGAATTAGGAGAGTTCCTTGATTCGTCATTCGTCATTCGGGAATTCGTCATTTTGAAGAATGACCCCGACGGGACTCGAACCCGTGTTACCGGCGTGAAAGGCCGGTGTCCTAGACCGCTAGACGACGGGGCCGCGGGTTTCCATGCGCTGTATCGCCCGATTCACCGGTCGACCAAATATGCGAGAAGCAAAGCGGCAAGTAGTCTATACTTACGGCAATAGCCGGGAATGGCAAGGGGGCCGTCGATGAGGCTCGGCGTTGCCCGCGACCAATGCCAAACAACCAGCCTGCACCACATCAAATACGCGACGCGGCGGGAGAAGTCCCGCAAGAAAACTGTTTCAGCCCGTTAGGCACGCCGTGGGGAGCAACTACTCCGTGGCGCTGGTCGTATCCTGCTCAACTTGCTCGCCGCTACCGGCTTGTTGTTGATTTCGGCGAATGGCTTCGTAAACTTCGTTACGATGCACAGGCACCTCTTTGGGTGCTTCCACACCCAAACGGACCTTATCGCCGCGGATCTCCACGACCACGATTGTAATGTCATCGTTGATGACAATACTCTCGTTCTTTTTCCGCGAGAGGACCAACATGGAAACGATTCCTTCGTAAGCACTGGCCGGAAACTGCGACCCACCACCTGTCCGGCATCCCAGGCGGGCGAAGCACATCGCGGCAAATCCCGTTGGTACGGGAGGCGACATTCTCACTACACCTTACTTCACTCTACGAGGTCTGGGTGTGTAGTCAAGCAAAGCGGAGGGCGGTTGGCACCTTTTTTGCCGTCTTGACGTTTTTTGGCACGACTTTTGGGAAATGCGACCAGAATAGTGCGGCTATCCGCATATTCTGAGGCGGATGCATCCTTTGAGATGTAAGCAGCGTACCCCAGCTTAGCTCCGGATTTTCGCTGAGAGCGGTGATCTCGCCATGGTTGAGAAACGCAGATTAATTACGCCACTATGACGAGCGCTTCATTTTGCAGCGAGAATCAGACGGAGGTTGCGAGGCCACCAAGGGCGCATATAATCTGATCTCCTAAAGTCGAGCGACTTCAAGAGGCGTGCGATCGTGTCGCCGAGCGCGCGCGCTCGGTCTTGAGTCTTGTCAGCTACCGGAAACAATCGGCCGCCGCATAATGCGCGGTTTCGCTTCTCTATGATTCAACAAATCAAACGGGCTTGGCCGTGGTTCGGAAACATCGTCGAAGCGGTATATACCGTCGGCTACGGCATGTGGATAACCCTTCGCACTTGGTTCAAGACCTATCAACCCGAGCGCAAAGCTTTTACCGAACACTTCGAGTATCCGGAGTTGCCGGTTCCGGTGGCCGCCCGCTACCGCGGATTTCACCGGTTTGACTTGACCACTTGCATTTCTTGCGATCAGTGCGCAAAGGCGTGCCCGGTCGATTGTATTTACATCGGTAAGGAACGTGTCGAAGGGGGCAAAGGGTTTAAGATCACCGGTTACACGATCGACTACACGAAGTGCATGTTTTGTGCGTTGTGCGTCGAGCCGTGCCCGGTCGATTGCATCTTCATGGGCGCGACCCATGACCTGAGTTGCTATAGCCGCGATGGCTGCATCGTCGACTTCGCCCGCCTGCCGCTCGACGTAGCCTGGGGCCGCGCCACACTCAACCCGACTGCGGTTGCCGATTCCAAAGTCATCACCGAACCTGTCCACGGCGGACCAAACCAATAAGAACGATTTCAGATTGGGGATTTGGGATTTGGGATTGAAAGAAGGAGCTTCTCTTCCAACCCCAAATTCCAAATTCCAAATCTGCAATTGAAACCGCATGGCCACTCCCACCGCAATCGTTGCCTACTTGCTGCTGTTTACGACAGTCGGGGCGCTGTTTCTTTTCGCGAATCTGCTGATCGGCAAGTTCCTGCGGCCTCATTTGCCGAACCAGGAAAAGCTGGAAGTCTACGAGTGCGGCGAGCCGGTGATCGGTTCCAGCTTTGTGCAGTTTGACCTGCGGTTTTATGTAGTTGCCCTGCTGTTCATCATTTTCGACGTGGAGGTTGCGTTTTTCTTCCCGTGGGCAACGGTGTATGGCAAGGCCACGCAATTGATGGCCGACGACGCGCCGGTGCTGGCCGCCGATATGGAGCCGGGCGGCTCGGTGTCGCAATTATCGCCACTCGCCGAAGCGCGGTTCCGCGAATTAGGCGTGCAGCAGGTCGCGGTGCCGCAACTCGACAATGCTCGCGCGGCGGCACTCGGTGTGACAGGATCGGGCGAGGCGCGCAATCGCGCTGCGGTACAGGATTTGTCGCGTCGCATCGCGCTAATATCGTTTGCGGACATCGGCGTATTTTTTGCCGTGCTGCTGGTGGGATTCGCATACGTGTGGAAGCGGGGCGACCTCGACTGGGTTCGCGCCTTGAGCCAGGAACACCGCGCCCGCGTCGAACGACCGCGAGGTTCGCCGCCGCGTGCGGCGCCGAGCGAATCAATCCTTTCGGTGTAGCCCACCAGCGCCGGCTCGATGGAAACTTAGTAGGCGGTGCCCACCCGACACATATTGGACATGGAATGAGCGGACAAGCATTTGTCGACCAGTTGCGGGCAAAGTTTGGCAGTGCGATTGCCGGCTCGAATTTCGAAAACCTCGACCCGTGGGTCGAAGTCACGCCAGAGGGCCTTGTCGAAGTCTGCCAGCATCTGCACGACGAGCCAACGCTCGCGTTCGATTACCTGAACTGCATTAGTGGCGTCGATTACTTCTCAGACGACGCGAAGAAGCTCGACAAACTCGGCTGGGAACCGCATGTTGAAGTGGTCTACCATCTCTTCAGCATGACCCACAAGCACAGCTTGGTGCTAAAGATCAAGCTGCCGCGATGGAAGAACGACATCCCTGGCGAATTGCCGGAGGTTCCCAGTGTGGCCCCCATTTGGGCCACTGCCGACTGGCACGAGCGCGAGGTTTACGACTTGTCGGGCATTTACTTCACCGATCATCCGAACCTACGCCGCATTTTGTGCCCCGAGGATTGGGAAGGCTATCCGTTGCGGAAGGACTACGAGATGCCGCTGGAGTATCATGGAATTAGGGGACGATAAGTCCGTTTTCAATCGATAAGTGGTGACGGAGAATTCTCATGGTAAATTTCGCGTTCCCAGCGACGCCTGCTGAACTTCGAGAAATGATTGACACGGCTGTTGAAGAGGCAGTGGATCGGCGGTTGGAAGAATTACTGGGCGACCCCGATCAAGGGCTGGAAGT
This sequence comes from Pirellulales bacterium, assembly GCA_040901765.1. Taxonomy (GTDB): domain Bacteria; phylum Planctomycetota; class Planctomycetia; order Pirellulales; family Lacipirellulaceae; genus JBBDYG01. The sequence goes on from JBBDYG010000015.1 coordinate 177,273, forward strand.
TCGTGAGGAGATCATCGAGCGGCTAAAGAAGCAGCAGACACGGGTAGCATCCGGCGAACGCGGCCGGCCCATGGAAGACGTCGTCCGCGACCTCGGATTGGGATAGTGTCCAGATACGCAGTCCTTTTGATCGATGATGCAGATCAAGACGTTAAGCGTCTCGATTCCGCGGTCCAGCACCGAGTATTCAAGCGGCTCGAATGGCTTCGCGCCAATGTGAGATCAATCACACCAGATGTTCTAACTGGAAAGCTCGCCGGACTCTACAAACTTCGTGTGGGAGATTATCGCGTACTTTATGAAATCCTACACGACGAACAAGTGATTATGGTTCATGCGGTCGGCCATCGACGTGAAGTTTATCGAAAACGCTAACAATCGCTTTAAAGTATCGGAAGTTGCATGTCAGTAGCTATTGACGACCCGCGCGTCATCGAATTCGACGTCCGCACGGACGAGATGTTGGTCAACATGGGGCCGCAGCATCCCAGCACGCATGGCGTGCTGCGGTTGGTGCTTCGGACTGATGGGGAAGTCGTTTCGGAAGTGACGCCCCACATCGGATATCTGCACCGTTGCGCGGAGAAGATCGGCGAGAATCTCACCCATCGGCAGTGGATTCCCTACACCGACCGGATGGATTACCTGGCCGGGATGAACATGAATCTCGGCTGGGCACTGGCAGTCGAGAAGATCATGGGTTATCGAGTGCCCGAGAAAGGCCGGCATCTGCGGGTGTTGATAGCCGAGCTTGGCCGTCTTGCGAGCCACCTCGTCGGCATGGGTGCCTACGGTCTCGATCTCGGCACGTTCAGCCCGTTTTTGTATGCCTTCCGCGAGCGGGAACGGATTCTCGACTTGTTTGAGGAAGCGTGCGGGGCGAGGCTCACTTACAGCTATATAACGCCGGGCGGTGCAACGGCCGACCTGCCCCGCGGGTGGATTCAAAAATGCTCGGCTTTCTTGGATCAGTTCGAACCGATCATCGATGAGTATCACACACTGCTCACGACCAATGCGATCTTTGTAAAACGGGCAGCGGGCATTGGTGTGATGCCGGCCGAGATGGCAATCAGCTACGGCACGAGTGGCCCCGTGCTACGAGGCAGCGGCGTCGATCACGACCTGCGCCGCGATGGTGAGGAAATCTACACGTCTCTCTACGATGGCTACGCCTTCGAGGTCATTTGCGAACGCGATGGCCATTATCCGAGAGATCACGAATATCCCGCCGTACCCACCGAAGCGGTGATCGGCGATTGTTGGCATCGGTTCTACGTGCGGATGCTGGAAGTCGTGCAGTGCGTTGACTTGGTCCGTCAGGCGATCGACCGCTACAGCACGAGCGAAGGCAGCTTCGGCGAGCCGATGAAGCTTAATCAGAAGATGCCCAAGGGCGAAGTGTATTTAGAGACGGAAGCCCCGCGCGGCCAGATGGGCTTTTACCTCGTCAGTAGCGGCGAAGCGATCCCGTGGCGGGCCCGCGCCCGCAGCAGTTGCTTCTGCAATCTGTCGGTCACCAGCGAGCTATGCCGCGGCTGCCTGATCGCCGACGTGCCGGCGATCGTGGGATCCCTTGATATTGTGATGGGGGAGATTGACCGGTAGGTTGTGATTCCAGTGCGCTGTCTCACGACGTCGCAGATTAGCGCTATTACAACCGGCCCTTCACAGACAGTATCCTCTCCACGCCCCTTCCCCCTCCCCGGACTTTGTGCGATATTTCACAATCTTTCCCGCGGTCTAACGTAGCCTGAGACAAAGCTTTTCCAGGCAGCGTATTTCTTCGGTTTCCCCTCGCATGGCAATCCTCTTCAACAAGGCCTTGAACTGGATTGCCTCCTGGTTCGATGGCTCGGTTGCTGCCGATAGCGTTGCGGGCTACGTGCTGGCCGCGTTTACCCACGTCTTCTTGCTGATTAATCTAGTTGCCGTTGGAGCGCTCATTTTCATTTGGCTTGAGCGTAAGGTCGCCGGCCGCATTCAAGACCGCCTGGGGCCGACCCGCGTGGGCGGCAAGTTCGGCTGGCTACAAACCCTGGCCGATGGCATCAAGCTGATTACCAAAGAAGACCTCATGCCCGAGGGAGCAGACAAGTTTCTATTCAAAGTCGCGCCGTATGTAAGTTTCTGCGCGGCACTGGCCGCACTCATCGCCCTGCCCTTCGCCGGAGGCGCCTACCCGTTCGTGGCGGTGCATATGAACGTCGCGGTGTTCTTCATTTTGGCCGTGCTAGGCGTCGAAGTCTTCGGAGTGATCCTGGCCGGATATTCGTCGGCTTCCAAGTGGGCGCTGTTCGGTGCGATGCGCGAGGCCGCCCAAGTCGTGAGCTACGAAGTGCCGCTCGGCCTCTGCGCAGTGGTACCGGTGCTTTTGGCCGGGTCGATGGACCTGGTGCTGATTGGCGACTACCAGCAAGGTTGGTTTTGGAATTGGTACGTCTTCCACGACCCGTTTACGTTCATTATTTTCTGGGTCTACATCACCTGCGCCACGGCAAGCGTAAATCGCGCGCCGTTCGATCTGGCGGAAGCTGAAAGCGAGCTAGTAGCCGGGTTTCACACCGAGTATTCCGGCCTGCGGTGGAGCTTCTTCTTTATGGCCGAATACGGCTCGATGATGACCGTCAGCCTGCTTGCATCGATTCTGTTTCTGGGCGGATGGCACGGGCCGATTCCCATTGGCAGCATGTTGGGCCTCACTTTTGAAAATAGCTTCTGGCTCGGCATCGCCGGCAACTTCCTCGGACTCGGCAACGTGTTGCTCAAAGGCTTTATGGGAGTCACCATCATGATGTGGGTACGCTGGACGCTGCCGCGGCTTCGCATCGACCAAGTGATGATCACCTGCCTCAAGTACTGCACGCCGATCGCGGCAGTAATGTTCCTCGGGGCGGTCTTGTGGCAAGTATCGCTACCGGGTCGAGCGTTCTTCGGAATAGCCGCAGTTTCGTCGGAAATTCACGAACTGCGGGAGCCGTGGATGACCCCGACCGCAGTACAGAGCGTGGATCAATCGCCAATGTCGGTCGATTCGGACGGCGGACTTGTCGTCCATGCGCGGCAGGCGGGAAACTGACTCGATGCAGGCAATCAACTGGGCTTCGGTATTCTTCTTATTGTTGGCTGGGCTGGCGTGCGCATTCGCGATTGCCGTGGTCGTGACCGGTAACATCGTTCGGATGGCGTTCTATCTCGTGTTATCGCTGGCCGCGACGTCGGGCTTGTTCTTCCTCGCGGGGGCGGACTTCGTCGGGGCGATGCAGCTACTGATCTATGTCGGTGGCACGCTGGTGCTATTGATCTTCGGTGTAATGCTTACGTCGCAGGCGCCGTTTATTAACATGCGGACCGGCAGCGGCGAATTGCTGATCGCGCTCGCGCTCGGCGGCACAATATTCGGCGTGCTGGCGTTCGCGGCGTTCTCGATTCCCGAATGGCGCAACGGCGAGCTCGCCGCGGTGGGGCCATCGCTACCGTCGCAAACCGCCGGCCCGATTGGCATGGGTCTATTAGGTGCCCGCGTCGATGCCGAGAGCATTGACGACGACAAGGCGGGCTACCTACTGGTATTTGAAATTATTTCCGTTCACCTGCTTGTAGTATTAGTCGGAGCCGCCTACTTGGCCCGCGCCAAACGCCGCCGCGACGCGCTTCCCGCTTGACGGTCCACAAATCATCAATCAGCAATCATAAATCATAAATGTACTTTCCCCTCGCCAATCTGCTCACTGAGCCAGTCGGGGTTGCCCATTATATGGTCGTCGGCGCGCTGATGTTCGTGTGCGGAGTGATCTGCATGGCGACCAAGCGGAATGCATTGGGCATCCTGATGGGCATCGAGCTGGTGCTCAACGGCGCAAACGTGAACTTCGTCGCCATCGGCAGCCCGTACCTTCGTGGCGACGCCGGCGACATCGGCCTGGATGGCCAATTGATCGCCTTGTTCGTCATCGTCCTGGCAGCGGCTGAGGCCGCTGTGGCACTGGCGATCGCGCTCAACTTTTACAACAGTTTCAGCACCATCGACGTCGATCGTGCCGACCAGCTCCACGGCTAACCATTCCCTTTGTTCGGCTCCCTGGCTCCTGACGCCTTCCGAAATGCCTGCTGAACGACTTCCACTGCTGCTGATGCTCGCCTGGCTCTTGCCACTGGCATCGTTCACAGTCATTTGGATTGGCTACAGCCTGCCGCAGATGGCAGGTCGGCGAGCAAGCTATGCAGTTTCAAAATTCGGCGGCTGGATCGCGTGTCTCGCGATTATTACGAGTTGCGTGCTCAGCTTCGTCGCGCTGTTCGGAGTTTGGTTGCCGGCGCATCACCTCGCATCGGCCGCTCACGGGCACGAGGCGGAACACCACGGCCAAGCCGATGGCCACACGTTGGTCGGCTCGTCCGACTTCCACTTGGTTGGGGCGGACGCCCAGAGCCGATTAGTACTTCATGCGGGTGGCCACGGAGATCACACCCACGGCGACGCTCACGCCGATCACCCCAACCGGCCGCCGACATACTATTCCGGCGATTGGTACGCGCTCACTATCTTTGGCGATCTGAAGATCACCATTGGTTACTACATCGATGCACTCACGGTCGGCATGTTCTGTATGGTGACGCTGATCGCCTCGTGCGTTCATGTTTACGCCACCGGCTACATGCACGACGAATTACATGACGTAACGGACCACGAGGTGCATTTGGCGAACGGTGAATACCTCCACCGCCCGGGCCGATATCATCGGTTCTTCCAGTACCTATCGCTGTTCTGCTTCAGCATGTTGGGAATTGTCATCGCGGGAAACCTCGCGATGACGTTCGTCTTTTGGGAACTGGTGGGCATCTGCTCCTATTTCCTTATCGGTTTTTACATCGAACGGCATAGCGCTTCGACTGCGGCAAACAAGGCGTTCATCGTGAACCGCGTTGGCGACTTCGGGATGCTAATCGGTTTGATGGCGTTGTGGGCCAGCTTGGGAACCTTTTCGTTCGGCGACGCGCAAGACGCTCAAGGCAAGACACTCGTCACAAAGTCCGGCGAAGTGGCCGAGCCGGGGGTCTTTAGCTTGCTTCGGTCGCCCAAGAACAGTTTTCAGCTTGCCCCCTCCGATGGCATGATCGCCGAGGCGGCTCCCGACCAAATCGCCGCCGCGGTCCGCGACGCCGAAGTTCTGGGGGCCGATGAAGCAGGCCTCGACGAGGCAGTCGCCGCCAAGGTCGCTGAGCTTCGGCAGGATAGCGATGTTCACCACGGCTATTGGCTATTACTGGTCGCTGGCGTAGGAATCTTTTGCGGCTGCGTCGGCAAGAGCGCCCAATTCCCACTGCACACGTGGTTGCCCGACGCGATGGAAGGCCCCACGCCCGTCTCGGCGCTGGTCCACTCGGCGACAATGGTTGCCGCCGGTGTGTTCCTCGTTGGACGCGCCTACCCGCTCTTCGCACCCGAAGCGCTGTTGGTGATTGCTTATACCGGCGCAATTACGCTGTTCATCGCCGCGACGATCGCACTCACCGCCACCGACATCAAGCGGGTATTAGCCTACTCCACGGTCAGCCAGCTTGGATTCATGATGCTGGCCCTGGGAGTGGGCGGCTTCATTGCCGGCATCTTCCATTTGATTACACATGCTTTCTTCAAGAGCCTGTTGTTCCTTTGCTCGGGGTCGGTGATTCACGCCGTCCACACGAATGAGATGACCGAAATGGGCGGTCTGCGGAAGAAAATGCCGATCACCGCCTACACTATGCTCATCGGCTGTTTGGCGATCATCGGGGCCGGCTTGCCACTGTCGCCGATCGGTTTCAGCGGGTTTTATTCGAAGGATGCGATTGTCGAGCAAGCCTGGAGCTTTGCGAGCCACAATCCGAAGCATCTAATTCTATGTGCCGCTCCGCTCGTCGGCGCATTCATGACGGCTTTTTATATGTTCCGGCTGTGGTACATGACATTCATCGGCAAGCCGCGGAATCATCATCGCTACGAACATGCTCATGAGTCGCCGCTGGCGATGACCGGCCCGCTTTTGCTGCTGGCCGTGTTTGCCGTTGGTGTCGCGTGGCATTTCCCGTTCACGAATCTGTCGATTACCAACTTGCTGGCTCAGGGTCAGCCGGTGGGCACGTCGGCAACATCGCACGGCGTGTTATTGGCAGATCTCACGATTCCAGCCGAGATTTTGAGCCACAGCCCCGAAGTGAAGATTCCCGCGGGTTTGGCCGTATGGAGTGTGGCGGCAGCGGGCTTCTTGCTCTCCACAATGATGTACGCCTGGCGGGTAATTGACCCGAGCGAAGTTCGGCAGACGTTTCTACCGGCGTACGGTTTCCTCCGCAAAAAGTGGTACTTCGACGAGCTTTACAACTGGCTGTTCGTGAAGCCGACGTTTGTGATCAGCTACGCGATTGCCGCTTTCGATCGGAACGTGATCGACTGGTTCATCAACAAGTGTGCCTGGGCCTGTAAGCAAGTGGCCACCGTGGTCAACGACATCGGCGACCGCCGCATGGTTGACGGTACGGTCGATGGCATCGCCCGCGGCACTTGGGACTTCGGCTTGGCGCTGCGCAATTTGCAGACCGGCCAGCTACGGCAGTACATCGCGTTCATCGCCGGCGGCACCTTGATGTTATTTTTGATCGCCACCGCCTGGTTCGCATTCGTGAGATAAACCAGTAGGTCAGGCTTCGCCTGACGGCCTCACCACCAATCGCAAATCAATCGCACCGCTTGTCAGGTTGGAAAACCTGACCTACGAACATGAACCTTAGCAATCCTGCCGTTTATCTCTCACTGGTGGTGTTTCTACCCGTCCTGGGATCGCTCATCCTGGCATTCTTCCCGCGTGGCAGCGAAGAGGCCCAGAAGTATTTCACCCTGACGGTAACGGTTCTGGTCTTCCTGCTCACGCTCGGCATGTTCGGCTTCAGCGACGTGCAGTTCGAAGTCGGTCAGGCTGACATGCAGCACCTGTTTGCCTACGAATGGATACCGACGTTTGGCATTCAGTACCTGATGGGCATCGACGGCATTAGCTTTCCGCTGGTCGTGCTGACCGCCTTCATCAGCTTGCTGGCGATGGGGGCAAGCTGGAACATTCAGAAGCACGTCAAGGCGTATTGCATTCTGTTTTTGCTGTTGGAAACGGGCATGTTGGGTGTGTTCCTGGCGCTCGATTTCTTCCTATTCTACGTCTTTTGGGAAGTGATGCTGCTGCCGATGTACTTCCTCATCGGCGTGTGGGGCGGCCCTCGTCGAGAGTACGCGGCGATCAAGTTCTTTCTCTACACTCTGCTCGGCAGCGTGCTGATGTTGATCGCGATCTTGATGCTCTACTTCAACAGCGACCTCACGAAGCTTCAACCCGAGCATCTGGCGGCGGCAGGCATCATCACACAGCAAGTTAACGATGAGGGTGAGAAGGAGTCAGAACAAGACGCTTTCAGCCGCTGGAGCACTTCCGACGACTTGCTCGCCGCGCGCTACAAGGAAGCCCGAGCGGCCGGCTTACCGCTGCCGACATTTAATATTTTGGCGATGCAACAGATTGGCCAGCATACGGACCAATTTAATGGCAAAATGTGGCTCGATAAGAGCCTTCAATGGTGGGCGTTCGTGTTGCTGTTCATTGGCTTTGCCATCAAAGTTCCGAGTGTGCCGCTCCACACGTGGTTGCCCGACGCGCATGTGGAGGCACCCACGCCGATCTCGATGATCCTGGCCGGCGTGCTGCTGAAAATGGGCGGTTACGGCATCATTCGCATCTGCTACCCGATCTGTCCCGCCGCAGGTTACGAACTGGCCTTTATCGTCTGTTCGATCGGCGTGCTGAGCATGGTGTACGGTGCGTTCGCAGCATTGGCTCAGAAAGACTTCAAGCGGCTCGTGGCCTACAGCTCCGTGAGTCACATGGGATACGTCGTCCTTGGATTGGGCGTTTGGAGCGCTTGGGCCGGTACGAATTACGATCCTTACTACTGGCAGATGGGCATGAACGGGGCGATGTTCCAGATGATTGCCCACGGCATCAGCTCGGCCGGCATGTTCTTTCTGGTAGGCGTCATCTACGACCGGGTCCATCACCGCGACCTCGACAAGTTCGGCGGGCTGTTTGCCAAGATGCCCGTTTACAGCGGTATCGCCGTCGGCATTTTCTTTGCTGGTCTGGGCCTGCCGGGACTGTGCGGGTTTATTGGTGAGGTGCTCGTGGTTCTCTCCTCGTGGAAGTATAGCCAAGCCCTGGCGGTTATTTCGGCTTTTGTAGTAATTCTTACGGCCGGCTACATTTTGTGGACCATTCAGCGGGTCTACCTCGGACCCGAGTACAAAGGCCCCCATCCCGAAGCGCTCACGCCGATGACCGGGCGCGAGATGTCGATCGCAATTCCACTCTTGGTGTTTGCAATTTGGTTTGGTGTTTACCCGCGATCCGTGCTTGACTACATGGCACCCTCGGTGAATCAGACCGTGGATCAACTCACCGAGTGGACGAAAGAGAATGTTCCGGCGGAGGATGCCCGAGCAGTGGCACTAGCCGGGCCGCTACGCGGGCCGGACTCCGGCGACCGGTAGGTCGCCGGCTATTGAACTGTATTTGAGTACCCACTGTGACACTCGACGCGATCATTAACCATCTGATGTCCGATACCGTCGACAGCCTCGCGCTGTTTCGGCCGGAGTTGGTGCTCTGCGCGACGATGGTCGTGTTGCTGCTGGCAAAGATCATTCCACTGCTCGATCGTATCGACCCATTCTTGTTGGCGCTCGTCGGTTCGATTGCGGCGCTCGTGACGGCTTTCCCCGAGGGCGGCCTTGCCGAAATGGCCGCCGTCGGACGGACCGAAATCTTCACCGGCATGTTGGTCTACGATTCCCTGACCGTCTCGTTGAGGTTGATTCTGTTGGTTTTCGCAGTGCTATTTGTCGTGCTGGCGAAGCTCACGGGCCTCGCGGACCGTCAAGACGGGCAAGATTTCTTCACGCTCGTTCTTGGGGCAACACTCGGCATGTGCCTGATGGCGTCGGCCAACCACTTGATGACGGTGTTCCTGGCGGTCGAGATGGCGAGCGTGCCGTCGTACGTGCTGGCGGGGATCGTGAAAGGGCGACGCCGCGCGGGCGAGGCGGCTCTCAAGTACGCCGTTTACGGGGCGGGGGCCGCCGGCGTGATGCTCTACGGCATTAGCCTGCTGGTCGGCGTGCTAGGAACAGCCCACCTGCCAACCGTTGCCACTCGACTGGCGGCGCTTGATATTCCTGCGATGCTCGCCGACGGCGGCCAAATGGGAACGCTCATGGTGCTGTCGCTTGCGGCGCTGATGATCATGGTTGGCCTGGCGTTTAAGCTGTCCGCGGTGCCGTTCCACTTCTGGTGCCCCGATGTGTTCGAGGGAGCCACGGCGGAAGTCGACGCGTTTCTATCGGTCGCGTCGAAGGCCGCGGCGCTGGCGCTGCTGGTGCGCGTGGCGGTGGGCGTTAGCTCGCCGCTGGCGGAAAACGTCGCGAGCGCACCCCCTCCGCACTCCGTTCAGTTGGCATCCCACGTTAGCGCCGACGGCAACGTCGGCGTTCCCACTATCGGCGTCGCTGCAGAAGCGATCGCGGAATCGACCGATCCGCTGAGTCCCGTTCGCACATTTATCGCCACTCTGCTGGGCGTCGTCGCGGCAGTAACTTGCACGTTCGGCAATCTTGCGGCCTACGGCCAAACGAATATCAAGCGAATGCTGGCGTATTCAACAATCGCGCATGCCGGCTACATGATTATGCCCGTCGCCGCCGCGGTGCTGCTCATGGGGACCAATCGAGTTGCCGCGGGCGAGGCGATCTCCGCGCTGTTGATCTACGCGGCAATTTATCTATTCATGAATCTTGGCGCGTTCGCGATCGTTGCCTTCCTGCGAAATGCCATGCAGAGCGAGACAATCGACGACTACGCGGGCTTGATTCGTACAGCGCCGATTACGGCAGTGTCGATGACACTCATCCTGGTGAGCCTCATTGGATTGCCGCCTTTGGCGGGATTTATCGGCAAGTTCGCCATTTTTATGTCGCTCGTCGACGCGGGCGGCGCGCTGATGATTACATTGTTAGTAATCGCAAGCATCAACACTGCCATTTCGCTGGTATATTACCTGCGCGTCGCAAAACAGATATGCATTGACCCCGAGCCTGACAGCCGTGGTCCTGTGGAATTGGGCATATTGCCCTCAGCGTATGTGTTCGCCGTGACGATTCCCGTGGTGCTGCTAGGCATCTATCCGACGTGGCTCACGAACATCGCGCAAGTCGCGGGAGAGCAATTGTTCAAATAGTGGTGAGTGGCCAGTCGTCAGTTGAAGAAGAAACTGAGTTTGCTTGTCACTGACTACTTGCCACTGACCACCGACCACTCTCACATGTCCCCTTCCGATACCGTTCACATCCTGAACCGCGTGCTGGCGGTGCTTTGCAAATCGTTTCCGCAGTACCTCATGTACTCGCGGCCGTACATACCGCACAGCCGGCAAGGTGTGCTCGATACACTTAAGGAAATCGCCAACGACCAGACGATGCTCGCCGAGCGAATTTCACAATTGGTGTTCGACGCTGGCGGTTTGTCCCAGTTGGGAGCATTTCCAATGGAATTCACGGACACGCACGACCTGAACGTCAATCATTTGCTTCGCGAGGCGATTCGCTATCAGCGCGAAGAAATTGGCACCCTTCAGGCGTGTCGCGACGAACTCGCACTTGCGCCCACCGCCCGAGCGCTCGTGGAAGAGGTGGTCGGCATGGCCAAAGGCCATCTCGAGTCGCTCGAGGAGTTGCCTTCCAACGGCCACGCGAAGCAATCGGCGGTCGTGAGCTAGACGCCAGGGCACCGCATCGCCATGCTGTTTTTTGACACGCACGCGCATCTCGACGCGGAAGAGTTTGAGGCGGATCGATTCGAGGTCGTCGCCCGTGCAAACGCGGCGGGGGTGTCGAACATCGTCGCGATCGGGACGACCGCCGACACCAGCTTCCGTTGCGTCGAGCTCGCCGCCCAATACGCTGGCGTCTTCGCGGCCGTCGGCATCCAACCCAACTACGTCCACGAAGCAGCGCCGGGCGATTGGGACCGCATCACTGAGCTTGCAACGCAACCGGGCGTTGTGGCGCTCGGTGAAACCGGCCTCGACCGTTATTGGGACCATGCCCCGTTCGACTTGCAGCAGGACTACTTCGACCGGCACCTCCGGTTATCGCAATCGATCGACTTGCCGTTCGTTGTTCATATGCGCGACTGCGAGGCCGACATCCTGGCGATGCTCCGCGAAGCGCGCAGCCGCGGGCCGCTGCGCGGCGTCATGCACTCCTTTACGGGGTCGGCTGAAATGGCTGCCGATTGCCTGGCGATGGGCCTCCATATCAGCTTCGCCGGCATGGTGACGTACAAGAAGTCGGGCGAACTGCGAGCGACGGCCGCTACGATTCCAGCCGATCGCATTTTGGTCGAGACCGACAGCCCGTACTTGTCCCCGGAGCCGGTCCGCAAAATCCGCCGCAACGAGCCGGCCAACGTGATTCACACCGCTCGCTGTTTGGCGGACGCACGCGGCGAAACGCTCGAGCAGTTCGCGGCCCAAACGACGCGGAATGCGCAGCGGTTGTTTCGGTCCGATGCCGGGTGATGGCTACCGCCGCATGGCAGGTTCCGATGCCCCGGCATACATTCCCTGCGGCTGGTCTCCCACCGCATATGGATGACCGTACGGCGCTCGGTAGGGGCCAGAGCTTGGTCCGATCCAATTGCCGCATTGGTCACACGGGTCGCAGCATCGCGGCGGGTCGTTGTGCCATTCGCTCCAGTAGAGTTCACAGTCGCAGCCGGAACAGCCGCAGAGGGCGTTCCATAGCGACTCGCATGCGCCTTTGGGTGCTCCGCAGCACCCATCGCCGCACGCACTGCCGCAACCGGTCGCACAACATGGCTCGCATCCACACGTCGATTCGCAGCCACAAGCTGGCGCGTCGCAGCAGTTGCCGCAACCGCACGAATCGCCATGCCACCAACGGGCCAGCCATCCGCAGCAACCTCGATGGCAGCACTCGCCGTTCGGCCCCGTGCAATAGCAGTGCTTAGGCCCTTCGCCATCGCAGCAGTCCCAGGTCTCACCCGTCATGGATGAATGATTGCAGGAGGGTACTCCACAGCTACATTCGTCGCCGCACCCGCATGGCGCGGCGCAGCCGCATTCAACACCGCAGTCGCATGGGGCAGCACAGCCGCACGCATCGCCGCAACAGCGCCCACCATACATAGAGGCACAGCCGACAAGTTGGCCGCATCCGATCGCGGTCGAAAGTACTAGCACAAGACGAGCAAGCATGGGTGCGGATCCCTCCGTGGGGCAAGCGTTCTCGCCTGCCTTGGCAAAATGGCAGACCGAAAGCCTGCCCCTCGTCCTCGTACATCGGCAGCCCCCCGCCGCGCCATCCAGAAAATCGTTACAATCGTCACCGTAGACCTGAACTTCGCGGGCCATGCCCCTTCTCGAGCGAGGGAGAGTGCCGATCGTCACGGATCAAAATGCCAACTAGATGAATCAGCTGTGCCACTTGTGCGCCTGGAAACCCCTTCTTTTTGTAGAGGAATGCCACTGTGCCACTTGTAGCGTGCATGGCAAAGGTCGGCCGAAGTTGCGGTTAACCGCAATTAGAAAGTTCGGGGATAGCTGGGTGACGGCCTGAACGGACCCGGCAAATGAGGTGAACCGCCATGACTGAGCCGATCGAAACTCGACGCTTCAACCATGCGGCTTTGAACAGCCGCGATCTAGGCCGCAGCGTGGAGTTTTATTGCCAGGTGCTCGGCTTCCATGAAATTCCGCGGCCCGGGTTTTCGTTCGCCGGGAGCTGGCTCTACCGTGACGGCCTCGGGATGGTGCTTCACTTGATTCAAGATGCGAATTTCAATCCGCCGCGCGACCGCATCGAAAGCCGCAAGAATCACCTCGCGTTCCGCGCCGATGTCGATACCGCCCGCGAGCGGCTGCGCGACCACGGCATCGAATTCGTCGAGCACACTCTTCCCGACTTTGGCTACCGCCAATTGTTCTTCCACGATCCCGATGGGAACGTGATTGAGCTTGGCGAGTGGCCCGATGTGAATTGAGTTGAGGAGTCAGGCTTCGGGGCAGGGCTAAGCGCTCCGCTTCGAGGACTCCGCGTCGCGGCTAACGTATCCCCTGGCCCGTTTCCCCAGTCGCCTGTTAAATTGTCGTCTTCCCTGATTTCCGACCTCTGACTTCCGACCCCTCCATGGACGCAGCCGCTAAAGAATTCTTCATTCAAGTTCTCGAAACCCCCAGCCCCTCCGGCTATGAACAGCCCGTGCAGGAGTTGGTCCGCAAGTACACGGGCAAGTTTGCCGATGAGGTCCGGACCGATCTGCACGGCAACGTCATCAGCGTGTGCAATCCGAAAGCGCCATTGCGTTTAATGTTTGCGGGCCATTGCGACCAAATCGGGCTGATCGTCTCACACATTGACGATGACGGATTCGTCTACACGAACCCGATTGGCGGCTGGGATCCCCAACAACTCATCGGACAGCGGCTGAGCATCCATTCCCGTAGCGGTCCCGTGCCCGCGGTGATCGCCCGCAAGCCGATTCACTTGCTCAATGACGACGAAAAATCGAAGGCCGTAAAGGCGAAGGACCTATGGCTCGACATGGGTGCAAAAAACAAAAAGGAAGCACTCGAGACGGTAGCGATCGGCGACGCGGTGACACTGGAGCTTGGCTACCAGGAGATGCGGAACAATTACGCCAACTCGCCGGGCATGGACAATAAGACCGGCCTTTGGGTCTGCATCGAAGGCGCTCGGCGGGCAAAAGAACGGGGCGGCCTTAAAGTTGGTCTCTACGCCGTCTCGACCGTGCAGGAAGAGATCGGCCTTCGCGGCGCGACCACCAGTTCGTATGGGGTCAATCCACAGGTTGGCGTGGCTGTCGATGTGACGCACGCCACCGATTGTCCAACCGTCGACAAGTGCCAAGAGGGCGACATTCGACTGGGCAACGGTCCGGTGATTTATCGTGGCCCGAACATGAACCCGGTGGTGGTCGATTATTTGCGCAGCGCCGCCGAGAAGGCCGAGATCAAGATTCAATGGGGCGCTGCTGGGCGTGGCACGGGAACCGACGCCAATACGATGCAACTCTCCCGCGGCGGCGTTGCCACGGGACTGGTGAGCATCCCCAACCGCTATATGCACAGTCGAGTGGAAATGATTTCGCTGGAAGATATCGACCGTGCGGCCGATTTGCTGTGCGAATTTGCGCTGAGCCTGCCGGCGGATCCCGATTTCACGCCGCGCTAGCGGCGATCAGGAACCGGGCAGCGCGTTCCAGTAACCGAGCCAGTTGTAGAGCCAGGGGTGAACCCACGGGTTCCAATTCGGATAGCTGGCCGACATGGTGGACCACGCGAGAGCGACGCCGGCAAAGGCAATTCCGGCCTTGGAGCGACTTGCCCGATCCGCCGCGGGCAACATCGTTGCGAGCCACAGCGGAGCGAACCAGAACATCCACCGCAAGCCGCTGGTCATGCCGCCGTAATTGCGGTCGTCCTGCGGCCGCAGGATGTAGAACGCCAGACACACGACCGTCAGCCCGAGTACCAATAGCGCTAGTTCACGTTCCGCGGGCGTACCACGCCGAAGCCAGAACCACATGCCGGCCACGCTCAATAGCCAAAGCGGAGTAAGCGAGAACACGCCGTGATGCCCGACCAGCACATGTAGTGCGTAGTCGCCGCGCGATGGCTCGCCGCGGTCAATGCCCTGTGGGTCGCGCCAGTAGCTTTCGCGCACGCGGCCATTTACTTCGTAGCTGTAATCGTACCAGTTGTCGGCCGGATCGGTTTCGCTGCGATGCATGTAGGGGGGCCGCAGGCTCGCGTGCGCAACGTAGTTCGTCGCGAAGTAAGCTGTCACAACCAGTAGCGCCGCCGGTGCAAACCACACGAGGGTTTGCCGCGGATGGCGCCAGATCAGCGCAAGTCCGATCGCACACAAGAAGGCGAGTGCCGGCAGCTCGTTGGCGGCGGTGAGCGCCGCGAACAGCCCGGCCACAAGGAACCAGCGACCTCGCAGATCGCCATCGACTCGAATTCGCAACCACGCGTAGAGAGTCACGGCGGCCGTGACTGCCGCGGGAATATGATTGTTAATCACCACGGCGAACGTATTGAGCTGCGTGCCGAGCGTTGCCGCCGCAACCACGAATATCCGCCCCCAGTCGGTTGTCCCCAGGCGCTCGGCCATTGCGGCGACCACCAGAAACAACGCGAGCATCGGCAGCACGTTGTTGATGAACACGAGCGGGCGGCCGACTTCGTAAGGATGGGTGCCGAGGCTCATGCCGGTCAACTTGTGGACCGTCCAGTACTCCGCCGCCAGCAGCAGCGTAAACAGGGGTGGCTTGCTGGAGTAAAGGTGCAACTGGCCGTCACGGCCGACGTGCTGCACCATGTCGATCGTGTCCCATGTCGGCTCGCCGAGAAATTCGTCGATGGCAAACGTCTGTCGCTCGACAATCGCCCGCACCGCCAGCCACCGGCTGCGATCGTTAGCGCTGAGGAAGGGCCGCTGCATGCGCAGCTTTTCGCGGAACTCCTCTTCTCGCTCGGCCAAGCGCGCGGCAATCTCCTCGTCGGCCAATCCCTCACCGGCAAGTTTTTCTCGCTCTTGGTCGAGACGCTGTTTGACACGGTGGTCTTCCAGCGCGGCGACATTGACCGAATTCACCGCCAGAATGCGGCCTGTCATTTGGCCCACGGCCACCGCCATCAGCACCACGTACACCGCCCAGCGAAGTCCGCGACCGTCATCTGCCGCCCCAGTGCTCATGTCCGCCGACTCGCTGGCGAGGAACGATGCTGGCTGGAGTGCTCGTGCGTGGTGGTCTCGCGAATGGAATAAGTGTCAACGTCGCGAGCCAAAAATGCCGTGATCATCTCGCCGAGCAGACCCATCGACACGAACTGCGCACCAACGAGCAACGCGCCGAGCGAATAATACAGAAGTGCCTTTTGATGAAGGTGGATGTCGGCGATTGATTCGGACATCCGCGAAACAACCCAGTAACCGGCGAGATACGAAAGCCCAAGAAAACCAAAGAGAAATGCAATGAGTCCAATCACGCCGAGCACGTGCTGAGGCCGATGGCCGAAACCGGTGATGAATTTTACCGTCAACAGATCGAGCAACCCTTTCGCGAACCTTGCGACGCCATACTTACTGGTGCCGAATTTGCGAGGTCGATGGTTCACAATGACTTCGGCCACCCGAAATCCGCGCGCCGCGGCCAGTACCGGCACGAAACGATGCAGCTCTCCGTAAAGGCGCACCTCCAAAATCACATC
This sequence comes from Pirellulales bacterium, assembly GCA_040901765.1. GTDB lineage: Bacteria > Planctomycetota > Planctomycetia > Pirellulales > Lacipirellulaceae > JBBDYG01. The sequence goes on from JBBDYG010000015.1 coordinate 193,668, forward strand.
CCGCCGATAACATTTGAGGCCGCAGTTGTGATCGTGAAGCTTGACACCGGTCATGCGGCTCACGAGCCAATTGAAAATGCGCGATGGTATCACTTTATGCCACGGGTCGTGCCGGGTCTGCTTCCAGCCACTCACCACGTCGAAGCCTTGGTCCATTTTCGCCAGGAAGCAGGGAATCTCGGCAGGATCGTCTTGCAAGTCAGCGTCGAGTGTGACAATCAACGGGGCTTCGGCCGCGTCGAAGCCCGCGCTCAGCGCGGCGGCCTTGCCGAAATTACGGCGAAAGCGAATACCCAGCACTCGCTCATCCGTTGCTGCAAGTTCCTCGATTCGCTGCCATGATTCGTCGGTAGACCCATCGTCGACGAAGACGATTCGCAGGTCGTACCTTTCGCGCTCGGCGACCGCCGACAACTCGCCATGGAGCGGTCGCAAGCTTTCCGCCTCATTGAAAACCGGGATTACGGCGGTAAGTTGGGTCACAGTCGTGCTGCGGAAGGATCTTGATTCGGACGGTTCAGTCGGAGCGTCGCCAGCGATTGGCTATCTCCAGAATACCACACGCGACGCACTCTGCCACGAGCCAGGCCAGCCGGATGAGTGCCGTTACGACCAGCGCAGTCGGCTCGCCCAGCGAAGGGCTGAGGAGTTGAAACATCAGGCCATCGCGGACCACGAGTCCACCGGGAATCATCGACAGAAACCCGGCAACTACCGGCATCGCGGCAGCGACGATCCACAAGTCGAGTTGCTCGAAGGCGGCGGCGTTTTCACCTCCGGCGGCCCGCGCCGTTGCCCAGATGCTCAGGCCCATGAAGAGCCAAGAAATGGATGCGGCAAACCAGCCACCGACGAACAGCCGCCAGCCGTACTCCGGTGCGACCGATTCGATGTCGGCTGTTTCGGGGTTGTGCCGGCGACGAAGTGCCCATTGCAGGATGCGCGAAGTTACCGGCGGGATGGTGGGCAGGATGGTCGCGACGGCGAAGAGGGCTGTGAGCAGCGGATACGCCGCGCGATCGGGCAGCACGCGGTGGAGCAACAGGGCCGATAGACAGCCGCCAACGGCCATCAGCGTAAGCGTTTCGAGGAATACGCTGGCGATAATTGGCGCAATCAAGCTGCCCTCGGTTCGCACCCCCGCCGATCGCACCATGAGCGTCAGTGCTTTACCCGGTACATACTTTGCAAGGTGGCCTAGGCAGTACGACCGAAACACTTTCAAGAATCCCGGCCGTTGTGACAGGCCAGCGAGCAGCGATTGCCAAAAGAGGGCCATCGGCAACAGACTCGCCAGGTACAATGTGCCTGCGGCGACCAGCCACTGGGGTTTCAGTATCCATATCTGGTCGTCGAGTTGCGCAAATGCGTCGCGAAACGAATGTGCCACGGCCACCAGAACCATGATCACGATGGCGATTTTTGCCGTCAAGAACAGCAGCCGCCGCAACGGAGAAGGTAGAGGCGATGACACGAAGGCAGAATGCTGGTATTGCGAGGGACTAAAGATAAACCGGTTCTCGTTGCCGCGACCGGTGTCGGAACGATTGGTATCATCGGCGTGAGGCAGTTCAAGTAGAATTATACGCCGAATCAGTGACCGCGCCTGTTGGAGATGATCCTGTGCCACGCGTGATTTCATTTATCGTCCTGATCGGCGTGATGCTGCTCATTGCGGCGATGTTCTTTCAGGTGATGCTGCAATTCGTGGTCCCGCTGTTCCTGGCGGCGGTGCTGGTGGTGGTTTTCGAGCCGCTCCACCGAGCGGTCGGCCATCGTATGCCGACAAATCCGCGGCTGGCCGCGCTTGGTACCACGGTTCTCATTCTTATTGTCGTGCTGGCGCCAATCGTTGCGCTTGGTTTCTTGGCCTATTTCGACAGCCTGAGCTACGTGGAGCAACTTCTCGACGAGAATAAGTTCGCGGCGCTGGAAAAGCAAATTGATCATCGCTTTGAAGGGTTCAACACTTGGTACGAACAAACATTCAAGCGGCCACTCGAAGTCTCGAATATCGTCCAAAGCCTGGCAACGAGTGTTGGAGGGGTCGCCGGCACCGCCGGGTGGAGCGGGCTGAAAGTTGTGCTCGCGACGATTGTCGGCTTGCTGATCATGATTCTCTCTCTGTACTACTTTCTCGCGGATGGACCGGCGATGATCGAGGGACTGATGTACCTCTCGCCGCTCGACGACGCATACGAGCGGGAGCTACTCGAAAAATTCGCCGAGATTAGCCGGACGGTGGTCGTCGCAATGTTGCTCTCGGCAGTCGCGCAAGGCACGCTGGCGGGCATTGGCTATTACACTGCCCTCGAACCTGGATCGCCCATTTTTCTGCTCACGGCACTAACGATGGTCCTTTCCATTGTGCCATTCGTCGGTGCCGCAGGGGTTTGGGTACCGGTCTGTGTGTGGCTGGCCCTCACGCCCCACGCGGATGACCCTGCTACGACCCAGTGGAAGGCGGCGTTGTTTCTTGCACTCTACGGCGCACTCGTCGTTTCCATGGTGGACAATCTCATCAAGCCGTGGGTACTTCATGGTCAATCGAGGCTCCATCCCCTACTCGCCCTGTTGAGCATTTTGGGCGGTATCCAAGTGCTTGGCCCGATTGGTATTCTTGTGGGACCGATGCTCGTTACCTTTTTGCAGGCCTTACTGAAGATGGTCCGCAAGGAGCTTGACCACTTTCGGAATGAATCCGAGGGAGCGGCCACCGCTGAAACGACCGAAGGCGACCCGTTAGTGCTGCCGCCAACGCCAGCTAGCACGAGCGCTATAAAACCGCCACCCGCCAAGAATCGCCGGAAGAAGTAGACCTGGGTCTCGCCTACGAACGGCGAGCGACTTGTCTAGGCCAGTTTTGCGGCACAAGCTAGAATGAAAGCGGCGCAGTTCCCCACACTTTCTCCCCGTTCCGCTCGCAGAGGTTCTTTGAGGCACCGACATGTCCCTGGCAACAATTTTTGTCGCGGTGGCGGCGATGGCCGTCAATTTCGGCTGGCAAAAGGCAGACGACGGGTACGAGTATCTGGTGCAGCTCGAGCCGGAAACGCTCCAGTTGCTGCACGACGGGATCGACGTGCCGATCGACAGCCATGTTCCGGAAGGGGTCCAGCCGATCCGCCGGGTGCGGATAGTGGTCGGCAACGGCAAGTTGCCGCGCGAGGAACTTGCCGCGACAGACGGGCGGACGGACACGGCAGTCGAGCGCGCGGCGAATTACACACCGCCGGCCGATCGTCGATACGCGCAGACTCCAGCGGCGGCACAGCCATCGGCGATTGATACGATGGTCGCACCCTTGCGAAAAGCGGACGATTTCTTCGAGCAGGGCTTCGAAAAGGCGGTGGATGGATTAGAGAATACTGGCCAAGCCGTTCGCGGCGCAGTAGATAATTTGGGAGCTGGAGTCCAAGACCATTTGCGACGCAGTAAGGATATGATCGTTGGGTCGACGCCGAACAATGCGTTCCCCGCCGCGAACCCTGCGACAGCGCCGCCGGCGGCCGCACCAGCTTTTGATGGCGGGTCCGCTTGGCCGACCGGATCAGCAAACGGGAACGACCCGTCCTTGCGCGGCTTGCCGGCGCCACCGTTAGTCGGAACGGTTCCTCCTGCGGCATCCCAGCCAGCAGCCACGAACACCGATTCAGCGGAAAGCTTCGGTGACAACTGGCCTCGGATTCCCTCCGGACGCAGCGCGGAGTCAACTACGGGCGCTGTTAGTGGCAGCCGGATGGTGCCTGTCGAACCGGTCGGTTCCGATACCGCGGCTCCGAGCGTACCCGCTTGGAATCCCGATGATCCCAATTGGCCCCCGGCTTCAGCGCAATCCGCCCCCTTGTCGTTTGCAGATTGGCCGGGACCAACCGCGCCCGCTCCGGCCGCGAATGTACCGCCGCCCTCACCGAACACCACGGCAGACCCAAGCTCGACATCCCTGCCTCCATCACCTACGCCCCTACAAGGTTCGGCGGCAACGGACACCGCGACGCCAACTGCACAGTCGCTCAGCGGTTGGGCGCTGGCGATTATCGGGTTGGCTGGTTCTGTCGGGTGCAACTTTTTTCTCGGCTTCAGCTATCTCGACATTCGCAACAAATACCGCGCCGCCCTCAGACGCACGTCGCGAAGCTTTGGGCGGCCGGCGGCAAGCGCCTGAATCGCATGAAAGCACTGCTCGTTACAACTGATCTGATGATCTCGTCGCACGCTGAGGGGGCCGCGAAGCGGCAAGCCGCTCTGCTCAATGTTGCTTCCGAATCCCAATGCCTTGAACGAATCCAATCCGGCGTTTTCGATCAAGTTATTATCGATCTGGGCACGTGGTCGGGCGAATTGCAGTTGATGCGGCAGCTCTGTCCATCGACCGCCAAGCTCGTGGCGTTCGGTCCTCACGTTCATAAAGCGAAGCTGGATGCCGCGCGCGCCGCAGGGTTTGATCTCGTTTTGAGTCGTGGCGAATTTCACGCACGGGTCGATCAACTGCTCGCTGGTTGAGTGTCGGCCGTCGCGCCGCGTGCGACAAGGGGACTTGGCGTGTAAGTCTCCACATCTTCTAGCGCAACTTCGTCGAGTTGCACCGAATCGATGTCGCGCCGCAACAGCAGGTAGATTCCTACGGCCGCGCACCAGAAGTACCCGTAGTAGTAGGCCGTGCGAACGACGTTAAGTCCGGTGGACCAAAAGATGATGATCCGCTGGGCGGCGCTCGGTTCTTCCTTGGGGATGAGTTGAGCTTCGCCAAGTCCCCAAATAACGGCGGTCTCGGCCAACGCGCGGGCAGCGGCCAGAAATAGCTCAATCGCCATGCCGCCCAACCAACCCAGCAGGGCCGCCACCAGCACGTACCACAGCAGTCGCAACGGCCGTTGATAGAGATAGGCATACGCCCGACTGATGGCGTCGAAGGCGTCGGTTTCTTCCACGGCAATCGCGGCCCACATGAGAGGAAACCCAATCGCGAGCCCGATCGCTAGTCCGGCAATAACGAGACCGATCAGCAACACAACCGGCCAGAACAACGCTGCGATAAACGCCAACCATTCAATTCGCATCAATAACCCTAGGATCACAAGCGGCAACGCCGCGAGGAATATGCCCAGCAGCGTCATTACAGGAGCGGCGAAAAACGCACCGTAGTTGCGCTTGGCGAACCGCAGCGCGTGCGGCAGATCGGGCGTCTCGCCGCGCGTGAGACCCAGCGCCGCCACGCGACAAATGGCACCGCCGAACGCGGACCACACCACGATATTCCAAAGCATTAGTAACAGCACCGCTGATGACTGTCCGAAGCCCCACGTCCCGGCGAGCACTGCTGCGATCGGCGCAACGAAAGTTCTCCAAGGAAGCAGAAGTCCATCCGCTGCACGGCTGCTGAAAGTCGCCAACGATTCCCCGTCCGGTGCGGTTTGCGGAAAGTACCAGTGTGCGAGATTCGTTGTATCCCCGGGGAGTCGCTCAATAAGCCAGACCGCCGCCAAAATAAGTAGCAACGCCGTAAATGCTAAAAGCAAGACGCGGACCCGAAACGCTAGCCGCAGGCTGCCGACTAATTGCAGCCAAGGGCAGACCGTGTTCCAGCGGATATTTTCAAGCGAGTTGTGCATGCTGATTTTTGTTCGAGTTGATCAAAAGTCGCCGACTCGGGAATCGGCGAATCCGCGATTCATTTTGGCCAATCTGCATCTGCCCGCAAGGCTGTTTTGCACGAGCTGGCGGGGATCCCAGTTCGCGGTGCAACAATCGGCCTCGTTTGTCCGTCCCATTCGCGGGGCGGAGCGGCGTCACCACCCGCGAGTAAACCCCCAACGGACTCTCCAGCCGTTCCTAATCGCGAGGAACCGGGTGGCTGGGGTCGAAGCCAGCAGGCGCAGCCCCCAGCAAACCCTGAGGCAGCGGGCAGAGGGCAGCGGGCAGAAGAATGTGGGATGTAGAATGTATGAAGGCAGAAGTGAAGGCTTCCGAACTTCTGCCTTCTGCCTTCTGCCTTCTCACATCTGCCTTTTCTGCACTGGCTGCCCTCTGCCGGCTTCTTTCCTAATCGCGAGAAAATAATCATTTTCCGCGTGCGCGCCACGAGTTCTCGACGTTTAAGCAGTAGGGAGCCTCTCCGCGTCCGCACGATCGCATAACCACAGGCCCGCTAGCCGTCGCACCACGTGCGACACGGCTCAAGGCCCGTGGCGAGATTTCCTCAAGCGGTTAGTGGTAACGGAGGCGGTTGCAGGCTACTCTGTGGTGAATTGAAGCCATCGCCCCGATTGCCGTGGTAAGAACATTGGGTAGGCTTCTCGTCCGACCGATTGACCTCAGCCGCTACGGTGGCGAAATGACGTAGGCGCTACCGCGGCGAATTGCAGAGCCGCGGAGCGGCGAAATAGCTTAGCCGTGGGCGTCAGCCCGCGGAAGGTTAGTTAAGATTCATAAGCCACGCAGTGGCGACACGGAAGCGATGTCGCCGCTCCGCGGCTTGAGAAAAGTTGGGTTCAGCACTCCGCGGGCTGACGTCCCGCGGCCAAGTGATGTCGCCGCTACCGCGGCAGGAAAACTCGCCGCGAAGATGCATGCCCGTTTGTGATTCTTGCGTTTGTAAAAAACCGGAGACCCGACGATGACGAAGCGCCTCTCTCGGCTGGACTCGTGGTGCGCGCGATACGTGCTGTCCGCGTTCGCGTCGTTTGCCTTTCTCGTTGGCACTTCCAAGGCCGCCGATGTTACGGCCACCTGGGACGGCGGCAGCGGAAACTGGTCCGATGCTTCCCGCTGGATACTTAATCCGCTTGGGGCGCCCGTCGTTCCAAATAATACGTCGACGACGTTTGATGTCGTCATTAACTCGGGTACCGTAACTCAAGATTTTGTGGGCGGCGTGGTAGTCGAGGATATCCACCTCGCAGGCGGCACTCTCAGCGGAAATGGAGACGTTACCGCGACTGGAACCAGTTCGTGGAGCAAGGGCACACTGAGTGGCAACGGCAAGACAACGATTGCGGCGGGAGGAACGCTGAGCGTAACTCCATTCAGCAATTCGCTTCAGCGCACCGATCGCGTTCTGGAAAACGCTGGAGAGCTAAGCTTTAACCAGGCAAACTACGAATGGTTCTTCAGCAACGCGACTCTTAACAACCTTGCCGGTGTGCGATAGCCCAGGACTTTCGGACAGCGGCGGGGGCCGGATAATGGTCCC
>JBBDYG010000016.1:0-48091 GCA_040901765.1 Pirellulales bacterium
CCAGCGGAAGTAATTGCCAAGTACCTCTGTTGCAATTGATTCTTGACATCACCCAAATCTAAAACGATTGATTCGTGGTGTTACCAGCATTCACTGCAACGGGTGATCTACCAGTCGGTGTTCACTCCACAACTATTGCCGAGGCTGCCGCACGCTTCGGGAGCGGCTCCGATCGTCGCAGATTGCTGGCGCTGCGCCTCGAACGCATTTATCAAATCGCGACCCAAACCGGTAATTTAGCTCGTTTTGTAGTCTTTGGTTCGTTCGTAACCGAAAAGAAGGCGCCGAACGATGTGGACGTGTTTATGATCATGGAGGATAATTTCTATATGGACTCGCTGGCAGGTGAAGCCCGACTTTTGTTCGATCACGGAACTGCCCAAGATCACTTCGGGTGCAGCGTGTTCTGGGTTCGGCGGATGGCAGCGTTGGGCGGCGAACAGGCCGCGATCGAAGATTGGCAAATTAAACGGGACGGCGCCGAACGCGGCATCGTTGAAATAACGGCGGAACAATCATGATTGCTAGCGATCAAGAACTGAATGTAACCCTCGACCGAATAGCGAAGTTCCAACGTCAGGTGTCGCACCTGCGCAACGTGGAAGGGAACCCAGCAAACTACCACGGATCGGTTTCGGGGTATCTGTCGGAAATCGACCGGATGCAACTGGAGGTACGCGAATACCTCAGTGTGCATCCTGCGGAACTGATAGTGAGCGGGGCGTAAGTCGGTAAAGAATTAGACCGTCTGATTGAGTGATACCAATGCGGCTAATAGACGCACTCACGCAGCATCCTGCCATTTTCATTTTCGCCGTTGTGGATTCGGATCCGGACGACCAGACTGAGTGGGACGTTGAGCCAGTCGAAGGACACGTTCTTTGCGAATCCGATTTAGACTCGTACTTCGTCGTCAAGGCGAAGAATGTACTCCACGGGGGAACGGTCCGAGATTGCTATATAGACATGTGCCTTCCGGAGCGCATCAGTGACTTAGCAATTTTTGTTTCCGGCAATCAGCTTGATGTTCGATACCATCACGAATTCGACGGCGAGATTATCTGTGCTGTTCCAATCGATTGCTTTGGCGTCTACGAACTGTTTTATTCACGAATCTCGCCGGACGTTGGAATTGAGTTGCTCAGACGGGGGCTCGCCGCAGCGCCTCGGAATTGCCACATTGCGGAGGATCTCGGATACATTCTGCGCGACGAACATCGTTTCGGTGAGGCGGCGGAGATGTTTCAGGTCGCGGTCGATGGAGGAGCGTCTTCGTATTTTATTTTTGGGGAGCTAGCTGATTGCTATCTCAAGATCGGCAAATCGGACGAAGCGCAGAAGTACCAAGAAATGTTTGATCATCCCGCTATTCAACTGAAACGCGGTGTCCTACGTTGCGTCGTTGATTGGTTGCGTGGCAGAGGCAAGGCCTAACGTACATTTGGTATCTGATGCCCACGACGAGGACGAACCCCCAACCGTGTCGAAGTTTACCCCCTCCGCGCCCGCCGCGTCTCTGCGGTAGAATAACGTCTTGCGGCCATGAAGATTGCGGAGATTTACCGTTCGACGCAGGGGGAAGGTTTGCTCACCGGCATTCCCAGCGTGTTTGTGCGCACCAGCGGGTGCAATTTGCGGTGCTGGTATTGCGATTCGCCATTTACGTCGTGGCATCCCGAGGGGCGCGATCTGTCGATCGATGAGATCGTGGCCCAGATCGAGGAATGGTCGCCGCGGCACGTGGTGTTGACGGGCGGGGAGCCGATGCTGTTTGCGGAGCTGATTCCGCTGTGCGAGCGGCTGCGGCAGTTGGGCAGGCACATCACAATCGAAACGGCCGGCACGCTCGACTTGCCCGTGTTGTGCGACTTGATGTCGATCAGCCCGAAACTCGCCGGTTCGGCGCCGTCGCGGGCCGAGCATCCCCACTGGAACCGGCGGCACGAGCGGACGCGGCACCGGCCGCAAGTGATTCGCCGGTTGATTCGCGACTATGCGTATCAACTCAAGTTCGTGATCGACTGCCGCGAGGAGTTTGTGGAACTCGAGCAGTATCTCGCCGAGTTTCCAGAGATTGATCGCGGGCGGGTGCTGCTGATGCCGCAGGGGACCGATCAGGTGGAACTGGATGCCCGCGCGGAGTGGCTGCGGGAGTATTGCCTCGATCGCGGGTATGTATTCTGCCCGCGCAAGCAGATTGAGTGGTTTGGCTCGGTGCGCGGGACGTGACGAAGAAAAATTGCAAATTGCAAAATCTACATTGCAAATTGCAGATTGTGTTCTTCTCCCAATTTTCAATTTGCAATTTTCGTTTTGCAATTTGCAATCGAATCTTTCTTGCTGCGACCCCTGCCGGGGTCGTGCGCGAGAGAGGATCGGTTTCCGGTGGTGCGCTGCGCGACCACCGGCTAATTGCTGTCATCCCGCTGGGATGAAGAAACTGTCCTCGGACTCAGGGCGTGTCAGCCGAGCTACTGTGCTTTTCGTCCGGTAGAAACGCTGGTTTCTCTTCTATCTTTGGCTCGGGGTTTTTTTCTACAACTGGCTCATGCGTTGACGCATGGCCGCTGCGGGGTGCGAAGACGAGCACCATCACGGCGCCGGCAACCACGAGGATTAGCCCCGCGAGGAACATCGGGTCGAGTTGGCCGAGGGTGCGGTTGGTGGCGGATGAAAACAGGGTGCTCACGACCGGCGCGCCGCCGAAGATGAGGGGCATGACGTAGATTGGTTTACCGCCGAAGTTGAACGCCATGATGATGCCCAGCGCGCCGACCGCCCCGGCCGCGCCGGCGGCAAGGCTCCAAAGCGTGCCGCTGACATTGCGGAAGCTGCTTGCTTCGGGGATGACTTGCAACAGCGCGTTGGGCACCAAAACAGCAATCAGAAAGTACGCGAGTCCCACGCACAGCAGCGGGCGGAGTCGGCTGTTGTCCATTGCGGCCTGGCCTTTATGGAGCATCGGGCCGTAGGCGCCCCAGCTTCCCACGACAAGCGCCACCGCGAGCATCTGCCAGGTGAAGTCGAGCAAGTTCGTGCCCAGGCGTTCGAGAAATCCTGGTTCGGGTTGCACGGCGGCGTCGGTTGCTGCCGTTGCGGCGGCTGGATTGGCGGGGGCCGTTGTTTCTTCCGTGGGCTGGTTCATCAGCACGGTGACGGAGCCGAGAATGACCATAATCAGCCCCGTGAAAAACAGCGGGCCGATTTCCTTCATCTTGCGAGCGAGGAAGATCGTCAGGAACGAATTAACGATCGGTGCGCCGCCGAAGACGAGCGGCATGACGTAGACCGGCTTGCCGCCGAAGTGAAATGCCAGAATGATCCCAAGCGCCCCGAGCGCCCCGAGCGCCCCGGCGAACAGGCTAAAAAGCGCTCCGCGGGTGGTCCATTTTCCATCTTCGCCGTACAGCGAGAGCAGGATCAGCGGCACGACGACGCCGATGGCGAAGTAGGCCAGCCCCACACAGACGAAGGGCCTCAAGCGGGCAAGGTGCTCAGGTGGGGTGGCCATTCCGTGCTGGCCCCAATGGAGCACCGGGCCATAAACGCCCCAGCAGAAGATGGTGATGGCGAACGAGGCGACGATGAGTAGGAGTGATCGCATGGCGGCGGGGCTGGGGGCGTGGGATTGGGGGCTTGGGGTGATGATAACCGCGTGGATGGACGGTGGCGAGCGCGGTTCGGTTTTACCACGGCGTCACGGAGGGCACGGAGAGGAAAGGAGAGCTAGTTAAACACGGAAAACTCCGTTAGCTGTGTCACTTGAATTCATCGTGATTCCGCTTCCTGCCCTCGGTGTTCTCCGTGCCGCCGTGGTCCAAAAGAGAAAGGAGTTCGGTGGCGGCCGGAGCGGGATGGGGCGCATACGTTATGGCAGAACTAATTGCGACGCGGGTGAGGCCGGTATCGAGCACCGCCGCCACGTTTTCGCGGTGGATACCGCCGATGGCGAACGTTGGCAGCCGAATCTCGGCCGCAACCTCGCGTAAAAAGTCTAGGCCAGGAAAGTCGCTGAACGACTTCGTAGCTGACGGAAAGGTCGGCCCTGCTCCGAGATAATTCGCGCCATCGAGCACGGCGGCCCGCGCTTGCTCCATTGAATGGGTCGAGACACCGATAAGCGACCGCGGTCCGACGATCGCGCGGGCGTCTTTCACCCGCATGTCCTCCTGGCCCAGATGGACGCCGTCGGCGCGAACAATTGCGGCAATGTCGGGCCGGTCGTTGATGATCGCCAGGCAGGCGGTCCCTCGCGTCGCAGCCACCAGCGCGCGGGCACGCTCGATCAAATCACGGTCGGTGAGCTGCTTTACCCGGAGCTGGATTGCTCCCACGCCCACCGATGCCAGCGACTCGACCAATTGCGCGAACGCAGCGAGCGATTCGCGGGCATCGACAAGGACGTAGAGCTTGACTTGGTCGAAACGTTCTAGGCTGTTCCTGGTAAGGTCAATTGCCCGCTCCAGCGTATAGGTGCGATACCGCAAGGCTTCGCAGCGTCGAGCGAACTCCGGGTGCTCGATCTTGCTGTATTCCTCGATGCTGCGCAGCGATTGCTCGATTCGCTTGAGGCTGGCGGCACAAACGTGCCACGTGTCGGCCCGCGCTGCTTCCGATTCGGTCCCGACTGAAGTACCGACATCGCATTGAGTCTCGCGGGCGGCGTGAAGGTCGGCGGATGCGATGGCATCGGCCCCTACGACAAGGTCGTGTCGAAGCCCTTTGGCAAGCTCCGTCAGATGTCGGTCGTCGAGCGCGAACCGCACGTAGTCTTCGACGACACGTAGACCCTCAGCGGCCCGGTTTACGGAGGCATCGAGGATGCGGAGCACGGCGATCTGGTCGTCTGGATGCATAGGCGGCACGAATGCAGTCTGGCGTGGGGCGTGCCAGCATTCAACGGCCAGCGCTCGGCCGTTAGATCCAGTACGTTCGGTCCAAGCGGCGTGAAAGCGTCGGACGGCGACTTTCGGAAAGTGCCAAGTATTCGGGCGGCCGGTCTCCTGTTCCCCGTCTCCGCTGCAAGGGCTACACTTTCGCATACTTAGGCCGGCGGCCAGAGGGGGTCGCTTGGAACTGGCACTCCACCCGTGAAATGCTGCCGTATGGGCCGCCGGAAACAACGACGCAGCGTCCATTGGGCGGCCTATTTGTGGCCGGGCCTGCCCCATTTGTGGATCGCCGGCTCGTGGGCGGGGCTGATTTTGGCCCTCAGCTTTACGGTCCTGCTGAACCTGGTGCTGGTAACCACGCTGGTTTGGACCGACTGGCTGCCCCCACGAGTGCAGCTAGCATGTGCCGCGCTGCTCGGCGTCATTTGGCTCGCTGCCGTGATCGAGACCCGGTTCGAGCTACGGCGGATTGCCGCAAGTCGTCAGCAATCGGCTGACTGCGCAGATTCCGGTGTTGACGGCACGCTGGAAGCGGACCAAGCGGAAGGCATTCCTGCGGACGAGCTGTTCCGCCAAGCGCAAGCCGCCTATTTGAGCGGGGACTGGCTCGCGGCGGAACGGACCCTGCGGGACTTGCTTCGGCTCGATCGACGCGACATTGAGGGACAACTTCTATTGGCTACCTTGTGGCGGCACAGTGGGCGGCTCGACGAGGCCGTCGGGCAACTCGATCGACTCCAGCGGCTCGAGGATGCCGCTCCGTGGCAATTTGAAATTAATCGCGAACGCGAGTTCATTGCCGTTGCGCGAGGCGGGGAGGGGTCCGGCGATCCGTTGCCGTTGACGGGAGAAACGAGTCCAATAGCGGCGTAAACCGACAGTTCGAGGCCGTGCATTCCGCAGATTGTCTAGTCGAAAATAGCCCTAGTTTGCGGCGTACACTAACCTGATTGCCTATTCTCTCCTACAATTTGACACAAGTGACCTGAACTCGCTTCACGAACAACAATTATCGAACCCGCTGAAGACTCACCAAGCGGCGTGCCCGCTACGGAGCTTACGGAGTACCAAATCATGTACGAGCGCTTCACCGACCGCGCCCGCAAAGTAATGCAATTGGCCAATCAAGAGGCCCAACGCTTCAACCACGAGTACATTGGCACCGAGCATGTCCTGCTCGGGCTGATTAAAGAGGGGAGCGGCGTTGCCGCCAACGTTCTCAAGAACCTCGACGTGGACCTGCGCAAAATCCGCCTGGAGGTCGAAAAGCTTGTCCAGAGCGGCCCCGATATGGTGACTATGGGCAAGCTCCCGCAGACCCCGCGCGCCAAGAAGGTCATCGAATACTCGATGGAAGAGGCGCGGAACCTGAACCATAACTACGTAGGCACCGAGCACATTCTGTTGGGGCTACTGCGCGAACAGGAAGGCGTTGCAGCGCAGGTGCTTATGAACCTGGGCCTCAAGCTGGAAGAAGTTCGCGAGGAAGTTCTCAATTTGCTCGGCCATGGTCTGGAGTCGGGCGAAACGGAGCGCGGCGGGCGCGGTGGCAGCGGTGGCGGCGAAGAGGGAGAAGAACGCGAGCGTAAAGGCGGCAAGAGCAAGACGCCGGCGCTCGACAGCTTCGGCCGCGATCTCACGGAGCTTGCTCGGCAGAAGAAGCTCGACCCAGTGATCGGCCGCGAGAAGGAAATCGAGCGCGCGATTCAAATTCTCTGCCGCCGCACGAAGAATAATCCCGTGCTGCTCGGCGAGGCGGGCGTCGGCAAGACGGCGATCGTCGAAGGATTCGCACAGCGCGTGATCGATGGCAACGTGCCAGAGCTTTTGATGGACCGTCGCATTGTGGTGCTCGATCTGGCGATGATGGTCGCCGGCACGAAGTACCGCGGCCAGTTCGAGGAGCGCATCAAGGCGGTTATGAACGAGGTTCGCCGCGCTCGCAACACGATCCTGTTTATAGACGAGCTGCACACGCTTGTCGGCGCGGGAGGCGCGGAGGGCGCCATCGACGCCTCGAACGTGCTCAAGCCGGCGCTGGCGCGTGGGGAAATCCAGTGCATCGGCGCTACGACGCTCGACGAGTACCGCAAGTACATCGAGAAAGACTCCGCTTTGGCCCGCCGGTTCCAGGAAGTGCTGGTCGAACCGACTTCCGCCGAGGATACGGTCGAGATTCTTAAGGGGCTGCGGGACCGGTACGAAGAGCATCACCGGGTGCAGATTACCGACGACGCGATCGCCGCGGCCGTGGAGCTTTCCAACCGCTACATCACGGGCCGCTGCCTGCCCGACAAGGCGATCGACGTGATCGACGAGTCAGGCGCCCGCGTGCGGCTCAAGTCGATGTCTAAGCCGCCGAATCTGAAGGAGATCGACGACGAAGTCGAGGCGCTGAACCGCGAGAAGGAAGAAGCGGTCGCGAATCAAGACTTCGAGAAGGCGGCCGGCTTGCGCGATCAAGCCGACAAGCTCAAGAAAAAGAAGCAGCAGATCACCAAAGAGTGGCGCGAAAAGACCCGCGAGACCGGCGGCGTGGTCGATGAGGATGTCATTGCCGAAGTCGTTTCCAAAATGACCGGCATTCCACTCACGCGGATGACCACCGAAGACAGCCTGCGGCTGATGAATATGGAAGACGAGCTTCACAAGCGCGTCATCAGCCAGGACGAAGCCATTAAGGCGATTGCCCGTGCCGTGCGGCGCAGCCGTAGCGGCTTGCAAGATCCGAAGCGCCCGACCGGCACGTTCGTCTTCGCCGGTCCGACGGGCGTTGGTAAGACTTTGCTCGCCAAGGCCCTCGCGGAGTTCATGTTCGGCGACGCCGATGCGCTCATTCAGATCGACATGAGCGAGTACATGGAAAAGCACAACGTCAGCCGGTTGATCGGCGCCCCGCCGGGCTACGTCGGCTACGAGGAAGGCGGCCAGCTCACCGAGCAGATTCGCCGCCGGCCCTATGCCGTGGTGCTGCTCGACGAAATCGAGAAGGCCCATCCCGAGGTCTTCAACATGCTGCTGCAGCTCATGGAGGAAGGCCGCCTGACCGACAGCTTCGGCCGCAACGTCGATTTCCGCAACACGATCGTCATTATGACGACCAACGCCGGCGCCGATGCGATCAAGAACGAGTCGGCGTTCGGTTTTCAGAAGCCGGACGAAGATGCCAGCTACGAGTCGATGAAGAAGCGGGTGGTCGAGGAAATCGAAAAAGTTTTCCGGCCCGAGTTCATCAACCGGGTGAACGATATCATCGTGTTCCGTCACCTGAACGACGAGGATCTCAAGCAAGTGGTTGAACTGGAACTGGGCAAAGTCCGCGAACGACTGCTAGAAAAGGGCCTCACGCTGCAGATCACTGACGAAGCCAAGGAGTTTCTCATCAAGAAAGGCTCGAACACCGACTACGGTGCCCGGCCGTTGCGGCGAGCGATCGAGTCGTTTATCGAGGATCCTTTGGCGGAAGAACTGCTTAAGGGCGAGTTCACCGGCAAGGAACTAGTACTCGTCGAAGTGAAGAAAGTTGGCGACAAGAAGCAGCTTGTGTTCACCGGCACTGGTAAGGATGCCGCGGAGGTGGAGCCGGTTGGGGTTGGCGTGGGCGCGGACGACGACAGTTCGGTCGGGTCATAGTGCGAGCGAAAAACCCGAGGCAAGATTCATAGTCTTTTATCCCCCACCCCGGCCCTCCCCCTCAGGGGGAGGGAGATTTCGGACAGTTTTTTAGAATCATTGTTGTGGCGAGAAGCGTTGCTATGCTGCAAACGTTGTGGGCCACCGTTCAGGGAGGGCAGATTCACTTGTCGGAGAGCATGGACTTGCCGGAGGGCGCTAAGCTGCTCGTAACCGTCTTGCCAGACGGCGAAGATCAATTTTGGTTGTCGGCAAGCGAATCGTGCTTAGCGGCTGTTTGGGACAATGCCGAGGATGACGCATATGCCCAGCTTCTCGAAGAATGAGGTCGTTCTCGTTCGCTATCCGTTCTCGGATTTGACCGCGTCCAAAGTCCGGCCAGCGGTAATCGTTGGCGTGCTCGATCGCTCGCCTGACTTCTTGATGGTGCCGCTCACAAGTAGAATGAGTCGGCTCCCGCTCCCTTAATGCTAGCGGGAATACAGCCTCGAAGCAAATCGGCCATTAACCGCAGGCTTCCCATTCTGGCCAATCCGCAAACTTGCCTCAAGCGGTACGATGTAGGTAGCCGACAAACTCTGATGCGCAGCTTCGGCGATGTTGCGCGGCGCTAGCACGCAAGCCGTCGCACCACGTGCGACACGGATGATTTTTCGATGGCGACCGCCCACACCACCAACGAACCGCGCCCACCTCGCGGTTATTTCCGCGCGCTCGGCGAATCGGTAGCCGACTTGGGCGACGTCACGCTTCACTCGATTGACGCGCTGGGCGATATTTCGCTGTTTGCGTGGCGGACGCTCGTGTGGATGGTCGCCCGCATGCCGCGGCGCGATACGCTCGTCGCCAGCATGTATCAAATCGGCGTGCGGAGCTTGCCGGTGGTGGCCCTGACGGGCACGTTCATCGGGATGGTGCTCGCCGTGCAAGCGTATCACCAGTTTCGCGGCTTCGGCATGGAGACGCGGCTGGGGACGATGATCAACCTGTCGATGTACCGCGAGCTAGGCCCCGTGCTTGCTGCAACGATGCTCGCCGGTCGCGTTGGCAGCGCGATCGCTGCGGAGCTCGGCACAATGCGGATCACCGAGCAGATCGACGCCCTGGCAAGCATGGGCGCGAATCCCGTGCAATATCTCGTCGTGCCGCGGTTCCTGTCGTGCCTGCTGATGATTCCCTCGCTCACGATCATGGCGATGTTCATGGGTGTCGTGGGCGGCGGCTTTTACTGCATTTACATCTTGGGCGTTGATGCTCATCACTATCTCACCAATTCGCAAGAATCGGTCCAGACGTGGGACTTGTTCTACGGCGTGTTTAAGAGCTTCTTTTTCGGCGCGGCAATCGCCATCATCTCGTGCTATCGGGGATTCCACTGCGCTCCGGGCGCCGAGGGCGTCGGCCGCGCGGCGACCAGTTCGTTCGTCCAGTCGTTCGTCGTCATCCTGGTGCTCGATCTCAGTCTAAGCATTTTGCTCGACAAGTTGTACTTTACCCTCTGGCCGGAGGCGCTTTACTAATGGCCAGTACCAAGCCAGAGGTTGCCGCCGAGCCGATTGTCGAGCTGCGCGACGTTTGCGTAGAGTTTGGACCCCAACGGGTGCTACGCAACGTCAGCTTGCAGGTGCCCCGCGGGCAAACGCTGGCGGTGATCGGCGAGAGCGGCTGCGGCAAGACAGTGCTTCTCAAAACGGTCCTTGGATTGCAGCCGGTCACGAGCGGTGAAGTGCTTTTTCAAGGCGAACGACTCGCCAAGTTGGATGACAAGCAACTTACGGCGGTGCGAACGAAATTTGGATTTGTGTTTCAGAATGCCGCACTTTTCGACAGCATGAGCATCGCCGACAACGTGGCTTTTCCCCTGGTCGAACATCGTCGAGCGACGCGCGAGGAAGCGTATCAATTAGTTCATGAGCGGCTCGCGGAAGTTGGCCTGCCGCCCGGTGTGATGCTCAAAAAACCGGCGGAGCTATCGGGCGGCATGCGGAAGCGCGTAGGGCTGGCCCGGGCGCTGGCCATGCGTCCCGAGGTGCTGCTCTACGACGAACCCACGACGGGACTCGACCCGATCATGAGCGACGTGATCAATGAGCTGATTATTCGCACCAAGAAGAAATACTCCGTCACGAGCATCATTGTCACGCACGACATGCACAGCGCGCTAAAAGTCGCCGACCGGTTGGTGATGCTTTTTCCAGTGACCCGGCTTGAGCCAGACGAGCCTCAAATCATCTTCGACGGCACGCCGCAGGAAGCCGAGAACTCCCGCGACGACCGCGTGTCGCAATTCGTTCGCGGCGAAGCCGGCAAGCGGATCGACGAAATGGACCAGCAGTTGCAACACATTTACGATTCCTCAATGGGAGCGTAGGAGCCATTAGCCGTTAGCTGTTAGCCAGACGGAAGACTCGTAGGCCAATCACTAATGGCTAATAGCTAATCGCTAACAGCTATTCCTATGAACAACGAACGCACCATTCAGCGTCGAGTCGGCATCGTGGTGATCGCCACGGCGGTTATCGGATCGCTGCTGGTGGCGATCAACACGTCGGGGCCATTGGGCTGGAGCCGTGGCACTTACGAAATCAAGATTCTGCTCGATAGCGCTCCAGGTGTCGGCGTAAACACGCCCGTACAGAAAGACGGCGTGCTGATCGGCCGCGTTGAATCTGTGACGCCCACAGCGGATCGCCGCGTTCTCGTGGAGGTAAGCATCAACAAGGAGTGGGAGATCTTCGACAACGACATTGTGCGCGTGCAACCTTCCTCGATTTTCGGCGACGCGGTAATAACGTTCACCAGTCCGCCTCGTCACCATGTGCCGTCTTCGGCCCCGACCGTTCCCAAAGTGCTTCAATCGACATCGGCCGTAGACTCAACAAGCCCGCCCATTCAATTCGTGGCACAGGAACAGCCAGCACCGGCACCAGCGGTGCCCTTAGTGCCAGGGCCGCCGCAGGCGCAAGTGCGCGTCATACAGCCGGGAGAGACGATTACCGGCGAAGTCGTTCCCAGCCCGGTCGATTTATTGATCAACATTCAGGCAGATATCGGCCCGGCGATTTCGTCGCTGGCTCGCGCTGGCGACGAGGTCGCCAATCTGGCCGACCGCGTGAACAAGGCGCTTGGCGACGATATCGAAGGCAGGAGAATTCCCGAACTGGTCGACAAGACGACCCTCGCAATGGAAGATTTTTCCCGCACGATGAAGAGCATTGACGCGATTGTGGGCGACGCCGAAAACCGACAGCAGTTCGAGGCCACGCTCGACAATTCGTCGAAGCTCGTCGCAGAGGCCCGCACCGCACTGGCGGACGTGCAAAAAACGATGGAGTCGTTAGACGGCGCGGTGTCGAGCCTCGATCGCAATCTGAAGAACGTCGAGGGGCTTACCGAACCGATTGGTAAACGCGGGGCGGAGCTGGCCGATCTGCTGATCTCCAGCCTCGAGAACTTCGATGTAGTGATGGCGGACTTGAAGAAGTTCACTTACGCGCTCAACAGCAGCGATGGAACGATTTCTCGGATCGTGAACGATCCGCTACTCTATAACAACCTCAATCAGACGATTTGCAACGCCAATAAAGTAATTGAGGGCCTGAATTATACTCTCTGGCCAATTATGGAGAACGTCAAGATCTTCACGGATAAAATCGCGCGTGAACCGGGCCGAATTGTCGGTGGCGCTGTGAATCCGAGCTTGGTTAAATAGCCCGACCATCTTGGTCGCAGTTCAACTTCGACGCGCCACTAGGCCACGAAACTTTCCCCAACGACACCAGTGCTTTCAGCGCTTCGCTGGCCGGAATGTTAAGCGGCACGAGTAACGACTCCTCCACGATCAATAGCCGCCCGCTAGTCGGCGTGGGGGCGCTAGGCACGAAGACGACGCGCTGTTTCTTTCCAGCGGCATCAACGGTCTCGTGCGTCACCAAACCGATCTCCATCGCATTGGTGTCGCGCGCGGGCACGAGAACGACTTGCTGAAAGATGGCGTCTTTGCCCTCGGCGACGCCGAGAATTTGCTTGAGCGTTTGATAGAGCCGACCGAGTACCGGCAAGCGATCGAGGAGTTGATCAAACCGGAACCACAGCCAGCGGCCGAACACCGTAGTCACGACCAGCCCTACCGCATAAATAAACGCCGCGGCAAGCAGCAGTCCAGCGCCGGGAAAGTAGAAGGATTGCCGCGCGAGCCACGAGCCGGCGACGCTCGATTCAAGATAGGCGATCATCAAGACCGTGCCGCCAATCGGCAACAGTGCAACAATGCCGGCGAGAAAGCAGCGTGTGACGTGGCTGGAGATGGTGGTCATGGGTATTGCTCGTATTGATTTCGCATTGGCGGCGTGCTTGACGTTCGTATGGCGACTTCGACTGAATCAGGATAAGATTACAGTACGAGATTGGCCAGTCTTCGCGTTTATCCAAGTGAGTACTTTCGATGCACTACAAGATTCCGCTCGTACTGTCACCGCAGCCAGAGGGTGGCTTTACCGTCACCTCTCCCATGTTGCCCGAACTGGTCACGGAAGGCGACACCGTGAACGAGGCGTTAGAAAATGTCCGCGACGCGGTGGCGGCAGTTGTCGAGATTTATGAAGATTTGGGCCAAGAGTTTCCCTCGCAGGCTCGCATCGACACGGTGGCCGCACCCATTCATTTTGAAACGGTTGTCGTGGGAACATGACGTACCGTGACGCGGCTCGAAAGCTTGCGTCAATACCGAAACGGCGGCGACGATGGCTCGACCGGTTGTTGAGGCAACACGACCCCCGGACCGGCAGGCGCGGCATACGGCAACGCGGCGGGCGGCATGCTCGAGGGCGGCGGGGCGAAGACTCCACCGGGTGGCGGCGCGAAGGCGGGCGGGTTCGTTACACCGCTTGGTGGAAACACTGCCGGCGGCGGAATGATCGACGGTCCCGGTACTACCCCCGGCGCGGTGACCATCGGCAGCGGCGCGGGCTGTTGCTGAAACGTCGCTTGCCGAAGTTGCTGACCGCGGTCGATCAACTCTTCCGTGGGAATCATCATTTGCGGCGCCAAATTGTAGGTCACCGTGCGGTTGTCGCGAATCTTGTAGGGCACCAGGTTTTCGCTGATGAAATCGACCGGTGGGACTTGATACCACGGCGTGGGAATCGGTTGATTGATCGTGAGCGTTTCGTAGCCGGGCCTTACGAGCCGAATCTCGCGCGTGCCGTAGTAAACGAAGTCGACGGAGCAGGGCGTCGTGCCGATTTGCTGATTATCGACATAGACCAACGCTCCGGGCGGGTTGCTGTGGACGGTGAGACGGCGACGGACGCAGCCAACTTGTGACAACGTCATTGCCGCCACGAGCGCCCACAGGCAGGCATTTTGGAAGAAGCGATAAGGTCGCGAAGTGCTCATGTTCCGCAGAGAAGGTGACGCCGATGCGCGGTGACGGCAGAAGGCGCGGCGGAATATAGCGGGGATTTGAAGTGCTAGCCAGGGAGGATCCGCCCCGTAGGTCGGGCTCCGGCTGACAATGCTGCCGTAGCTATCATGCGACCACTTCGGCAGCTAAAATGGCAGTCGTAACCGCCACCTGCTATCCTTCCGCGCTCTGAGCGTCCTCGCCTTCCTGGAACAGAACCACTTCCCGCCGATGTCGGACTCGTCTCCTTTAGCGACCTTCCGCGTCGAGTGCGCGCAGCAATCGGACGTCGGGATGCGGCGCGCCAATAACCAGGACTCCTTGGCAGTGGTGCTGGCGGACGAGGCGCAATGGCAACGGCGAGGCCACTTCTTCATGGTCGCCGACGGCATGGGGGCGCATGCGGCAGGTGAACTTGCCAGCCAACTTGCGACTGAAGGAGTGCCCCACAACTATCTGAAACTCCGCGACCTGCCGCCGCCGGCAGCCCTGCGGCGCGCGATCCGTAAAGCGAACCAGACAATTCACTCCAAAGGCCAAAGCAGCGGCGAGTTCCACGGCATGGGAACCACCTGTAGCTGTCTCTTGCTATTGCCCCGGGCGGCGCTGGCGGGACACGTTGGCGATAGCCGAGTCTATCGACTGCGGGGTTCGCGGCTCGAGCAATTGACGTTCGATCACAGTCTCGTATGGGAAATGGCGGCCGCCAGCCAAATGGATGCCGGCGACGTGCCCGCTTGCATTCCGAAGAACGTCATCACGCGTTCGCTGGGTCCGCACCAAACGGTCAACATCGACCTGGAAGGCCCGTTTGACACGGCCCCCGGCGATGTATTTTTGCTCTGCAGCGACGGTCTGACGACGGTCGTGGACGATCAACTGCTCGGCGCGGTGCTAAATACGCATTCACCGCAGGAAGCGGTGCAGACGCTTGTCGACTTGGCCAATCTGCGGGGCGGGCCAGATAACATTTCGGTGATTGTCGTCCGGATCGCGGAGGACGTTCACCCCGGGCCGGCGAGCGTGGCGCCATCCCCTGAACTCCGCAATCGCCGCGGCGAAGTTCATCCGGCGATCTGGCTGTCGATCGCCGCATCACTCGCGGCTGTTGTTTGGACGGCCTACGCCGGCCACAATCTGGGGTTGGCCTTGAGCGCCGTCGCCTTGGGGGCGTCGGCGACAATTGCGCTATTACAGCGATTTGCTCCCCCCACCACGCCATCTGAAATCGCTTGGGGCGGACCCTACGGCAATGGGCCGTATCGATACGTTGAAAGCGTCCTTGACGACGCGGCGGTCGCAGCCTTGCGATCCGTTGTCGATCAACTCGCCGAACTAAAGGACAAAGGCACATTTCCCGTCAATGGCGACGCCCCCATCGATTGGCAGCCCTTTGAAACCGCCCGCCTCGCGGCGAGTGCTAGCACGGAGCCGCGCCAAGTGATTCAGCATTACTCGGCCGCGATTCGCATGCTCATGGTCGAGGTCCGCCGCCACCGCCGCGGAAATCATCGCGACGACGACCGTGTCGTGTAGCTTTCGGGGTGTAACACGCCGTTGACCCTTTGTCGCGAATACCACAAGCAGCATGATTGCTGCTCGGCATTCTTTATCCCGGAGGGATGGCAGCCATTAGCCGGTGGTCGCGAAGCGCACCACCGGAATCAAGGGAAAAAGTTGTGTAGCATCCCGGCAGCGATGCCAGCAATCATTCGATGCACCGTGTTGCTGGCACCCCTGCCGGGGTGCAGAATCCAATGGGATACAAGTGACCGGCGGTGGCGCTGGCGCTTTACCGCCGGCTAATGGCTGCCAAGCCTCCGGCTTGAAGTGCGACAACCTCGCCTATTTGCGAGGAGTACAACGTGGCGGCATCCTATTCTGCGATTTGCTCTTCCTACGCTGCTTGTTACAGTAGGACCGCTTCGTGGCCCTTCCGAGCGTATCCCATGCGAATTCTTACGCGTTACATCCTGTTTGATCTCATGCGAGTGTTCCTGCTGACACTCACCGGGATGACAGCGCTGATTTTTATTGCATTGGTGGGCAAGGAAGCCGTCGAGAAAGGCCTTGGCTTGGGTCCGCTGCTGCAAATGTTGCCATATCTCTTGCCGCAGGCCATGCAGTTTGCCATTCCGGGCACCATGTTGTTGGCGACGACAAGCGTTTATGGCCGGATGTCGGCGTTCAACGAAGTGGTTGCGATCAAGTCGCTGGGCATTTCGCCGTGGGCCATTGTTTGGCCCACGCTCACGCTGGCGACGGTCGTAAGTCTCGGCGCGGTGCTCATGAACGACCTCGCCGTTTCCTGGGGTCGGCTCGGCGTGCAGCGCGTGTTTATCGAATCGCTCGAGGAAGTCGTCTACGGCCGTCTCAACACCACACGGACCTACAGCGATGGAAAGCTGAAGATTACCGTCAAGTACGTAGACCTCGACGGACGTAAGCTCGTGGAGCCGATACTCGAAGTGCGCGACAATGGAGGAGGTCAATCCCTTTCGATCACCGCGGAAGAGGCCGAACTGTACTCCAACCCCGACGAGGGAAAGCTGGTAATTCGGCTCACGAATTTCCAGGCGGACGGAAACGTGAAGGTGTCTCACCCTCGAACGTACGAGCACGTGATTGCATTGGACGAACTTTCAAGCACTTCCTCGAAGAACCGAAGCCCCTCGACCTTCGCGCTGTCCGAGATTCGCCCGGCGCTCAAGGCCCAGCAAAAGCGGATCAAGAACTTGGAACAAGAAATGGCCGCCGGCGCGGCATTCGCGTTAATGACCGGCGAATTTGAGGAACTCTCGGCGGCCTCCTGGCAACCGCAGGTCGAGGAGCAGCGCGGCCTCGAAGGGATCCTTCACCGCCTTTACACCGAACCTGTTCGCCGCTGGGCAAATGGTTTTAGCTGCCTGTGCTTCGTGCTGGTGGGTGTTCCGATGGCAATCATCCGGCAGAAAGGGGAGTTTCTGGCAAGCTTCTTTATCTGCTTCGCCCCGATCCTGTTGGTTTACTATCCGCTGCTCATGTTCAGCGTCGGTCAGGCCAAGGACGGCGCTCTCCCACCGGTCACGGTATGGCTTGGCAACGCAGTGCTAGCGCTTTGGGGCCTGTGGATGATGCGACGAGTTGTGCGGTATTGAAACGCTGCGCTTCACTCCGCCGACTGCGCACCGGGACAAAACGGTGCTAGCGTTGTAGCGGATTCTGTTCTTGCCGCTCATTTGGGCCGACTGGTACACTCCCGCGCCCTTGCGGTTTCACGGATGAAGCCGCGCACCGATTCGCTCGCGTTGTGGGTGAATCGCACCGACGCCGACAGGGAGGTCGCGCGTGCTCTCGCACTGGCCCATTCGCACGAAGCTCCGCATTGGCTTAGGCCTGTTGGCGGTGAGCATCTTCGTGTTGTTTGCGGCCGCGCTCTATGGGCTTTACGCCTATCGCGGGTTGGCCAAGAGCCTCAGCGGTCGGTCGGAGGAGTTGCCGCTCGCCGATATGTTGGGGCAGCACGTTTCTAATCTTCGAGTTTTTCTTGGCGAGGCTCGTCAAATTGCCAAAAGTGAAAATAGTGCGGTCCAGCTCGCAAGCATTGTTCCGCAGGAAGACGAAAAGCCCGATAAGGATTCGTGGCAGCTTCGGCTGCTGCGGCATAACTGCGAAAACGAGTTCGAGGCATTCCAGAAGAAACTAGCCGACTATCAAGAGCAGTTGGACGACAATAGTAACCGACCCGATGCCCGCATCAGCGACGATCGGCGGGAGCGCAGCACGCTCGTGCAGATCGAAGCGATTCTTAATCGCCTCGACGTAGACTCGTTTGAAGAGGATGGGCTGCCACAAGATTTGGCAACTCTCGAGGACGCGGTTGAGGAGCTGCGCAGTCTAGCGGCCAGTTTGCCTAGTCACCTGCACCTGCGGCTGCGCGATTTGGCCGGCGAAGTCCGCAAGCAGTACCGCGTGGCGATTCCGTTGGCTTGGTTCATGTTTCTCGTGGCGGGCGGGATGCTGCTTTCGTCCGTGTTCGTCTTTCGTCGAGCCATCGCTTATCCGCTGGAAGTGCTCGTGGCCGGATCGCGCCGCGTTGCGGCAGGTGATTTTGGTCATCGAATCGCGGTCGAATCGCGCGACGAACTGGGTGAGCTTGCCGAGGCGATGAACGCGATGACGGGCCGCTTCCGCGAAACGCGCGACGATCTCGATCGGCAGGTGCAGGAGCGGACCCGAGAGGTCGTGCGAAGCGAGCAGCTTGCCAGTGTCGGCTTCCTCGCGGCGGGTGTGGCGCACGAGATCAATAATCCCTTGGCATCCATCGCTCTGTGCAGCGAGTCGCTTGAGAGCCGCTTGGCGGGCTTGCTTGAGCGGACCGACTTGGGCGAAGAGGCCGAATGGGACGTGGTGCGGAGCTATCTCGAGATGATCCAAAAGGAAGCCTTCCGCTGCAAACAGATTACCGAAAAGCTGCTCGACTTTTCCCGCATGGGCGATCGCGCGCGGCACGCCGCTGAACTGCGAGAATTGGTGTCGGGCGTGATCGAAATGGTCCAGCACTTAGGCAAAAGCCAAAACAAGCGGATCGTGCTTCGCGACGGCGCGCCGGTCGTCGCTCACGTCAATGCTCAGGAGATCAAGCAGGTCGTGTTGAATTTAATTACCAACGGCCTCGACAGCGTCGAACAGGATGGCGAAGTGGAGATCTCCGTCGAACGTAGCGACGGCGAAGCGCGGATTATTGTGGCCGACGACGGCTGTGGCATGTCGCCCGAGGTGATGCAGCACCTCTTCGAGCCGTTTTTCACGAGGCGGCGCGGAGGGCAGGGCACGGGACTGGGGCTTTCGATCACGTATCGCATCGTGCAGGAACATCAGGGCCAGATAACCGCAGTCAGCGAGGGGGCTGGCCGCGGATCGCAGTTCACCGTGAGCCTGCCGATTGCCGCCGAGGCAACGTCCGCGAAGAGGAAAGCCGCGTGACGAAGTCGGATTGAGCGTTGAAGACCGAATGAATGGGCACCGAAGGGAATAACGATGAGCAGTATTGCTTCGAGTAAACCGTCGCGCAAAGAAGCAGCAGGCCTGACGCTCTTGTTCGCCGACGACGAGCGGTCGCTGCAAGAGTTGATGCGACTGGAGTTGCCTCGGATGGGCCATCGCGTGACGGTCTGCCCCGACGGCCTCACGGCGGTTGCCGCGCTTGAACAGAACAATTACGACTGCATCGTCGTGGATCTCGACATGCCAGGGCTGGGCGGAATCGACGTGATCGCCAAGGCGAAAGAGACCGCGCCCGACACTGAGGCGGTCGTGTTGACCGGCAAGTCGTCGACCGAAACGGCCAT
Organism: Pirellulales bacterium; assembly: GCA_040901765.1. Taxonomy (GTDB): domain Bacteria; phylum Planctomycetota; class Planctomycetia; order Pirellulales; family Lacipirellulaceae; genus JBBDYG01. The sequence goes on from JBBDYG010000016.1 coordinate 19,260, forward strand.
CGCGGCGTTGCGGTACGGTGCGTTCGATTATCTCACCAAACCGTGCAAGCTGGTGGAGATCGAGGCGCTGCTCAAGCGCGTTCACGACAAACGCGAACTGACCCAGAAGTACCGCGCCCTGCAACGGCGATTGGAACGGATCGAAGGCTCGCCGCGGTTGATTGGAGTCTCGTTCGGCATGGAAAAAGTGCGGACGATGATTTCGAAAGTCGCGCCAACCGAGTCGACGGTGCTCATACTGGGCGAGACCGGCACCGGCAAGGAACTCGTGGCCCGGGCCGTTCATGAACAAAGCTCCCGCGCGGGCATGCCATTCGTTGCGATCAACTGCGGAGCGTTGCCGGAAACGCTCATTGAAAGCGAGTTGTTCGGTCACTGCAAAGGCTCGTTCACCGGCGCCGACGAACATCGCACGGGGCTGTTTGAGGTCGCAAGCGGGGGGACGATCTTTCTCGACGAAATTGGCGAACTGCCCAAGGCGATGCAGGCCAAACTATTGCGCGTGCTCGAAAGCCGGGAAATTCGCCGCGTCGGTGAGAACAAGACAATCAACGTCGACGTCCGCGTGGTCTGCGCTACCCATCGCGACCTGCAAGAAATGGTCTCGCAGAACGAGTTCCGCGAAGATCTGATGTACCGAATTAACACATTCGAGATTAGTTTGCCGCCGCTGCGCAACCGTCTCGACGACGTTTCGGAACTTGCCAAACACCTGCTACGACGATTTCGGCCGATGGCCAAGCCATTGGAACAGGAACTGGCAACGGACGCGATTGAGATGCTTAAGAGCCACGTTTGGCCAGGCAATGTGCGCGAGCTGGCGAATGTGATTGAGCACGCCACAATTCTGTGCGACAGCGGTCCCATCGCTGCGGAGCATTTGCCGCCTCACTTCAACCGCAGGCAGCTCACCGGGGCGGCCAAACTCCACCGCGGGCCGGTCACGCTTCGCGAACTCGAGATGGATGCCATCCACGACGCCCTCGAGCGCAACCAGGGCAACAAGCCCCGCGCCGCTGAGGAACTCGGAGTGAGCCTGAAGACGCTATACAACAAATTGAATCAGTCGGCGCCGTTGGAGAAGTCGGCATAATGTAGCACGAGTCTCCGACTCGTGAGTTTACGACTCGGAGAGTCGTGCCACATTTACACGTACGCTCGCAGCCAATCCTCAATTCGCGCATAGATTTCTGGATTGAGCACGTGCCCCAGGCCGTGGTTGTAGACTCCCAACCTCACCGGCTGATCGTAGAATCGGTAGGCCGGGTGAGCCGCCGCCACGAGCGGCCAGCTTCGATTGCCATCCGCGGCGCCCGGCCCAGTCTCGCCAGCGACGATCAAAAACGGGCGCGGAGCGATCATGGCCAGAAGCTGGTGGTGGTTCAGCGTGAAGTCTTCTTTTTCAATCGCAGCTCCCAGATACCAAGGGGCGTTCCAGTTGGTCGACCGCAGGCCGATGCCTCCTTCACTGGCGACGGCTGCGGTGACGCGGTCGTCGAAGGCCGACAGATAAAGCGCTTCTTTTGCGCCGAGCGAATGACCAACCGCGCCGATCCGATCGCGATCGACGTTTGGCAATGACTGCAGGACATCGACCGCGCGCATTGCGTCGTAGAGCATTTTATGCATACCGAGCGTATGCGGATGCCGCTCACGAAACCTTGCCACCGCGTCGTCATATGTGGGAGCGTTTTGCCAAAGGAAGCAACGGGGACAGAAAACCACAAACCCCGCTTGGCACAACCGGGGCGCGAGATGGTGTGAAGGCTTATCCGCCAGTCCCGCGATCTGTTCGATGCTGTGCTCCGAGGTCGCATGCATCGCAACAAGCGCCGGCAACCGGCCTGCTTCAGCTTTATGAGGCGCAAGCAAGTAGCCTTCCACCCACAGGCCCGGTTCGCTCTCGTAGCGCACCAGTTGCCGCACGAATTGAGGCGTTTCGTCCCGGCGCAAAACTTCGAGTTTCACAGGTGGCCGGGCACTGGGCATAGGACCGAGGAAATCGAGCCACCGTTGTCTCAGGCGGTGTCGCTGGCGTTCCCATTCGGGTCGCGTGGTGATGGCGCGGTCCTCGCTGTCCACAAAGAGCGGGGCCAGCTCTTCGGTCGGCGTCTCGATTAAATCTCGGGGCGGCGCGACCACTTCGGGCAGCCATGCGACGTCGCGCCGTTCCGCGTGCATTGGTTCGCCAATCGACGAGGATCGTCCCGCCGCAACGGCGGCCGCGGCCAACGCCATGCGGCGCAGGCAGTCGCGGCGGTCCAATGAGTTGGTCACGCAGTTGACTGCCGGAATAGTTTGGCGGATCATACAGTTTGCTCACAAGAAAGATTGACCGAGTTCTTCTTAGGAGAGCCAAGCAATGGTGCAACGTGTTTTCAGCGGAGCGTTCGTTCTGGCGATTGCTTTCTTGGCGCCCACCATCTCGCGAGGCGACGACAAGACTGATTCTGCGGCCAATGAAGGCGGAATGCAACTGCTGGAGGTGCGCCGCATCTGGAATGATGCTCCCCACAACGCGTTTACCGATCTGGTGCGGCATCATGATCGCTGGTGGTGCGTGTTCCGCGAAGGGGAGGCGCATGTTTCGCCCGACGGCGCGCTGCGCATTATCACCTCGGCCGACGGTAAAGAGTGGGAATCGGCTGCGCTGATTACATCGCCCCATGAAGACCTGCGGGATGCAAAACTAACGATCATGCCCGATGACCAGTTCATGCTCTCCGGCGCGGGCGCGCTTCACAAGCCCGATCCGCACACCCATCAATCGTATGCGTGGTTTTCAGGCAACGGTTACGACTGGAGCGATGCCGTGCCGGTTGGCGACCCCGACTACTGGCTGTGGCGAGTGACTTGGAACAAGGACGTCTGCTATGGCATTGGCTATGGAACCAAAGCACAGAACCTGCGGCTGTACCGCAGCGACGACGGCCGGGATTTCACTACATTGGTCGAAAACTTGTTTGACGAGGGTTATCCGAACGAAACGTCGATTGTGTTCTTGCCCGACGATACGGCATTGTGTCTGTTGCGGCGCGATCCGTTAAATGGACTTTTGGGGCAAGCCAAACCGCCGTATAAACAGTGGCAATGGCAAGACGTGGGGCAACAAATTGGCGGCCCGCACCTGATTCGCCTGCCCGATGGCCGACTCATCGCGGCGGTCCGGCTATACGACAAAAACGTGCGCACGGCATTGGGCTGGATCGATGAGAAGACTGGCAAATTCACCGAGGCGCTCGCGCTCCCGTCGGGCGGCGACTCAAGCTATCCCGGACTGGTGTGGCATGACGACGTGTTGTGGGTCAGCTACTATTCGTCGCACGAAGATCGTACTTCGATCTATCTGGCGAAAGTAAAAGTGCCTCCTGCTAGCGCTAGCGGAGAATAAACCGATGGCTTGGACGCTGCTTCTCCTGGCGGGATTGTTCGAGGTAGCTTGGGCAATCGGACTGAAGTACACGGCAGGCTTTACCCGCCTGGTGCCAAGCGTATTGACGTTGGCCGCGATGGGCGTAAGCGTCTATTTACTATCGCAAGCCCTGCGAACGATTCCGGTGGGCACGGGTTACGCCGTGTGGACGGGCATCGGCGCGGCCGGCACCGCAGTGCTCGGCATGTATTTGTTCGCAGAATCGACAGCGCTGCTGCGATTGGCCTCTTTGGCGTTGATTGTGCTTGGGATCGTGGGATTGAAGTGGGCTTCGTAGTAGCCGCGATTCACTGTGCATCCGATTTGTACCAATCGTTGGCACATTGTAGAATCAGAGCGCTGCCCTTTCGTACGATTCACTGCCATAGGACTTCACAATGCAAACGGTTAAGTACGTTCATTGGCAAGAAGGTGACCAGTGGCTGGGATACCTCGAGGAATACCCCGATTATTGGACACAGGGGGAGTCGCTCTCCGACCTCCAGGATCATCTGCGCGATCTTTATAAGGATTTTGCGAGCGGCACCCTTTCTGGAATCCGTAAGGTAGACGAGTTGGTCATTTCATGAAACGCGTCGACTTGGTCCGCAAGATCGAAGAGCTTGGGTGCGAATTAGTGCGTCACGGTGGCAAGCACGACTGGTATCGCAATCCTCGAACGCAAGTATATCAAGCTGTGCCACGCCATCGAGAAGTTAACGAACGATTGGCACGCCGCATCGCGTCCAAATGAGCCGGCAGGTTAATACGAACCTATTGCGGCTCAACGGCAGGCATGGTCTCTTCAGCGCCCGCAAAACCACCCAGGTAGGCCAGCGTTCGCGCGTGGAGATTGACATCCCACAGCCACCACAGCGCGTTCAGTTTTGCGGTAAGTTCGCGATCGCGAAGCAGGCTGCCCGTTTGATAGCCGATGATCCCCGCGGTGGGATCGACATCGTGACGGCGGAGCAGGCCGATATTCCGTTTCGCCTGGTCCTCGGCGAAATCGAGCATGTACCGCAACGAGCCTTCGCGCTCGAGGCCGTTTATGTGGTTGTTTGCGTCGCGTGTGACTCGAAGCGAGTAGTGCATTGCCATGAGCAGCGCCGACCGGGAATAAGTTTGCATGGCGGTGCCGAGCCACGCAAGTTCAAAATCGGGGCCCGTGCCCACGAGACTTTGGATGCGTGGTAAAGCGTGATCCATCATCGTGCGCGTAACGAGGTAGTTTTCATCTTCGTGCATGATGGACGTTCTCATCGCCGCGGAATTTACATCACTTGCCTTGGCACGCTGATCGACGACCACCTTTTCGAACTGGTTGAGATTCGCCTCGGCAGCCCGTCGATAGAAGTCGGTGGTTAGCGTCACGGGAGCGTCGGTGGGCATGGCTTGGCCTTCCAGATTTCCGGCGATCTCCAGCATGTCGCGGATGTATTCGCAGTTGAGCACGGCAAAATTGAAGTAGTAGACGGCGTTGACCAGGTTTTCCGCCTCTTGATCGAATTGCTCGGTATCGATGGGAATCGATAGCCGGCCGTCGAGAAACTGCTCACCAATCGCCTGGCAGGCAATCGCCTCTGCCAACAAGCCGTAGCCGTTTAACACGACATCGGTGGCGGCGAGCGTGCGGGGCTTGTACTGCTTCAGCCGATCCGCGGCGATGCGAATCTTCGAATCGAGGGCGGCGGTGAGGCGGGCGTATTTCTTCGCTTCGTCAAGACCACGGTCGGAGTGGACCCACATGCTGCGGGACATTTCGGCCGCCTCGGTGGCAAACGTGACGGCTTCCACGGCATCGCACCAAGCAGTCGCAGCTTGCCCTCCGGTGATGAGACGTCGCGCGCGGGCGGCGGCTTCCACAGCCGAGTTCATTTGGCCTTGCATGTACTTGGAAACGTGGTCGGCGGGAGTTCCCTTGAGGCTCGCCTCTTGCTCGTTAAACCGCACCAGCCACTCATCGACCTTGAGCCGCAGTCGTTGGTATTGGTCGTTCGTGAGGTTTGGCGCGGGAGCGCTCGGCGGGCGCGGAAGGTCCACTCCGGTAAGAAGTTTATAGGCGCTGAAGAGATCGCCGACAGCCTGAATCTCGACGCCGAGCTTCTCGCCGTGCTCGAAGAGATCGACATCCTGCTGGGCGTTGCCGTCAAGTTCCGTGCGAATGCCGTAAGGTATCAACACGAGCTTTTTGCCTGCGGCCGCCGCGCCTTCGATTTTATGAGGGATTCCGCCAACGGGACCGATTGTGGCATCGGGATTGATCGTGCCCGTCATTGCCGAGTCAGCCCGCACCGTGTCACCGCGTAGGGCGGCAATCACGCCGATGGTCATTAGTCCGCCGGCGCTCGGCCCGTCAATCCGACCCGTGTATTCAAACGTTACCTGCGTCGTCGAGGGATTGAACCCCGTTTGGTCGGCGGCCATGACGGTGGACATCCAAGCCGATGCCCGCCACATGTCGCCGAAGCTGCCGATTTCATGCTCGATGAAGCCAACGCTCAATGTACGGTTGGGATTTCGGTCGACCGTGATTTGGATCGGCGAGCAGAAACCGGCCGACTTGCCGTCCGCGGTTTTGTAATAGGCCAGCGCGTTGATGTCGACCGAGCGCGGCAGCCCATTACTGGTTTCCTGCGCCGCGAGAGGCGAAGTGACGCAAAGAAGTGTGAAACACACAAGTACTAAATACCGGCGGATCATAAGCCAGTCCCAATCGCGACGCGGGGGGGCGAGAGAAGTCAGCCCTCATTGTGAGCAGGGCGGAACCGTCGATCAAGGATACGACTGGCCACAGGCCCAACGACAACCGATTTATCGTTACGGGCGGAATAAACAGCCCGATATTTGCCAAGCGTCAATTGCCACAGTGACTCCGCATGAAGGCCAGTCCGTCGCGCGCGAGCTGCATTTCGTCGTGGTACATGCGCCGCCAGATCTTGGTGGCGGCGGCTAGTTCCGGCAGGGCTAGGCCGAACGCCTCGATCGTCAACCAGCCGTTGTAGCCGATTTCCTTCAGCGTATCGAACGTCTCCTGCCAACGCACGCCGCCCGAGCCGGGCGTGCTGCGGTCGTTCTCCGAGATGTGGACGAGCGCCAGGTCTTTCTGTGCCCGATGAATTGCGTCTCGCGGGTTTTTTTCCTCGATGTTTGCGTGGAACGTGTCGTACATTAGTCGACAGTTGGGATGGTCAACTTCCTCGACAAATCGCGCCAGGTCGTCGATGCAGTTTAGAAGGTAACATTCAAAGCGGTTAATCGCTTCGATGCCCAGCATCACACCGTGTGGAGCGGCGTACTCGGCGGCCTTGCGAATTTCTTCGACGCCCCATTTCCATTCGTCCGCGGTCGGGCACTTGCCCGAAAACTCGCCGAGCGCAGAATGAATCGGCCCGACCAGAAGCTGGACCCCAGCCGCCGCACAGCAGTCGATCGTGCGTCGATTTGCATCAAGCCCCGCGGCGCGGATTTTGGGATCGGGACTGATTGGGTTGTCGGCCGCGGTGCGGACCGTAACCGCAGTGCGCGCCAGGCCCAGACCATCGAGCGACTTTCCCAGCCGCTGATAGTGAGTCGGCTCCAATTCGAAGAGCGGCAATTCGACGCCGTGGTAGCCCATGCCCTTTAGCTCCTCGCACACCGGTAAATGCTCATCGGTGAGGTGTGCCGTCCATAGCAGGAGATTCATTCCGTAGTTCATGGTTGCTCCAGGAGTTGGAATCCGTGAGTAGGTTCACTCTGTCGGCGTTTACTAACTCACCACTCGCTTACTCACCACTCACCCTTACCTTCCCTACTCCACATGCGCCCATTTACCATTCTTGGCACTGGAGAGCACTGCATCGCAAACCTTCTGTGTCTCCAGCGCGTCGCGGAATGTGGGCGCCGTGGGTTGGCCTTTGGCAAGGTTGTCGAGGAAATCGGCCACTTGGTGGACAAACGAGTGTTCGTAACCGATCTGAAGGCCCGGTACCCACCACTTTCCCATGTAAGGCATGTCGCCGTCGGTGACATGCACCGATCGCCAACCGCGCACTAAGGAATCGTCGCGGTGGTCGAAATAGCTGAGCCGATGGAGATCGTGCAAATCCCAGGCGATCGAGGCATGTTCGCCGTTGATCTCGAATGTGTATAGCGCCTTGTGTCCTCGCGCGTAGCGGGTCGACTCGAACACGGCCAGCGAACCGTTCTCGAACCGGCACAGGAATGCGCAGGCATCGTCGATGCCGACTTTTTCGACTTTACCGGTCTCCTGATGAACGCGCTCCTTGATAAAGGTCTCGGTCATGGCCGTAACGTCGCGGATGGGACCGTTGAGCCACAGTGCCGTGTCGATGCAGTGGGCCAGCAAATCGCCGGTGACGCCGCTGCCGGCCGAGTTCACATCAAGCCGCCATAGTCCGGCGCCGCCTTGCGGCAAATCGGTCGAAATTGTCCAGTCCTGCAGGAAGACGGCACGATAGTGGAAGATGCGACCCAGCCGGCCCTCGTCAATCAGTTGCTTGGCGAGCGAAACCGCCGGCACGCGGCGGTAGTTGTACCACACGGTGTTCGCGACGCCGGCCTTTTCAACGGCGGCCACCATCTCTTGGCCTTCGGCGGTATTCATTGCCAGCGGTTTTTCGCAGAGGATCATCTTCCCCGCCTCGGCAGCGGCAATGGCGATCTCGCGATGCAAATGGTTCGGCGTGCAAATATCGACGGCGTCGATGTCATTGCGCGCGAGCAGCTTACGCCAGTCGGTTTCGACCGATTCGTAGCCCCATGTCGCGGCAAACTCGCGGGCCTTCGATTCGTCCCGAGCGCAGACCGCCTTCAGAACCGGTCGGTACTCCAGGTCGAAAAAATTGTTCACCCGCAGGTATGCGTTGGAATGCGCCCGGCCCATAAAGCCGTAGCCAATCATGCCGATATTCAGTGGTTTGGGCATTGTTTTTGGAAGCTGTTAGCTGTCAGCTATTAGCCGTCAGCCAGAAGGAATTGGAATACTCGTTAAAAGTTGGCAGCCTGCTATGTTGCGAGGGCGAACTACCCGACTGTTTCATTCGGTCTGGCTAATAGCTAATTGCTAACAGCTATTAGCTTTCCTACTCGTTCCATCCGTGGGCATCTCGCACGGCGACCATTGCGGCGAGGATGTCATTCCAGGTTTGTTGTTGGTGCATTACTTCGTTGGGAAACATGCAGCCGTCCCAGCAGATGTGGCGGAGCCGCTTGAGGGGCTGGCCATTCTCGTCGCGGAGCCAGTATCCCGCGCGCTTGACGATATCGAGCTTACCGTTCGGGTCTTTGGGCAAGCAATGGCGTCCGGTCTTGTCGTGCGAGCCGGAACCTTTGACCGTGGCGTCGTTCTGGGCGACGTGGAAGTCGATTGTCCACGGCCGCAGGGCATCGGTTAGCTGTTTGTATGCCGCGTCGAAGGTTGCCGTGTCGTTCCAATCGAAATTCTCCGGCAGCAGCCGGTCTTGCGGTGCGTTGTAGCCGAGCATGTAGAGCAGCGTATGAGCCATGTCCGCCTGAAAACCGAGCACCTTGGGGCGATCGACCATTTCGAGAAGTTTGACCATTTCGCGCCAGCTATGCATACCGCCCCAGCAGATCTCTCCCTCGGCGGCAAGCTGCTCGCCGTGGTCAGCGGCAATGTCGCACGCTTCTTGAAACGTGTCGGCGATTCGCTTGGTGTTCGCAGTGGGGTCGGCGGCCCAATCGCTCACGCCGCAGGCCGAGTCGATCCGCACCACGCCGTAGGGCCGGGCACCAAGCTCTCGCAGCCGCTTGGCGATTCGGCAACCCTTCTCAACCTGGGTGAGAAACTGCTTGCGCTCCGTTTCGCTTCCCATCGCCGAGCCACCGCCCGTCGGCGGCCAGACGGGAGCGACAACCGAGCCGATCGCCAGATTTCGCTTTGCCGCTTTATCGGCCAGCTTCTGGAAATCGTCGTCCGTGGCGTCGATCGACAGATGGGGATCGAACAGAAACAAGTCAAAGCCCTCGAACCGAATCCCGTCCACTTCCGCCGCGGCGGTCAGGTCGAGCATCGTGTCGAGATCAATCGCCGGTTCGCTGCCCTCGCCCTTGCCGACGACGCCGGGCCACGTGGCGTTGTGAAGCTTGGGGTAAGTGTTGGTGTGCTGTGCCATAAACGAGTATTCCTAATCCCTATCTGAAACGATGAACGAGAAGAAGGACTCACGCAGAGGCGCAGAGTCTTATAATGGAATGGTCCGATCTCATTTTCTCCGCGCCTCTGGCCTCTGCGTGAGACACTCTCACTTTCGATAATCTCCAACTGCAGGCAGTTTCTCGAATACATCCGGTCCGAAGTATCGCAGTCCCACGAGCGGTTCGCTGCCGGTGTTTTCTATTTCAACGCCGCGCATCGCGGCTTCGTGGGTGATAAACACCTCGTCCTCGGTCTCTTGTCCAAAGCGGATCATCGCCGGGGTTTGCAAGGCGAGCTTGCCGAGGCGGCCGCGGCCTTGGACGTTGATCCATCCGCTGGCACCGGGATCGTTGAGGGTGCATTTTGCGCCGGGTTCGATCGTTAACTCCTTGGAACTGAAAAGCTGTTTTCCGTCGATCGTGCCGTAGACGATCCAGCGGTCGGTATAGCCCGCGCCGCTAGTTGTACGATCAACAATCGGCTCCAAGTAATTGTGGTCTTTAAAGTGAGTATCGACGTTGCGCTCCCAATCGAGTTGGCCAATGATGAAATCGAGGTCTCGATGTTTTTCCTGGGGCATGTCCTTCACGAGCAGTGCCCAGGGGACCTCGCGGCCTTCGACCAGCGATTGGAACATGCCGAACACGTCGGAACCCCATTGCGGCTCGTAGGTGCAGAGCGAGCCGGGGGCGTGCAGCACGCCGGGAGGGATGAGCCAGCCGGTGCCGCGCTTGAGCCGATAGGCCCGCGACAGGTCGAGGATACCGTTATCGCCTTTGCTCCAGTCCTCCAGGCATTTGCGAAGCTGGGTTTTTGTGGTGCCCGGCTCGAGGCCCATGAAGGTGTAGGCGAAATTGTTATCGACGTTGTTGAGCTGCGGCGGGAAGTAATAGCTTTCGGGCTTTCCTTCGAGGCCCAAGAGCGCGGCGTCCTCCTGACGCTGGTGCATGTGATGGGGGATCGGCCCCATGTTGTCGAAAAATTTGGAATAGACCGGCCAGCGGTCGTATCGCTTGAACATCGCCGCGCCGATAAGCCGCTCCCCCGCCTCGGCGACGGCGTCGCGGAGGGTGAACTGCTGGCCGCCGAACGTGCAAAAGCTAAGGCCTTCGTGCCACACGCGGCCGTCGTTGGCTGCTTCAGTAGTGCTGGCAAACCAACGTTCGTCGATGCCGCCGCGGCTAGCGCCATAGGCGTACCAGTCGTGGGAATGGAGCTTGATCCGCTTCCCGGGGTGCAGGAAGCTTCGCGGCACCCACGTGGGCGTGAGCCGCAACAGGCCCTCTCCCGATTCGAGGGCCTCTTGGAGAACCGGTTTCACTTTGCCGTCGGAAAGGATCTGTACAGTCATGGTGGGTGGAGAATGAGTGGTAAGTGCGGAGTTGATTCCCCTCTGTTGTAGAGATGGAGAGCGGAAAACTCAATTGGCACCGCAGAATTCACGACGGCGCGGAAAGTGCGCAATGTCCTCGTGAGATGATGAGGGCGGTACGAATTACCTTGAGTATCGCTTCAGAGCGGCCAGGAGGATGAGAACGCCCACGACGACAAGATTCAGGCCGATCCACCAAAACCGTCGGCCGACCGATTCGGGGACTTGCAGTGGACTACGGTCGATTCCTGGAGAGTTTGCGACGAGTTGCGTACCATTCCAGCTTCGTGTCGGACCCGGCGGCGGCGGAATCTCACGCACAAGACGGCCGGCGGGCAAGCCCAATCCCGAAAACTGAAAAACGCTTGGCTCGATCTTCACATCCTCGTTAAATGCAGCGGACTCAATTGCAACTTTCGAATAGATGACGCGCCGACCGACGGCGGTCCGTTCGTATTCTAAAGATTCGGGATACCAGATGTCGCGATGCTGCTGAATGTCTACCTTGATCGCATCGATAAGTGTCTCGTTTTCGCGGCCCCACTCTGTTGAAGCGGACACAAGCGACGGACCTTTTCTCACATCGATCGCCAACTTCACCCGCACAGTTCCTCTTTCAAAGCTAATGTTCGCGATCTCATTGCCACTTGCTTTCTCATACGTTATATTTACATTCGCACGCTTGTCATCCAATAGAAACTGGCCGGGTTCCGTTAAGTATAGTAACCCATGTTCGCGAGGAATCATTCCCAACGACCGAATATCGACTCGATAGGGCAACACACCCTTCACCGATCTCTGGCCAATCGGATCCCTTAAATCCGCACTGTGCGCCATAACGCCCCCACCGGATGGCGACTTCACGTCGTCGTAGCTCAGCACTTTCTCTGGCGTAAATACGTACTTGGCGGTTGACTTAACATCGGCGACCTCACCCGTAGACCAAAACCTTGGGACACTATTGTCGATATCAGCCCGCATTTTCGACCCGTCAAGATACCAAGTGTAAACGCCAGATCGTTCCGGGCGATCTTCTCGGGATAACTTGACAGTCGATTTCACAATGCCACGACTTATCTTCATTCTATGCTTTACGACATCTTCCATCAGTCGCGCCGCCTGCTCGGCGGCATCGGCATCGCCCAGACAGCGCGCAGGTGAGACGACGATTGCAAAGAGCAAAATCATTGTGATGCATCTCATGGCCGTGCCCGATTGAGTGGACTATCCGCCGCATACTTCACATGCGATATTGCATTTTCCCGCGGAGTAAAACAACGCGTTTGCTTCTGCGCCCTGGCACTTGGGGATCCCTTCTGGTCCCATCCACACACAGTCATTCTGCGTATAGCATAATTCGTTGACGCCGCAGTTTCCGCAGCGCACATTGCCAGCGTTCCCTGGGTTCTCGCATTCTTTTGGAATATAATAAGGGTATTCTCCATCCGCGCATGCTCCTTGCGTGAACCGGTCCTCACAAGTCGAGTAAGGGTCTTTGCACGGCGGAGGAGCATCCTCCGGCACCGTGCCATCGCAGCACGGCAAACCAAAAGCGATTCCGTAGGCAGAAAGCATTGTGATTGCAAAGAAACCGATACCCGTTTTCGCTAGTCTCATTTCCATGGCGAACTCTTCCAATTCAATAGAAGGAGGGTGCTGCTATCCCAATCAGTTTAACGGCATCTGCGACATTTCTAATTAATCTTGCACACCGGTGACGTTAAGCGCCACATAAAATAAGCGTTCGTCACGGGCCGTTCGATATAGAAGCTGCGATACAATATTCTTACCTTCTGGCGAAATAATCTCCAAGACAACTTTGGCACTCTCGCCGGGCGGCAGGATGCAATGTGAGATTTCCGCCTTGGCGCACGAGCACGAAGTCACGACATCCACAAGAAGTATCTCTTCGGCCGCCTTATTGGTCGCCTTGAATACGACCGTCACCGGTTCAGAGCGATGGCTGGAACCAAGATGAAAGACTGCCGGGGTAATCTGTAATCGAAATGGCCCTGAATCGGCAGCGTCTGAAAACAACACAGCCTGGGCCAAGCACATTACCCCGGCCGCAATCAGAGCTAGAGCTGCGGCGAATAAAGAAGATCGCATCGCTCCACCACTTTCGTCGAAGCAGTTTCGAGCCGAAACGACGGTAAGCATACCGACCCTCGAACGCAATGTCAACCACCTATCCTGTTTTTCAGTAGCCACTTCATCCCGATAAGCGCCGCTCCATCCGCTGACGCCAAATGCATGACGAAGTCGTATGCGGTTAAGTCAGCACTTCCCGCACCACCTTGCCATGCACGTCGGTGAGGCGGAAATCGCGGCCAGCGTAGCGATACGTGAGCTTTTCATGGTCGAAGCCCATCAGGTGCAGCAGCGTGGCGTGGAGGTCGTGGACATGAACCCGGTTCTCGACGGCCCGAAAGCCGAATTCATCGGTGGCGCCATGCACATACCCGCCCCGCACCCCACCGCCGGCGAGCCACATCGTGAAGCCATGGTGGTTATGGTCGCGGCCGTTAATTTTGCCGGCGTTGGCGCCTTCCTTGGGAAGCTCGACGGTGGGAGTTCGGCCGAATTCACCCCCCCAGATGACCAGCGTTTCGTCCAGCAACCCGCGCTGCTTGAGGTCGACCAACAGCGCTCCGATCGCCTGGTCGCACTCGCCTGCAAGGCGGCGGTGGTTCACCTCCAGGTCGTCGTGGCTGTCCCAGGGTTGTCCATCGCCGTGCCATACTTGCACGAACCGCACACCGCGTTCGATGAGCCGCCGCGCGATGAGAATCTGCCGGGCTTGCAAACCTGGCCCATACAGATCGCGGATATGCTGCGATTCGCGCGAGACATCAAATGCGTCCGCCGCTTCGGTCTGCATCCGAAACGCCAACTCGAACGACTGGATGCGCGATTCGAGGCCGGCCTCGTCCTGCCGGGTGGCCTGATGTCGAGCGTTGAGCGAGCGCAATAATTCCAACTGCCGCGATTGTTCTGGCAACGCGACACGTTCGTTGCGGATGTGTTCAATGAGCCGTTCCAACTGGGTATGCTTCGTGTTGACGTACGTTCCCTGATAAACACCCGGTAGAAAACCCGATTGCCAGTTCTGCGATTCCTGAATCGGGTAACCCGGGCACATGGCAATGAACGCAGGCAGGTTCTGGTTTTCCGTGCCTAGCCCATAGGTGATCCACGAGCCCATGCTCGGCCGAATCTGTCGGGCTTCACCGCAATTCATTAGGAGCAGCGATGGTTCGTGATTCGGTACGTCGGCGTGCATCGAGCGGATCACGGCGATGTCGTCGATCGACTCGGCCGTGTGGCGGAATATCTCGCTCACTTCAATGCCACTCTGCCCGCACTTGCGAAACTTGAAGGGCGACGGCAATGCCGCGCCGGTCGTGCGCTCGGTCTTCAGATTCTCCATGGGCAGCGATTGGCCCGCATACTTCGCCAGCGCCGGCTTGGGATCGAACGAATCAACGTGCGACGCTCCGCCGTTCATGAATAAGTGGATGACATGCTTGACCTTGGCGGGAAAGTGAGGGAGTCGGACGGCGAGTGGATTGGCGGCGCCCTGCGCCGCCGACGAAACGAGCGATCCCAGCGCGAGCGCGCCGTATCCCATTCCGCAACGCTGCAAAAGCTCGCGTCGGGTGAGGGCCAAATGTTCGGGATTCGCTTGGTGGGGCATGGTGGTGATCTCTCGTAGGTCAGGCTATGCCTGACTCTTCATCGCAACGGTCAGCAGTAACCGTTCTGCTTCCAACGTTCAACAGCGGGATCGGGCATGATAGTCGCAAAGTCAGGCATAGCCTGACCTACTAATCCACAAACGCAAATTCGTTGCTCATCAGCAGCACGTGGGCGAGACGCTCTAGCGGCGTGAGCGGTGCCGGTCCTCGAAATTCGGCCGTCGAGTCAAATACTTGCAACTCCCCTTCAGTTGGCTGAAGAGTTATGGTGGTCTTCCACTCGAAATCATCGTGATCGACATTCTCGCGACAATCGACCACCAAATCGATCACGTCGCCTTGAGTAACAGGAATGCCGGTCATGCCTGTTTCAAGTTGGCCGTGGTAAACGGTCCACTCGGCGGCCAAGCCGGCGGCGGTAACAATTCGGGCTCGGACCCCGTCTCCTTTTTCCGGTTTATGTTGCAATACGCCGGCGATTCGCGCGATTCCCGCACGAGGTGCGGTCCAGCGGCGTATCGCCATGTGGGCTTTATCACCCGTATGCCCGCCATTCGCGGTGAGGAAGACCCAACCGAGTGCCGGATCGGGGAGTTCCGTGCCGCCTTGCCAAGCCTTCTTGGCAAAGTGTGGCAACTCGTGGAATTCGACGCGGCCCGTATGCTCATCAACAGTGCCCCAGCCGTATTTCCAACAGTTGGTAGATTCCGGCGCCGCCGACTCGCTTGTCGTGAGAAACTCGGTGGCCACGGCTAACTCCTCAGCCGTCGGCACTCGGCCAAGCGCGGCCTCATAAATCTGCTGCGCACGGTCCTCGTACGACGCGACGCTCGCGACCTCTGGCCGGCGAACGAGATGCTCCGCTTGCTGTAACACAAACGGGCTGTTCATTAGGTAAAGGGCTTGTTGCGGCACGGTTGTCTGCGGCCGCTGAGGCGCATGGGTGTCGGGACCGGCGAAGTCAAAGGTCCGAAAGAAACCGGGGAGATTCTGCCGCTCGATGAATCCATAAACGGCCCGGCGGGTGGGGAAGGGTGCCTGTGTAAGGTGGACCGACGGCCCGCCCAATGCCAAATCGAGCCGCCCGGCGGCCAGGAGCAAGCTGTCGCGCAGCGGTTCAAGTTCCAAGCGCTGCCGATTCATCCGCCAAACGAGAAGATTCTCCGGATCGCGCTCGCGGCACTCCGGGCGATCTTCGCTCGATTGACGATAGGCGTTTGAGAGCACGATTTGCCGGATGAGTTGCTTCGTGGACCAACCTTCGGCAACGAACTGCGTCGCCAGCCAATCGAGCAACTCGGGATGGCTCGGGGGATCGCTACGCGTGCCAAAGTCGCTGGGAGTAGTCACTAGCGCCTGACCCAATAGGTGCCCCCACACGCGGTTGACCCACACTCGGGCCGTGAGCGGATTATTTGGGCTGGCAATGGCCTCCGCCAATTCTTTTCGGCCACTGCCATGCTCAAACGGCTGGGGTTCATCGTTCGACAAGCAAGACAAGAACCGGCGCTGCACTTTGGGACCGTGATTACTCGGGTTGCCGCGCACAAATATCACCGGCTCAGTGGGCGTTTCAGCGTCCACGAGCATCAGCGGCGCAGCCGCGTCGCCCGAATCCTTCGAACTGGCGAACACTCCATACAGGCTGTAGTAATCTGCCGTAGGAATAGGGTCGTATTTATGGTCGTGGCAGCGGGCGCATGTCACCGTTAGCCCCAGCAGGCCGCGGGTCATCACGTCGATGCGATCGTCAATAATGTCGGACGTGTTCCCGAGAAAAACTCGACCGAGCGTGAGAAATCCCATCGCCGGCTTGGCGGAAGGATCATCCATTTGATCGGCCGCAAGCTGCGCGACGACAAACCGATCGTAAGGCAGATCGCTATTGAAGGCGGCAATCACCCAATCGCGGTAACTGGGCGCGGCTGGCAGATTGCGATCCTGCGTGAATACGTAGCCCTTGGTATCGGCGTAGCGGGCGATATCGAGCCAGTGTCGGCCCCAACGTTCGCCGAACTGGGGCGACGCGAGCAGCCGCTCGACAAACGCGGCATATGCCTCGTCCGTTGGCGCCGCGGCGAACGCTTCCATTTCCGCAAAGCTTGGCGGCAAGCCCGTAAGCGCGTAGGCCACGCGACGCAACTGCGTTCGGGGTTGGGCCGGTGGCGATGGAGTTAGCCCCTCGTCCTCCAGCCGACCCAGAATGAATTTGTCCACCGGCGACCGCGGCCAGCTTGCATCGCGGACCTGGGGCGGCTCGACGGCTTGTGGTGGCTTGAACGCCCAGTGATCGCCGTTCGACGTCGATGGAGACGCGTGTTCGGGAGTATTCGGCGTTTCGGTACGTGGATCGGGCGCTCCCAGGGCGACCCACTGCTCGAAGTGAGCAATCACATCCTCCGGGAGCTTGCCGTCCGGCGGCATTTCATGCCCTTCGTACCGAATCGCTTGGACGAGCAGGCTGTCGTCCGCATTGCCGGAAACGATGGCAGGGCCAGAGTCACCTCCGCTGCGGATTGTCTCGGCGGTATCAAGTCTTAGTCCACCTTTTGGTGCCGTCGTCTTAGAGGAGTGGCACTCGAAGCACCGTTCAACCAGCACCGGACGGATGTGTCGCTCGAAGAATTCGGCGTGCTCTGGAGAAATCGCATCTGCATAGACGAAGACCGTCGCAAACGCAAAGGACAGCGCGAGGCTCAAACCCATTCGCACGGCGCAGCGCGTGAATAGAACTCCGTCCAGTGTTGGACAAAGTGCGGTCATGGCCACTCGTAAGGCGGGCGCCAGTTTTCTGGCTGATCGAGGCAGGAAAGCAAGGCGCTAACCCCGTCGGCGCCCTACCGCCGTTGGGACAAACTCTTGCCTGCGGTCATTGTAACCGAATGCCGGCCCAAATGGGAGCATGAAACATCGCAGCGATCAAGATCTTACTTCAAGGATCACGGGCTTCCTTAAAACCCGCGGACCGCCTCCGGGGCCATCGCACTCAACCGAATGGCCACCCTTCTATTGGACGCCCATGCGGTTATGGCGTCACAAGCCCGCCGATTCGCGGAACGGCCACTGCGCTCAGAGGCGCCAGTTCCCCGCCGATGGTGAGTCCGTGAAGGACCTGAAGTTGCAGCGAAGTCAGCCCGACGTATTCGGGAGGGAGATCCTCTTCGGGAGCGGGAAACGGGATTGCCGTGGGATACTGTACTGCGGAGTAGACCCTTTGGTTGTCAAAAGGTCCGTATTTGAGTGTCACCCGGTCACTATAGAACATGGAAGAGATAATCGACTCTTCCAATGCTGAAGTGCGGTGCAAGAAAACATCGAACTGAGAACCACTTTTTAGAATCTCTTCGGGCAAGGCATTAAACTGAATCGGTCCGGTGATAAGGACTGAGCGATTATCTCCGGCGGCTGTCTTGATTATAATATTCCGATGATTGTAGAACGTGCCTCCTGAAACCACCGAATTCCCGCCTCTGGCCACTTCGATGCCCCAAGTATAACCGACAACGGTTAGATTCTCGTACACAATACTCTCCGTTTCCGAGTTACTATCGACACCCGTTTGTGGCCAAGTACCGGGAGTGTAAACGACAACCAAATCTCTTAAAATAATCTGGTGACTATACGGCAGATCGACACCTGTCGTATTGTTCCAGAATATCGAATCCTTAAATACACTCTGTTGCGAGTGCGGCGCTTCGCGAAGGTGATAGCGCGCCGATAGTCCAACATTCGATGCAAAACCGACATTGCGAGCGAATTCGCGGACTGGGACAAAATCGACGTTAATTGTGGCGGCGCCGCCGGCAATCGAGGGATCGATGAGATTGCTCGACACAAAGGTTTGCAGTTCACCGCCCTCAATCAATCCTCGGGTGTAGTAGAAGAAAGCGCTACCCGTGCTCCCGGCAGCGATATTATCCGTCACTGCCACCCCCGCGCCTTGGAACCAGAATCCATCGCCCTGATGGCCGAAATCCTGAACACTCATGCGAGAGTTGACATCTTCGCCCGAGCCGGTCACCTGCAACGCAAAATTATTACGAAAGCTGCCGATCTCATCGCCCACTTCGGTAGCAAACGCAGCGCCACGCACGTTGAACGCAACATTGTTTGTGAAATCGACGTAACTGCTATGGTTCACAAATCCCCAGCCGGGATTGTCGACGACGACGCTGCCGTGAACCACTACCGGATTTCCGTCATTAACCGAGCCGTTGCGATGCATATGAACAGCATACCGGCCACGCGGATTGGTGCCCGTGCCAGGCTGGAGCGTCCAGTTACTATCGACCACCGCGTCGTTAATGACCTGTAACTTGTCGGTGCGTCCCAGGTGGTAAAATCCAGCGTACTTTATATCGACGTCGCGCGAGTGCATGAACATCACGTGACCCCGCCGGTGATTCGCGAGACCCTGCGATTCGATGACCGCATTCCGCGTCAGATGAGCGACTTGAACCGACATGGACGGAGAGGGGGTAAAGTGATCGTAGGAAAGCGGTGCGATTGTGACGACTTGACCGGCTATAGCGAGTATCCGCCGCACTTCGTCCTGCTGCGCTCCAGCGACGGTTCCCGCGACGACGATTTCGTCTCCCACCTTCCAGCCAAGGGGAACGCCCGTCAGTGTAAGTTGGGTCGTTCCGGCACCGATTGATCCCTGTAACGCCGATCGCTCGAGCTTGGCAGCACCATGGATCGTCGTCGCCCCGTGAGAGATGAGTCCGCGGCTGATTCCGTATGGATCCCAGACGCGATTAATCTTCGCGGTGTTGGTGAACAACAGCCGTGCAGTGACGTGAGCGGCAATTGGATCCAATTCCGTTCCCATCTCCAACGCGCCTGACGCAGAAACGACAATCGTATCGACGCTCAGTTGCGAGTTGCTTTGCGTAGCAAAGGAGAGCTTTCCATCAACCCGAACGGTAGTCAGCAATGCTGCGTTGACTCTGTCCACATTTACATGGGTTCCATAGGAGATCAACACTCGAGCGTCGTCCGTGGGGACCGCTCCATTTTGCCAGGTGGCGGGATTCGACCAATCGCCGCTGGCAATTGCGATATGACTGACTTGGTCGTATCGCACCAATTGGAATAGGGACAGATGCTCGCCTTGGCGGCCAAAATCTGCGGTATGTGGTACCTTCGAGTGAATCGACTCATTCGCCTGAACGTCCTGTAAGTTGTCGAGCGAATCGATCAGGTCGAAGCCCTCCAACGCTGGCAACGTGTGGATTACCTCGAGCGCGTGGTGATGAGATATTGCATGGTCGTGCTCATGGTCGGGATCCTCCATGACGGGGGTATAAACGGGCATGGAACCCGTGAGAAAGAACCAGTCTCTCCCATCGCCGCCGCGGATCGCGTCGGAAGCGATATCATGGAAAACGGTGTTGACTGACTCAAGCTGGACGATGCTCTGCTCGCTTTCAATTGCTGCGATTCGCTCGGAGTATTCAGCGGACCCGGCCCAGATCTGAATCAAACTCCTCAGGTTGACTGGATTCGTATCGTAAATCGTAGATCCGCCAATCAACAAATCGTCGCCCTCGTTTCCATCGAGATCATCCCTTTCCGTCCCGCCGATAAGAATATCGTTTCCTCCGCTTCCGACCAGTTGATCGTCCCCGCTCTGGCCGATAAGGACATTATTTCCGTCGTTGCCGAACAACTGGTCATCCCCTGCTTGGCCGATCAGAAGATCATCCCCCTCGTTTCCCCACAATTGATCGTTTTGCGCTCCACCCCAAATCGTATCGTCTCCCAATCCTCCCTTAAGTAGATCATCTCCGGCCAATCCGAACAGAAGATCATTTCCATCTTGACCATCCAAGTCGTCATTTCCCATATCACCGTAGAGCACGTCGTCGTCATTCCCGCCCCGGAGCACGTCCGCTCCGCTGCCGCCTTTCAGCCAATCGTTCCCCGCGTCGCCGTACAGGGTGTCGATGCCCTCTTGGCCGTCGAGAGAGTCATTGCCATCGCCGCCGCTGAGTAAATCTGCAGCAGCGCCGCCGCGCATTTTGTCGTCTCCAAAACTCCCCAGGAGTAAATCGATTCCTGCCCCGCCGACCAACAGGTCATTTCCTTCATCCCCGCTCAAGTCGTCATCGCCGTTGTCTCCGAAGAGTTGATCGTCGCCGAGACCTCCGCGCAGCAGGTCGTTGCCGTCGCCCCCGGCCAGCCAGTCGCTTCCCGCGAGGCCGTATAAAGCGTCCGCGCCCTCCTGACCGTTTAGATTGTCGTCTCCGTCATCTCCAAAAAGCTGATCGTCGCCTGCGTTGCCGCGCAGCTTGTCGCCGTCAATACCGCCTTCGAGCAAGTCGTTCCCTGCCTGGCCAAACAGAAAATCGCGGCCTTCTTCGCCTTTTAGATCATCATTACCGTCGCCACCATGCATTTCGTCATCGCCCAGGCCGCCACGTAGCTTGTCATCTCCCGCGTCGCCCGTGATGTAGTCGTCCCCGGCGTGGCCGAATATCAGATCGTTGCCGTCATCGCCGCCCAAGTTGTCGCTACCGTCATCGCCATAGAGGTTGTCGTCATCCGTGCCTCCGCGCAGCTTGTCATCCCCGGTGCCGCCGCGAAGCAGGTCGATGCCGGCGTCGCCGAAAAGGATGTCATTGCCTGCCTCGCCGTCGAGATCGTCATTCCCGTCGCGACCCCAGAGCTGATCGTGATCGACGCCTCCACGAAGCTTATCCGCTCCATTGCCTCCATTGAGCAAATCGTTGCCGGCATATCCATTGAGAATATCGTCGCCGTCGCCGCCATCAAACTCGTCGATTCCTTCGCCGCCGTTGAGGACGTCGGCGCCAAGCCCGCCCCAAACTACCGAGCGAATGTCGGTCAGATTCCTGAACGTATCGTTGCCATCCTCGCCCGTAAACGATACGGACGCCACGCCCGACAAGGGGAATTGGACGTTCTGCGACACGCCGCCCGACCTGACTTTCACGTTAATCAAGTCAGTTGCCATATAGGACACCGTTACTTCGTCGATGCCGCTCGTACCGGTGATGCTAATCTGCGCCGCTTCTGCATCGAACAGAATTTGATTGACGGACAGAAGCCGCCGCGGCTCGAGTGATTCGACACGCAAAGCCGAGCGATGGTTTATTCGACGTCGCGAGTGCGCCTTCTTCGTCCGCGTTGCTGAACCCCGTACAAACTCAA
The DNA here is from genome assembly GCA_040901765.1 of Pirellulales bacterium. Taxonomy (GTDB): domain Bacteria; phylum Planctomycetota; class Planctomycetia; order Pirellulales; family Lacipirellulaceae; genus JBBDYG01. The sequence continues at coordinate 41,081 of JBBDYG010000016.1, forward strand.
CGAAACTGCGCAAGTAGCTAATCATAGTTTGGTTATGTCCCCAACTTTCCGCCGCAATGCGGCGATGTTCCAATGACGAGTAGACAAGTGAATGTAGGGTGCTGTGCCAAGTTCGGCACAAATCGCCAAACCGTCGCGGCGCTACGGATGATGGACCGTGCGCTACGTCGTGTTGGTTTACAAAAACACCCCACGCGCTGTTCGCGAAGCGAAGAGCGATTTAGTGCCGCGCAACGCTGTAATCCCTCAAAGCGGTTAGTGAACGGTTCCCTCACATCCATTCCCGCGCTTGCCGCAGAATAACGGCATTCGTGACGCGGCGACCGACGGCACTCGAGCGAGCGCCGGATCTGTTCCTGCAGATAGATAGGGTGATTAGAGCGGGATTTCGCCATTTCGCCAACCCAAAAAACGCCCGATTTGCCGATTTGGAGCCAGCGGTTTTCCGAACCTCAGCGGCAGTGGGTGGCACTTTTCAAATCCGATATACTCCGCCGTATGAATGAATCACCTCCAAAAAGTGATCCTCCCTGGTGGGCCACCGAAGACTGGCTGGCCGTGGGACTCGGTTCGACGCTGTTAATTGCGTCGTTCGCTGCCGTGATGCTCTACGGGCAATCCTCGCAGGAGATTGCCAACCCCCTTGCGGCATGGCTCGCCAAACCGCAGACGTGGCTTCACGACCCTTTCGCCGCTTTTTCATGGGAGCCGCTAACGAAGACCTTGGTTATTTGTCTAGTAGTGTTCGGGATCCCCGCAATTGCCATAGGCATTCGGCTGCGACGCTTCGCTCCTGCGTTCGTTGCGGTGTTTCTTTTGGCGGGGCTGGCTTTGGCACTCTCGACGCAGGCGACGATCAAATTCTACAACCTGGAATACGCTCTCTGGGCACTTCTGATTGGCCTAGCGGTGAGCAATACGGTCGGTGCCCCCGAGTGGTTGCGGCCGTCGATGAAAACGGAGCTTTACATCAAAACCGGCCTCGTGCTGCTGGGCGCGAAAGTGCTGTTTAACGAATTGCTCGAGCTTGGGCCGCGGGGGCTGGCAGTAGCCTGGGTCGTGACGCCGATCGTGCTCGTAACGACGTATTGGTTTGGACAGCGGGTGCTGCGGATCGAGTCGAAAACGCTCAATATCGTCGTCTCAGCAGACATGGCGGTGTGTGGGGTCTCGGCGGCTATCGCCACCGCCGCCGCTTGCCGGGCGAAGAAGGAAGAGCTGTCGCTGGCGATTGGCATCTCGATGGCCTTTACCGTGCTGATGATGATGGTCATGCCACCGATCATTCGCGCCAGTGGAATGGATGAACTCGTGGGCGGAGCGTGGATCGGCGGGACGATTGACTCGACCGGGGCGGTCGTCGCCGCAGGGGAAATGGTTGGCCCCGAGGCAGGAAAGGCGGCCATTACAATCAAGATGATCCAAAACATCTTGATCGGCGTCGTGGCCTTTGGCGTGGCGATCTACTGGGTCCGCTTCGTCGAACGCGGAACGAGTGACGTAAAGCCTGATGCCTGGGAAATCTGGCGGCGATTCCCCAAGTTCGTGATCGGCTTCCTGCTCGCCTCGGCCGTATTTTCGATTCTGGTCGCGACGCTGCCGAAAGGGCAGCAGATTGTCGATGCGACCGTCAAAGGGGGCACGGAAATTTTGCGCGACTGGTTCTTCAGCTTGGCATTTGTGAGCATCGGCCTGGAGAGTAACTTCCGCGAGCTGGCGAAGTACCTTCGAGGCGGAAAACCCGTTATCCTGTATGCCTGCGGGCAATCGCTGAATCTGACGCTGACACTGCTGATGGCTTGGCTGGTTTTCGGATAGCCCCTCGAAAGCGGCACGAATTGACTTACCGCCGCGACTCCCAGCCGCCCGGCACACCAAAACGCCCCCGAGTGGCTATATTGAGGAAACTTCTCGCTAATTTAGGTCGTCAATTATCTCACTCGCTCCATTCGTGAACGATGGACGGACAGCAGAGCAACGACGCTGGTTCCTCGACAAACCACTTGGCGCTGGTCCTAGCCGACGTGGTTCGCCGTCGCGGCGGTGGCGAAACATTGACGGACGAAGCGGTACTAGCAGAGCATCCTTCGCTCGGCGAGCTGCTGCGCTCGGCATTGAGCAGGCTGAACCGCGGCCGATCCGATGACTCGCAAGCGACGCTGCCTCGTTATGCCGAAGCACCGCAGCACAGCTACTCCGAGAATCCTTCGGATAGTCGGGCGACCATTGATCACACCCCCGCGTCCGGAAAGAGGCTCGATGAAGCGACCGATTTCAGCACCGAATTTCCATCCATCGCAACGAGTGACGCAAGTCGGTTCTGCAAGGTTCGTCTCCATGCTTTTGGCGGCATCGGTGAAGTATGGGTAGCGGTCGATCATCAGCTTTCGCGAGAAGTGGCTCTCAAGGTTTTGCAGAACCGTCATCAAGGGGATGACTCCAAGCACCAACGGTTCCTGATCGAGGGTCAAGTCACGGGCATCCTCGAGCACCCTGGCATCGTGCCGGTCTATTCGCTGGGGATCGATGCGGAGGCTCAACCGTTTTACGCGATGCGGTTCGTTCGTGGAGAGAGCCTGCGTGCGGCTTTCAGGCAGTTCCGTGAAAAGAGGATTCCGGGACGACGTATCGAGCGACACGACTTGGAGTTTCGTTCGTTGGTCCAACGAGTGATCGACGTTTGCTACACGATCGCCTATGCCCACAGCCGAGGTGTGCTCCATCGCGACCTGAAGCCCGAAAACATCATGCTCGGCAAGTATGGCGAAACGTATGTGGTGGACTGGGGCATGGCACGAACCCTTGGCGGTCAGATCGCCGATTCGTCAATGCCGACCGAGGGGCTGGTGCGGACTGATCGTCCGACGTTCTATTCCGAAACCCAATATGGCAGCGCGCTGGGGACGCCGGGGTTCATGAGCCCCGAACAGGCCCAAGGCCAGACCGATGAGCTTTCGGGGGCCACCGACATTTATAGCCTGGGCTGCATACTGTACTACTTACTGGCCGGTCAAGCGCCGATTTCTAGCGATGGGTTCACCGATTTTCTTAACCGCGTGACGATGGGGGACTTTTTGTCGCCGGAGTTGATTGACTCGACGGCTCCTCGTGGACTATCGGCGATCTGCATGAAGGCCTTGGCGGTTCGTCCTGTTGATCGGTATTCATCGGCGAACGAATTGGCCGCCGAACTCGAACGGTGGCTGGCCGACGAACCCCTGGCAGCGTTGCCCGACACGCGGCTCCAGCATGTCGCGCGGTTCGCCCGGCGGCATTACCGGTGGTTGGCTCCGTTAGTTCTGGGGCTGAGCTTGGTAACCGCGATTACGATTGCTGCCGCCGTTTTGATTAACCGCGCCCGTTTCAATGCCGAAGCGGCCGCCCGAAGCGAAGAGGTCGCCAAGGACCGCGCCGAACACAATTTCCTTAAGGCCCGCGAAACGGTTGACCAGTGGCTTACCGGTTACACCGAAGCACTGGCCAACTATCCCGGAGTGCAGCAATTCAGGAAGCGGATGTTGGAACAGGCGGCGGTGCAGTATGAACAGTTCGTTCAAGAAGAATCAACCGACGGCTCCCTGCAGTTGGAGCAGGGACGCACCTATTTGAGGCTTGGCGATATCCGACGGCGTCTGCTTGATCCCGCGGCGGCCCTGGTCAGCTATCGACGTGCCAGCGAATTGTTTGAGCGTTTGCCCGCGGATCAACTTGCAAAACAAGGACTAGCGGAAAGCTGGGGGAGGTTGGCCTTGGTGCAAGCCGAGTTGGGCGACAACGAAGCGGCGTTGGCGAGCCACCGGCAGGCAGTCACTTTAGCGACGGGACTAACCGGCGCGCAAACCGCCGACGCAGCCGAGGCCGCCGAACTATTGGCGACCTTAGAGATAAATCTCGCGAATCACTTGGCAATCCTCAGTCAATTCAGCGAGTCCGAAGACGCATTTTCCGATTCGATTCGTCAATTGCGGCATTTGATCCGATTGAAGCCTGCGCGTCCCGAATTGCACGATGCTTTAGCGACGGCGCTGTTAGGCACCGGGCAGGTAGCACTCAAGCAGGGGAAAGCGATCGAGGCGCGTCGGTCCATCGGCAAAGCGGTCGAGGTTTTAACGGCCGCGCCAGCTATGGCGGGCGAAACGCATAAGCGGCTCGAACTACTGGCGTTGGGAAACCTGCTGTTGGCGAGTGTCGAAGGACGGCTCGGTAACTATGTCACCGAAGCAACAGGCTACCACCAAGCACTCGATGCGTACACAACGCTCGCGCAAGAGTTGCCAGACGTTCCTCGATATGCGGAAGAAGCCGCTCGGATTCGGATTGATCTGGGGCAGACGCTCCTCAAATTGGGGCGCACTTCCGAGGCGCAAGAGGCGCTAAAGCTTTCGCTGCAATCTCTGGAAGAGTTTTCGAAGCGATATCAAAACGTGCCTCGATTCACCGAGGCCCGCGGCCTGGCAACCGATTTGGCAGCCCAGGTTGAGTACGTCGCGGGACGGGATGCGGCGGCCATCGTGCTATTCCGCGCGGCGATTGCTCTATTTCAAACATTGGTCAAGGAGTTTCCCGATGTGCCCGAGTACCGAAGCCGTCTGGCTGTAGCGGAGATGCATCTAGCGACGGCCCTACTCAGTCAAGGGCAGCATGAAGATGCACAAGAGCACTTCGAAATGGCAAAATCTTTGCTCGGTCAGAGGGGCAAGGAAAGTAAGCCAGGTCCATTCGAAGTCTACGCAGCGGCCATGCTACACGCGCGTTGGGGTGAGTCGCTGTGGCTCAGCGATAAAAAAGGCGACTCGAAGCCTCATTTCGTCGCCGCCACCGAACTATGGAAAACATTGGGCGAATCGACCGCCGACGCGGAGTATTTGGCTGCGGCCGCTCGTTACTTTTCGACGTGTCCCGACCTGGAATTCCGCGACGGCCAACGAGCGCAATCACTCGTCGAATTAGCTCTCACCCAGTCGCCCGAAAGTCCGCTACTGCAAGTGATTCTGGCACGCATAGCGCTGGAGTCGGGAAACGCCGACGAGTGCGTTCGACTTCTCGATGCGGTGCAACTCGACAAAGGTTTTCCGGCGCTTGAAGCGGAGAAGCAGCTATTGCTGGCGATTGCACATCGGCAATTGGGGCAAGAGGAAAAAGCACGAGTGAATTACGATCTCGCAGTGACGCAACTGCAGACTATCGGCGCCGGTGACTGGGAGCTTCGCGCTTTGCACAGGGAATACGAGAAGCAATCCGCGACCGCGGACGAGAAACAATAGTCCGGCCTCATTCAGAAGCGAAGATGCACGACCTTGATCGACGCGGAGCTGCCGTCGTTATAAGCCGTGGCAATCTCGTCTTCTGCCGCGAGCCGGGTCAGAAGTTGATCGAGCATTTCGTCAACCATCCACGTGACCGTGTCGGATGAGTTAGTCATTGCCGCCCGGTAGATGTCGGGATTGCCTTCCATCAGCAGGCAGCAGACGGGCGGCGACTCGAAGTAGGGTTCGCGCGGCCCGCCGAACGGGTTGGGGATCGCCACACTATGGATCTTGGTGGCCATAAAGGTGTGATGCCCCGTGTCAAGCTCGATCGGAAAAACTCCGCTGGACGACGCTCGACCGGCCAAATACTCCATCAAAACGTCATGCATCCATTTTTCGGTCGCGAGGTCTCGCATGATACGCCTCCGAGAAGAAAAGGACGCCCCAAAGGGCCATCGCCGTTCATTCTCGTACCGAGCGCAGCCGTTTGCAATAACCTTGCACGCGGGATTTCGGCTGCATTTTTCCGCTATGGAGCAAAAATCGGCGGCGAAGCTACGAAATCATAGGAGTTCTCGCACTGTTCGCGAGGCGCCCGAGGCGTAAGCCGTATGCACAACGGACCGAGGTTGGCCCAGGTTGGCCAACGGGGGCATGGGAAATAGCCTGTATTTCTAGGAGGGTTTGGCCAACTTGCCAAGTTTTGAGGGGGAGGGCAACCACCCTCGCGATGCGGGGGTCGAGAATCGCGCCCACAACGGCGACCCGCACCCAGCAGCGGTTTGTGCCAAGTTTGTGCCACGCTGCGCACACGTAGCTGGCAAAACGAAAAAGTTTCTACGTTTTGCGCATGGAGGGGGACGCCGCGGTTGAGGCGGGTTGGACTCGATGAGCTAAGAACAAAGCCCAATACCGATTTCGAAGGCAGAGCATTCCTATCGCAGCGGTCCGAATGCGGAAAGCGGAATGCGGAATCTGGTAAGGGAAAGGAAGGGGGGAAGGCGGAGAATTTCTAGGCTATTCTCGCTCCTCACCTCTCGCTCCTCAACAGGCGGAGCGGTTGTGGAAGCGCGTGGTGGTGTACTCCTGATTCGCAGAATTTGTTCATGCGTATACTATAGCAAAAGGGGGTGGCTCTTTGCAAGCAGATTCTTGAGAAATTGGCGGAGCGACCGCAGGGAGAGCGAGCCGATCGATCAGCAATCAGTCATTGTCTTTGGGCGGTTCAGCCGCCCGTTTCTCGCGGGCTACTCGGGCTTTGCGCTGGGCGATTTCGGCGTCCATCTTGCGGTGGTGTTCGCCGGTGGTTGTTGACCACGACCGCCACCGCTCGATGTCGGCCTTCGCTTGTACGACGGATTCGCCATGATCTTCAAGCCATTTTACAAGCTGTTTATATTCCGCCTTCTGTTGCGGGGTCCAAGCTTCGCTAATCCGTTCTTGTCCAACGACAATGTGAATTAGTCGCGTATTGCTCTTTGGCTTATAGATCCTGTGGTCAGCACCTGATGTTAGAAGTATGAGAGCAATGTTGTACTGGCCCCCAGCGCTAACGGCTAGCATAACTGGCGTCGACCATCCACCGTCCATATGATTGACGTCTATACCCTTTTCGATGAGCAGTGCTGCTTTCATCTCTTTGTTTGGCGCTGAGCCTGTTAGCAACGTGAAAATTGGTGTCTGATTTGAAATGAATCCATTCTTAATGGGCCTGTAATTTATTTCGTGTCATCCCAGCAGGGCACGTCATTGGCTTGCGAGT
>JBBDYG010000017.1:0-1257 GCA_040901765.1 Pirellulales bacterium
AGGTGAACTGGATCACGTTCTTGAGGCCCAGCCCTTCGCGGGCCGAGAGTTCGATACCGAGTGAAAAGTCGTCGCTGGTATCGATGATCACCACGCGGGCCTCGATCATCACCTGCGGCCGCCGCCGATCGAGATAAGTGATCAGGTCGGCGTAAACCTGTTGCACGGCCCGGTCGGCGACGACGATGATCGTGTTGGAAATCGCATCGGCGGTCACCTGCGCCGCGCCAGCCAAGAGGCCGCCCGCGGATTCATCTGGTTTGGCATTCGGAGAAGCGGGCGCGGCGGGTTGCTGTTCGGGCGATGGCTGTAGGGCGGGCGGCGGAGTCGGTTCTGCTGCGCCGGGTACTGCCGGCGCGTTGGGACCGGGCACGGTTCGATCTTGAAAGCCGGTGGGCTGCGAATATTTGTTGTCGTTCCAGCGTCCACGGCCCAAGGGCGAAACGCCTCGGGAAGAGCCGGGGTCAAACATGTTGCCCGACTGCTGGATCGACTGGATCGTTTGAAGCACCTCCGCGGCGTTGGCATACTTGAGGCGATAGAACTGAACGGCGCTGCCCGGCCGCTTTGACTCGACGTCCATCGATGACTTGAGCCACTCGATCTTCTCGTGAATCATCGGCGTCGCCGACACAATGAGTAGGTTGTCTTCCTGATCGACGGCTCCGCGGTAGAGGCGCTTGATGGTGAGCGGGTCGAACAGATCGCGGATTAGCCGGTTGATCCGCGACGCCTCGACGAACTGGAACGTGTAAACTTCGGTCGCAAGTCCCAATGGCACATCGAGCGCCTCGGCCAGCTCCCGCGCCTCGCGAACTTGGGTCGGGGTTCCAACGAGCATCAGTTGGTTCGTCCGCTCGTCGGGCGTGATCTGGAGTTTCGTGGTGGCCGCGGCCACCGAAGCCACGGCACTGATCCGGGCGGCAAGGACTTCGCTGATCTGTTTTTGGAGAGTGGGGGCTTCGACGTGCTCGACAGTGTAGAATTCGAGCGTTATTTCCGGCCCCGCCTTGTCGATCGTCTCGATGAGCTGGGCGATCTTGCGCAGGTTGTTGGCGTAATCGGTCACGATCAGCACTCGTTGGTCGTCGAGCGTAATCGTGTTGGCGCCGGGAGTTGTAAGAAACGGCTTGATGAGCTCCGCCAGTCGCAGAGGCGGCACGTGTGCCAGCGCAAAGGCTTGAGTGATCGCTTCGGTGGCCCCCGCTTCGGCGAGCGGCCGCTCCTGCTCCATCGTGGCGATTTTTACCAGGTCCT
>JBBDYG010000018.1:0-1254 GCA_040901765.1 Pirellulales bacterium
AGGTGAACTGGATCACGTTCTTGAGGCCCAGCCCTTCGCGGGCCGAGAGTTCGATGCCGAGTGAAAAATCGTCGCTGGTGTCGATGATCACGACCCGGGCCTCGATCATCACCTGCGGCCGCCGCCGATCGAGATAAGTAATCAGGTCGGCGTAAACCTGCTGCACGGCGCGGTCGGCGACGACGATGATCGTGTTGGAAATCGCATCGGCCGTCACCTGCGCCGCGCCGGCCAACAAACCGCCCGCGGATTCATCTGGTTTGGCATTCGAAGTGGTCGCGATGGGCTGCTGTTCGGGCGATGGCTGTAGCGCCGGCGGCGGAGTCGGTTCTGTCGCTCCCGGCACGGCCGGCGCGTTGGGTCCGGGCACGGTTCGGTCTTGATAACCCGTCGGCTGCGAATACTTGTTGTCGTTCCAGCGGCCGCGGCCAAGTGGCGACACGCCACGGGAAGAGCCGGGGTCAAACATGTTGCCCGACTGCTGGATCGACTGGATCGTTTGAAGCACCTCCGCGGCATTGGCATACTTGAGGCGATAGAACTGAACGGCGCTGCCCGGCCGCTTCGACTCGACGTCCATCGACGACTTGAGCCATTCGATCTTCTCGTGGATCATCGGCGTCGCCGACACGATGAGTAAGTTGTCTTCCTGATCGATTGCTCCGCGGTAGAGGCGCTTGATCGTGAGCGGGTCGAACAGATCGCGGATTAGCCGGTCGATCCGCGACGCCTCCACAAATTGAAAGGTGTAAACTTCCGTCGCTAGCCCCAGCGGCACGTCGAGCGCTTCGGCGAGCTCCCGCGCCTCGCGAACTTGGGTCGGGGTTCCGACCAGCATCAATTGGTTCGTCCGCTCGTCGGGAGTGATTTGGAGCTTGGTGTTGGCCGCGGCCACCGAGGCGGCGGCACTGATCCGGGCGGCGAGGACTTCGCTGATCTGTTTTTGGAGCGTGGGGGCTTCGACGTGCTGGACCGTGTAGAATTCGAGCGTAACCTCCGGTCCCGCCTTATCGATCGTTTCAATGAGTTGGGCGATCTTGCGCAGGTTGTTGGCGTAATCGGTCACGATCAGCACCCGTTGGTCGTCGAGCGTGATCGTGTTGGCGCCGGGAGTCGTAAGAAACGGCTTGATGAGCTCCGCCAGCCGCAGAGGCGGCACGTGCGCCAGCGCAAACGCTTGGGTAATCGCTTCGGTGGCACCCGCTTCGGCGAGCGGCCGCTCCTGCTCCATCGTGGCGATTTTTACCAGGTCCT
>JBBDYG010000019.1:0-50278 GCA_040901765.1 Pirellulales bacterium
GTCCGCGGCAACGCCGCGGACCGCCGGACTCGCAATGGGGGTGCGGGCTGCGGACCCGACATAAATGTCGGGCCTATTACCGCTGCGCGGGAAAGGCCGTGAACGGCCTTGGGGGGAGATGGCGCTGTTTGTTCGAATCGCGGAGTGAAAGTGCCCGTCCCCCGTGCTGCCCTCAGTTTTGACGGCTGTCACCTTTTCTGGCTCGAATCAGTGCAGCAAGCAAAAGCAGGTACATGCTCGCGACCCACACGTAATAACCCAACAGAAGATCGGGCTGAAACATATATAACGAGGCAAGTACAACGCTGACACAACCAAAGACCAACGATAGGACTATACTTCGGAAGAAAAAAATCACGCCGACAAACCAAAATACATTGGCAAACCATACCATGACCGGAGGAATGCCTCCATTGTTGCTAACCAAATCATTTACCGCAAAGGACGATGAAAGGTAGAACGCTTCGTAGCCGAAGTAGATTCCATCAACATCCTTGAACACCGGCAGAAAGAACGATATCGCATAAGTGATAAGGCTAAGGCCAATCAAGATGAGGCCGGGCCAGCGACGCGAAGGCCGAATCATTTTATCGCCTCTTGCTCGTTCGGCGTACTGGCAGGAAAATCACGCGAGCAACTCCCCCACTACGCTCCCATGCACGTCCGTCAACCGAAAATCCCTTCCTTGAAAGCGATAAGTCAGCCGCGTGTGATCAAAGCCTAACAGGTGCAAGATCGTCGCTTGCAGGTCGTGGACGTGGACTTTGTCCTGGACGACGTTGAAGCCGAAGTCGTCGCTTTGGCCGAGGGTGGTGCCGGGTTTGGTGCCGCCGCCGGCGAGCCACATGGTGAAGCAGTTGGGGTGGTGGTCGCGGCCGTCGGAGCCGCCTTGGACCATCGGGGTGCGGCCGAATTCGCCGCCCCAGACGACGAGTGTATCATCGAGCAGGCCCCGCTGCTTGAGGTCGCGAACCAGCGCCGCGCTCGCGCGGTCGGTGTTCTGGCAGTTCTTGCGTAGGTCGCCGACCAAGCCACCGTGTTGGTCCCAGGCTTCATGAAAGACTTGCACAAAGCGGACGCCACGTTCGATGAGTCGGCGCGAAAGAAGGCAGGTGTTGGCGAAGGACGACTCGCCCGGCTTCGCGCCGTACATGTCGAGAATGTGCTGCGGCTCCTGGGTGAGGTCCATCGCGTCAGGGGCGCTGGCTTGCATGCGGTAGGCCATCTCGAACGAGTTGATCCGCGTTTGGATTTCGGGATCGCCCATCTCTTGGAACCGCAACTCGTTGAGCGCGGTGAGGCTGTCGAGGGTATCGCGCTGCAACTGTTGATCGACGCCCCGAGGGTTCGAGAGGTAGAGGACCGGTTCGCTGCCATTGCGGAACTGGACGCCTTGATAGACGGTGGGGAGGAAGCCGCTGCCCCAGTTCGAGTTGCCGCCGCTGGGGCCTTTCGTGCCGGTGCTGAAGACGACGTAACCGGGGAGGTCTTGCGATTCGCTGCCGAGTCCGTAGATGGTCCACGCGCCGAGGCTCGGCCGGCCGAACTGCTGGCTGCCGGTGTTCATGAAAATCTGAGCGGGCGCGTGGTTGAAGGCGTCGGTGACCATCGACTTGACGATGCACAGGTCGTCGACGACGCCGGCAGTGTGGGGCAGAAGCTCCGAAAGTTCCGCGCCGCACTGGCCGTGCCGGGCGAACTTGAACTTCGGCCCCAACAGCTTCGAGTTGGGATTGATGAATGCCGCGCGATAGCCTTCGAGCAAGTGCGCCGGGGGGAGCTTGCCGTCCCACTTGGCCAGTTCGGGTTTGTTGTCGAAAAGTTCCAAGTGACTCGGCCCGCCCGCCATGAACAAGAAGATGACGTTTTTTGCTTTGGGCGTGGAGTGCGGGGAGCGAGGGGTGAAGGGATTCGCCGGCGTCGCGGCCGCATGAGAGCTTGACGTTGCGCCGAGCAAATTGGCCAGCCCGATCGCGCCCAGGCCCACGCCGCAGTCGCGCAGAAACCAGCGGCGAGCGAGAAGCTGCGGATTCGTACCACGACGGTGATGCCACTGACAATTCATGAAAACGCCTAATCTTTACAATTGAACGGGTGTTTTAGCCACGGATGAAACACGGATTGAACACGGATCGAAAGCAAATCTTCGAACACTAATCCTCGCTAATCGACACTAATCCTAAACCAAGCCGAGCTACTGCATTCCCATTAGCGAAGATTAACGTTCTTATATTCTCTTCATCCGTGTTTCATCAGTGTACATCCGTGGCTAATAAGTTGCTTTATTCTTTGGTAATCGTTTCGTCCAAGTTTAGCAGCAAGCGCGAGACGGCGGTCCAGGCGGCGGCTTGTGGGGGGGTGATGCCGGCGGGTAACTCAGGTGGTTTCGCCGGATCGTTCGCCGCTAGTTCCCACGGTTTTGCGTCGGGCTGCGCGAAGCGCTCGGTTTGTTGGTCGAGGAATTCTTGTAACTCCGCCAGTTCGCGGCCCGTCGGTTGTCGGCCGGTGCAGCGCTGGAAGGCGAGTGCGAGCCGATCGTGATCGTTGGTGCCATTCGCCAGCACGTGCATCGCAAGGCCGCGGGCGCACTCCATGAACAGCGTTTCGTTGAGGCTAGTGAGCGCTTGCAGCGGCGTGTTCGAGCGGACCCGACGGACGCACGCGGCGTCGGCGTTGGGCGTGTCGAAGTTGTCGAGCATCGGGTAAGGCACCGAGCGGAAGCGGAACGTGTAGAGAGCGCGTCGATAGCGGTTCTCGCCCGTCTCTTCGTCCCAAGTTTTCGTGCCGTAGCTGGCGGGTGGTTCGTAAAGAAATTCCGGCGAAGGCGGATAGACTGGCGGCCCGCTCAGCGCTGGATTGAGAAGACCGCCGACCGCGAGCGCGATGTCGCGAACCCCTTCGCCGGTGACGCGGAACCGCGGGCCGCGGGCAAGCAGCCGATTGGCCGGGTCGCGCTCCAGTAGCTCCGGCGACATCCGCGACGATTGTTGATAGGTGGCCGACAGCACAATCAACCGATGCAGGTGCTTGAGGCTCCAGCCCTCGTCCATGAATTCCACGGCCAGCCAATCGAGCAGTACTGGATGACTCGGCGGTTCGCTCTGCACGCCGAGATCTTCGGTCGTGCTGACGAGGCCCGTGCCGAAATAGGCTTGCCAAACGCGATTGACGAGCGAACGCGCCGTGGTCGGCGAGTTGCGAGCGGTGACCCATTTCGCGAGGCCGAGGCGATTCGCGGGTGCATCGGGCGGCAGCGGATGGAGCACGTCGGGCACACCCGGCTCGACTTCTTGCTCAGGCTTCAGAAAGTCGCCGCGGGCGAGCAGATGGGACTTGCGCGGCTGCTCGCGGGCCGCTAGCGTGAGCTGCGTGGTCCCTGCCGGATGCTGTTGCCATAGCGCGTCGATCCTCGCATTGGCCTGCTCCCATTCGGGCACCGTAGTGCGCCAGTAGGTAAAGATCGTGTTGTGTTGCTCGTCGGTTCGCTCTTCGGCGGGGATCGCGAAAATTTGGCGAACGACTGGAGGCACCAAGTCGGCTTGTGGATTTTCAGCGGAAGTAATCGAAATGCGGAAGCGGCCGAGGTTGTTGCTCAAACGCTCATTTCCGTTTTGGCCACCATGATTCTGCGCGAGGTTGAAACGAAGCACGCTGCCGGGCGAAAGCTCCAGCGGCGCCTCAGGCACGAACACGGCGTGCCGCGCCACGTTGCGCCGACCCGGCCCCGCGTCGATGCCCCACGCCGTCTCCTTGCGACCGTCGATGGCGTACTCCACCGAGCCGGTGAATCGCTTTTTGGTTTCATCCTTCTCATCGACATCCCACGCGGGATTGATGCGCTGGTCGGGATTGGAAAAGTCCGCAGCCGCGGCTTTGAATTTCACGCGCTGCGGTTCCGAGATTTTCGCCGGGTCGGTGACAGTGACTTCGAACTCGGTAAGGCCAAACAGGCCAATCATGCTGCGTCCCGGCCCGCCCCACGGCAGTTGCGGATCGTTGAGCGCTTCGAGCCGAAACCCGGTAACGCGCGGCAGTTCCGCCGAACCGACGAATGTGCCGTTCGTGTTCACGGGCGAATAGCCCCACGCGGTAATGGAGCCGTCGTCGTTCTCAAGAAACTTCTGACCCGATTGATCCACATTGCGGATCGGCACGACGTGCCACTGCGGCGGCCGCTCCTCTTGATCGGCGCGGACGTTCGCCTCCCACAGCGCCATGCGGTCGCGCCAATCGGGATGCTCGCGCTTCAGCCCGTTTTCAATCGCGGCGATTTGCTCCAGCAAAATCACTCGCTGCTGCTCCTCCTCTGGCGTGTAGACGGCAATGCACGCTTCGTGCGTGTCGTTCAGATACGCGAAGACTTGGTAGTACTCTTCGTGCGAAATCGGATCGAACTTGTGGGTGTGGCACTGGGCGCATTGAATCGTCAGGCCAAGAACCGACTTGCCAATCGCGTCCATGCGGTCGAACATCGCTTCCATGCGGAACTGCTCGGGATCGATGCCGCCTTCTTCGTTGATCATCGAGTTGCGCAAAAAACCGGTCGCCACGTGCTGGTCCTGCGTGGCGTCGGGTAGCAGGTCGCCGGCAAGCTGCTCGATTACAAACTGGTCGTAGGGCAGGTCGCGATTCATCGCGCCGACGACCCAGTCGCGATACATCCACACATCGCGGGGCAAATCCTTCTCGAAGCCATCGCTGTCGGCATAGCGGGCTGCGTCGAGCCATACGCGTCCCCACCGTTCGCCATAGTGCGGCGAAGCCAACAGCCGTTCGACTTGACGCCCGTAACCTTGCGGCGATGGATCGGCCAGGAACGTTTCAATCTCCTCCGGCGTCGGCGGCAGGCCGATCAAGTCAAGCGACAACCGCCTGAGCCGCGTTTCAGGTGAAGCCTGCGGCGACGGACGCAGTGCTTCGCGTTCGAGCCGCGCGAGAATGTAGCGGTCGATGTCGTTGGCAGGCCAATCCTTATCCACCACTTGCGGCAAGACCGGTCGCACCGGTGGAACGAACGCCCAGTGGAGTTTGTATTCCGCGCCGGAGTCGATCCACACGCGCAGCTTTTCGATCTGCTCGGGCGTGAGCGTCTTGCCCGAATCGGCGGGCGGCATTCTGAGGGTTTCGTCGCCGGAGGTGATCCGCTTGATCACTTCGCTCTCGGCAGCGTCTCCCGGCACGAGCGGCTCCTCTCCCGAATCGGCTTCGGCCAGCGCCGCCTCGCGCGTATCGAGTCGAAACCCGCCCGCTCGTTCGCCTTCATCGGGGCCGTGGCACTTGAAGCAGTTGTCCGAAAGGATCGGGCGAATGTCGCGGGTGAAATCGATTTCACCGCTGGCCACATGCGACATGACGCACACCATCGCGGCGAGAACGATTAACCCGACTAACCGTTGCGTGTGCATCATGTCGCTGCGATCCGGCGGGAAGGCGAAGAAAAAGCTCCGTTGAGCCGTGCGCTGGCACCCCTTGATGATGACGTAATACGTGCGAAAATGCAACTTCCGGGAAACCGCCGTTGGCGGCGTTATCAACCTGAATCTGATGAATTATGGCCGAATCAGATAGCGCGTAGCATAAGAAGATGGAACCGCTGATTGACGCTAATAGGCGCTAATGTGAATTCATGAGAGCTTGATTTAATCCGCGGCGCTTAACCATTCGCTTGAGAATACTTGTATCGTGATCAATAGGAGTGGTTTGCCTGATTCGTGCAAAGGCCATTCTCTCCGAGCCCTCCGTGACCCCGTGGTGAAAAGCGACTTCGCGCCGTGGTGTTGTTTAAACGCGCGGCCATCCACACTTGTAATCGCCCCCACGCGACGTAGAATTGGCTACTTAATTGGGGCCGTAGCTCAGTTGGGAGAGCGCTAGCTTTGCAAGCTAGATGTCGCCAGTTCGAATCTGGTCGGCTCCACTGGTTGTAGATTATTGCCGAACCACGGCCCATCCTGGCCAGGAAACCGAAGGCGAAGCTTACGCCGCCACCAGCTCCAGGGCCGAATAGCCAGCTTACTGGCCGCTCGCCGCTAATTCAACGAACTCAGATACGCCAGCAGGTCGGCAACTTGCTGGGCGGTCATATCGCGAACTAGCAGATCCGGCATCAACGACTGCCGCTGCGGGACGAGTTGTTCAATCTGCTTCGATGGAATTCGGATTACCTTATCCTGGGCGTCTTTAAGCACGACTTCATTCGCGTCTTTTGTCACCAACAGGCCGGTCAGTATGCGACCGTCGTCGGTTTCGACAAGATACGTGACGTACTTGGGATCGATCAGCTTCGAAGGTTCAAGAATGCTCTCCAGTAATTGAGTGGGCGTGAGTTTTTTTCCGATCGTCGTTAACTCCGGTCCGACCTCCGTTCCCTCCTTATGAATGCGGTGACAGTTCTTGCAGGATACGCTGGCGTTCTCGAAGAAAACCTGCTTGCCTCGCGCCGGATCGCCCGGCAGCGAAAGGATCTGTTCCGGTTGCACGACGCTGCCCAAAAGTTCGGTTCGTCTTTCAGCCGGAAGAAACCGCTCGAACAGGTCACGAATGCTCACGTCGTCGTGCCGGGTCGCCGTTTTGATTGCCAAAGAAACCGCGGATGCCGGCAGCGCGTCGTGGTCAATGGACCGCATGAGCATCAAAGCGCCTGTCGTCGACGACAACAGGCGATCCACGAGGGTGGTCTGGTCCGTCGATGGTTCCGTGCTCCGCAGCCGCTCCAAATCGGCCGCTTCCTCCAGGTGGAGCTTCCCCGTTTCGATGCCGGCAGCTTCGTTAGCGGCTTCTTGGGGAATCTGCCTTATCCAGTCGTGGATCAACTCGACGCCGGCGCGGTCAACTTCCGTCGAGCCAATATGCGGCATGCGCCCCCCGCCGAGCTTCGCCATGCGATACCACAGAACCGAGCGAAGCGGATCGCCGGGTGCAATGACTTCAGCGGCGTGGATGCCAAAGGTTCCTTGCGTGGGCCGGACGCCGACCATGCTCGTCTCTTCCAAAGGTAACTCGTATTGCATTTGCGAGAGAACCGAACCACCGGCATTCATGCGGTGGCAATGGGCGCAGTTGGTCTGTAAATAGGCTCGGGCCTGGCTGTCACGTTCGGCGGTCGCGTCATGCGGGTTGGCAAGTCGCGGACGATTCTCGGCTTTAACCGGCTTTGCGATCAATTGAATGTGCGCGAACGTATCGAGTTGCGAGGCCGCCATGCTGCCGTAGTTATGGTCTCTGTTCAACTGTGGCGTGTTGAAGGCCAATGCCGGCCCGGACCATTTGTTGTGACATCGCTGACACTCGGCGCGTCCGGAGAAACGCCACCGCTGCTGGCGTTTTCCGCCGGCCGCAGTGGGGTCGACGACGGCGAACGTGCGTTCCGCGCCCGCGGCTGCCACCAGCAACGCATCGGATTGCTCGTCGTTCCACTCGTATGTGTAGGGTTGCCAATCGGCGCCGTCGAAGTGCAGGATTTGAGTTTCCACCCGGCGACGGCTGGACGGTTTGCCGTGCTGCATGTCGAGCGAAAGAGTCTTCACGAGCACGGCGCCTTTCGGAAACGACCACGCCGCGCCCTCGGCTGTAATGGATAATTCGTTCGGTACGGCGACCAGTCGCTCGGCCACGGCATGGTCCGCCCACGATTCCGCGATAATCGAGTAAGGGATGACTCCCGCCGCCGGCGTCTGTTCCTTAACCGATGAGAATAGCCCGCTTTCGCTCAGCTTTCGCGGAAAAGTGGCCCACTGATCTCGTTGCGAATTTGGCACAACGCGGTGAAGCGTTCCGGCCACGTGATCGAGCACATAAAACTCGCCAGCGTTGTCCTCGCCAAACCCAGCGATTCGGTGCGTGGTGTCGGCCAGTTCCCGGTGGTCAATGACCTTCCCATTCTCGTAGCGGAAGCCCCAAATCTTGCCGGTGTCGTAATCGCCATAGACGTGAGTCCCATGCAGTTCCTTCAGCCGCGTTCCGTAATACGTCAACCCGTCGGTAATGGAGGAGGACTCCGAGTGTGGATGGTCGATCGTGGGTGGCAAGATCGGGGTCGGCCCGCGAGGCCATTCCGGGTTGATCGATTGACGGCCTTCCGTCACGGCCCACCCGTAGTTGCCACCGCGCTCCACGCGATTGAGCATTTCCCACATCTCCCAGCCAACATCGCCCACCCACAGATCGCCCGTTTTTCGATCGAAGCTCATCCGCCACGGGTTGCGAAGGCCGTACGCCCAGACCTCGCCGCGCGCGCCTTCCTCGTCGACGAACGGATTGTCGGCGGGAATGCGGTAGTTCTTTCCGTCGTCAGCGTGATTGACATCAATCCGCAGAATGGACGACAGCAAGTTGCTAATGTCCTGTCCGGCCTTGAGTGTGTCTGGCGGGTTCGCTCCGGTGCCGTCTCCCGTAGAGATATAGAGACAGCCATCGGGGCCAAACTTCAAACAGCAACCATTGTGTCCGCCCGAAAGCCAGGTGATGATCGTCGTTTCGCTGGCCACGTCGATCGTCGGCGGGTCGGTGTCCGCCACGCGAAACCTCGCCACATGCGTTCCATCCTCGAGATTCGCTGCTTTGATGTAGCAGACGTAGCAGTAGCGATTTCGCGCGAAGTCCGGGTGAAACGCGAGCGCGTAGACTTGCTCCACTCCGGAAATCTCTTTGGCGAAGTCGATCACCAAATCGGCCGCTGCCACGTCGGGCTTGTTCGGAAACGAGAAGATCTTGCCCGCCTGCTCGACAACGAACAGTCGGTCGCTACCCGGGGCCGTGGTGAGATCGAGACATTGCGCGAACTTGAGCGCGGCAAACGCCTGTTCGGTCACATAGGGAAGTGGCGGATCGGGTGTACCGGTAATTCGCGACGTGGTCCACGCCACCCGCTTCTCGATGCCGACCTTCGGTGGTTCGTCCGATGCACTACATAATGACGCCGAAAGGACCACGGACGCCAGAATCGTCAGGGGGACGATGAGCCTCGCGGTTTTGCTTGTTGCCATGGGGCACACGCGATCGTCTTTCTGTCACAAACCGAGCTTCTGCCGGCCCTCGATTGTCAGTTGGTTGGAACTCCACCCCGGCTCCCAGTTCTGCTCCACCACTACGTTGCGCACGCCTGGCACCTTCATCAAACGCTCCCGAACCGGCATGGAAAACGTGGGATGCACGGAAATCGAGCCGTGCGCGAAATAGCCGAGTCGCGGTCGGCCCCGGTGCGGCATCGCCATCACGACATGCACCACATCGCCCCGAACTCGCACATCATACACCAGTCCAAGGTCCACCACGTTAATGTCGGCCGTGTAAAGCTGCGCGTCCTTGCAGTCCCGCAAGGCGTCCCACAAAAGCTGTTTGGGAATCGCACTGTCTCCCGCCTCGCCTGGTCGCGCCAATCGCCCCACGGATTCCTTCGCGCTGCCTGTCGGCAACTCGCCCGCCACAGCGGCCAACGGAGTCACCAGCCGCCGGCGTAGTTCTTCGATCTGACGAGGACCATCCGCCGCCGAAAACGGCAGGGCGACGTAGGCGTTTTTCTGGTGTAGCACCGTGCCGGCCGCCACTTTCCGGTCCGGCAGCGGGTACCGGCTCCACACGTGCCCGTGCCAACGGTAATACATCATGGGCGCGCCCGAATGCCGCAACTCGGACAACCCGTCCGCCTTGTGTTCCAGGAAGAGCGCGATGAATGAGTCCTTGGACTCCTTGTGAAAAAAGCCGACACCCCACAGGTCATCTTGGTGCGCCGGATCCACCTCGCCCGTTCGCAACTTCCCATCCGGTCCCATCCACACCATGTCCGTGAAGGACTGACCGGAAAACACCCACTCGTCATCCCGCAAAGCTTCCGCCTCGAAATCTTTGACCGCGTGCATGGAGCTTGATTTGTGAAACCAAGGCAGTCCGGCGTAGAAGCGGTATTCGACGTCGATATGGAGCCGGCTCGGCGAAAACACCGGATGCACCGGCGAATAAGGGAATCCCCACCGCCGTACGATCGTGCATAGCGGTCCGCGAACTACCTCATAATCGGGGCACGTGTCCCACAACGTGATCCGCAATTTCTGAAAGTTCCCCGAGTCGACGTAGTCATGCGCCCAATCGATCCCCGGCGGCTCGCCATGCCCCTCGCCACCCGAGAACAGTTCCAGGCCGTGCTCCCGCTTGAGGGTCATCCGCTCGATTTGTCCCATCTGCCGCGAAAGGAAGACTTTGTAGTGGGCGTTCTCGACGTCCAAGCCGAACCCCTCGCCCTCGGTCACGAGATCGGTGGGATACTCGGGCAACTCCGCATCGGGGTTCGCGTAAAATACCAGGAACGTCTGCGATTGCCGCGCTAAACTCTCCGCCATAAACAGGACTTTGCAGAAACATTCCTCGCCCCGCCGCACCTCGCCGTATACCTGACAAGGAACTTCGCTCAACACGCCGTCCACGACTCGTGCTATGCGCACCTCTCGCGCGAGCGACGTCACTTGTTCCGCCGGAAAACTCAGGAGCAACTCCACCGGCTCCGAGGGCCGATCCTGCCCCGTTGTCTCTTCGAGCGAAACAACCTTGCAGTACTTCCATCCCTGCGCCCAGGTTCTCCACGGCGCCGGAAGCGATTCCACATTCTCGTAACGGGCAGCTTCCACCAGTGGCGTGCCGGGACTTTCCTCCTCCGCCTGGGCCTGAATCACCGTGTTCCGCAGCGAATGCGCCAGCGCGCGCGCCAGCCGGAAGTCCTGTCGTTGCCACGCCGCTTCGAGCAGTTTCAACTTCTCTTCAAACGGGTCGGTCCGATCCCAATACGGTGTTGTCAGCGTGGTTCGGACTCCATCCACGGCACCTGCTTGCGCTTTCTCCGCCCCCGCCTGCGCGCGAAACGGCAACAGCCCCGGCAGCGACATGCCCGCCACTCCAGCGATGCCCAGAAACTTCCGGCGTTTGATCGGTACCGGGCCAGAGTTCGCAGGATCGGGTTGTCTTGACATGTTTGTTCGTTACAAGGGCAGGGTCAATCGAGTGGCTCGGCTGCCGCCCACCGGAAGACAAGCATGGGAATGAAAAGGGGCGGGCGCTCAATGTGAGCATCTAGCGGAAGCCAGAGACGCGAGAGTGATTTCAGTCCCAGCCCGTCAAGGCACGTCGCTGCAATGAGCTTAGACCAATCGCGGGATCGTCGCGGTCGATATAGGTGCAAGTAAAATGTTACCGGTGACCCGCGTCGAGTTTCAAAGTCCCGAAAGGTCGGTCACTTGCCCATCACACCGATTGCCCAGCCGCTGATGAAGGTAGGGATCTATGTCATACGGCAGGAATCTGACCGAACCATCGCAGAAAACGGCGGCCCATCCCGAATGGTGAGCGCTGCCGAACCCCCACGTGTGCTCGTACAGAGACGTGTCGGGAAGCGGCGGCCAGCGCGGCGGACCGACTCCCTCAGCACCTGGTCGCCACATGAATGTGGAACGCAAGTTGTCGCGATCGTGACCGTTGTACATGCTTTGGTCATCGTTGCCCGTTAGACTGGTTTCATAGGCCTCGGGCATCAGATTTTTCTCGCCTAGTAGATAGGTGTGGGTTGCGCCGTCGGTGATCTGGCTGAACTTAATCTCGCTGCGCTGAAAAATGACGCCCGAATGGCCGGTCGGAGAAGTGCTAAATAGCTTTTCCCGCGCATGAGCGATGACTAGCGGGCCGGAGTGTTTCCAGCGCCAGCTGTGGTACCGCTCTAACGTTGGTGGCCCGATGTCACTATCGAGCAAATTCACGTCGCCGAAGCTGGCGGCATAGTCGGTCTTGGCGGCAAGCGGAGGCGCGGTGAAGTTGTAATTGCCGGTATTTCTCCATGGATAACCACTGACGGACCTGCGGCTGGGGCAATAGAAGATCGAAATTGGCGTCGCGATCATTTCGGTGATGGCGGGCGCCGAAGCGGCGTCGCCGCATTTGAATCCCTGGCCGATATTGCGGCTGCTCGCCTCTTCGATGAACGGCAAAAGCTGATAGGCCCAATTGCCGGGCTGACGCTCGCCGGCGCCCATGTCAGGACAACCGACCCACCAATCGCCCCAGCCGGCAGAGGGGAGAAAGCCGTGGGCATCGACGTGCAGGTGGCACGCCGTTCCCAGTTGCTTGATGTTGTTCAAGCACTGCGTCCGCCGCGCCGCCTCGCGAGCGGCTTGCACTGCCGGCAGCAGCAGCGCGACTAGAATCCCAATGATGGCGATCACCACGAGTAGCTCAACCAGGGTAAAGCCACCGTAGTAGGCACACTCCGCGTGCCGTAATGGTGCTGTGGAACGCGAGGTCTTTCGGAAAGGCCGCAACGGCACACGGAGTGTGCCTGCTACGGAGGCGGACGGCACATGGAGTGTGCCTGCTACACTGGGAAAACCGCGAGATGCTTTTGCGGTTGCGTTCCGCTTTGCCATGACTGAGCCTCCGCGGTTCGTGCGGGCTTGAACCGGGTCGTCCAGTTCGTTAGCGCGTCGAACCATCACTTGGTTGTACGATTCACTTGACTGGGACTTCGAAATTGTACTCACTGGATTCTTTGGGCAACTCGACTTCGACCTCGTATTCAGGGAACAGCGGCTTGCCCATGGGGTTCATCACTCCTCCGCCCTGATCGAAGGGGATGCCATCGGTGCCAACAATGGAGACGATATGGGGCCCGCCGATGTGTCCCTGCCGCGCCATTGTTTCGTATCGGCCGTCAAACAGCCCCGCGTTGGAGCCGGGACCGCGATTTCCCTTGGCGGTATCGGGTTGAAAAATCAGGTAGCCTTTGGGAACGGGCTGGCCACGGAAGGTGACAGTGCCGGTTAAATCGTACCGATCGACGCCCTGGGGGCCGCATCCGGTCGCCAGCAATGAGATTGCTGCCAGGCCCAGAAGCGCGCGCCGCGTGGGCTGCATGGCAGGCATCAGCTTCCTAACGTGCTTAGACCACATGCGCCTATCGTAATGCCAGTTCGTTCGAATCGTAGACCAACCCGTCGTCTCGGGAGCAGGCCCGTCGGAAGACTTCCAGGTCGACATCGTAGCTAATGCCGGTCACCGAGCCATCGCAAAAGGTGGCCAGAAACATCCCTGGGTGTGAGCCGCCAAACGCGCCGTGCAGGGCGACATTCCCGTTGTGGGCGGAGCTGGGGTCGGCATACCAATCGGGCGAGGGCGGGAAGTAGCCCCAGCGGATGTTGTCCCAGTCCCAGCCGTCGACGTAACCGCTGTCATCGTCGGCTTGCACCTGGCCGACCAACTGCACATTCAGGCATTTTTCGCCGACGAGCAGCGTTTTGGACATGCCATCTTCAATATGCCGGGCCGGTACGACCGAGTCGCTGCGATCAAGCTTGCCGGTGTACCCGTTCAACTTGCCGCTGGGACGGCGCACGACGGCGCCGTCCATGCCGTTTCCCAACATGCCCCAGCCATTGTTCTGCTTTGTGTCTTGGCTCTCGTCGGTGCCGGCATTGCCGGCGTAGTCGATCATGGCCCGGCCATTAACCAACTGAGGAGGCCGACGCGTGGGGCAGTAGTATGCGGAAATGATCGAACCGAACACCTCCACATCGCGCTCCAATTCCCAGACGGCGCTTTCCTCAAGATACGGCAACAACTGGTAGGGCCATCCCCAGTTTTGCTTGGGAGCGCTGTTGGGACGGCGGTTGGGGATCTTCCCGCGCCGGACCCATTGCCCTTCGCCGCCGTCGGGATAGAACTCAAACGTATCGCTGTGCAAGCTGAACGCCAAGCTGATTTGCTTGAGATGGTTCGTACACTGGGTCCGCCGCGCGGCTTCCCGCGCCGCCTGCACGGCGGGCAGCAGCAGCGCCACTAAAATGCCGATGATGGCGATGACCACCAGGAGTTCGACGAGTGTAAAGCCCTTGGAGTAGGCACACTCCGTGTGCCGTAACGGAACTGGTGTTCGCGAGGTCTTTCGGAAAGGCCGCAACGGCGCACGGAGTGTGCCTGTTACATTGCCAAAGAGAGGCGCTCGCCCCGTGCCGCCATCCCGGTTCGCCATGACCCACTCCACGAAAAGTTCGAGTGCGACGGACGATCTTCGGCCGTCACAATCAACGAGCAGAATCTACGATCTTTGAAGCGTCGACAGAGAAGTACATCCCACCAACTGGAATTCTAGTTCAGCCGCCTGGTAAAACGCAAGCGCATTTGCTGGCACAAACAACAAAGTGAGTGCCTAAAGGTAGGCGGTAGTGGCATGCCCTCGTCTTCGTGGGCATGTTTTGCGTGCTTCCACATGCTCACGCGGACGAGAGCATACGACACGGCCCGAGCAAGCAACGCTGGTTCCGCTTGGAACTTGACCGAGGCGGAAGCAAACCCGCCATGATTTCGGCCTCGGCACAGTCCGCTTGACGGCGGCGCGTGTCGCTCGGCCAAAATCACGGAAACACGGCGAACCCGGGGTACGCCGCTCGCGCGACGAACCCCGGGCTAATAGCTGTAACGCCTTCGGCGTAAAAACACAGTTTCCGACCACTCTCAGCAAAAACCCCGAGCCGGAAGGCCGGCCCGGGGCAATCCCCCCGCGCGGGGATGTTACCAAAACGCCCTTAGCGCGTTCTGCCCCTAATGCGCTACTTGCGACGTCTGGCACCCATGATTCCCAGGCACACGAACAGCAGCGCGAGGGTGCTCGGCTCAGGCACGGCAGCACCGGCGCCGCTGCCGGAATTGCCAAAGTTGGCCTTCCAGAGATTATACCCGGCGATCGTATCGTCCGGGCTGCCGCCATCACGCCAGACGGTGTAGTCCGCGGCATTCACTGTGCCGTCTTCGTTGTAATCGCCATCCACACCGGGCGGATCGAGCAAAGCCAGGACCCCGATTTCTTCTTCGGACAAAGCCCGCGTGAAGATATACATCTCGTCCATCAGGCCGTGCAGCCGGCGACCACCGCTGTCATAGACCGCTCCGATGCCCAAGCCATCGTAGAACACGCCAGGCCCTCGGGAGTCCCAGGCACCCAAATCAACAGCGCCGGCAACGCCATTGGCAATGCCGCCACGAATTCTCACGCCGTTATAGTACAGCGCATACTCGCCGGCACCAGCGTTGGCGGTCTTATCGTAGGTGTATGCCACGTGAAACCATTCGTTTAGCGGCCATGGTTCGGGCGTCGTGAGCGGATCGGCATCAATTTCCGGTTGGTTGGGATAAGGGTGGCCGATGTCTATTAAGCCACTATCGTCTCGATCGGCATTCGCAATGTTTTGACTGAGTTCATCGCGGAGCGATAAACGAAATCTTCCGCTCCCTTCGGCGTGCAAATGGGGTACCGCGTGGCCTGGGCCGGCAGTAGACCCCTGCAGAATTGACGCCGGTGAGTTCCAGTTGCCATCCCCCCCGATCGTTGTGTTGATTTCGGGGAGATTCACCCAGGCCGCGGTGGTGGCGGCCCCACTGGGCACCTTGTCGATGTGATTCGCTTTAATCACGCCCCCGTCCAGGTCCAAAAAGACGGGGTCATCTCCAGGGGTCGCAGACTGCGCGAATCGGATAGCCCCGGCGCCGCGAACTGGGTTCGATGTATCGTTGGAAATGACTCCCTCCGTGAATAGTTCGAATTGCTCATCCAACGTTTTTCGGGTGGCGTCCTGAACCTTTGCGTCGAAATTGTTTCCAGAACCGTCCATGACCACGTCGGTGAAGCTGTCGAAATCGTAGTAGATCGTCAGGTCACCCGTCACCAGCGGATCGGCATTTGCGTTCATACCGCCAATCAATGCGGCGCAGGCCACCATTACCCCTACCCAGAGGTCAAACTTTCGTGCCACGGCCATGATGTACTCCCCAGCCCGCGGGGGTTGGAACAATACTCGCGAATGCGGCCCCGCGTCGCTGTGCATTCGGAGCTTGCGAACAAATGATAAGAGAACCGACTCGTACCCCTCGGAACAAGTGAGGATTCGGAGGGTAGAATACTCTTACAGAACGCCGGTGTCAATAAAAATCTGGGGATATAGCCGAACTTTTTTGATCGCGGATGGCATGGCTTTTGTAGAATTCCAACGGGAAGCGCTGACAAGACCAAGTGAAAGTTGCATCGGCCTCCTTGACTTCAGGGAAATCTCCTACGAGTAAATCGCTGGAACCTGCTTCGCGACGACGGCCTGGCCAATCAGCAGGGGTAAGCTAGAGAAACTGGAGGATATCCGTGGCGTGAGGCTCGATGCTGCGAATTTAGTTGGTCCCCGGAGTCACTTCGGCGTCACCCGCGGCTTCTGTCACTACGACTTCCGCGCCGGGATGTTGTTCCCGAAATGTGGCTGCGCCGTCGCCGGTTACGTCGGTGCCATAGGCGAAGAGCCAGAGGAGCTGCTTGAGGCCGGCAAGGTGCATAAGTCCTGCGTCGGAAACCTTTGTCTCATTAAGATGCAGTTGCTCGATCTGCCGCAGGTTTTTCAAATGGACTAGCCCGGCGTCCGTCACTGCGTCCTCACTGAGGTTCAGGACTTCGAGGTTCTTGAGGCCGGCGAGGTGAGCCAGCCCCTGGTCCGTGACGCGGGTGCGATTCAGCGCCAACTCCCTCAGGTTAGAGAGATCGGCCAAATGAGTCAGCTCGTCGTCGGTCACATTCGTGCTGCTGAAATTAAGCTTCTCGAGGTTCGGCAGCGATTTAAGATGGACCACGGCTGCCGCGGGGTCCGGCATTCCGTAAAAATCGACGTAGATCGCATTCCCGTCGCGAACACTGACCTTGGCATTCGCTGCTTCGAGCGCCTTGACGGCTGCGGCCTGTTCCGCCGGGAGTGCGTCTTCGGAGCCGCAACCCGCAAAGTTTGCGAGGCAAAACGTGAGAGCAACCACAGCCAGCGTGGAATAATCGCGAATGCTCAAGGTCATCGAATCTCTTTCATTGGGGTAAACGGGCAGTTTCGACCGGTGGCAAGGCCCCTGTCAGGGCTTCGAGAAAAGCGACCAGGTCGCGCTTTTCATCCCGGGTTAAATTGAGTGGACGGACGTTGCGGTCTAGATGTGGGTGGTCATATCCGCCGCGGTCAAACCAATTGACGACTTCGCGCAGCGTGTCGAATTGGCCATTGTGCATATAGGGCGACGTTCGAGCCACGTTTCGCAGCGTGGGGGTTTTGAACGCACCCCGGTCCTGTTCATTTTGGGTAATATCGAACCGGCCCAGGTCCGGCTCGTCGTCTGCCATTCCGGTTCCGACATTATGGTACGCCTCGTCGGTGAGATTAGGCCCGCTGTGGCACACGTGACAGCGCGTTCGGTCGCTGAAGAATAGCGCTTCGCCGCGAATGGCCGATTCGGACATTGAATAAACCGACACACCTTGTTTGAGCTGCCGGACCCGCAGACGCTCCTCGGGGGAAAGCGAGTCGACAGCTCGGTCTTCATATTGCGAGAGTAGCCGCCGGTAATCCCATGGAGACGGTCCCGTGACGAGCGCGCGCTGGAAGTTGGCCAGCGCCCTGCTCACGGCGTCAAAATTGAGTTCACCAAAGATCGCTTGAAACTGAAGCTGATATCCCTCGATGGATCGCAGCCGAGCTACGCATTCGTCGGGCGTCGTGCCCATCTCGAATGAATTCGTGATCGGGCCTTCGACCTGGTCCTCCAGAGATTCGGCGCGGCCATCCCAAAATTGGCGTCCACCGAAAAGTCGATTGAAGCAAACGGGCGGATTGAGAGCACTAACCGGCATGACCCCGTGTACCGAATAATCTTGCTCCGGCAGGTGGCAAGTCGCGCAGGCCGTTGTTCTGAAATCGGACAGTCGCCCGTCGAAGAACAGTTGCCGCCCCAGTTCAATCTTGGCGCGCGTTAGCGGATTGTCGTGCGGAATCGTGATGAGCTCAGTCGCATCAACAAGTCCGACCGGCAGTACAAAGTCGAGGGGCTCGTGGATGCCGTCCGTGGAAAGCCAGTCGCGAATCTGGTCGATGGTCAACGCCCCGTCACCCGGTATTCCGGACGTAAGACTGGGCGAACCGAGGACGATTCTGCCGTTGCGCCATTCCGAAATCGGTTCTTTGCGCGTGGAACTGCTGGCTGGAGCAGACTGATCACAACCAAGCGCTGAAAGGAGGATCGCGAAAATCGACACGACGCGGATGGCAACCCGTTCATTCATGGAAGTCACGGCCTTTCGACCGTAAAATCGAAATGGTTCTCAGCGCCGGCCGCGACGGTCGCATTTAAAGGCGTGGCACTAGCGCGCGTGTAGATATCGGCGACCATTGATTTGCCATCCGGATAGCCTTGCATTACGTGGACGGTCACACGGTAGTCACCGGGCAGGGCGCCGTCCCCGGGCTTTACTGTTCTCAATTCAAACGACCCGTCCGCGCCGATGTTTCCCGATGCCCCTTTAGTACCCGGGCCGGCCGCGGTTGGCTGAAAGGTTATCGAGGCAATATCACCTTTCGGGACGGTGCCGTCGGAGAACTTCACGATTCCCGTAACCGGCAGGTGGGAGCTGGTCTGACCACAGCCAGTGAGCGAACATGCTACTAATGAGAACAAGCAGAGTCGTTTCACAAAGCGAATTCCAAGAGCTGTTGGCGAGAGTGACCAGGTTGTAACGTGTCGGTCAGAATGTCACTCCAAGTCCACTGGCAGGCCGTCCTGGCTCGCGACGAGGCGGTCCCAGACACTGCAACATTGAGCATTCGGCCCAAGGGTATTGATGTCATCAGAAATCCAATGGACGCTGCCATCGACCATGACCACATGGACGCCGCCCGGCGCATGCCGGCTGCGCGGGGCCGCTTGTAAACTTGGGCAGGGTTCCCAGCACGTCATCCGTTCTTGCGTGAGGAGGGCGGCTCCAAGCTGCCTCATGAGCTGCCGGCAACCCATAATGTCGTCGGACTGCTCGTTGGCGGGGTTGGGGCCGTTGCAGTCGCCTTCAAAGCCGTGCCAGGTTAGGTTGCTGGCGCCAGCGGCTCCCATTGCCCAAACGCCCCGGCGGTCGATCGCGCTTAAGCCGATGCGGATTTCCGCCGCCAAGATCGTATGGCTCGTGCCGTCAGTGATCTGCGCGATCCTGGTCCGCTTGTTCTTTCGCAGGACGCCAATCCGCTGGGGATCGGTCGTTGTCTTCTCGGCGGAAATGTTATCGCCGTTGCACGCATAGTTGGCGCGGGCCCAATTGTCGCCTTCGATGGGCAGCATTCCCGCGAATGGAACCTCGGCCCCCGAATCTTCCGGGCAAAGCAGTGTTGGGATCGGCGTCCCGCGCGCTTCTCGGTTATTCGCGTGCGAAATGAACTGATTGAAGTCGAACGAATCGTAGAGCGGCTGCTCTTCCAAGTGCGGCAGGATTTCAATGATCCAGTTCGCACGATACTGAATACTATTGGCTGCGATCGTGGGCCGATCGAACTGCATGCCCGGAGGAAACTCTTTGTGCGCACTGTGGAAGTTGTGCAGGGCGATGCCAATCTGCTTGAGGTTGCTCTGGCATTGAGTCCGCCTGGCTGCGGCACGGGCGGCCTGGACCGCAGGCAGCAGCAGTGCGACCAGAATGCCAATAATGGCGATCACGACTAGAAGTTCGACAAGGGTAAAACCCGTACACCGCAACCGATCTGACGAGCGCATCGACGGCCTCCCCGAATGCAAATTATTGCAGCCATTATATGAACAGACCTCTCTCTATTCCGGTGAGCCAAAGCCGGCTCGCAATTGGCGATTGTAGCAATCTACGGCCTGCCGTGCCTAGCGATATACTCAAAATCTTCATTTAATAAGCCAATTGAACATCATTCGTTCGGTTGGGGGCCTCGGAATCGCATTTGACGGCGAACTCTGGAAGTCGTCAAATAAGCTTCGATACGCGCGGCTCCTTGCCCTGTGACGCTCCCCGCGGTCCGCAAATCATGCATGACGATTATTCCAAAGCGACCACGCGGCGACCGATCGACCCGCGGCGCTTCGTTTTGCTCATCGTCTGGGGTGCCCTGGTCCATCCCGCGAACGCCCAACTGCCGGCATTTCCCGGGGCCGAAGGGGAAGGACGCTTCACTACGGGCGGGCGCGGTGGAGACGTGTATCACGTAACCAATCTCAATGATTTGGGCGCAGGTTCTCTGCGACACGGACTCGCCACCGCATTCAATGGGCCGCGGACGATCGTATTCGACATCGGCGGCACGATCGCTCTCTCGTCGGACCTGAACGTCACGAATGGGAACATTACCATCGCGGGTGAGACTGCACCAGGCAAAGGGATCGCCATCACGAATTACGGTCTCGGCATCAACGCGCCCAACGTGATCATGCGCCACATTCGCGTCCGGCCGGGCGACGCCAAGAAAGGTTCGGGGGCCGAACACGGCTTTAATGGCGATGCGATCTCGATCTCGCGATCCGATGTCATACTGGACCACGTGTCGGCATCGTGGGGGATCGACGAGAACCTCAGCGTGGCCGGCAACGGCACACGGCGGGTCACCATCCAGTTTTCGACCATCTCTGAAGGTCTCGCGCAAACGGGATTGCACCATGGCGAATACAACGCCAATTACAGTCCCGGCGGCCCCGACAGCCATTCGATGGGCAGCCTCATCAAGCCGGGCGACGGCAATGGCATCATCTCGATGCACCACAACTTGTGGAGCAATAACGGCAATCGCAACCCGGCCATCGGCAATTACAGCGACGATCACACGATGCGCGTCGACATCCGCAACAACGTGCTCTACAACAATCGGTCCAATGGATATGCAACCGGCGAAAGTGAACGGATTGAACTGAATTATGTCGGCAATTACGTGATCGCCGGTCCGAACACGTCCGCCGGCAATCGGACGGTTGGGTTTCGCGCCGAAGCTCCGAACAACTTGCGGATTTATAGCCTCATTAATCGGGTCGACGGTAATCGCAATGGTCTGCTGGATGGCGTCTTGGCGCCTGCTTCTCTCATTCAAGGTACGTTCACAACCTCGGGCTCGCCGTTCTCGCTCGCGCCCATTACGACCGACAGCGCCATCGACGCTTATTGGAAGGTGGCAAACTCGGCCGGCGCGTTCTACTGGAACCGGGATGACGTCGACGCGCGACTCGTTTCCGAGCTACTGACGCAGAGGGGCCAGATCATTAATTCGCAGAACGATATCGGAGGCTATCCGTTGCTTTCAACCGTAATGCGTCCGAACAATTGGGATACCGACGGCGACGGGATGCCGGACGCATGGGAAAGAAAGGTCGATGGTTTGAATCCGTTGTTGGCCGATAACAACGGCGACCTAAATAGCAATGGGTACACCAATCTCGAAGAGTACCTCCACTTTCGCGCACAAGGTTTGAATGTGCCTGAGCCAGCCACGGTTCACCTTATGCTGACTAGCCTCTTGGCTCTACTGTCGCTGCGCCGCTTTCGCGTGATAGGCGGCGCGGCGCTGCGAATTTACGACTGCCAGAAGTGAGATTGCGGCGTCACCTGGTAGCGCACGTCGAGATGGGGCGTCAGAGTCCGCTGCTGCCCGTCGGCGAGAGATTTCATGCCAGCTTCCACCAGCCCCGTGGTCAACAGAGTCCGCTCCACGGGGTAGGTGGCTTTACCTGTTTTCAACATCCGCTCCACGTTGGACATCAGCGCGGCTGAATAAACCACGTTCGGAACGGGCGGCAGGTAGAAGAGGGTCGAAAGCGGATCCGCCTGCCCCTTGAGTCGGGCGGCAAATGTAAAGTCGCCGACCAGACCGTTCATCAACAGCATGGTCGCCTTGAGGCCATCGGCATATTCGAACCGGTAAGCCACCGGGTCTTTTACCCACTCGCGAATCTGCTGCGGCGCGGGATAGCGATGATTGGCGGTCGGCGTTTGGGCGAGCGTCTGGCTGCGGCACAGGCAAGCCTCCCACAAGCTCGGATCCCATCCCCCGTCGTCCCAGTTTCCCGCCTCCATCGCCTGGAACACGCTATCACCCTGCAGCGCTTGGAGGGCTACCACTCCGGATTCGCCGCCCTGCCGCCGTTCGGCCATGCACTGGATAACCTCCAGGGCATGAAAATCGTAGCTGTCGACGCCGCCGATGGCGACGCACATCACTTCTTCCACATTGGCGCCGTGGGGCATATCAATCGACGGCATGCGCCAAGTCACCGGCAGCGATGAGCCGGCCATGAACGGAAAGTTGAGCTGCCGCGCGGTGTCGACCATTTCCTTGGCCCACTCCCACTTCCACGACAAATGTTTGTCGTTGAAGACAGGCGCCGTGCGACCATCCTCGCGAAAGACGTCGGCCACTTGCTGGAAAAATTCGTAGCGAGGGTACTTTTTTTGACCAATTTCGTTGTCGGGATAGTTGCCGTGTTCGCCGATGATCAGCACCCCATCGACGGCGAGTTGCTTACCACCGTTGCGAAGCGCTTCGGCAATGGACGGGTAAATCGTGAAGCCGAACTCGTTTGCCCGATCTCGGCTGAGATCGTTATCGGGCGTTTGATCGACGTAGGCGGAAACCACCTGAAAGGGCGATCGATGCCATTTGCCGCGGATCGGATAACCGGTGAGAAAGCGTTCGGCCATGTGCCAGGCGTGGGATGGATAGCGCCACTCGGTGGTCACCACGGCCAGCCGGGGGCGATTGTTGCTGGCTTCAACCGCGTGAAGTAGCCCCGGCCCGAACGCCGTCGTGCCGATTGCTTTCAGAAAAGTTCGCCGGCCGATCATGGGCGTGTCCCGGTGAGTGGTTAGTCGTCCAACGTCGCCGCGAATCAAAACTTCGCTCGCCGGCCGGTACTGCCGGTAATCTGGTACGCAACATTCGCTAGCCACGGCGTTTCTACTCGCCGGTGGCCTTCCGCCCGCGATGTCATAACCGCGTCCAAGATCCCGGTGGTCAACAGCGTCCGTTCGGGTGGGTACGTTTCCTTGCGCGTCAGGTACATCGACTCGATATTATGCGATAGAAACGAAAAGTGCCCATATCCAGGCTCCTGCAGCCAGCAATTTGTCGCCACGGGATCGGGGTTGTCCCTTAGCCTACCGGCAAAACCGAATGTGGCCGTGAAGCCGTCGAGCAAGAGTACGACCGAGTGAAGTCCATCGGTGTTTTCGATGAGCAATGCGACCGGATTTCTGCAATGTTGCTCGGGCGACTCCATGGATTCGTCGGCGATACAGTTGGCAGCCGCGTCGAAAAGCTTCCGCGACCATTCGCCTTCCGCCGCGGCCTTCCAAACATCCGGCCCCTCCAGGCAAGTCACGGCGCGCACGCCAGTTTCGCCGCCACGTCGCCGCTCGACCATGCATTGCAGCAACTCCAGTCCGTGAAACCCGTAGCTTTCGACTTCGCTGTAACCGATGACCAGAGCTTCTTCGAGTTCCGTCCCGAGCGGCAACTCCAGGTCGGGCTTGCGCCACGCAGTGGGCAGCGACGAGCCGGCCATAAGGGGAAACTTCATCTGGCGGGATTGGTCGTACATCCACTTGGCATCTTCCCAGGCAAATCCCAAATGCTTGTCGTTGAATATAGGAGCCGAAGCTCCAGTGGCCTGAAACGTCTTGACGGTCTCTTCGAAGAAGCGACGCCGCGGATACATCTTCTGCCCCTTCGAGTTGTGGGGGTAGTCTCCGTGCTCGCCAATGATCAGGACGCCGTCGACGGCAAGTTGGCCGGTTTCAAGTGTTAGCGCTTCGCCAATCGACGGTTTGATCTGCACCCCGTATTGGCTGGCCATGCCACGGCTAAGATCACCCGCGGGAAACTGATCGACGTACATCGATACGACTTGCGTCCGGGGCGCGTAAGTCTCGGTCGTACTGAGGACATATCCTTGCAGCAATCGCCCCAAAATGACGTCGGC
Organism: Pirellulales bacterium; assembly: GCA_040901765.1. GTDB lineage: Bacteria > Planctomycetota > Planctomycetia > Pirellulales > Lacipirellulaceae > JBBDYG01. Next base: position 23,785 of record JBBDYG010000019.1, read on the forward strand.
ATGCGAAAGACCTCGGTACTCGGTAATAATTGCCGCCAGACGAGGCCGTTCTACACGCTCAGCGGATCCCCAGCATCGACTGCCCGTCAGCGCCGCGGCCGCAAGCGAAGCACTCGCGGCACCGAGAAAACGGCGCCGGTCGATCAAATCGCAACGCGTCTGCAGCATGTCAACGCATCCTTCAATCGCTCGAAGAGTTGATGTCGGTCACCGGTGCCCCAAATGCTTCGCAGAAGTCTATCTAGAAAGGTCGTCCGAATAACGACAGGCAGGATGCAGTATGGCGACTACGACCGTTGAGTTCAATCTGAAGGCAGTGGCGGACGCCGGAAAGGAGCGTGTCGCGCGCCGGTCATGTCCAAAGGGAACAATCCGATGAAGCGCGGCTCCAGCGATGGAGTGCCGTGCCACCAATCCCGCCGATCAAGCGTTCGGTCAGTGGGCCAATTCCGTTCGCCAACCATTTTGTTGTTGGTTGCGGGCAACAACGCTACAATAAGCGATCGTTTCGGGTGGCGTCGTCTGGCCCTCGCGGGCCAAGTCGTTTGGGGGGGCTTTCGATGGGAAACCGCTCACGGAGGGGTCCGGGCAAACGCCCCGCGGTGCATCGTTCCCGGCGGCTCCATCTGGAGCGGTTGGAAAACCGGCTGGTTCTGTCGGCTTCGGCGGCCTATTCGATGGTCAGCCCGACCTGGTTCGCGGTGGCTCCCGTTGATGACTCGGCGCCCGAGACGCCCGCTCCTCCATCGCAAGAGTGGATCATCCGCCTGACGGCCGAGGCGACGCAAGCGGCCGGCAACGTGGCGGGCGCTGCGGCGTTGCTCGACGATCTGCCGCTGACGGTGGTTCGCGGCCTCGGCCTGCCGGGGCAACTGCTGGTCACGGCCACGCTCCAGTCGTCGGCCCTTTCGACGATGCTCGCCGGTAGCGCGCTCGTCGCCTCGTTCCAGCAAGACGCGATCATCACCGGCGCGGAGCTGCCCAACGATCCCGATTTTGTCGGTCTTGAGCAGTATGGCCTGTTCAACGTCGGCCAGAACGGAGGGCTCCACAACGCCGACATCGACGCCGATTTGGCCTGGGACATTACGACCGGTTCTTCCAATGTCGTGGTGGCGGTGATCGATTCGGGCATCGACTATACCCATCCCGACTTGGCCGCGAATGTATGGACCAACATCGGTGAGATTCCCGGCGATGGCATCGACAACGACGGTAACGGCTATGTGGACGACGTCCACGGCTGGGATTTTCACAACGACGACAACGATCCCTTCGACGATCACGGACACGGGACTCACATAGCGGGGATCATTGGCGCGGAGGCCGATGACGAAGGCCCGCAAATCGGTGGGGCGGGCATTAACTGGAACTCGTCGCTGATGGCGCTCAAGTTCCTCGACGAGAACAACGTCGGTTCGGTCTTCGACGCGATCGCGGCGATCAACTATGCGACCATGATGCGAACCCGGGCGGTGAATCCCGTGAACGTCCGGGTGATCAACGCCAGTTGGGGCGGCTCGGGCGTCGACGACCAGGGGCTGCGCGACGCCATCGCGGCGTCGGCAGCGGCCGACGTGCTGTTCGTCGCGGCGGCCGGCAATGGCGACGTGTTTGGCCGTGGGCAGAACATCGATACGCTCCCCTTCTTTCCGGCCAGCTTTGGCCTGGACAACATGCTGGTCGTCGCGGCCACCGACCGCCACGATCAACTCACCACGTTTACAAACTACGGCGCGAACTCGGTCGATATCGCCGCCCCGGGCCAAAGCATTCACAGTACGAACCTGTTCATCGACAACAACCAAACGCTGCAAACCTACGGCACGCGGAGCGGCACCAGCATGGCGACCCCACTGGTCGCCGGGACGGCGGCCTTGATCTGGTCGCAGTCGCCGACGGCAACCGCCGCCGAAGTCCGCGACGCGATCCTCGCCGGCGGCAATACGCTCGCTACGCTGCAAGGCAAGATCGCGAGCGGCAAACGGCTCAACGCCCACGGCGCGCTGCTCGCGCTGCCGCCGCAGGCGGAAGTCACCTCGGCCCTCGACGTGACAAACATCGGCGGCACGACGTATGAGTTCACGGTTGAGCTATCGAGCAACGTCCCCATCGCCGCCGCCACCGTGGGTAGCGGCGACTTCGTCGTCCGCCGTCAGAACGCCGTGGTGGGCGACCTGGTCGCTTCGCTCGTTTCCGCAACGCCGTCGGCCGGCAACCGCGTGTGGACCGTCACCTACCAGATTACGCCGCCCGGCGGCGCGTGGAACGTGTTCGATGGTGGCGCGTACGACATCTCGCTCGTGTCCGGGCAGGTGGTCGACATCAACGGCGTCGCTTCGCGCGCCAAGGTCGTCGATTCGTTCCTCGTCGATCTCTCCTCGGTCGGCGTCTTCCGACCCGACGTGTTTTTTGATGGCGGCGATTACAACTTTGGTGATGGAATCGCCGCAACGATCACGGGGGAGGCAACACTCCGGGCGGCGATTCAAGAAGCAAATTTGTTCGGTTTTGACCACCAGAATACTGCGGTAGTCATTTTGGCTCCAGGAACTTATACCCTGTCGCTAGACCTGCAAGACTTCGGGAATGCGCAGCAAGGCGACCTCGATATCCTTGGAAATGTCGTTGTCGCCAGCGACGGCACTGGCGAAGTGATCATTGACGCGGCAGGTATCGATCGTGTCTTCGATATATTGACTTTCTGTGCTCTTACTCTCGAAGGCGTCACCATCACCGGCGGCAGCGTTTCTGGCGAAGAGGGCGGCGGCATTCGCAATGCCGGCACGCTGACTGTTAGTAACTCAACGATTCGCGATAACTTCACCGATCAATATGGCGGCGGCATCTACAACGCAGGGACGCTGTCAATCGGCGCGACGACCCTGACAGGTAATCAGGCCGCCTTCGGCGGCGGAATTTATAACGCCGAGGGTGCCACTGCCGATGTCAAAGACACGACAATTAGTGGCAATACGGCCGATGCCCCGAATCCACAAGGCCGCAAGTACGACACATTGAGCGAGGAACGCCAGCTTGGAAGCGCCGCTGCTGGTATCTATTACGCTGCAGCCAGCGCTACTGGTCTTGGTGAAGCGTTGGTTACTTGGGAGTGGCGTACGATCAACGACATAGATGGGCGATTTGTCTCTGCTAGTTCTCCTATCGCGACTGTGTCGGAATTCACGATCAACGATCCGTTCGTAGACTCGATCCGGACCGGTAACGCGATCGATTCATCGGGAAGGGCTATTGTCGTGTGGCAGGCCACCGGAGCTGATGCTGAGGCAACTGGCATTCAGGCGCGGCTCTACGACGCCTCGGTCGACATTGCCGGCAGCTCAGGTAGCGGGATTTTTCTGGTCAACACGACCCAGGGCGGACCACAGTCGGACGCCGAAGTCGCCTCGAATGCGTCAGGCGCAGTTGTTGCAGTTTGGAGAAGCACTGAGGGCGGCTCAGTCAACATTCGAGCGCGCCGACTCACAACAGAAGGGACATTTGCGGGCGACGATTTTGTTGTGAATGCAACAGTCGCTGGTGACAAGCAATATCCTGACGTCGCGGTCAGGCCCGATGGCAGCTTTGTCGTGGTGTGGCAAAGCGACCATGACGGAACCTGGAGCGTTTTCGAGCGCGTTTACGACAGCAGCGGAGCGCCGCTTTCGGGCGAGATCCTCGTTAACCAGACTGTTGCTGGGTCTCAAGTGCTCCCGCGCGTCGACGCCGACGAATCAGGCACCATCGTCGTGTGGGAAGACAGTGTTTTGGAAGCAGACGGCGGCGGCGTTTACGCCCGCACTTTCGACGTTAATGGCTACCCATTGGTAAATGAATTCCGTCTCTCATCGAATCCGATTGGCGATCAGCATTATCCACGTGTATTGCGACTCGCCGATGGTGGGTTTTTCGCGGTGTGGGATTCGGCGGGCCCCGACGATACTGGCTTCGACCTTCATGGTCAGCAGTTTTCGAAGAACTTCCAGCGCGTTGGATCGGAAATCATTATTAATCAATCGCGTGGCGGCGATCAGATTCGAGGAGTCGTTGCGCAACTTTCGGAAAACGAGTTGATCGTCGCTTGGGAGGATCCCGGAGTGGCGATTTATGGAAGAATCATTTCCGCCTCGTTCCACGACGGCGGCGGCACCTACAACGCCGGATCGCTCACGGCCACGAACGTCACCATCTCCGGCAACGAGGCGGCTAATCAAGGTGGCGGGCTGTTCGATGCGAGCGGCGGGACTGCCACCGTAGCGAGCGCCACTGTTACCGACAATTTAGCCGACGGGACTGGCTTGCCGACTGATCTGACGCGCGTCGGTGGCGAAGTCTTGATGCACGCCTACACGCCGGGACTTCAGCACGGGCCGCGAGTCGCTTTCAATCAAGCAGGAAACGGCGTCCTCGTCTGGGACAGCCAGAACACAACGATACTTGCTCAACGCTTAGGGACCGACGCCCAGCCAGTCGGTTCCATCTTTCAGGTCAATGACACGACCACGGATCACGGCGATGTGGCCGTGGCGCCCAACGGCGATTTCGCAGTAATTTATAGGCAATTTGGCGGAGATGCCGACCTGTGGGGAGTACGCGGAAAGATTTACAACTCGCAAGGAGTCGTGATAAAGCCGGAATTCATCGTCAACGGCAACGTCGGCACGAATCAAACAAGTCACCAGCTCAATGCGATCGTCGAAGCGCTGCCCGATGGCGGATACGTGGTCACGTGGTACGACCACTTCGGCGGCATGTCCATTTGGGCCCAAATACTCAATGCCAATGGCAGTTTTCGAGGCACCGCTTTCAAGGTCAACACGGCGACACCTGGATATACGTACGAAAATATCCGCGAAACGAACATCTGGGTTTCCCCGGACGGCACGATACTCATCTCCTACCGAGCCACGCCGGGAGGGACCGCTGGCGACGAGGTGTTTGCACGGCAATTTGACTCCAATGGCGAGGCGATTGGCCCCGAGTTCTCAATCAGCGGCGGTCTGGCGGGTGTCGATCAGAATCCTGCGGTAGCCGGCGACTCGGATGGTTTTGTTGTTACATGGCGCAACGAGAGCGCGGGCATGTACCTTCGCCGATTCGATGCGGATGCCCAACCGTTGGGACCGTCCGTCGAGTTTGCGACGCCAGTATACAATTTTTCCGAGTCAAGTCTGGCGATGCTTCCCAATGGCAATTTGCTCGTTGTGTGGGACGACTACCAGTTTTTGGCGGGACCCGCACGAGCAGCGATGCGCGGCCGAATTCTGTCTCGTGAAGGAGCGGTTCTTGGAGACGAGTTTACGGTTCCCTCTACCCCTGGTATCCAGCAAGTCACGCCTAGCGTGGCGTACGCTGGCGACGGACGCGTGTTGACCGTGTGGGGCGGACCTGGACCTGGCGACGACTACGGTATCGTCGCCCAGTATTTCCAAACGCCCGAGTACGCCGCTGGCGGCATTTTTAACTCGACGGCGGGCAGTCTGACGATCAAGAACTCGATTGTCGCGGCCAATCGATCTACCGACGGCGACATTGACGTGGCGGGAAACGTCGACTCCGCGGGGGGGAACTTGATTGGCAACATTGGCGACGCCACTGGCCTGTCGAACGGCGTCAATGGAGATCAAGTCGGTACACATGTCACGATGCTCGACCCCAAACTCGGCCCGCTCGCCGACAACGGCGGCCCGACGCTGACGCACCTTCCCGCCGCCGAGAGCCCGGCGATTGACGCCGCCGTATCGGGCGGGCCGACCGTGGATCAGCGCGGCGTCGCCCGACCCGCCGACGGCAACAACGACGGCCTTGCCGTGAGCGACATCGGCGCGGTCGAGATGTACCACGCTTCGATCTCGGGCCGGAAGTTCCAAGACCAGAATCAGAACGGCATTCAGGATGTCGGCGAGCCGGGCATCGCCGGCTGGACGATGTACCTCGACCTCAACCAGAACGGGCAGCTCGACTCCGGCGAGCCATCGACCGTCACCGGCGCGGAAGGCGAATATGCGTTCGAACAACTTGCGCCGGGAACCTACACGGTCGCCGAGGTGAATCAGCAAGGCTGGACGCGGACGCACCGGGCGACGATTGTTTCCCAGGAATTTCTCGACGGCATCATCGACGGCCTCGACGGCGCGAGCGCCGTCGCCACCGTCGCTGACAACCGCTACGTCTACGTCGCCGGCGCCGAGGAGGGGAAGATAGCCCGCTTCGAGCGCAGCTTCGTCGACGGCCAGTTGTATTATCTCGGCGCCACGACAACGACCGCCACCACCCAGGCCGGCGGCGCCGGCGCCAACGTGCTCGACGGCGTGTCGCGGCTAGTGGTCGGCACGACCGCTGGCGTCGGCACGCACTTGTACGCCCTCGGGCCGAACGGGTCGATTGCCATCTTCTTGACGAACTTCAGCACGGGCGATCTCGTGCTCGTCGACGTCGTTCGCGAGGGCGACAACCGCGGTCAGACGGTGCAGCGCCTCACCGGCGCCACCGGCCTGGCGATCAGTGCGGACGGGGCCCGGTTGTACGTGTCCAACTCCAGCGCCAGCGCCCTCAATGGGGGCACAATTCTCGCGTTCGAGCGAGTGCCGGGGCAGACTCCGGAGTTGCGGTTGCGGCGGATTCTTAGTAATGGCGTCGCGAGCTCGCCCTTCGGCGCCGGGGGCCGGGGCGTGGTCGTGTCCTCCGAGGGCAATCAACTCCATGTCTACGTCGCCGGTGAAAACGCCGACGCTTCCGATACGCTGGCCACATTTGTGCGCGTGGTCGGTGGCGCGCCGTTCCTCTCCTATTCGGCCGTGTTAAAGAACGGCCAGCCGGACTCGTTGGGCACCACCGTTGTCGGGCTCGATGGAGCAAACGACGTGGCGCTCAGCCCCGATGGCAGGCATTTGTACGTGTCGGCGGCGACCGACGGCGCGGTGACGCTTTTCGCCCGCAATGATTCGACGGGCGTTCTAACCTTCGTTCAGTCACTAATCGACGGGGCGCTTGACGACGCGGGCGGCACCGTTAGCGGCATTCTCGAAGCCTCGTCAGTGACCATTAGCGACGATGGCAGCCGGGTGTACGTGACCGGCAAGAAAGACGTCGGCAGCCCGGGAGACCCCTTCCTCGTCGGAGCGATGGCGGTGTTTCGACGAGACCCAAGCATGACCAGCACGGGGCAATTAACATTCCTGCACGAGATGGTAGATGGCACGGCCGACGCGTTTGGCGCTCCAGTTGAGAACCTCGAGTCCGCCGTAGACGTATTGGCGGCGGACGGATTTGTGTACGTTGTTTCCGGCGATGGCGAGGACGCTTTGACCGTCTTTCTCCGCGACCGCGAAGGGCTCGACCGAAAGACGCTGTTAGTTGGCGAGAACCTCACGAACGTCTTCTTCAGCAGCTTCGCCGCCCCGGGCGAGATCCGCGGCGCGGTCTACAACGACCTGAACCAAAATGGAACGCGCGACGGCGACGAATACGGCCTGGGGGGTGTGACGGTCTATCTCGATGTCGATAATTCCAACACGCTCAACGACGGCGATATTTTAACGAGCACCAGCGTGCTGGGTGAATATGTGTTCGCCAATCGAGTTGCCCCGAAAAACTACACGGTCCGCGTGGCGCTGCAAAACGGCCAGACCGTGACGGGCGGTCCGCCGGCCACGGCCGACGGCCGCGAGTGGGCGATCTCGCTCGATCCCGACGAGATTTACATCGGCGCCGATTTCCTGATTCACAATGCCCTGTCGGGCCAGGGAACCAGCCAGATTTCGGGTTTTGTATGGCAAGATCTCGATGGGGATGGGGAGCGGCAGGATCAAAATGAAGGCGACCCCGTCACCGAACCGTTCCTGCAAGGCCGGCAGGTTTATCTCGACGTGAACGACAACGGCGACTTCAATGCGGGCGTCGATATTCTGGCCACCCAGCCCACTTCCGCCACCGGCGATTACTTTTTTACAGGCCTGGGCGCGACGAACTTTGCCGTGCGGGTCGTTACTAACCCGGGCGAGCTAACGAGCAACCTCGTCGGCAACAGCTTTACCAAGCAAACGCTCAACACGGGCACCAATCCGCTGGGCCTCATAACGGCCGACTTCGACGGCGACGGCCTGCCCGATTTGGCAAGCGTCGATGGCAGTGCCGACAAAGTTTCTGTAAGGTTGCAACTTTTCGGCGGCGGGTTTGATACCCGCACCGAGTACACGGTCTTCTCGAATCCCACGGCCTTGACGGTCGGCCTATTTAACGACGACGCCTTGCCCGACATCGCGGTGGCGCACTGGGCGTTCACCGGCAACAAGATCGTCTTCTTGCTCAACGACGGCGACGGCACGTTTACCCGTTCTAGCTACGAGATCGCGCTGCCATCGGCTTATACGTCGATCGTGGCGGCGGGCTTCGTGCCGGGGGGCCGCGACGATCTGGCCGTCGCGCTCGATGGCGGCGGCACGACCGACCTGGTCCGCGTATTTCGCAACGACAGCAGTGGCGCGAACTTCGCGTTCACCGCCCTGCCGGATGTGGCGCTCGGCAATGCGGGGCCACTTTCCATTGCGGCCGGCCTCGTCAATGGCGACAACCTGCCCGACCTGGTCGTCGGCAACTTCGACGCCGACAACGTGCGGGTGCTGCTCAATAATGGCGGCACCAGCTTTACGGCGCTCGCGCCCGTAACCGTCGGCGACGGGCCGGCCTCGGTGGCGATTGTTCCCGACATGAACGGCGACGGCCACCGCGACGTGGTAGTCGCCAGCATCGGCGTCAGCACGGTGACGGTGCTCAGGGGCAATGGCCTCGGAGGTTTGACTCTGACGACGCCCATTCCCGTGGGCCAAGGCCCGCGCTCGGTTGCCGTGGCCGATATCGACGGCGATGGCGACCTCGACTTGATTGTCGGCAACACCACCTCGAACGACGTGGTCGTCGTGCGCAATCAGGGGGGCACATTCAGCTTCCCCGAAAGCTCGGGGCTGGCGAGCTTCGCTTCCTTGGTCGCCAGCGGCGTGAAGCAGGTACTCGTGACCGATCTGGATGGCGACGGCGTGCTCGACCTGGCGGCGGTTCGCGGCGACGCCAACACCGGTTCCTTGGCCGTGCTGTACAACGCGCTCGCGCCCGGCTCGCACCGGCTGACGCTGAACGGCTCGAACCAGGTGTTCCATCAAAACTTCGGCATCAAAGTCGCCGCGCCGCCACTTCCGGGCGATTACAACCGCGACGGCGAGGTCGATGCCGCCGACCACGGCTTCTGGTCGGCCCACTTCGGCGCCGCGACCGGAATCGGCCTGCAAGCCGACGGCAACAACAGCGGCGCCGTGAGTGCCGCCGATTACGTCGTCTGGCGCGACCGCCTCGGGGCCAGCTCAGCGGCGGGGGTGTCGGCTGTGTCGGGCGACAACTCCGGCGGCTCAGCCGATCAAGTCGCAAACGCCGACATCCACGCCGCGGCGACCGACGCGGCGCTTGCCGACTTCGCGTGGCTTTCCACAAGCGTGAACGACGAGGTTTGGCCTCGCGCAAACAAACTTGTCGGGAATGATGCGAATTCTATTTCGGCAGCCGATCGGCAGAGCCTGTTGCTGCTGCTCTTGGAAGACCGCTTCAGCGGCAGTGAAGAACCCGTTTGGGAAAATCTGAGGAGCGATCCAACGGACGATGAAGATGAGGATGCGGATGAAGGTGAGGATGAAACCGACGAACTGCTCGTGCCGCTTCATGAGTTCACAGTTTGAACGGCGGCGCTAATAGGTCCACTCCGTGCCCGCGTACAGCGAAATGCCGGGCCGAAAGATGCTCTCTCCCCCCGAGAGCGAGCGGTAGTCCAAGTGCTCGCGATATTGCTTATCGGTGAGGTGTTCAACTCCCCCGACCAGCATTCGCCCTGGCCGACTCCGTTGCTCTAAATTATAGCTTGAGTGAGGGACAATGATGAATCGCAGACTTTTTCTTAAGCTCGCTGGAGCTAGTTCGTTACTGGCCCCTGGCGCCTACGCAGCCGAAAAGACGGACAACCTAACCGCTGGGCTTGATAAAGATCTCTTGGAAGCTCGTAACGGCAATCGTTCGACCGTTGTCTGTCAAAACGGAATTGTGTGTGCCAGCCAACCTTTAGCGGCACAAGCGGGAATTGACATCCTTAAGGCCGGTGGTAATTGCATCGATGCGGCGATCTGCACCAACGCCATGCTGGGACTGACGGAACCAGCCAGCAATGGGATCGGCGGCGATCTGTTCGCAATCGCTTGGATCGAAAAAGACAAACAGCTCTACGGGCTGAATGCCAGCGGCCGAGCGCCCTACGATTGGAACTTGGAAGCCGCTCGGGGCCTGAGTTTGAAATCAATTCCTCGGATCGGGTCGTTTAGCTGGACAGTACCGGGATGCGTCAGTGGCTGGGCCGCGCTAAGCAGCCGACTGGGAAAGCTCGGCCTCGCCAAGTGCTTGGAAGCCGCCATTGATTATGCCAAGGTTGGTTTTCCACTGTCGCCGATCATTTCCAGCAGTTTTCACTTTGACCCGCAAGAGGCTCCCAGCTTAGCCAAGCTTTACCTTTCCGATGGCCGTTGCCCAGAATACGGCGAGGTTTTCAAGAACCCGTTGCTGGCAGCGTCGTACGAGGCGATTTCCAAGGATGGGCCGGCCGCCTTTTACGAGGGAGAGATTGCCCAGCGGATTGTCGCCAAATCGCAGGAACTTGGCGGGAAGATGAGCATGAAGGATTTGCGCGATCACGACGCTACCTGGGTCGATCCCGTGAGCAGCAGCTATCGTGGTTGGGATGTGTGGGAGATTCCGCCGAATGGCCAAGGCATCGCCGCTCTGCAGATTCTGAATCTGCTCGAGAACTTTGAAATTGGCAAGCTCAAGCCCAATTCAGCCGAGCATCTGCATCTGTTGATCGAGGCGAAGAAGCTGGCGTTCGAAGACCGCGCCCAATACTATGCGGATGTTGATTTTGCCGATGTGCCCGTCGAGTGGCTGCTTTCCAAAGACTATGCAAAGCAGCGGGCCAAGTTAATCGATCTCAAGCGAGCACGCAGCGACGGGCGGTACGGAGACCCCGAACTCGACTCGGACACGGTCTACCTGACGGCGGCGGATGGTGACGGCAATATGATCTCACTGATCCAAAGCAATTATCACGGCTTCGGCTCGACGATTTGCCCCGAAGGAGTTGGATTTCCGATGCAGAATCGAGGCCAAGCTTTTTCACTGGACCCCAATCATCGAAACCGGCTGGAGCCGCATAAGCGTCCGTTCCACACGATCATTCCGGCATTCGTGACTCGTGCCGGTCGGCCCGTTCTGGCATTCGGTGTGATGGGCGGCGATTTCCAACCGCAAGGCCATGCGCAAGCCGTAATGAACCTGATCGACTTTGGCATGTCGCCGCAGCAGGCGGGCGATCAGCCGCGCGTTTCTCACTCCGGCAGTTCGAGTCCTTGGGGCGCCAAGTCGATTGACGGGGGTGAACTGTCGTTCGAACGCGGCATCGATGACCGCGTGAAGCTGCGATTGGCCGAAATGGGACACGCCATCCGGCCCGGTTTCGATGCACACGGCGGCTACCAAGCGATCTGGCGGATGGACGAGCCGTTACGATACTTTGGTGGTTCCGATCCGCGCCTAGACGGCGCCGCGATCGGCTATTGAGCAACTTCGAGAGACCCTGCCATGAGACGCCGCCCATCGAATCTTGGCCGCATCGCTATGCTGGCGATTGCGGTTGGGGTCGCAGCCGCGGGCCATGCAGAAAACGCGCCGGAACCGAGCGGTTCGATGTGGAGCGCGGAGCGCCGCGCGGAATATCGACAGTGGCAAGACGAATTACGGGCCGACTTACGGGTGCAACTGGGTATTCCGGATACGAAGATCGAACTCGCCCCCGAGTCGCGCGGCCTCATCGAACGCGATGGCATCGTCGTTGAGAAATGGATCATTAGCGCGGAATCTGGCTCGCGTGTGCCGTGCCTGTTATTTCGACCAGAAAACCCCAACGGTAAAATGCCCGCGATAGTGCTCTCATTCGGTCATGGCGGGAGTAAGTCGTTTTGGTCGTACCAGTACGCAGGGCAGCTTTTCGCCCGGCTGGGCGTTGCCTGCCTGGCGATGGACCCCATCGGCGAGGAGGAACGTCATCCCAACGGCCATCGCGGCACTAGAGAGCACGATCAACCGGAGGTGGATCATCGTGCGCATGCGCTGCGCCGGCCGGTAATGGGTAAGTTGGTCTTCGATGCGATTCGCGGCATCGACTTCTTGCTGAGCCGCGACGACATCGATCCGGCGCGGATCGGACTCGCCGGGAATTCGCTGGGTGGCGCAGTCGCCCAGTTCACGGCGGCAGTCGAGCCGCGTCTGCGGCTCGTTCTAGTGAGCGGTTGGATGTACGATTCGTATCTCGCCGAAAACAGCAAACGCTGCACGGCAACACCGCTGCAGCGCGCGGGCGATATTTGCACGATGGAGGAGATGCTTGCGCTATCGGCTCCGGAGTGTGCTTTGCTCGTGATGAACGGCATGGCCGACGTGATCATCGAGAATCGACCGCCCGTGGGTATGGATGAAGGCGGGCAAGCCTGGAGTGGAAATCATCGGGCCGTCGCTGCCGCAAAACAAGTTTATTCAGGTCTGGGGGCCGATCCGTCTTGGGTCGCGGAATGGTTTTTGGAAGCCGCCGGGCATCGAGAGTATTTCAACGACAAGACAGCGCTCGAGTGGATACATCGCCACCTTGGCACCCCGTCAATGACGCTCGAAGAAATCCGGTCGCTACCAACGATCAACTCAGGCGAGTGGTGCGATGCACATCGACTGCAGTTCGAGCGGCTGTACGGGACGCAGCTTCACCAACGCGGCCAAAGCTTGCCCGACTTAGGCCTGCGCCCGTTTTCCGGCAGCGAACTGGCCGTGCTTCAACACGATGAACTCGGTCAGCCGCAATACACAATCGACGGCTGGTTAGATGCGGTTGAGCTGGCTCGAAATGAACAGAAGTGAGGTCGTCGGCCGCTGTTATTGAGCCGAACTACCCGGCAGATGGCTCACTTGGTGCGAATGTCGTAGGTCATCATCTCAGGATCGCCGGACGGATAAATCTCACAGGCAAGCGTCGTCTCTTCATTGTAGTTTTTGGGAATCGATTTCGTCGGGTGGGTAATGCGAACTCGATACATGCCCAATTGCACTCCGCGAAGTCCGTGCAGATCGGATGGCAAGTCGCTCTGGGCGACCGCCAGCGAGGCGATTCCTCCGCTGTCGGAGGTCCCGGACGCCGGCTTAATCGCGTCTCCAAGAAATTCCTCCGGTATTATTTCAACGGTCGCACCGGCGAGCGGCCGACCATTCTCCAAAACCTTGCACTTATATCCCGTCACAAAGCCGACGCGCGTCTCTAGCCAAGCATCAACGCGTTGCCGGATTTCGTCGGCCGATAGCAGTTGGTCACCATTGGCGTCCATCTCCTGGAGCTTTAACAGCAATGGCGGGCACTTTTGCAACTCGGTCTTCGAGAGTTGCCCATCGGCGTCGGAATCATAGAGTTCAAACGCAGTAGAACTCGCTTCATCGGCGCTAATATCCGGTGTTGCTACTCTACTTGGCCGACTGCTGCAGCCCAACATGGCAGTTGCTGCTCCGCACAGCAAAACGCCCACAGCAGCCCGGACAAAATCGATTCGTAGCCGCATCCTTCGCATTCTCATCTCTCCGATACCGCGAGCGACACCGCTCAACGCGATTGAGGTAGAAAGCTTTGATCTGATTAGTGAATGGATGCATCGACATTGTCAAGTAGAGCGCGGCTGAAAGTTCGGTTTCGATTATTTTGTCTGATTTGATCGCGCTGAAGTTTTCCAGAATTGGAACGGTCCGAGACATAACCGAACCCGTCACGGCCTCCGCGTCGAAAGCCGCAGTCCGGATCTCAGCGAATCAAAAATTCAGACAGCGAACGTTACCCGGAGCGGCGTGCGCAAATCGCTAAGGCATAGAGGTTTAGGTAGAGGTACGGGTAACGCGAGCGAATCGAAGGAAATCCACTCGTCGAAAGATCGGAGAAAAAAGTCTGGATTGTAGGATCGAAAGGTCTATTCAGAATGGGGGGAGGGAATTGCTGTGCCGGATCAAGATCAATTTTTGGAACTGTATCTTGCCAACGAATCGTGCCTACGGTCCTTCGTCCGCACGATCGTCCGCGACCGCAATGAGTTCGACGATGTGTTTCAGGCCGTGGTGCTCGTTCTTTGGAAGAATTTCGCGACATACGACGCAACGCGCCCGTTTGGGCCTTGGTCTCGGTCGGTTGCAGCGCGGGAAATATTGCGCGTGAGACGAAAGTCGGGACGCTGTCCTACGCCATTCTCGCCGGAAGTAATCGAGGCGATCCTCGATTCGTACGAGCACAGCAGCGCGCTTAACAGTCTACCGTCCGAGCGGATGGATGCCTTGGAACAGTGCATTAACTCGCTACCCGAGGAGATGAGCGAATTGCTGTCGCTACGTTACCGTCGCTCCATGAGTATCCGTGAAATCAGTGGGTCGTGCGGAGGGACGGTGGCATCGGTTCAAAAGTCGCTCTCGCGCTTACGATTTAAGCTTGCCGAATGCGTCGAGCGCCGGCTCGCCACGCCTGTGGAGTAAAGAGTGTGGGCAAAGACACGACGAATTTGTTCGACCTGGTACAGGGTTGCCTGGACGACGCGCTCAGTCCTTCGGAGTTCAACCGCCTTCAAGAACTGTTAGCAAAAGATGCTCACGCGGTTGAAATCTTCGCGCATGCCGCTCGGCTCGATTACATGTTCGAAAACCTGTTGGCTCGCGAGAATCCCAACCGGGAGACGGCAAACCTGCTGCTAGCGACGCTGGGCATCGACACGGCCGGACCTTCAGCCGTGCCGGGGCCACGACCGACTTCGTCCGGGCAGACCCTCGAATGCGAAAGCGAGCCACTCGTGGAACGCGGGCAGCTCTCGTTGCCACTGCAATCGAGCCTGCTCGACATCGCGTCGCGAATTGCTTCCGTCAATCGGCGATACCCAATTGGCCGGATTGCAGCGGCCGTGGCAGTTTGTGCCGCCATCTTTCTCGCGGTGTGGATGTTTGATTCGATATCGGGGGCGGACGGTTCGGCCAAGATCGCGGCCCCTAAGAATGAGCCGAGCAACGTCCTGGCGGCTCAACCTTCTCTGGGCGTCGGAGAAGTGCGCGTCGATGAAGGAACCGCGCGATTGCGGCTGCCCGACGTGGGCTACGTACTAGTTGACGGACCCGCTGAACTGGAGCTGCTCAGTCCGATGCGACTTCGCTTGGATCGAGGTCGCATCAATGTCACGGTCACGGAACCGACCGGACACGGATTCGTGGTCGTCACTCCGCACGGCGAGATTACCGATCTCGGAACGAAATTCGGCGTGGATGCGACCGACGACCGCGAAACGGGATTGGTCGTGTTTGAAGGCGCCGTTGATTTGCGGATGCCTGGCACGCTCGGCAACGTCATGGACGCGCCGCCCATCGAGAGGCTGATCGGCGGCGACGGAGTGTTGTTCAAACGGGATGGCCACCTCGATCGCATCCTGTCGATCAGCACCGGAAAGGTGGCCACGTTTGAGCGATCGTCGAATTCAGGCCAACACGACATGATGCCGACCATTGCCACCGTATCGGACAATCTGCGCACGAACGATACGAAGCGATTCTACGAAATCGTGAGCGCGGGCTTGCAAGAGGATGCAAAGGCGTATGTCGATCGGCCACATGAATGGAACGGCGTAGATGCAGACGGTCTTCCAGAGTTTCTGATCGGGGCGGATTACGTCATGACGTTTAACGACGACAAACGCAAACGCAACCTGGAAGTCTCCATTACCTTTAGTCGCGACGCGTTTGTGTACGTTTTTTACGACAGTCGCAGTCCCACCCCGGAGTGGCTCTCCAATAGTTTTCAATCCACGGGAATTGAGATCGGATTGGATGAAGGACCATCTCGCAACTTAAAGAAGATTACAACGGCCGTGGGCCCCGGCGAGAGCATCGACACTCGGTTCGGAGTCTGGAGATCGACAGTCAACGGCGGCGAAACGCTCGTGTTGGGACCTCCCAAAGGACAACCTGTATCTCGCGAGGAGGGGAACGCCATGTACGGTATCGCAGCTACCAGCCGCGGCAAAATGAAACAAGCCGATACAGACAACAAACGCGTAGCAGTACCGCGATGAGTAAATCCGAAGTAGACCGCTCGAAGAATTACCGTCGAATCAGGCGACGTGACCTGCTGGCCGGGACGGCCGCAGGTATTGCGGCGCTGGGCTTGGGTCGTTTGCCCGGTTCGGTTGCGCACGCGATCGACTACGTCGAGGCACCGGCGAAAGCGGTTGGCATCTCGGCATATCAGGATGGCGGGCACGTCTTCGTTCGTTGGAATAATACGATCGCGATCGGATATCGCGCGAATCAGTCGCTCAAATACCCCTATTTTGCACCGCTCATGGGGCCTGTGACCGGACTCTCGCTGACGACTGAATCGTCTCTGCCCTACCCGCATCATCGCGGACTGTGGTTGGGCTGCGAGCCGCTCAACGAAGGCGATTTCTGGAGCGACGGTTCGCTGCAAACGGGGCAGATTCGATCGACGGATTTGCGGGTCGAGTCAGCCAACGATTCGGTAGTCGTGATCCACGATGCCTGCGAGTGGATCCGGCAACAGTCGTCGCCGCTAAAAGACCGTCGGCGGTTTGCATTCAGCGTCCCGTCGGAACGCATTCGGTTGCTGGATGTGGAGATCGACCTCACGGCCCGCGAGGACTTGCGAATTGACCATGCCAAGCATTCGTTCTTTGCGCTGCGTGCCGCAGCGGATATTTCACCCATTCACGGTGGAACCTTGATGAACTCGAGCGGTGCCGTTGGAGCCGCGGACACCTTTGGCCAACCTGCGAGTTGGTGTGGTTACTTTGGGCAACGCGATCGGTCCGACGTGGTGGAAGGGATCGCGATTCTCAATCATCCGGACAACTTTGGGGGCGACTGTCCCTGGTTTACTCGCAACTATGGCCATCTGTCCCCGTCTCCGTTCAACTTCCTCAGCACCCCGTGGGTGCTCGAGCGGGGCGCCACTCTGGCCCTTCGTTACTGCGTGGTGCTTCACGCGGGCACGCCGCAGCAGGCAGACCTCGAAGGAATTTATAAACAATGGGTCAATGGCGACGGTTGGTTTATTTCCATGCGAAAGAGTTCCACTGGCCAATTCGCCGGCCCCATTTCGTCCGCACTTGAGAAAGAATAATCGAAAAGAGGATACCGCGATGCCCGTACAACGACTTCGATTCTTGTTGTGGTTAGCAGTTTTAATCGCATTACGCGCGCAGCCCACTGCTCGCGCTGATTACGCTTCGGAGGTTCTGGCGGATGGCCCTCTCGCCTACTGGCGGTTTGAGGACGGCAGCGCTGGAACCGTGCTGGGTAACTTCGAAACCGCTGTGGATAGCGTCGGCGCCTATGCGGGAACGTATTTATGGGGTGGCTTGGCCGACGGGCCACAACTGTCGAGCGGCGTTCCAGGCATCGGTCAAACGGCCGTACATTTCGTTCGCGGCACAACGAGCCAGGACGGCGAATACATTCAATCCGACAGTCTGGGAAACTTTGGAAGCAGCATCGATAACAACGGTGCAACGTTTGAGTTCTGGGTGCGTAACCTGGAAGACAACCCAGCTTCCAACCGTCTGTTCGGTATCTCCAACAATCGCCCGGAAAGCACACCGACAACTCAGTTCAGTTTTGGGTTCGAAGACTTGCAGGAGCGGTTTGGCGGGCCGGCAGACTCGGTCTTTCTACGGAACGAAAACAACGAAGCTTGGGCCTACATGATTGACGATTCCGCCGTCGACATCAAAGACGGGAACTGGCATCACGTGGCTTGGGTGATCGATTCCGGCGTGCCCGCGAATGGAACTCGGATTTATTTGGACGGTCAGCTTGCCACATTCATTCCGGCGATTTTCGACGGCGTTACCGATCTGACGCCCAAACCGCTCGCCAACTTCGCGGACTTCGACAAAGGGTTCATCCTCGGCGGCGAGCACCTTTCAACCGCGCTGCCGGGAAGCTACACGATTAATTCGATGGTGGACGAATTCGCCATCTATGGCCGGGCACTTAGCCAAAGTGAGATCCAAACCCATCTCGCCGGCGTGCCCGTCGCGACGGTGTTCCACTGGAACCACGATGGGTTGGGGAGTTGGACCGGCGGCAATTGGACCCCGCAAGACGGCGTCATAGCGAGCCGGCCCGATGCGAACAATGCAACTGCGGTACTAGGAGGCGCCATCAGCGCTCCGCGCACCGTGGCCGTGCAGGCCGACATTACAGTCAAAACGTTGCAATTCGATAGCAGTCAGAGCTACGTGGTCGCAGGCGGCGGGTCGGTGAATCTTGACGCGAACACTGGCAACGCGAGCATCAGCGTCACGCAAGGAAGTCATCAATTACAGGCCGTCGTCAATCTGCACGATAACACGGTCGCCAACATCTCTGCGGGTGCCACGCTAGAAGTTAACAATCGGCTGAATCTACAAGGCCACACCCTCACCAAAACAGGAACCGGCAACTTGGCTATCAACAACATTGTGGACCTCGACGGCGGCTCTCTAGTAGGCACTTCCGGGAGCATTAGTGGCAGTGGCTCGATCCTCGGAGATTTAGAGAATCCCAGCGGGACGGTCTCACCCGGCAACAGTCCGGGGGCTCTGCAAATCCACGGAAACTACACGCAGGGGGTGGCCGGCACCTTGCAGGTTGAGCTTGCCGCCGGCGAGCACGACGTGCTTCAAGTCAGCGGCACGGCTGCGCTGGCGGGCACACTGCAAGTGAGCCTGCTCGACGGCTTTCAACCCGCTGCAGGCGACCGGTTCGATATTCTTCAGAGTGCATCGATCGTTGGAACCTTCGACGCGATTCAGTTGGCACCTCTCACTAATGGACGGCGCTGGGACGTCTCCGAACTGTATTCAACTGGCAGTCTGGTTGTCGCCGTACCGGAACCGGCAACGGGCGGTTTACTGGCGACGCTGCTGTGCCTCGGTTTGATCGGCGTGCGCCGACGCGTGAAAGTTGCCGCGCCGCTCGCGGCGATTGCCGGCGTTCTGTTTGGCTCGGCCGCCGCAGCCCGCGCCGACTATGTTTCGGCGGTGCTCGCGTCGAACCCAGAGGCGTATTGGCGATTCGAGGACGGCGCGGTGGGCGCTGTTCTCAATGGCGCGACTGCCGCCGATGCGACGGGCAACCACCCGGGCACCTACCTGAACATCGTCAGCGATGTTGCCCAGTTAACCGACGGCCCGCAGATGATTGCCGGTGCGCCGGGAGTCGGCGGCACGGCCGCGCACTTTGTCGGCACCTCCAGCACGGCGGGCGACCTGATTCGGTTCACCACCTTGGGCAACGTGGGCAGCAACATCGACAACAATGGATTGACGTTCGAGTTCCTGCTCAAGAACCCGGAGCCAAGCACTGTTTCCAATCGAATCTTTGGCATGTCCACCGATCGCCCCGTCTCGGGCGCTCCCGGCCGAAAGTATACCATGAGCTTTGGCTTCTCCGACCTTAACCTCGACGGCGTTCCCGGAAACGAAGACGCGCTTTTTCTTCGCGACGACACCGACGACACGGCCTGGGCATACGCCACCAACTTGGGGGGCGTTGATATCGAGGACGGGAACTGGCATCACGTCGTCTGGGTTATTGATCCAGGGATTCCCACGGACGGCACGCGGTTCTACGTCGATGGAAATCTCGTGCCGCTGGTCGCGCCCACCACCGGCCTATTCACGCCCAAGGCTTTGTCCGATTTCTCGAACTTCGACAAGGATTTCACGCTGGGCGCGGAGCACCTCACCACCGCCGTTCCGGGCTCCGCGCCAAACGGACTATTCCGAACCTTTGCACGCAACAGCATCGTCGACGAGTTCGCCGTCTATAGCGACGCGCTCACGCAGCAAGAGATCGCCGCGCACATCGCGGAGATTACGGCGACAACCTTCCAGTGGAAAACACCCGGCCTTGGAGACTGGAACCTCGGAGGAAATTGGGAAGCGGTGGATGGTGTCGTCGGCGCGCTTCCGAACAGCAATACAATGACCGGCATTTTCGGCGCCGCGCTGACCGAGCCAACGGTCGTCGCGACGGAAGCGGTTGTCACGGCCAAGACGCTTCAGTTTGACAACACCAACACGGTGATCGCTGGCAACGGTTCGGTACAGCTTCAAGCGAACACCGGTAGCGCATCGTTACTGGTGACGCAAGGTAGCCATCAGTTTCAGGCCGACGTGGACTTGGCCAGCAATACGACCGCCAATATATCCGGCGGTGCGGTACTGGAGATGAATAACCGGTTTAGCCTCAACGGCAACACGCTGACCAAGTCAGGGAGCGGGTCGTTGCTGATCAATAACAATCAGAACACCGGCACGGGCAGCGTTAGCGTTTCCGGCGGCGTGTTGGGCGGCGGGGGACGAGTAAGCGGCAACCTCACCAACGCCGCGGGCGGAACCGTTGCTCCGGGTGCAAGCGCCGGGGTTCTCACGGTGCAGGGCAACTACATTCAACAACCGGGCAGCACGCTGGCCATCGAAATTGGCGGACTGACCGAAGGGCAGTCGTACGATGTGCTCAACGTAACGGGCAGCATGACCCTTAACGGCGGCACATTGAGCGTCTCCCTCATCGACGGGTTCATGCCGGCGGCCGGCAATAGTTTCGACATTCTCGACTTCGCTTCGCGCATCGGCAGCTTCACGACGCTCAATTTGCAGGGGGGCGCCGGAAGCTGGAATACAAGCCAGCTTCTCACCACGGGGACGATTACCTTCACCGGCAGCGCCAGTGTGGCCGGCGATTACAACGGCAATGGAACCGTCGATGCGGCCGACTATGTCGTGTGGCGCAACACGCTTCGTCCCAGCATCACACCTGGAACTGGGGCCGATGGCACGGGCGATGGGGTCATCAATCAGGCGGATTACAACTTTTGGAAGTCGCGATTCGGCGCCACCTCGGGATCCGGCTCGGGGAACACCGGAGTTCCGGAGCCAACTGCAGCGGCGTTGCTGGGGCTATTGCTCGTAGCCGCGATCGGCAGGGGAGCGACTTGTAAACGTTTGGGGTGAGGTAGATTTTTTTGCACCAATTGAAAGGGAGGGGACTAATGATTCTGGCAAGACGATTTTTTGATTGGGGGATGGCTCCTTTCGTTATGTTGTTGCTCGTAACGGGACTGAGGGTGCCCGACGCTCGCGCCGACTATGCGTCGCAAGTGCTCGCGGCCGGCCCGGAGGCATACTGGCGATTCGAAGACGGGGCCGTGGGCGCGGTTCTCAACGGCGCGACTGCCGCCGATGCGACGGGCAACCACCCAGGCACCTACATGAACATTGCCAGCGATGTTCTCCAGTTGACCGACGGTCCGCAGATGGTTGCCGGTGCGCCGGGTGTCGGTGGCACGGCCGCGCATTTTGTCGGCACCTCGAGCTCAGCGGGCGACCTGATCCGGTTCGGCACGCTGGGCAACGTGGGGAGCAATATTGACAACAATGGATTGACGTTTGAGTTTCTCCTCAAGAACCCCGAGCCGAGCACGGCCTCCAATCGGCTATTTGGGATCGCCAACGATCGGCCTGTCGCGGGCGCTCCCGGGCGAAAGCTGACCATGAGCTTTGGATTCTCGGACCTTAATCTGGACGGCGTGACGGGCAACGAAGATGCGATTTTTCTGCGCGACGACACCGACGACACGGCCTGGGCGTACGCCACCAATTTGGGGGGCGTTGATATCGAGGATGGGAAGTGGCATCACGTCGTCTGGGTCATTGATCCGGGCGTTCCGATCGATGGCACGCGGATCTACGTCGATGGAAACCTCGTGTCGCTGGTAGCGCCCACCACAGGCTTATTTACACCGAAGGCTGTGTCCGATTTCTCGAACTTCGACAAGGATTTCACGCTGGGCGGCGAGCACCTGAATACCGCCGTTCCGGGTAGTGCGCCGACGGGCATCTTCCGGACGTTTGCGCGCAACAGCATCGTTGATGAGTTCGCCGTTTACAGCAAAGCGCTGACTGCTCAACAGATTCGGCATCACGCCGGTGCGGCCGGGCTTCCGGAGCCGTCGTCGCTAGCGCTGCTGGGATTGGGAATCGGGGCCGGCTTAGTTTGGTTCCGCCGCAGATAACCATGCGAGGTTTGCTAGTGGTCGGACGGGGCAGTCCGACCGCTGGCAACGCTCTGCAGTAAAGGAGTTGGGGATGACAAATCGCGCGAGCGATTTTGAATTTGCAAGTCTGCGAACCTGGGCGGTTTGCCTGATAGCTCTTGGGCATTTTGCCGCCGCGGCACATGCTGAGATTTGGCTGGACGGCTGGGACAAGTCGCCGCAAAACCCTGTCTTATCGCTAACTCCTGGCGCCTTCGATTCGCATAATATTTTCGGGCCGGCGATCGCCAAGCACGATGGAACTTACTACCTCTATTACTCGGGCGGACCGTCGGGACCGCTCACCGGCCAAGATTACATTAATCACCAGTTGGGCTTGGCGACCTCCAACGACGGAGTGAATTTCACGAAGCTGGGCCAGCCGCTTTTGCCGCTTGGCGTGCGGGACGATTTTCATGCCACGCCGGCGTTGCTCCGCGATCCGCAGGGAAACCTTCAACGCGACGACGATGGTACCTGGCACATGTTCTACAACGGCAACCGCGCCGACGACGTGGAACATGCCACGAGCTTGGATGGCATCCATTGGACGAAAGATCCGCATGGCGCGATTTTTGAGAAAGCGTACGCGCCAAATTTAATGCAGGTCGGCGACGAGTACTGGATGTACTACATCCACAAGCCCGCGGCGGGAAACTGGGAAGTCCGCCTGGCAACCGGCCCCGACATCTATTCGATGCAGCCGCATTCAAACAATCCCGTAATCGAAAACTCGCAGCCCTGGGAGGCCAGTCACTTGGTCTACCCTTACGTATTTCAAGACGACGGCGTGTGGGTGATGTTCTATGCCGGATACTGGGACGGACCCCTGGGCGGCCAGAAGACCGCCATCGGCACGGCCACGAGCGCCGACGGCGTCAACTGGACCAAGAACCCGGATAACCCGGTCTTCACGCCAACACCTGGCAGCCCGTATGACTCCGTGTATACGTCTAGCCAGGCGATTATCCGCGACGGCGACGTTTACCGTATGTTCTATGCCGGCCGGGTGAACAGCATCCATAAATACTTTTCGATTAACCTAGCGACCAAGCCCATCGATGGCCCACCGGCCACAACGCTCCAGTGGAATCGTAGCGGCTTGGGCGACTGGGGCTTGGTGACCAACTGGTCCGGCATAGGAGGCGGCACCGCAGTGCCGAATGGAACTGACGTTACCGCGATTTTCGGCGACTCGCTTAGCGGTCCAAGTACGATCGTCTTGGGGTCGCCCGTTACGCTGAAGACGGTTCAATTCGACAGCCCACACAGTTATGCCCTCGCCGGAAACGGTTCCATTCAAATCGAGTCGGACACCGGCGCGGCCACCATCGAGAATCTTCAAGGTGCCCACCAGTTTCAAACGGTAGTCGAGCTTCAAAGCAACACCACAGTTCACGCGGCAAGTGGGACGGTTCTCGAGTTCAACAACCGGCTGAACCTCAACGGGTACACGCTGCTGAAATCGGGCGCTGGATTGGTTTCCATTAATAACGTCCTTTCGACGGGTGGTGGCGTGGTGCAAATGGAGGAGGGCGGCCTTAGCGGAGCGGGCACGCTGGATGGCGACCTCGTCAACCTCGGAGGAATGCTTTCGCCCGGGAACAGCCCCGGGCAAATGAAAGTCGCCGGCAGCTTCACTCAGGCATCCGAGGGCGCGCTCCGAATGGAGCTTGCGGGTATATCAGCCATAAGTCAGCACGATGTGTTGGAAGTGGGCGGCGCCGCGAAACTTTCGGGCGCGCTTCAGGTCGAGCTTCTCGGCGGTTTTCAGCCGCGGAATGGCGACACGTTCAAATTATTTCACTTTCACTCGGTGCATGGCAGCTTTGAGCAAATTGAACTACCCGTCCTTACCGAAGGTCTCGCCTGGGACACGTCTCAGCTTTATGCCCAGGGCGTGCTTCGCGCCGTCCCGGAACCTCGTGGATCGTTAAGCCTGCTGCTCGGGGCGATCGGTGCCCTGCTCACCGTCGGTGCATCGCGAACGACAGCGCGGTGCAGTTGGCCATCCCTCGCGTCAAAAAGTTTGGCTATGTGAAAAAGGAACTAGACATGTCCCTGCGAAATAAACGCGGCTTTACTCTTGTGGAGCTATTGGTCGTGATCGCGATCATCGGCATTCTCGTCGCGCTCTTATTGCCGGCGGTCCAAGCGGCTCGTGAAGCCGCTCGGCGGTCGCAATGCGTCAACCACCTGAAGCAGCTAAGCCTATCGGCGCAGAACCATCACGACACGCACGGTCATTTGCCCACCGGCGGATGGGGCTCGCGGTGGTGTGGCGATGCCGACCGCGGGTTCGGCATCAAGCAACCGGGCGGGTTCTTTTTTGTGCTGCTCCCCTTTATCGAGGCGCAGGAAGTATTCGACATCGGCACCGGATACGGCGCACCACAAAAAGTTAAATTCCACACCGATCGGAATCAGTATCCGCAATCCTATTTCCATTGTCCCTCTCGCCGCGCGGCAAGACCGTATCCCTTCGACGAGACTGGCAAAAAAGGAAACCCAACGCACCGCAACGCCAACAATTTCAGCACCAACGTGGCCAAAACCGACTACGCCGCAAACTGCGGAGTTCCCTTGGTCACCGGCCTCACGCAAGGTCCGACGAGTATCGCTCAAGGCGACAGTTCTTACGTTTGGCCCAGCACCGCAAAATATGATGGCATTAATTTTGTTCGTAGCGAAATCAAGTATCGCGAGATTACCGACGGACTTTCCAAGACCTACTGCGTCGGAGAGAAATACCTGAACCCCGATGCCTATGAAACGGCGACCGATGGCGGAGACAATGGAGCCGCCTACGACGCAGCTAATACCGATCTCGTACGGTCAAGTCATCCCACGCTGCTGCCGCTTCAAGATCGGTATGGAGTCGTTGCCAGCGAAGGGTGGGGTAGTCCGCACCCCGGCGGCTTCCACATGGCGATGTGCGACGCTTCGGTGCAGACGATCGGTTACGATATTGACCCCGAAATGCATCGCCGTTTGGGCCACCGCAGCGACGGGGAGCCGGTGGAGATTGGCAACAATTGAAATAGACGCTATCGGCTGTCGGCTATCGGCCGGAAGGACGCCTAACTACTTTTGGGCCGATGGCCGACAGCCTTCGCAACAATTCTTACGAGGAACTATCAATGCGAATCAGACCGTCCCAAATTTACTCCTATTCGTTCTGCTTGGCTGCACTTGCCCTGGGGGGTGAGCGCGCCGGGGCCGAGGAGCTTTGGGAAAAGGGCTGGCAAAAATCGGCCCAGAACCCAATCCTAAGCCTCTCTCCCAAGGGGGAGTTCGATTCACATAACATTTTTGCTCCGGCGATTGCGAAGCACGGCGGCGTTTACTATCTCTATTATTCCGGCGGACCTTCTGGAGAGCGCACCGGCGAGGAGCTGATCAACTATCAGTTGGGCCTGGCGACCTCCGAAAACGGCGTGAATTTTACGAAGCACGGCCGACCGCTATTGCCGTTAGGCGAACGCGACAACTTCCACGCCACGCCGACGCTGCTCCGCGATCCCCAGGGAAACCTCCAGCTCGACGAGGATGGCACCTGGCACCTGTTCTACAACGGCAATCGGCCCGACGACGTGGAACATGCTACCAGCAATGATGGGATTCATTGGGAGAAGGATTCGCAAAACCCAATTTTCAAAAAGGCGTATGCGCCCAACTTGCTTAAGGTGGGCGATGATTATCGGATGTACTACATCCACAAGCCCAAGGGAGACAATTGGCAGGTCCATTTGGCCACGGGGCCGGACATCTACTCACTCAAGTCGCACCCGAAGAATCCCGTTTTGACCGTCTCGCAGGAATGGGAAGCGAAGCACATGTGTTATCCCTACGTGCTTCAAGACGGCGATACCTGGGTCATGTTCTACGTTGCCTACTGGGACGACAACTCCGGAATCCAAAAGACGGCCATCGGCACGGCCACCAGTCCGGATGGTGTCGAGTGGGCCAAGTACGACAAGAACCCGGTGCTCACGCCGATTCCCGACAGCGAGTACGAATCGGTCTACAACTCCAGCCAGTCGGTGATTCGCGACGGCGATGTCTACAGGTTGTTCTACGCATCGCGGATTGACTTGATCCACAAGTATTTCGCGATCAATTTGGCCACTAAAGCCGCTGGGGATTAACTGCAGCCGATAACAACATCCCGATGTTTCTTCAGCCGCGGCAGCGGCGACAGCGCTTAGCCGCGGGCGTCAGCCCGCGGACAGCGGCCCCAATACTCCTAAAGCC
>JBBDYG010000019.1:50288-200263 GCA_040901765.1 Pirellulales bacterium
CCGCGGCTTGAGCGTTGCAATCCACCCTTCCGCGGGCTGACGCCCGCGGCTAAGCCATATCGCCGCTCCGCGGCTAATGCGGCCCAAGCATTCATCGGGACACTTTGGAAACTTATTCCGCAGCCGATTTTTAATCGCAATAACCATGTCTCAATCTGAATCATTTGCCCCAGTCGTTTGCCACGCATTCACTCGGCGAGAGCTATTGCGACTTGGCCAGTTTCAACTGCTGGCGCTGCCGCTTGTGCAATTGATCGGCTCGCGAAGTGCTTCTGCCGCCGAGGCGCCGTATCTCAACCGCTTTGGGCGGATGGTACACGATCACTTCGTGCGGCAAGTCCGCCGCGCGGAGGATCGCAACGAACGTCTGAAGTCGCAGCTTCAATCAAGGCAAGACGCCGAGCAGTACATCGAGACTGTTCGCGCCAAGATTCGAGAATGCTTCGGGCCGGAACCAGAACGGACGCCGCTCAACTCGCGGGTGACCGGCGTGCTGGAGCGCGACGGCTATCGGATCGAGAAGGTTGTGTTCGACAGTCGGCCGAACTATCCGGTTACTGGCAACCTGTACGTGCCGACAAATCGCGAGTTTCCCGCCCCAGGTGTCGTCGGCTCCTGCGGTCATTTTGCCGAGGCGAAGGCCGCCGAACAGTATCAGTCCTTCGCGCAGGGGCTGGCGAAGCTCGGTTACGTCTGCCTTGTTTTCGATCCCGTCGGACAAGGCGAACGCGTGCAGTACATCACCGAAGATTTCAAATCGCGCGTCGGCGTCGGTGCCAGAGAGCACATCTACGCGGGAAGCCAGCAGTATTTGGTCGGCGAGTTCTTCGGCATGTGGCGCGCGTGGGACGGCATCCGCGCACTCGATTATCTGCTTACCCGCCCGGAGGTCGATCCCACGAAGGTGGGCATCACCGGCAACTCCGGTGGCGGCACCATGACCACGTGGCTTTGCGGACTCGATCGCCGCTACATGATGGCAGCCCCAAGCTGCTTCGTTACGACGTTTCGCCGGAATCTGGAAAACGAGTTGCCGGCGGACACCGAGCAATGCCCGCCCAAAGCGATTGCCTTGGGACTCGACCACGAGGACTTTCTGCTCGCGATGGCGCCCCATCCGGTGATTATACTGGCGCAGGAGCTCGACTTCTTCGATATCCGTGGTACCGAGGAAGCTTACCAGCGAATGCGCCACGTTTATTCGCTGCTCGGCGCGGAGGACGACCTGAAGTTGTTTGTCGGCCCGCTTGGCCACGGTTATACGCAAGAGAGCCGCGAGCCGATGTACCAATGGTTCAATCGAGCCACGGGTGGGCCAGAGGTCGATCGCGAGCCAACCCTGAAACTCGAAACCGCCGAGGATCTCTGGTGTACGCCGGGGGGCCATGTATCGAACTTGGGAAACGTGAAGACGGTGTTTGACCTGACCCGCGAAAAGTCGCAGACGCTGAGCCGCGAGCGAAAGCAGCTCACGGGCGAGCCGTTATATCGAGCGGTGCGCGAGATGCTGCACATGCGGCCCGTGCCGCCAACGCCGCCCGATTACCGCGTTTTGCGATCCCGGAAAAACGAGGGGTATCCGGTCCACAGCGTTTCGGATTACGCAATCGAGACGGAGCCGGGGATCCACGCGGTGGTTTACATGCTGTCGAGTAAAAAGTGGGAGTCGCGGCCGCCGCGCGGCGAGCGGGCCACGCTCTATGTTTCTCATCTCTCCAGCGATGCCGAGCTTCGCGACGAGCCACTGCTGCGAGAGCTTGTCGAGGCAGAATCCGAACGGCCAATCTTTACATGTGATGTGCGCGGTACTGGCGAATCACAACCCGATACATGCGGCGGCCCGGAATCGTTTCACAAGCCCTGGGGCAGCGATTATTTTTATTCGAGCTACAGCATCATGCTCGACCGCCCTTACCTTGGCCAGAAAACCTTCGACGTGCTGCGGGTGCTCGATTGGCTCAAGAGCTATGGTTACGGTGAAATTCACCTGGTTGGCAAAGGCCGCGGGGCGCTGGCCGCCACGTTCGCCGCGATGCTCTCTGAAAATGTGCACCAAGTCACGCTCAAGAATTGCCTCACGAGTTACTCCGATGTCGCGGAGTCGGAAGAATACGCCTGGCCCATCTCGACCCTCCTCCCGAATGTCTTAACTCGCTTCGATCTGCCGGATTGCTATGAGGCTCTCGCCGCCAAGAATCTGCAGATCATCGACCCGTGGAATGCGCAGGCCAAGCAAGCTGTTGCTAACGGCTAATAGCTAACGGCTTTCAACCGCGATCCTCTTCCCCAGTCCAGACCATGATCGATCTCCGTAGCGATACGCTCACCAAACCCACGCCACAAATGCGGGAAGCGATGGCCCGCGCGGAAGTGGGGGACGATGTCTATGGCGAGGATCCGACGATTCAGCGGCTTCAAGCTCGTGTCGCCGAGCTTCTTGGTAAGGAAGCGGCCCTATTTGTGCCCTCCGGCGCCATGGGCAATCAAATTGGCGTGCGGCTTCACTGCGCGCCCGGCGACGAATTCCTCTGCGAGGCGAATTGCCACATCTATAACTACGAGCAAGGCACCTATGCTCAGCTCTTCGGCATCGCCGCGCAGCCCGTGTTGGGAGAGCACGGAGTTCTGTCGGTCGAGCATTTGCGCGATCGCATTCGTCCGGCCAACGACAACGCGCCGCGGACGCGGCTACTCTGCCTGGAGAATACCCATAACCGAGGAGCGGGGCGAATTCAACCGTATGAGACGCTGGCCTCGACCTGCGAGTGGGCCGCATCCGCAGGGCTGGCACGCCATCTCGACGGCGCACGCTTGTGGAACGCCGCGGTCGCCACCGACATCCCGCTCGCGCGCTGGGCGCAGCACTTCGATACGGTAAGCGTCTGCTTTAGCAAGGGTCTGGGCGCACCGGTCGGTTCAGCACTCGCCGGCCCTGCCGATCTGATTCGCCAAGCACGCCGATTGCGCAGGGCATTGGGAGGAGGCATGCGCCAAGCGGGTGTGCTCGCAGCGGCGGCGATCTACGCCGTCGATCACCACTTCGACCGGCTGGTCGAGGACCACAAGCACGCGCAAACTCTTGCCGCCGCGGTTCGCGAATCGCCCCACCTGACGCTCGTGCCGGAGCAAATCGACACGAACATCGTTATCTTCCAAGTCAATCCGACTTGGGGCACCGCTGCGGAGTTCTGCGAGGCGCTAAAAGCGCGTGGAGTGCTGATGAGCGCGATTGCCAAATTGCGCGTGAGGGCCGTGACTCATTTGGATGTTTCGGTGGACGAGGTCTTGCAGGCAGCGAAAGTGGTGTTCCTTGCAGCCGCGAAGTGAGCAAGAGACTCTGATCGCCAAGAGAGCTATACTTCGGGTCTCACGGATGCGAGTGTGTCTTCGGTTACATTTTGCGGACGTACGAGAAGAAACAGAACGGCAATCCCCAAGAGAATGACTCCGGCGATGACCGGAGCACGAAGGTTAGCCCCGCCGTCGAAAACTCGTGCCAAGAGGAGCACCCCATTCACAAGCACGCCCAGTAAGGGCACCAGCACCGGCACCTCGAACCCGCCGGGCGGTTCGTCCGGACGCACCTTCAGGACGATCAGCGCCGCGTTGACGATCATGAATGAGAACAGGAGCAACAGCGCCGTCGCCGACGCGAGCGTCGCCACTCCGTCTTTCCCTCCCGACAGCGCCAAAACCACCACGATCACTAGAAGAGTGAGAATCGCAACATGTGGCGTGTGCCGCTTGGCATGAACGCGCCCGAGAATCGCCGGCAGCAGTCCTTGACGCGCCATTCCATACAGGAGCCGCGAGCCCATGATGTAATTGATCAGCATCGAGTTTGCCACTGCGAACATGGTGATAAAGTCGAAGGTTTTCGGGTGCAACCATGGCGCTGCGCGACCGGTCACCAGCGATAGGGGCGATGGAGAAGTTGCGAGCGCGCGATAATCGACGACGGACACGGCGGTCACGGCAATCGCGATGTAGAGAATCGTTACCACACCCAGTGCCACCATGATCCCCCACGGCATGTTCCGCCGAGGTTCCTTCACTTCTTCCGCGACGTTGAGCATGTCCTCGAAGCCGATGAAGGAGAAGAAGGTGAGCACGGAGCCGGCCAACAGCATCGAAACTCCGAGTCCGTGATCGAGAATCCGCCCCTGAGCATCGACCGTTGCGTCGGGTGTTTCCAAGTAATCGACGCTACCCCAATACCGCAGTCCGATGCCAATGATGAAGAGCAAGCCACCGACCTCGACCGCCGTGCAAGCCAAGTTAGTCCACATCGACTGTCGAATGCCCCATAGATTGATCGCGGTCATGACGCCGAGAAATAACAGCGCCATGAGCAGCCACGGCCCGCCCAGCATGGCCTGCAGAATTTTTGCGAACACGTTGGTTTGAGTTGCCATGGATGTGATTCCCGAGGCCGTGATGGCAAGTCCGATCAGATAGGAAAGGAAGGGCAAGCCGAAGGCCCGCTGCGTGACATAGGCCGCACCGGCGGCCCGCGGGTATCGCGAGGCGAGGCAGGCATACGACAGCCCCGTAAGCAGCGCGGCGATCATGGAGACCACAAATGCCAACCAGACGGCGTTGCCGAGTTGCCCGGCCGCCTCGCCCACGGTGCCGTAGATGCCCGACCCGATCATGTCCCCCACACCGTAAACCACCAGCGAGAAGAGGCCGATCGTGCGCAAGAGCACTGGATTCTCGATTGGATTGGCAGGCATTTGCCCGCTCGCGTCGTCCGAATTCGATTTAATCATACGGCTGAGAATATCGCTATCAGGAGGGCGTGACAAGTAAACCAAACGTTAGCGTCGGCTGTGGCGATCACTCGGGGTGATTCGATTCGTCGTGCTTCGCTGCCGCCGGCAATAGCGCGCGATCCGGGCGCCGCAGGAATGCGAGGACGTCGGCAAGTTGTTGTGGAGAAAGTTCTTCTTCGATTCCGTCCGGCATTATCGATTTGCCGGTCGAGCGCAGCTCCTCAATCGAACGTCTGGCAATGGTTTCCCGTTCGCCATTCGCCGAGAGCAGGGTGATCGCGTCAGCCGATTCGGCGACGATCAACCCAGTAAATGTCTTTCCCTGTTGCGTATGTACGAAGTAATTGAGGAAGTCTGCCGAGACATTGCGACTCGGGTCAAGAATATCGACCAGCAGTAATTCGCTATTTCGCGAGCCAACGCTTGAAAGGTCCGGCCCAACTCGACCCCCAACCCCCAGCACGGAGTGGCAAGTGAGGCAGTGTTTCTGGACGTGCATGGCCCCGAGCCGGGCATCGCCGGACATTTGTGCCGCTTCTCGATATCGAGCAACAACCGCCGCTCGATCAACCAAAGCCGTGTCGGTTAACAATCTTTCAACCATCTGCTTCAGTGCCACGTCTTGCACTTCGGCGAGGGCAATACGCGCAGCGACTGGTAGTTCGCTCGTTAAGACCGTCTCATCGTCAATTGCGTCGAGCAATGCGGTAGTGGCGGCTGACGTCCGAAGCGCGGAGGCGATCGTTTCCTCGCGCGCGGCCACGCCCAATTGCGGCCAGCGCCGGTAAACGCTGCGGCAACAATCCGCGTCGCCCCACTCCGCCAGCGACCGGGCGGCCGCGGCTTGCACGGTCGAGGGGTGCGGCGCTTGCAACAGTTCCAATAGAATCGATTCCGCGACTGGCGTCCGGAACCTGGCGAGCAATTCGATCGCTTGCAGCCGAAGCTGAAAATCCAATTCCACCTGGGTCGCAGCCCGACCCGCCAATCTGAGCAAAGCGGGAATCCCGCGAGTGGAGGGCGCTGCCTCAGCTTGCAACGCAGGCGAAGTAGAAACTCCTAAGAGTCGCTCCGCTTGCTCTCCCGTTAGTTCTTTGCTCAATCCCGCCAGGACCGCGATGCGGGCTGACGAGTTTGCGCTTCGCGGCGCGGACGCGAGCCATGTCAAGCAATCGTCGATGTCGGACGCAACTGGTTGAGTTGTTAATTTCATGGCCATCTGTTCTAGAAAGCGAGCTTGTTCGACGTCAACTGACTCGTTCCACTCATGGCGCTGCAACAATTGTCTTAAGACCGGCCACGCAGCGCGATCGGAAGCGCAAAGTGCCGCAAATGTCGTCCACGGATCGTTCGCCTGATCGACAAGCGCGCTGATCGCTTCGGGAGATTGAGGTATGGTGGTCAAGCCCAGTGTGAGTGTAACCTGGAACCGTACGCTTAAGTCCGCGTCGTTGACCAATGCAAGCACGGCATCGGCAACTTTGGCAGAAGCTTGGATGCGACTCTCGGCGAGTTGGACGGCATGGCGGCGTACACCAGGGTGAGCATCGCCAATGGCCGTCAGCAACGTCGTTTCGTTGAGGGCCTTCAGTCCCTCAAGCGTCCACAATGCATGCAGTCGCGCGAGCGGGCTTTTCGAGCGCATGGCAAGGTCCTGAAGCGGTACAACTGCGTTTGCGTCCTGTCGTTCGACCAACAAACGCTGTGCGGAGTCTCGCTGCCAACCGACCGGATGCTCCAACAGAGCGACAAGTTCGTTCGCGTTAGCACGGCTATGCTGTCGCGTTTGGCATTGCCGAGCCGCAGAACCCTTCTTTCGAATACGCCAGATCCGTCCGCGCTCGGCGCCGTGGCGCCAATCCGTCGCGTTGCGAATTTGCTCATCAGCGACGTAGATCGGATGCTCCACAAATTCGCGGTAGAAGTCGACTACATACAGCGCGCCGTCAGGCCCATTCGCCAGATTGACCGGATGGAACCAACTATCGGTTGACGCGAGAAATTCACGATCGCGTTCATTCTCGGCACGCCGGCCAATGAATGCCGGCCCCGACGGCTCGAGTACACGCCGCGTGACCAGATTGGTGAGCGATTCGCAAATAAAGGCGCCGCCCGCGTAGCACGGCCCCAACTGGTTGCCGCGGTAAATAGTCAATCCACAAAGCGCGTTGTAGTAGTTGGCCTGTTCCGTATTGAACTGCCGCGGCGGAAGACTAACAGGGAACACGCGCCCGACGTCGCCTGGCTCAGTCAGATCGATGACCACATCGAACATGCGGTTCGAGGCGCTGGCTAGATAACGATCATCTACGATTACTTGTCGCGCGGGAATCGTATTCCAAGAGAGAAACCGGTTTCCCCAGTCGTCGTGGGCTTGCCCAAACTGCGATTGCCCGGCAATCGCTTGAAAGGTTCCCGATACCGGATGAAAACGAAAATCGCGAGTACGTAGCGAGACGGCCGATTCAACGGGTGCTTCCGGGCGCCGGACGTCCCCGTCGCAACGTCCATTGGCGCCATAGATCCAATTATCAAGTCCCCAATGCAGGGAGTTAGCGCGAAGCTGCTGCGAGCCGGTGCCAAAGCCGGTATACTCCACCCGGCATACGTCGGCTTGGTTGTCACCATCCGTGTCCTTCAAGAATAGCACGTCGGGTGCAACGGTCGCCAACAAGCCGCCGCGATACGGCATTACACTGGTAACAAAGCTGAGATTATCCGCGAATGTGGACGTGCGTTCGTAGCTTCCATCGCCATCTCGGTCCTCAAGCAGTGCGATGCGACAGGTGTTCTCGGTCGCCGGATAGCCGATCATTTCGGCAACAAACAACCGCCCATCGGCGTCCCAGGCGATTGCCACGGGACTCGCGACGACCGGTTCCGCGGCCACCAGTTCGATTTCGAGTTCGCTGTCGGCCAGATGGAAACTGGTTAACTCTTCGCTGGGAGACAATCCTTCGCGAGCGGCGGCAGCCGCATCCGGTGGCTCGGCAGTTAATACAGCGAGAGGGGCAATCCCGAAAGCTACGGCCACGACGAACGCTGCTCGAATGGCGCAGCGAATGGGTGGAACTCGGTTCATCGCAGGTTGCCCAGGAGAGATACGGCACAAACGGCTAACTTCCGCCGGGCCGTCCCTGATCTAGCTCTTTGAGGATGCTGATCGCCTCGTCGGCGACGCGCTCGCCCGTTCCCTCTTCGGCGTAGCTATGAAGCCCCATCCATGTTTGATAGCCGCCGAGTCGATGCCCCTCTCGGTCGGGCAGATATCCGATCCAGTCGTTGGCTAGTTCCGCGACGTAAGTGTTGGGAAACGGCGAGCGCCGCTTGATGTCCACGCCGAGCGACGTGAAATACTCCGCCGGGACGCCGACGATCGCCACATCCCCAATCAAAATTGCTTGCACCCAGGTTTCGCGCTCCTCGCCCTGCTGGGAGCGAAGCTCACGGCGCATGGTAGCGAAGATTTCGCGAATTCGATCCGACGCAGCCGGCGCGTACTTCGTGGTGTAGCGAAGTACTTTCGCGTCCTCCTCCGATTCGTCGAAGTTCCGCACTCGAAACCGGAACGGACGCCGAATGCCCGCCACGCTCTCCACGGGTCGGGGCTGAGCAGTCTCGCGAGCCGCGAGCACGGCGCGCTTGAGCCGCACCACAGCCTCGCCCACGGGGACTTGGGTAATGTTGTGCGTCGATCCGGAGGCTCCTTCCAGAAAGCAAACGATGCCGCCAATCTGGCCCTCCAGTTCTTGTGCAGCCAGTCCGTAGAATCCGGGAGACCGAATATCGCGGCCCGCTCGAGTGCCAATCGTGTGGGTGGAATGATTGTAGATCAAGGCGCGGCTCGTGCCGTCGACCGCGCGAAAATCAAGCACGGGCAACTGCGGATCAAATGGCCCGGTCGGCTTTCCGGACTTACCGGCCTCGCCCGTCGGATTGAGCCACGTAACATTGCCATCTTCCAGCAACAGTCGGCTGTTGGCGCCAATGGTGTTCTCCTCGCCGAGCCGGAAAAAGAACTGGGCGTCGCCGCCTGCTAAATGCCCGCAAGCTTCCTGCACTGATTGCACGATTGCCCGTCTCAGAGTTTCGCGGAACACTTCGGAAAAACCGAAGGCGTGCGCGGGAGCGGGACTGGGAGCGCTGTGCGTATGGGTGGCATTAATCAGAATGTGGGCGGCGGGAATACCGGTGGTGCTCGCAATCTCTTCCACGGCCAAGTCGGCCAGATCGCGCGGAACCCACAGCACGTCGCACGCCACAATTGCCACTTTCCCTTGGCCCGGCTTTTCAATCACCACAGCTACCGAACGCAGTTCTCCTTCTTGTTCGTCCGTGTACCGCGGTTCGAGCGATCCGGCAAGCGGCATCGTTTTGTCGCAGCTCAGATTGACTGCTGCTGCGCCGACGTGAAGATCCGCGGCATCGCCTTTCGCGACGGAACTCCAGGCCACAGTCAACAACGCAACCCGCAATATTCGGTTCAAGTTGAATCCTAAGTAGTCGGACCTAGGTAGTCGGAATGGTGCAGAAATGTTTTCAATCGCTCTCAGAGATTATAACGGGGACTCACAGGCGAAATAAGGCGCGATCCACATCGCCAGATGACGCGGGTATTAGCGCATCTCGAACCGCCGGACACGGAGGGCCACCATTTGCAGGCCCGCAATGGATGCAGCGGATTTCCGCCTACTTGAGCGGAAAAATCGCACTAACCGCGCCTCCCATCGGTGGATGCTCGGTTGGTTGCTGTGCCCATCCCGCTCCCAGCGTTCGGCGTCACCTACGCTTGTTGGGCTGATGTTCCTAGCCGTGAGTTCCAAATATGCGATACGACTTGGTTGTTGTTGGCAGCGGGCCGGCGGGCCAGAAGGCGGCCATCGCTGCGGCCAAGCACAGTTGGAGCGTGGTCGTCGTCGAACGGCGACGCGAGCTGTTGGGCGGCGTATCGCTCCACACCGGAACGATTCCCTCGAAGACGATTCGCGAAGCGATTCTTCACCTGACCGGCTACCGCCACCGCGACGTGTATGAGGATGCCTACCGCCGCAAACGCGACATTACGATGAACGACCTGCGGCGGATGATGGCCCGCGTCGCCCAGACCGACTGGCAGGTCATCCAAGATCAATTCGCCCGTAATCGCATCGGAGTGATGTGCGGCGAAGCCGCGTTCATCGACGATCATCGAATCGAGGTCGCCAATCGGACGGAATCGCAGATTATTGAAGCCGAGCACATCCTTCTGGCCCCCGGCACCCGGCCCGCCCGGCCGGATCACATCCCCTTCAACGGCGCGACCGTATTCGATTCGGATGAGATCCTTAACCTGTCCGCGGTACCTCGCTCGATGATCGTAGTGGGCGGCGGCGTGATCGGGCTTGAATACGCCATCATGTTCGCCACGCTCGGCGTGCAGGTGACCGTCGTTGACGGTCGTCCCCACTTACTGGAGTTCTGCGATCACGAAATCATCGACACGCTGTTGCATCACGCTCGCGCGCAGGGGATGCTCTTCCGGCTGGGCGAAAGCGTGACCGACATTCACGAGCCTAAGCCCGGACTCGTGGCCGTCGAGCTGGAAAGCGGCAAGCGATTGCTAGGCGAAACGGCCTTGTTCAGCGTCGGCCGCGTCGGCGACACCGCAGCGCTGCAACTGCACCGCGCCGGTCTGAGCGCCGACGACCGTGGCCGGATGAAGGTGAGCGAACACTTTCAAACAAAGGTGCCGCACATTTACGCGGTGGGCGACGTGGTCGGCTTCCCCGCCCTGGCCAGCACGGCTATGGAACAGGGCCGCCGCGCCGCTTGCCACATGATCGGCCGCGAGTTCGAGCCTTGCCAAAACATGCCCTACGGCCTGTTCACGATTCCCGAAATCTCGATGGTCGGCCAGAACGAAGAGCAGCTTACGGCGGCCCACGTGCCGTACGAAGTCGGCATCGCTCGCTTCGGCGAGATCGCTCGGGGGCAAATTGCCGGTGACTTGACGGGAATGCTTAAGCTGTTATTCCATCGCAATTCTCGCAAGTTGCTCGGCGTCCACGTGCTCGGCGAGTCGGCCACCGAGATCGTTCATATCGGGCAAGCCGTGATGACCCTCGGCGGCACAATTGATTACTTCCGCGACACCGTGTTTAACTACCCGACGATGGCCGAGTGCTACAAGGTCGCGGCCCTCGACGGGCTGAACAAGCTTTCGCTGTGGGCGGAAGTTGAGAGCGATGCCGAAGCCATTCCAGCCTTCAAGATCGACGAAGCCGTTCGCGTGGAACGAGAGCCTGTGCTCGTGTAGCTTTCGCTAGAGCGTTTTTCAAGTTGCTGTACCGCGTGTTGGATGTCATTCCACGCCATTAGCTTGAGTTAGAGATACCACGCGCAATAGGATCCGTGCGCTGCAGTCTTCATCCTGGAGGGATGGCAGCGATTAGCCGGTGGTCGCGCAGCGCACCACCGGAAAGCGCTTCAGCCGGCCGCACGATCCCGGTAGGGATCGCAGCAGATTGAATCGCGAAAATTGCTGGCACACCCTCCGGGGTGCATACTTTCCTTGCTCAATTGACCGGCAGTGGCGCTGGCGCTTACTGCCGGCTAATGGCTGCCAAGCCTCCGGCTTGAAGTGCGACTATCGTCGCATGTCCTGGAGAATCATTCGGTCAACGGGGTAAAGTGACACCCGCTACATCAATCTAAAAAACGCTCTAAACAGCCGCTTCATGAATCCGCTCGCTGCAAGCTCCCTCACGCCTTTTTCTGCTGCCGTCTGCCTCGGGGCCTTTCTTTCGGCTCGGCGGCAGCGCCTGTGTTCTTCGTTGGCATCGGCGCTTTCACGTCGGCGCGCCACGCGACGAGCCGAGTGTGGAGTTCCTGGGCCTTGTCCGGCATCTCCGTCGCCAGATTCTTGGTTTCCCCGATGTCATTCCGCAGATTGTAGAGTTCGAGCCGACCGTCCTCGAGAAACTCCATGAGCTTCCAATCGCCGCTCTGGATCAGGCTGACCGGCGTGGAGCGCCAAGTTTGCTTTCCCGCACCGAGATAGCCGGGGACATGCTGGAAGATGGCGTCGCGCTGAAGTTCTGTGGCCGGCTCTTGAAACAGGGGCACGAGGCTTTCGCCGTCGAGCGCCTGCTCGGGACGCGGCGCGGCGGACAGTTCGAGCAACGTCGGAAACAAATCGACGTGAATCGTCGGCACGTCGCACGTCGAACCGGGTTTTGTCGCACCGGGCCAGCGGACAACAAAAGGTACGCGAGTGCCACCTTCGTACAGGCTTCCCTTTCCGCTGCGCAGCGGAGCGTTGTCGGTGATGTCGCCCCGCTTCTTGATCCCTTCTCGAACGTATCCTCCCACGCCGCCGTTGTCGCTGGTGAAGATCAGCACGGTGTTGTCGGCAAGATTGAATTCGTCGAGGGTCTGCATCACCCGACCGACGCTTTCATCAACGCTGGCAATCATCGCGGCGTAGGTCGGATTGTTGTGTCCGCCGACCCCCGGCTTGTTCTCGAACCGCTCCACCAGTTCCGGTTTGGCCTGGCGAGGCGAGTGGACGCCAAAGTGCGGGAGATAAAGAAAGAACGGCTGGTCGTGGTGACGCTGAATGAAATCGACGGCGCGGTCGGTGAGGAAATCGGCGAGATATTGTCCTTCGGGATAATCCGTCGTCGGACTGGTCTCGAAATCGAAGTGACTGCCCATCGAGACGATCGCCTCATCGAACCCTCGCCGGGCGGGATGGTAATCGCCGTGTTGTCCGATGTGCCATTTGCCGAACATGCCGGTCGCGTAGCCGGCCTGCTTGAGTTGATCTGCAATCGTGGCGCGGTCGAGCGGAAGCGCAGTGACATTGTCCACCGGCCGCAGCGGGC
The DNA here is from genome assembly GCA_040901765.1 of Pirellulales bacterium. Classification (GTDB taxonomy): domain Bacteria; phylum Planctomycetota; class Planctomycetia; order Pirellulales; family Lacipirellulaceae; genus JBBDYG01. The sequence goes on from JBBDYG010000019.1 coordinate 62,929, forward strand.
GCTGGCTCCAATCGAATCGATCAATGCCGCCGACGGTATACACGCCGGTCCGCGCCGCATACTGGCCGCTCATGAGCGCCGCGCGGGTTGGCGTGCAGTTCTGGCAATGATGGTGGCTCCGGAGCCTCATTCCTTGCGCCGCGAGCCGGTCGATATTTGGCGTCTCGTAGTATTTGCTGCCGAAACAGGCGACATCCGTGTAACCAAGGTCGTCGGCCATGATAAAAATAATGTTTGGCCCTTGCCGCTTCGCAGCTTCGGCGGCGCATATCGCGGCCGGGGGAACCAATAGCAGGGAGGCGAGAACCAAAAGTATGCGTTTCATCGTTGTCATTCCGTGTCGGCTGATTGCAAACCGATCGTGTCGGCGATCGTATTGTCGGCTGGCGATACCCCGACCGCAATGGCTAGAATTCCCGGAATCTTGAATGCCGGTACGGCTCGGTTCCGCTAAGATGAACCTGTCGGTAGTTTCAACGTTCCGCCTGACCACGACTGCTGCCGCGGATACCAATTTTTGACGGAGATTGACATTTGAACGAACACGGCCAAAAGGTTTTGATCATTATCGGCGATGCGTCCGAGACGATGGACACGCTCTACCCGTACTATCGTCTGCAAGAAGCACGCTTTCAACCGATGCTCGCCGGGCCTAAGCGGCAGGCCTATCAGTTGGTGCTCCATGAAATGAAACCCGGTTGGACCATCACCAAAGAATGGGAGGGTTACACGGTTGAAACCGACGTAGCATTCAGTGAGATCGATCCCGAGGAATACCTGGGCATTTTCTTTAGCGGCGGAAGGGCGCCAGAATACATTCGCTACGACAAAGACTTGGTCCGCATCACGCGGCATTTTTTCGAGGCGAACAAGCCGATTGCATCCGTCTGTCATGGAGTCGAAATCCCCGCCTACGCGGGCTGCGTCGAGGGCCGGCGAATGGCGACCGTGCCCAAGTGCCAATTCGACCTCGAAGTATGCGGCGGCATTTTTGTCAACGAACCTTGCGTGGTCGATGGCAACCTGGTCAGCGGCCGGACGTACCGCGATCATGGGCACTTTATGGGCAGATGGATCGAGCTTTTGTTGGAGGCTCGGGCCACGGCTGCGGCCAGGCCGGTCGAATCTTCCGCCGAATAGGCGTCTTTCGCGTCGCACTCCATTTCTCACAGAAATTCCGACAGTTCATCTGCCGGCCCGGCAGGATTAACTTTGGAGGGTGCCATGATGACCCATCTCGCAGAAGATACGGAGCATTTGCTAGCCCGCGTTGCCGACGGCGATCCGGCGGCGGGCCAAGTTCTGTTACAGCGCCACCGCGGACGGCTGGCGGCAATGGTCCGCCTGCGGATGGACGGTCGGCTGGTGGCTCGCTTCGACCCATCCGACGTCGTCCAGGACACGCTGGCCGAGGCGTCGAGAAAGTTGTCGAAATTTGCACAAACCCAACCAATTCCGTTTTATCCCTGGCTGCGAAGCATGGCTTGGGAGCGGCTGATCCAGCTTCACCGTCAGCATTTTCAAGCCCAGCGGCGATCGGTCCGACGGGAGGAAGCCTCCTTCCCGCTGCCTGAAGAATCAGAGGCGCTGCTGGCCGAGCGAGTTGCTGAATCCACGATGGGAGCGAGCGGCTATGCCGTGCGGAAGGAGGTCCGCGCCCGGGTCCACAGCGCGCTTGACGAGCTTCCTGCGGCGGCTCGAGAGGTCGTTATACTACGGCATCTCGAGGAACTGTCGTTCAAGGAGATCACCACCGTGCTGGGCATTAGCGAGGCCGCAGTGTATTCGCGCTACCGCCGCGCCGTCGAACAGCTTGCGAAGTTATTGAAATCCGAACAGTAGTTTTGGTTACTCAGATGGCCTTACTTTCTCAAAAGATGTTGGATGTTGCGACGGACGCCGATGCGGCGTTCGATCGGCTCGTTTGCGTCGCCGTTGCGCAGCTTGAAGCCGGCAAACGAGTCGACTTGAGTGCCATTGCGGCGAATTCTCCTGAACAAGCAGAGCGATTGGCGCAGTTGCTGCCTGCTCTCGAGGCGATGGCCACCCTGGGCGCTAATGAGCCGGACTTGCTGACGAGAGCGGGTGCCGGACCGACCAACGGAGCAGGCAAGGTGAGCACGAGTGGAACACAACGAGGTTTGCTCGGCGACTTTCGGATCGTCCGCGAACTTGGCCGCGGCGGGATGGGCGTCGTCTACGAGGCGGAGCAAGTTTCCTTGGGCCGTCGCGTGGCCCTCAAGGTGCTGCCGTTTGCCGCGATGCTCGGCGAGCAGCAGCTCAAGCGGTTCAAGAACGAAGCCCGCGCCGCCGCCACCCTCAAGCATCCGAACATCGTAAGCGTGTACTCCGTCGGCTGCGACCGCGGCGTGCATTATTACGCGATGGAATTGGTCGAAGGCGAGAGCCTCGATCGAGCGATTTGCCAATTGCGGAATGCGGATTGCGGATTGCGGAATGAAGAAAAGAAGGATCTGGCTTCAGTCTTCCAATCCCAAATCCCAAATCCCAAATCCCAAATCTCTTCTCCCCAATCCGCAATCCGAAATCCGCAATCCGAAATCCCTACCGCTCCCATTGCCGCACTTTCCACGCACGGCCCGACCGACTCGCCCGGATACTTCCGCAACATCGCGCGATTAGGGATCGAAGCGGCCGACGCGCTGCAGCACGCGCACGAGCTAGGGATCATCCATCGCGATATTAAGCCGGCCAATTTGATCGTTGATACCGCCGGCAAGCTGTGGATCACCGACTTTGGCCTCGCGCGGATTGAAGCCGACGCCGGCCTCACCATGTCGGGCGACATGCTCGGCACGCTACGCTACATGAGCCCCGAGCAGGCGCTCGGGCAGGGCGTGGCCGACCAACGCGCCGACATCTATTCGCTGGGAGTAACGCTCTACGAACTGGCGACCCTCCAGCCCGCGTACGGCGCGCTCGATCGCAAGCAGCTCCTGCACGAGATCGCCACCGCCGATCCGCGCCCGCCACGCCAAGTCAACCGTCGCATTCCGGTCGATCTCGACACGATCATCCGTAAGGCGATCGAGCGCGACGTGGCTGATCGCTATGGCAGCGCGAAGGAATTGGCCGACGATTTACGGCGGTTTCTTGCGAGCGAACCAATTCGCGCCAAGGCCGCGTCCGTGACTACCCGTGCGCTGAAGTGGTCGCGGCGGCACCACACGCTTGTCGCAGCGGTCGGGCTGTTGGGCGTCGTTTTGGCCGGAGTTCTCGCAATTGCGGCCGTCTTCATCGAACGCTCCCGTGCCACTGCCGAGACCGCGCTCGAGGAGTCGTCACGACACAGGGAGCGAATGGCCGATTTGCTCTATGCCGCCGACATCAGCCTCGCGTCTCAAGCCTGGAAGGACAACGACCTACTGCGGGCGACGGAACTACTGCGGGAGCAAATACCGCCGAAGGGCGGCGTTGATCGTCGCGACATCGAGTGGTATTTCCTTCAAAAACTATGCACATCGAAATTCGTTTCCTTCGCGTCGGTGGACTCAGCCATCTACGATTTTGCGCTTTCACCGGACGGCACTCAACTGGCTGCCGTCGGCCAAGACGCCATGTTGCGAGTCTACGACGTTGCCTCGAAACGATTGCTTGCCGAAATTAACACTTTGCAGTCTGAAGTGAACGGCGTGACCTATTTCCCCGACGGGCAGACCATCGTCACCAGCGGCGACGACGGCACTCTCCGGTTATGGCATAAGCTCCGCTCGCAAGCGCACAAGGTTATCAACGCTCATGACGGAATCGCCTTCGATGTTGCCTACTCCGGGGCCGCGGATTGCCTCATTACCTCCGGCGAAGACTCCCAGATCAAACTGTGGAACCCCATTACCGGCGACCTCATTGGAACACTTTCGGGCCACACCGCGCCGGTCACCGTGCTGGCGGTTTCCCACGACGGCAAACTCCTCGCCTCCGCCAGTCGGGACCGCACGGTGCGTCGATGGAATCTCGAGACACACGCAGAAATACATGTCCAAACGAACATCCCGCGCGGCATCTCCCTAACTTTCGATCGCCCCGCCGAAGCACTGATTATCGGGACCGTTTCCAACTTTGCCAATCACATGATCACGATCTTGCTCGACACCAATCACCTATTGAGTAATGCGCTCCCCGCAAAAGAGACCACCAGTCTAACTGTCTCGCCCGACGGAAAGCTACTTGCTGCGGGCACGGACGGCGGGGTAATTTGGGTTTGGGAAGCCGATCAGTCGCCGACGGACGATAACTTGACGCGGAACGCGAGTTGGTCGGCACATACCGGCAAAATTCACCAACTCGCATTTACTCCCGAGGGAGAGCATCTACTTTCGGCCGGAGAAGATGGAAATATTCGACAATGGGAAAATCCTATCAAACGCATGGAAAGTGGCCAGCTTGAGATCCTGGGCCATGTAAAATCCATCGCGCCCGTGGCTCAACGACCACTCATGGCGGCGATCGGAGACGAGGGCATCGCAGTCGTCGAGATTCCGACAGGCAGAATTGTTCAGCGGCTGGCAAACGCGTCGAATTACACCAGCATCGCGGTATCGAATGACGGAACTCTCGTCGCCGCCGGCGAAAAGAACCGCTTGATTTCCGTGTGGCAACTCAATTCCCCTGAACCTAGCGTAGCGACGGATTACCAACTCGCATTGAATAATGCCGTATCCTTTTCGCCCGATGGTTCGACTCTCGCCGCGTATAGTCAATCGCACGACGACGGCCTCGTTTTGATTGACCTTCGTAGCGGCAAAATGCGGTCTGGATTTGTAGCGCATGGCTGCAACGAATTTGCCTGGTCGCCCGACGGAACCTTTCACGCCGCCGCTGAAAACCAGACCGATGCGATTCTGGTCCACAGTTCCGCGACCGGCGAGTTGATCCACCGAATTAAGCATCATCAGACAACAATCTGTGATCTTGCCGTCTCCCCCAATTCACGCTGGATTGCATCGGCGGACGATAGCCATCAGATCGCGCTTTGGGATGCTCGCAGCGGCGAACGGATATGGTCCGGCCGAACGAACTCCGTGGGCGGCACTCGCGGCTATCCCCAGTCGCTGGGGTTCACGCCCCGCGGAAAAACGCTGCTGGCGCTTAGCAATACGGGAGCAATCGACGCGTTCCATGTCGCTACGGGAAGAGGACATTTTCAATTCGATGAATCCCGGTCCGGAGCCGCATCGCTCCAACTTTGCGCCGGCGGAAAGTACATCTGCTACACAAGCAGCGGTAGGCTGCGAGTGATCGACACCGGCTTTCGGCCCTAGTGAGAGACTATTCGGAACAACTCAGACCGCGCTCCTCGACGGATGAGAATCCCGCGGAACCCCGCGGAACGGTTTGCCATCGGGAGCATCAGCTCTGCCACCTGTCGGCACAAGACCCCTGTTTTTGTAGAGGATTGCCACAATGCCACTTCCAGCGGGGGAGGCAAAGCTGGTGGCAAAGCTGGCCAGGGAGGGCCGCGGCAAGCCGTGGCGCGGGGGTTGATCGGCCAGGGGGCGGGCTTCGATGGGTCATCTAGTTGCCAAGTTGCAAACTTTTCGTGCGTACCGTTGCGCATAAGCGCGAAAATGGCCCCCGCTTTCTTGCGGTTCTTCGCCACTTACTAGTTGCGGCTAAAGTTTCCTGAAAATCTGCGACGGATTCCTGCCGCCCTGTGCAGGACTGGTAATAGAGCGGTCACGAGCGGGAATCCATCGTCGGAAACGTGACCGCTCCCACCGAATTCTTGGGGGAACATCCATGCTTCGTACCACCTTTTTTACTATCGCAATTCTCTTCCTTGCAAGCAATTCGCCGGCTACGGCTGGGAGCTTCTTTTACGCGGGTGATTCGGGGGGCAGCGATAACTTTTCTTGGCACGACCCCGACATGTGGGATTCACCTGATGAACCATCAGAGTTTCCCAGCGTCGGCGACATCGTCAGCCTCGGCAATCCTGCGAACATAGGATCTGCAAGACAGGCACTCGACCTTCGCGCCAATGTTCAAATCGAAACTCTCTGGGTAGACCAGGGAATTATGCGTCCAACGGTCATGGAGATTAGCCCCGGCGTAAGCTTCAGCGCCAGCTTAATTGGAGCAGTAGGCAGATCTTCATTAACGGCCTACGGACAAAGTACGCTCGGACCACAAGGAAGCTTGACCGTTGACTCGCTTTCGGCCGGGGGCTTGTCCATATTTGTCGTCGGAACCAACTCTGGTCTCATTAGTAGCGCTGGTCGAGAAATTCGTGCTTTGGAGCATGTAACTGCGAATGTCATCGAAGCAAGGCAATCATCTGTTTATATCCAAGCAGCTACCATTGATGCGGGAACCATTTCGGCGTCTGAAGCCCGCGTCCTGCTAAGCATCGATACGAGCAACTCAGAAAGAATCTTCGACACAGATATCACCGCAGGGCGCGGTCAAGGCGTGCGACTGACAGCCGGCGACATTGTTGCCGAAAGCGGCTCGACGGTTACCTTAAGCAGCTCGGGGTTTAATAGTTCTAGTGCCCGCGTGAGCTCTGGCGACATTTCGGCCTCGAACAACTCTTCCATTGGAGTCGATGGGGACTTTGGTAATGTTGTCCTTCATTCGTCCTCGGCAGTGCTGGGTGGCTCGTCAACGCCCAATGCCGATCCAACGGCCCCTCCCAAATCGCTCAAGATGTTCGGCGATTCCTTCGCACAGGTATTGGTAGGACATATTCCGGTGATCGAGATGGAGGGCAGTAGCGAGCTAAGCGGCATCCATTCGACAGACTTTATTCGAGCAGAGGACTCGTCGATCATAGGCCTTTCAGGCTCGCGCATTCGTGCATTGGAAGTACACGATCGAACTTGGATTGAGGCTACGGGAGGTGACGCCAACGAAATTGTCGAATCCTTAGTGTTGGGCGATCAAACGGCTCTTAATCTCCGATCTGGATTTGGCGCGTTTTCCAGCGGCACCGTCCCGGCCAAGATTACCACGCCGCTATTGCGCCTCAAAGATAGGAGCCTACATATAGCCGAGTTGACCGGCGGGACGCTTTCTGGCCACGGATGGATCAAGGGGGATGTGGAGAACGGCGGATCCATCTTGCTCGGCCAGACACTTTTCCGTTCTGGCGGCCCGAACGACTTCTTTGGTCGCACCGGCCGGCCCGACTGGAAGGGCATCGTTCCCATGGCCGACCCATTTGATGAATTGACGGCGAGCTTTTACGTCTCCGGCGACTTCGAGCAGTCCGATTCTGGCGCGCTCGACATGTTCCTCACCAAGTCAACCGAGCTAAGCGACTACGCTGACGAAGAGTTGACAACCGGCTTGCTGGTGAGTGGAACAGCATCCGTAAGGGGCACGATCAAGGCCAAGCTGCAAGACGGATATACGCCTGGCCACAATGACGCCTTCCGCGTTGTCGTCGCCGACAAAGTCATCAAGCATTCAGATGCATTGATCGTAGATTCGCCGATCTTAGCGCACAACGGTTTGCCCCTAGTACCCGTTCATAGCGAGCGCACGCTGTCGCTTGTAGTGCCGCAGAAGGTGGTGCTTGCGTGGGGGCAAGGATTCTTTCACGGCTACCAGCAAGTGGTGAATGAGCTTGGAGCGCTGATTGCGAAACCAGATCATACCAAAACACTTGAAGCAGCCGACGTCGACGCCGAGATGCAAGAGTCGATTCGCGCCGCGGTGGCAGAGCGATTCAAGTTATCCGGGATCGAAAGCGTTCTAATCGTCCATGGCGCTCCCGACCCTGAAGCAATCAACGTTCATATCGTTGCCAAAGGCGCCGAGACGTTTGAACTCGCCGGAGAGGCTGACAAAGTTGATCGTAAGAACCTCAACGCGCACAACAACGTTTGGGCCAAGTATCGGCCGCCGGACGAGGTCGGCGATGGGACCGTGGAGACCATCGCCCATGAGATAGGCCATGCGCTTGGACTGATGCATATCTTCGAGGAAGACGAAGATTCGATTATGGACTACGTCCGTATTGCAGACGCCGAAGTCTTGTTCGCCGACGAAGTACGAAACGTGACTCTTCCGCCGGACTACGGCGGTCGGGTGACGGCCCTTACGCACAACCCGAAGTTCCACTTGCGGCACTACGTCGACAAGGTGGCGGCCGAAGAGTTGATCGAGGCGGGAATTCATCCCGGCACCTGGGATGAAGACGTGCTCACACAGGAGGAGTACGACCTAAAAATCAAAACGACGATTCATTCGGACATCGATCTCTACGAGGTGAACCTATTCACCGACGAAATGCGGGAATTCGGCGGCGACATCGTGATGTCGGACATCCTCGCCTCGTTCGATCACATCAAGGTCTCCGACCTCGCAAACCTTCTGTTCACGGTCGACGTGGGCAGCACATTCAGTTTGATCGCTGCTTCGACCGCCGGAGGCCCGTTCGATGTTGGCTTAACGCACAACAATTCGTTCGGGCCAGGATCGTTGCGGCTAAGCCCCGACTTCGGCGACACGCGCGGCTTCCTCAACTGGCAAACGCCCGGAGGTGTGCAGACTCTTGCTGTGTTAGGGTTTGAATCTCAGGTGGTGCCAGAGCCGTCCACGGCGATTCTAACCGCGATCGGCTTGCTGAGTGTGGCTACTGTCTTTGGGCGCTCGCCGTCGCGCCCGCGCTTGCGGCTTTCCGCTGCTTCTAGGTTCGCTTAAAGTTTTCGCGAAATTCTGCGACGGATTCTTGCCGCGGTGTGCAGGAAGAGTTGTAGGGACGCAGGAATCGTCCGCGACGGCTGAATGGTACTGACTCTACGAGTGTTCTCGCCGGCGATTCGATCTCGGAATGTTGCGATATGGATGCCAGAGCACTGGCAGAGCCAAACACGCATGCCGAGTTCAATGGGAATAAGTGCAATTGATACAAATGGCATTTTTTTAGGGTTTTTCCAGAGACTTTCGCTTTCTCTCGTGCCTAGGAGTTCAAAACGATGACAACAACGATGGGTCGCTTTACGTTGTTCAACTTACTTTTGGGAGTGTTCGTCTATTCTGCAAACACTGCGCATGCGCAGAGAACGGACTGGAACGCCCGAGAAGCGAGTCCATTCCGCGGCCGCGTGCAAACGCCCCGGGGCCGCGTCCAAACGCCGACCCAGAGTCACAACGACAGCGGCCCAAGTGCCCCGGAAATATTGGGTGGAGTTTTAAAGATCACTGACGCGCTGATCCGCGAAGGCCAACGGCAACCGCAACCCAACATCAGCTCGCAGCCACGGCGGCCTCGGTACTACGAGCCACAACCCGAATATCGACCCTCCTTTCCACCGCCTGAACGGGTCGCTCCCGCACGGCCCAAGCCTCCGAAAAACGAAGTTGTATCGAAGAAGAAACCGCCGACAAATACCGTCAAGTTAGACGGCCTTATCGCCCGCCGCGCCAGCGCCGAAACCGACGCGCGGCAGCTTGTGGAGAACGGGAAGTCGAAGAACTTGCTCGACGCGGCCGTCAGCGGCTATGTCGGTAGCAGCAAAGATCAACAGCTTCAAGACGACTGGGCCATCGCGATCCAGCAAGGATTGACGACAGACGAAGTCGATCAGTTCTTAACCAAGCACGGCGCCAGCGGTTCCAAAAAGCTACCGCTCGATATTCAAGAACAGTTAGAGCTACGGCAGAAGTTCGGAAGATATGGCGACGCTTTAAATAATGGAACTCTCACGGCCAACGGTAAGGATCAGGCCCTGCAGGAATTGCAGCAGTCCGTAGCCACACTGGGTGGCAAGCAAGGCTGGGATCCCAAGTTTTTGGATAACATGAACTCCAACGTCACGCAGATGCAGAACTTCAACACAATGGGCAAGATCGCCGACGCCACTCAGGCTACCCCGAATCCCTTTCCGACGCTCGTTGAGGGCGCGACCCAGATCGGCATGCCCGTCATGTTCGTCAGCGAAATGACCGGCTTTCCCGTGATGCCCGTGCCGCCGTTGCCGGATACCGCCGCCTCAGCCGCCGCTGCATCGATCGTCATTCACAATCCGGCCGGGAACGGCCAGTCGGTGAGCTACCTACTCGATACGCATAAGTTTGATATGGCACCGGGATCGCAACAGCAGTTGGATCGAAGCTATCAGATTTCCTTTGACTCGGGCATCGGCGGCCAAAAGCGCTACAGGCTCGCCGACGGCGTTTACGAGTGGCGCGACGACCCCCGCAGCGGCTGGAACCTATACCGGGTGAAAGTTAACGTCGTCATCGACAATTCCCGCTACGACGGCGAATTTCGCTACCTCTTGAACAACGAGTCGAAAAGTGTTGCGCCGGGCGAGGTCGTCGAACATTCCAGCGAGAAGCCAATGCAACTCGCGTTCGATTCCGGGAAGGGAGGCGCCGAGATTCGCAAGACGCTGAAGAACGGCCGATACATCGTGGGAATCGACCCGAACCGCGGCGTGCTCGATCTGTTCGACGCTGAAAAGGTTGACGCCGCTGAAGCCGAGCATCCGGCCTATCTCTCGTCGACGCTCGTAGCTGGCAACAACGCCACGCCGACGCAACGAGTCGAGGCGTTGCTGTCTCAACTGAAGCCGGTTGGCGGCCGCGCGCCGACCGACGCCGGTCCGGGGAACCGGATCGTTTCACCGGTCGGCGACGCCAAGAGTTCCGCGCAAAGCGTCGAAAGTTTGCTGAACTCGTTGAAGCAGGCAGGTCCAGCCGGCGGTTGAGAGTCACTCGGCTGAGTGTGCAGCCACAGCAGGCCTCCCATCACCATCGCTGTGGCCTTGGCCGTGATGATCCGCGCATTTCGAGACAGGCAGAGCTTCGTCACCGCTCCGCCGCAATGGCAGGCTTTGATCTGATTCCAATAGCATTCGACGCTCCTGGAGACATTATGTGCAAATTTAACACTCTAGCCTTCGTTCTTCTATTGTTGCCTGCCGACGGCTGCGGTCCCAGTCAGGAGGATATTAATCGGACCAAACGGCTGAACGAGCTGCACCAACAGCAAGCAGATAGCGCAACACTCGACTACTTGGAAAAGAACCCGGAGCCACAGGAAGCACAAGAGGCGAGTGATCCGATTGAGACACAGCAATAGCGCTCGCCTTCCGCGGGCTCTTTTGCGACTTTTTTCCCTTTCTAAAGTCGGCTAAAGTTTTCGCGAAATTCTGCGACGGATTCCGGACGCGGTGTGCAGGACTTTGGATAGGGCTGCCTTTTGTTCTGCGGCCAAATCTTCATGGGGAGCTTTAAAGATGCGCATGTGGTTGCTGTTGATCGTTGTGTCGTTTTTATCCTCCGTGCTGCGGGGCCAGGAGACTCAGTTCCACTGGGATGCCAATGCCAAGTATGACCTTGATATCCCGGACCTCGACCTGGCCGACAAGATTCTGTCCGAACGCGGCCGAATTGGCGGAATCTTGCAGGACACGGAAGTGAAAGTTGTCGGCAACTGGGATGTCGAGGCAAGTGCAACGCTGAAAGGTGAAAACTTCAAGTTGAAAGCGGATGCCTATGTGAAGGCAGACGGGTGGGCTTCAGTCGGTTTAAGCAATGCGAAGATCGACGCCAGCATGAACTGGAACGATCGTTATCGACTCTTCGGCGAAGGCGTGTTGCCATTCAACCAAACAATTACCAAGTGGAGGTTTCACGCAAACTTCGAAAATGGGGACGACGAGCGGCAACGGTTTTACTACTGGGACGTATACGGCAAGATCACGGTCAACGATCCTGCGGCAGCGGAATCGTTCGGAACCGTCATCGAATACTTTCGCACTAATCGAGAAGACGTCGACGGCATCGGCTCGCGCTCCGTCAGCGGTCTCGCGACGTTCACTTACAACCTGGATGACGTCCGCGGTTCGGATTACAAGCTAAACATCGGAATCCAAGCGCGAACCGAAGGAAGCTGGCTTCGAATTCTAGCCGGAAACACCTTTGAGCTTACGGCCATCGAATTCCCCGACGGCTCGACGCCGGAGGATCACGGCTTTCAGATTGTCTTCGATTCCGGCGCTCGTTCGCCGAACATCGGGGTGCCGGAGCCTTCTACCGCGGTTCTGACCGCGATCGGCGCGATTTGCGCTGCAGTGGTCTTTCGACGCTCGCGGCGTGGCGATCAACGCGCATTGCCCGCTCCCCGGCAGCCAACACATGCACGTATGTCGGGGATGATGCGAAGGCTGCTGCCCGCGATAGCGTTGTTATGTTTTTGCTCCAATGTGGCTGTTGCACTCAATCCGCTTGACTTTGCAGTGCTTGATGACGGCGGAGGCTTTACTACATCGAACTCAATTTCCCCTGCCAATATCGTCACAACACCGACGGGCGGCACACTGTCATTCATGGGCACTACGTATCAAGCGGTCATGGTCCCGCAAATCAGCGGCCCTGACATCGCCGTGTTTACGTTCTCGGACATTATTAATGCTCGCTTCACCGTATCCGGCTCGAACCCGATTGCGTTATTGTCGCATTTGAACATTGACATCGGAATCATCTCAAATGGATCGGCGGCCAGCGGATCGACTCCTGGGCTCGGCGGTGCTAGTGGTGGCGCTGGCGGCACGCCGACATCTGCGGGTCAAGGCCCGGGCGGAGGTGCCCCCGGCGGTGCGGCTCCGGCAACTCAGCTTGGGGGTGGTGGCGGAGGACATGCGGCCGCCGGGCAGCAAGGTGGGTCGAACCCGTGTTGCAGCGGCGGTGCTGCAGGCGTTGCTTACCCTTCGCTGCCGACTATTCTCCGCGGCGGCAGCGGCGGAGGCGGCAATGGCGGCGCGCTCGCTGGAGGCGGAGGCGGGGGCGCATTCGAAATCGGCGCTGTTAACAGCGTTCGAATGGGTGGCTTCGAAGTGAACGGCGGGGCTGGCGCCACGGCTGCCGGGATCAACGGCGGTGGTAGCGGAAGCGGAGGTTCGGTTTACGTTCATGGCCGTCAAGTCATCATGGATTTGCAACCATCGTTGTCTTCCATACCGTTTGGCTCCGCAAATTTCGAGGCGAATGGCGCCAGTCCAGGATCCGGACTCGGGGGTAGTTCTTCAGGTTCGGGCGGCCGAATCGTCATCGAAAACGTTACGTCGGTGGATGGACAGACCGGGGCCGCTGTCGGTGTGGAGATCGGAGTGCAATCGCGTATTCAAGCCGCATCCGGGCATGGCAACAACGGACAGATTCTACTTTCCCCGCTTCTATCGGTCGTCAAAAATCTCCACGTCGTTCTTGATGGCCAGCCGATTAATTTCAGTAGATATGGCGTAACTTCTTTCGACGTTCGCAAGGATCTGCAGATTGGTCAATTCCTGCTCAATTCGCCCGCGTCCGTGACTTTGGGCATCGACAACCCGCTGGAGGCGTCGGCCAAGGTGGCAATCGACGAGACCGGCGTATTCCAAACAAGGAATTTTCAGCAAACCATCGCTGATTTGACCGGCGAAGGCTTGCTGCAGCTCGATGCCGGCGGGCGAGTGACGATTGCTAGCGACGACACGTTGCATTTGGCGTTCGCCGGACAGGTGATTGGCCCAGGAACACTGGCAAAATCGGGGCGTGGGACGGTCATCCGCGAAAGTAATCTCACGCTGGGCGGCAGCTTCATCAATTCCGCCGGCACATTTGTGATCGACGGCGCCGCGCTCACTGCGCCGTCTGGCATCAGCAATGCAGCCGGCGCGGAAATGCGGATGGTCAGCATCGGTGCGTCCATTGTCGCGCCCACACTGACCAACGCGGGGCAAATCACCGGTTCGGGCACCATCGACGCTGCGCTGAACAACCAGGCTGGCGGTACCCTTCGCGTTCTGGAACTTGAATCGCAACGCGTCATCGGCGGCCCCAGCACCAACAGCGGTACGATAAGCCTACTGGGAGGAACACTCGAATTCACCCATCCCCTAACCAATGCCGCCTCCACGGGTCTGATCACCGGCCGAGGAACACTCCTTCTCGGCAACGCCGGGATGACCAACCAAGGTTTTCTTGCGTTCAGCGGGGGTACGACTGACATCGTCGGTGACGTCATTCATACAGGCGCCGGCCGACTTTCGACCGTCGGCGGAGCTGTAACGAGTTTCTTTGGCGACTTCACACATAACGCCAGTACACCGATCCTCACTGGTGCTGGTTCCCGCACCGTTTTCCTCGGCACCCAAACCGGCGGGGGGAGTTTCGCCGGCGGGGGCACGGTCGAATACGCGGGCGCGCTGCTGCCCGGTAACAGCCCCGCGACAGTGAGTTATGGTGGCGATGTCACCTTCGGCTCAGAGGCCACGCTCCACCTTGAGCTTGGCGGCACTGTTAAGGGGACCGACTACGATTCTGTGGATGTGGCCGGCGCCCTTGCTCTCAGCGGTGCGCTGAACGTCTCGCTGATTGACGGATTCGTACCCCAAGCCACTCATACATTTGACCTCTTGGACTGGGGAACGCTTGCTGGAGTATTCGATGCAATCACACTGCCAGCTCTGTCCAGTGAACTTCAGTGGGACACGTCGCAACTCTACACAACCGGTGCACTAAGCGTGTCACTCGCCGGCGACTACAACGGCAACGGACTTGTCGACGCCGCCGACTACACCGTGTGGCGCGACGGCCTCGGCGGCACGACCTACACGCAACTTCACTACGACCAGTGGAAGCAGAACTTCGGGGCAGTGTCTCCAGGTATTGGCGCAGGCAACGGATCCCTTTCTCGCACGGCGGTGCCCGAGCCTTCTGGTAAAGTCCTGGCGGCAATCTCCATGCTGTGCTTCGCTGCTGTGATGGGACACTTGGGACGCCAAGCGAGAAGCGTTGCAAATTTCGCAAAAGATTTCTGGTTGCTCCTGCAAACCTTTGAACGAGGCGTTTTCATGCACAAATGTATCAATCTGGCGTTGGTCTTTCTGATGTTGCCTGCTGCCGGCTGCGGCCCCAGCCAGAAGGATATTGATCGGACCAAGCGGCTCAATGAGCTGAGCGAACAGCGAGCAGCCAGTGCAATACTCGAATACTTGGAAGAGAAACCGGAACCACCTGAAGCGCAAGAGGCGAGCGGTCAGCTTGAGACACAGCAGTAGCGCCGCCTTGCCGCTCGGAATTCGGATGAGTTGCTCAACTCCGGGTAGAAGCGGCGGAACAACCGAAGCCGACAGGGCCGTGGCTGGAGACGACGCTGCAAAGTTAACGAAGCATCACCCCGAAAGCACTTTAAGAAGGAGTATGCAATGTTTGGACGTTTTACCTTTCTGATTCCGTTTGCTATTGCCTGGGCGTGGTTCGGCGCTGGCCAGACCGTGGAAGGCCAGGATTTCTTGAACAGCACCTGGAGAACGAAGTACACCACCGCAAAGGGGGACGAGGTCGATTGCAAAGTGACATTGATATCGACGGAGGAGGACGAGGAGCGCGCGAATGGCAGCTACTTGTCATCGGTTGACGGCGAGCCGGTCGGCAAGGGAAGTCTTTCCAAGGTGCGTATCGGTTCCGGCAAGCGCGACGAAAGCCCGTTACCTGGCCCGGGCCAGGGCAGTCTCGGCGGGTTGCCTGATGGAGAAACTCTGTATCTCAAAGGTCTTTGGAAGTTCGGTAATCAAAAGGGGTGGCTCAAGTGGGAGCTTTACGAGAACGGGGGTAAATGCAGATTTGTTGGAACATGGGGTTATTTGGAAGACGGCGAACAAGGTCGTACTCGCGGCCAATGGACCGGGACGCTCATCACAGAAGATGATCAAGAAGGCGAGAACGGTGAGGACGGCGAGGAGGAGGACGAAGAGGAAGAGGAAGAGGAAGATGTTGAAATCGAATGACTGCGCCGGGCGACCGATGAGATCGATTGATGGAGTCCTGGTCCCTGAGACCAATCAATATTAGACCGTATTCCGGTATTCCAATCACATTTTTACCCTGGAGGTGGCTATGAAGCGCCAACGGATTACCCGCTTGTTAATTGTTGGATTTGCCATTGCAGTGTCGCTTCCAGCAAGAGGTCATGCGGCCGAGAGTAATCGCAATGAGGTGCGTTCTAATCTTGACCGAGGAGGCTGGAGCGTCATCTGGGGAAAGAACTTCACGGAGGCCGACTGGGCGCGAGGGACCAAGGCGATTGTGGAGTCCGTTGCAGCGGAGAACCCTGGACCTTTTCTCCAATGGTTCTCCCAGACGGTTGATGAGAATTTTGCGAAGATCGAGCGCAACCTGAAGGATGTCAGTCGCCGCGATCTAGACCGCTGGCTTGTCCAGTCGCTGAAAGAAAAGAAGGTCATCACTTATCGTGGATTACAAATCGAAGCCGGCTTTGCCACGTACAATCGCTGGAACGTGGTTACCTATGATGAGCCGCGGAGTCGTAAGAAGAAGAAGTCGCTGCCTTTTGGCGGCTGGACTTACGTCACCGAGTTCTATACGGAGCGGGTGGAGAAGCGTGTCTCTTTACCGAATTGGCATCAGTTCTACATTCGGTACAAACTTGCAGCGAATAACCAATCGTTGGGAGGTAATTCCGGGACAAGTGGCGAAGGTTCCCCTACTGGTCGCATCGACTACACCCTTTGGAATGACACGAAGGAAGTGGTTAGATTCCGATTGCCCACAGGCAAGGTGTACTCGCTAAATCCCGGCGAGCGCGAAAAGTATTACAACACGGGTAATCCCGACACCTTACGGATTCATGTGCTCAACACGGATGGCAAATACCGGCTAGAGAACGGTAACCATAAGTTTTGGTGGAAAAAGGACGAGCGTCGCATAGCCTTCGATCGAAACTACAAGAAATGAATTGACAACAGCTGAGTCGATGAGCCTCTAAGCAGCCTTGCAAAGCCACCGCTGGTGGAGCACTCACTATGGCACGACGGCGTCACGCCCAGCGGCGCGTTCACCATTTCCAGCGCCTACACCTGGGAGCTCTCCAATCTGTACACCACCGGCGAAATCACGCTCATGGCCGCACCGAGTTTGCCCGGTGACTACAACCACAACGGCGGCGTCGACGCCGCCGACTACACCGTGTGGCGCGACGGCCTGGGCCAGACTGGGGCAGGTCTGGCCGCCGGCGGCGTGGATGCTGCTGCTGGTTGGTCTCGCGAGCATCCCGATAGTACGTTGCCGAACGCGTTAATACCCTCTTGTACCACAATCATTCAATTAAGCCGCACCGCAATGAACATCACGCATCGCCAGAGTCTCCAATTTGCCGCGACAGCGGTGCTGAGCCTTCTGATCGTTCGCACCGGCTACGGCGCGACCTTGGTCCGCACCGCTTCGTCCAACGCGATCATCACGCATCCGGGGCTTCCGACCGGCTATACGACCGTGCCATTCGCCACGACATCGATCGAGACACATGTCTTCTATTCCGGCGTCACCAATACGTTCGCTAGCTCGACCGTCGCCGGGGCTCATTTTCACGCCTACAACTTCTTCATCGGGCCGTATCAACTCACCAGCAACGTTAATCAGAGCGGCCCCGCGAATCAGCCCCATGCGCATCTCTTCGATGGCGCAGTGAACCGCGTATTTGGCCCCGATTCCCCTTACTTCGGAAACACAAACGCGGGGCTTTCGTTCCCAACGCAGTCGACGACTTCCACATTCGGGCACTCCCACGGGATGTCTCCACAAGCCATGAACTTCACGACAACGGCTCGTTTTAATCTGGCAGATATCCAGTTTCCGCTAATTGACGTGCCGGATGGTTCCACGCTGGTTCTCGAAGGTGGGCAGTTGCGAGGATCGGGGTTGGTTCTCGATGGCGCCTTGAACCACACCAACGGAACCCTTTCCATCAGCACTGGTGAATATGTTCATAATGGCGGCACACTTACAATCGAGGGCGGCACGGCCGCAGCGACGCCGACCTTCGCATTAACTAACAGCGCGAGGGCCCGTGAAATTCACACAATGACCATCGGCGACACCAACCAGGGATTCGTCACGGTCGAACAAGGCAGCGAGCTGGAAAACAGCGCGTGGGCAATCATCGCTGACGACCACGGTTCGACAGGTGAAGTCGTCGTGCGCGACCCCGGCTCACTCTGGTTCAATAGCTCGGTCCTTTACGTTAGCAACAACGGCACGGCCGTGGTCAGCGTTCTAAATGGCGCCAGCCTGTCGAGCACCGATGGCTATATCGGTAATTCCTATGACACGACCGGCTCGGGAGCCGTCACCATCAACGGTGTCGACTCGAATTGGACTACCCGCGGCAGCAGCCTCCACGTCGGCCGGCTCGGCAGTGGCGCGCTAACAATCTCGGCGGGCGGCCAAGTGATTGCGGGCGACGGACACGTCGCATCGAGTGCCAGCGTAGCCACCGGCATTGCAACCGTCACCGGCAGCGGCTCGAAATGGGCCAATTCCGGCGGCTTGTACGTCGGCGGCACGGCGACGGCTCGGGGCGGCACCGCCTCGCTCACCGTCGCCGACGGCGGCGAAGTCACCGCCGCCGGCGCTCTCAAGATTTGGCACGACGGCGTGCTCACGCTCGACGGCGGGTCAGTTACCGCCGGATCGTTCGACCGCTATTTCGGCACGTTCCACCACCACGACGGCACGCTCACCGTCGCCGGCGGCCCCTATGTCCATTACTCGGCCAGTGGACTACTCGACGTCGATGGCAACGACCCGACGGCGCACGCCCGATTGGTGCTCGACGGCGTCACCTCGGCAACGGGCGTCACGGCCACGCGCGTTGGCGACACAGGCCGGGGCAGCCTCGCCGTCGTTAACGGCAGCGTGTTTCCGATTACCGGAACCGCCTGGATCGGCTACTCGCCCGGTTCAAATGGCGACGTGCGCGTCAGCGACGCCCAGTGGAACGTGGAGCAACTCATTCTGGGGCGGGACGGCAATGCTGTCGGCTCGCTTCTGATCGAAGCCGGCGGCACGGTCAACAGCACCTCCGGCGAGATCGGCGACGCTGCCGGATCGAACGGCGACGTTCGCATTGAGGGCACAGGTTCGCAGTGGACAAGCAGCGGAGAAATCCGCGTCGGCAATCTCGGCACCGGCACGTTGTCGATCTTCGCCGGCGGCCAGGTGACGGCGCCAATCGTTACCGTCGGCGGAACGCTCAATAACTCGGGGCTGATTCAAGCCAACGTTCAATTGAACGGCGGAACGCTCCGAGGTTCGGGGCAGGTTGACGGAGTCGTCACGGTACACGCCAGCGGCGTTATTTCGCCCGGGACTTCGCCCGGCACGCTGACCGTCGGTGGCCTGGCGCTGATGCCCGACGGAATTCTGGAAATCGAGCTGGGAGACATTGCCAGCGATCGTCTCGTTGTAAACGGCGAAGCGTCGCTCGGCGGCATCCTGAACGTTTCACTGCTCGAAGGGCTCACCCCCACCGCGAGTCAATCGTTCAACATTCTCGACTGGGAATCTACAAGCGGCACCTTTTCGAGCATCAATCTCCCTGAAATCTCCGGCGGTCTCCAGTGGAACACCTCGCAGCTCTACACAACGGGCGTATTGAGCGTGTCGCTCGCCGGCGACTACAACGGCAACGGACTTGTCGACGCCGCCGACTACACCGTCTGGCGCGACGGCCTCGGCGGCACGTACACCCAATCACACTACGACCAGTGGAAGCAGAACTTCGGTGCGGCGTCTCCAGGCATTGGGGCCGGCAACGGCGCCGATGCAGGTGCGTCCGTCCCCGAGCCGGCGCCGTGGATGTTATTGCTTGTCGGACTGAGCAGTTTCGCTGTCTGTCGCGGATTTTGGTTCACGCTGTAATCACATCTCAACTCATCCCAAGTGCATAGAATGATTTTCTCAACACTTAACCGCTCGCGGTTCCGATCGATTCGTCCGGTATCGCGCGGCTACGCCCCGTTTACCACCAGCGGTCCCGTCTCCGTCGCGATTGCAATCCTGCTCGCGATTGCCTCTGCCTTCCCGGCCACGGCGGCACACCGAAGTTGGATAAACACGGTTCCTAACAGCGGCTCGTTCCAAAGTCCATCGCGCTGGTCGGGCGGGGCGGTGCCGACAGCAAGCGATAGCGTGGGCATTTTCGCCAGCGGTCCGCCAGCGACCATTTCGTTCACCGCCCACGCCACCACGCAAGACCTTTACGTCGGCGGCACGGGCGTCACCTACGACCTCAACGGCTACACCCATCAAGTCGCGAATCTTATCCACGGGTACTCCGGATCGCAGTATTTCAACATCAAGGACGGCATCGTCCGCGTGTACACTCCCGGGCGAACCTACATCGGCTTCGACGGCGGTTACGGCGACTTGCGTCTGACCGAGGGCGGACAGCTTGATACAGCCTCCTACATGTTCGTCGGGCCGCTAGGCCATCCAGGCCTCGTCACGGTCAGCGACCCGAATTCGCTGCTTAAGGTCCGCGGCGAACTCTTCATCGGCGGTGGTGGCGACGACTTCACACTCGGCGGGACAGGCACGGTGAACGTCTATAACGGCGCGGACGCCGAACTCTTCGATCTCGGCTTAGGCCAGGCGCCCTACGCCGAAGGATTTTTGAACATTCACGGCACCGGTTCGACGGTCTTGGTCACTGACGGCCAAGTGAATCTCGCCCCTTATAACGGCAGCACTGGCGTGGTGACAGTCGCCGGCGGTGGATTTTTTGGCGCCTCCGAATTGCAGGCTGGAACCACTGTCGGTGCAAGCAACTCGACGATCTATGTTTCGAATCCTGGTTCGCAAATGATCATTGGCGACCGGTTCGTCCTTGGCGTTTATGGAACCGCCTCGCTCACAGTGGAGGACGGAGGATTCCTCTCATTAGACGGCGATGCCACCCTTGGCGTATTTGGTAACGCCACAAATAGCTCCACCGTGATGGCAACGGTCACGGGCGCTAATTCCGTTTGGAACATCGGCGACACACTTCGCACTGGTAATGACCAGTCAGGAAGCGTTGGCATCAGCATCGCTGATGGAGGCGAGCTTCGATGCGTTGAAGCGGAGATAGGCGGCCCCAACACGCTAATATCGGTTGCCGGCGCAAACTCACGTTTCACAATCGATGAGAAGCTATCCCTTGGCGAGCTTCTCGGCAATGGTAGCTCTATTATGCTGGGTTCCGCAACCGTGACTGTTGCCGACGGCGGCACCGTGAGTTCTCAGGATGTGCATATCTCTTCAGGAAGAGATAGCTTCGCACCGAGTCGGGCGATCATTGGCCCGGGCGGCCACTGGGTCAATTCCAATGATTTGTTTGTTTCGGGTTACATGGAGATTAATGGCGGCGAATTGGAGGTCGCCAACATATTGGGCGGTGCCGACGGTCGCATTTCCATGAACGGAGGGACGATCACCACTGGGTACCTTTCCGAGTTAGATTTAGCAGATGGTTGGAGTGGAACTATAAACGTAACCCAGCCGAACAGCGCTATTCAGGTGACCGGTACGCGAACGGTTGGGCAAGACGCCAGCCTGAATACAAACGGCGTTGTGGCCGTGGGTATCCTCGGCCCTAGCGGAACGCTCAATGTCGTGAACGGCGGAGTCGTCAATTCAAGCGGTACTGTGTTGGTCGGCCGGCAACACGTCGAAGGAACGCTTAATATCGCCGGCGGCGGCATTGTTAATAGCCGGCGCGGCGACGTGGCTTCGTACCCTTCGGTCCCCTCGTACAACCCAGGCAAAACGCATCGCGCCTATGTTGACGGCGTCGGATCGCAATGGAACGTCATCGAAGCGTTGCAAGTCGGGGGCGACGCCGTTAATGCGGAACTACACGTGACCGGCGGCGGTCGGGTGGTCAGCGATACATTGACGGTCGGCGCGGACAACTCGTACTCCTTTGACTACATAACTCACAGTTTGCTGAGCGTAACCGGCCTCCATTCGACCGTTGAAACTCAGGAACTTACCATTGGGACAAACAATCCAGACGACCCCGGCTACGCGACGGCGTCGGTCGCCAGCTTTGGAAAAATCACCGTCGCCGGCGGCATCGCCATCAGTCCCTATGGTAAGCTCACGGTGGCCAACGGATCGGTCAGCGCCAGCACGATCAGTCTCAACGGCGCCGGCAGTCGCATCGAGGGATACGGCATTCTCATTGGCGACGTCGTCAACAACGGCGGAACGATGGCCATCGATACTCCCACCTCGACGGTGAACCACTCGGCCGCGTCCTTCAACATCCGCAACCTCCCTGCCCGAATTTACTCCGCCGGCACGCCGATCATCTCCAGCTTCGACTCCGAAGGTGGCACGCTCACTTCCACGACTGGCTCGGCCATTCTTGTCGGGAACCCATCCCACCAGTCGGGCAACATCGCGGGCAGCCAAACCACCAATCTCAACCTCGACCTCGACCTGAACGGCGGCGTGTGGCAATTCGCCGTGACTAGCGACGGCAACCCGGTTGATCTGTTCATGAACGGCTCGTTCAGCAACGGGGGCCTCGTCAAGACCGGCGCGGGCACGATGAAGTTAACCGCTGCAACTACTACGCTGAGCGCCTTATCAATCCTCGACGGAACACTTTCCGTTAGCACCGGCGACTACGTCCACAACGGCGGCGCGTTCGTGCTCAATGGCGGCACGGTTAGTGCGAGACCGGTTTTCGAACTGACCGGCGGCGCTCAGGCGACGAATATCTCGACGGTAACGATCGCGTCGACGAATTACGCGTCGTTGATCATTGAACAAGGCTCTCAGTTGGTGAATACGTCGTATGGCATGCTCGGAGACGGCAGCGACGCTACGGGAACGGTCGTGATCCGCGATCCTGGCAGCCGCTGGTACTGCGAAACGGCGCTGTACGTGGGCGACGACGGCGCCGGCCTGCTCAGCGTCCTCAACGGCGGCGCTGTCTCTAGCGCCGCCGCCTATGTCGGGCATCATGCGGACGGCTCCGCAGGAGTCTCCATTTCCGGCGCCGGCTCGACATGGACCACGCGGGGCGATGTCCTCCATATCGGCTATGCAGGCGTCGGGGAGATCCGCATTAGCGAAGGCGGAGTGGTGAGTTCTCGTATCGGTTCGCTCGCGTCAAGCGGCGCTGCGTCCATTGGACGGGCGACCGTTACCGGCGCCGGATCAAGGTGGACGAACTCGGCCGGACTGTATGTCGGCCAGGCCGGGGACGGTGGCCTCACCATTGCCGATGGGGGGCAAGTCACTAGTGCGGCATCGTCGATTGGCGTGACTGCCGGGTCAGTCGGCTCGGTAACGATCACTGGCGCAGGTTCGCAGTGGACGAGCGGCGACGTCGCGAACTTCTTAGTAGGCGAACAGGGCGGCGGCTGGCTGACGATCGACAACGGCGGCGTCCTTTCCACGCCAAATGCGTATTTGGGGTTCGGGGCGACAGGCTCTGGCACGGCAATTGTCACGGGAGTTGGTTCGACCTGGGACACGCGTGGCAGCAGTCTGCAGATTGGTCGCCTGGGCAGCGGAACGCTTACCGTTTCCAATGGCGGGCAAGTAACGTCGGGCGATGGGTTCATCTCGTCGCGTCCCGGTCCGTCGTCTCAGGGACGTGCGACGGTCACCGGTGTAGGGTCGAAATGGACGAACGCCAATGGCCTGAGCATCGGCGGGAATGAGGACGAGCGGGCAGGACCCGGCACGCTGACCATCGCCGACGGCGGCGAAGTTACCGCTGCCGGCAACCTACTCGTGTGGAACGACGGCGTCCTCGCGCTCCACGGCGGGTCAATCGCCACCGGCAGCCTGTCGATGATGCCTGGGGCAACGATTGAGTTCGAACTGGCTTCCGCCGGCAATCACCCAATCGTGGTCGATGGCGCAGCATCGCTTGATGGCATTCTCAACGTGTCGCTGCGCGATAGCTTCACGCCAACCGGCGGTGAAGCGTTCGATCTTCTCGATTGGCAAACGCTCACCGGCGCCTTTTCGAGCGTCAACCTGCCGGCGCTTGCGAATGGCCTGCAGTGGAACGCCTCACAACTATACACAACAGGCATCTTGAGCATCTCGCTTCCGGGCGACTACAACGCCGACGGCGCCGTGAATGCCGCCGACTACACCGTCTGGCGCGACGGCCTCGGCGGCGCGACCTACACCCTATCACACTACGACCAGTGGAAGCAGAACTTCGGTGCGGTATCTCCAGGAATTGCGGCCGGCATGGGCGCGGCAGGAACCTCCAATCTTCACGCCGCCGTCCCCGAACCCAGCGGCATGGCGATTACTCTCATCGCAATCGCGGCCTGCACGACAATCGCCCGGGGTTTCGGACGCCGAGAGCGCAATTCCCAGGCGGAACGGTTACAATCGTGCGATCTGGCCAAGTGGTTCCAGGCCGCGTCTTATGACCGACGTCACGAAAATCTTATCCGAGATTGAGCACGGCGATTCTGCCGCCGCGGAGCGGCTTTTGCCACTGGTCTACGACGAACTTCGCAAACTCGCGGCCGCCAAACTTACGCACGAGAAGCCCGGCCAGACCCTGCAGGCCACGGCCTTGGTGCATGAGGCCTATCTGCGACTCGTGGGCAGTCAAGACGCGGGGCGGTGGGACGGCCGGCGGCATTTCTTCGCTGCGGCCGCCGAGTCCATGCGCCGCATTCTCATCGATAGTGCCCGCCGCAAACAGTCGCAAAAACGCGGCGGTGATTGGCGGCGACAGCCACTCGAGGCCGTGGCCGCGCCGCAGCCGGACGAAGAACTTCTCGCTCTCGACGAAGCGCTCAAGAAACTGGCCACCGCAGATCCCGTCAAGGCCAAGCTAGTAGAACTACGCTATTTCGCTGGGCTGACGGGCGAAGAGGCGGCCGAGGTTCTCGGAATCTCCCCGACTACGGCCGACCGACACTGGGCGTATGCCCGCGCCTGGCTCCAGGCTGAGGTTCGTAGCCCCTGAGAACATGTTTGGAAACTCCCCCTCCCCGTCTTCGGGGGGAGGGGGCCGCGTGGCGAATCTCCGTGTCCTCCGTGACGCCGTGGTGAAAACAACTTAGCGTTATAAAACACGTTCTGAGAGCCAGCGGCGAAAAAATTCAAAAAGCCGATGGTGCTTTTGCGGACCGTTTCGCGCCTATACCTGCAGAGGCCTTGGCGGCCTGGAGAACCATGATGAACGAAGAGAGCGTCTTTCACCTTGCCTTAGAGAAGCTCCCGAGCGAGCGGGCGGCGCTGCTGGACGAGACCTGTCAGGCCGACGCGGAGCTACGCGGGCGGGTCGAGCGGCTGCTTGCCGAGCATGATCGCCAGGAAAGCTTCATCCTCGATACACCGCCAGCCGGACTCGATGCCACAGTGAATCATCCTATTAGCGAGCGCCCCGGCTCCGTCATCGGCCCCTACAAGCTTTTGCAACAAATCGGCGAAGGCGGCATGGGCGTGGTCTTTATGGCCGAGCAGACCGAGCCGCTCCAGCGGACGGTCGCGCTCAAGATCATCAAGCCGGGGATGGACACGCGGCAGGTCATTGCCCGCTTCGAGGCCGAGCGGCAGGCCGTGGCGATGATGGACCATCCGAATATCGCCAAGGTGCTGGACGCCGGCACAACGGGGGAAGGGGCTAGGGACTGGGGGCTAGGGACTGGGGAAGAAAACAATCTTGCCTCCGCACCAGCCCCCAGCCCCCAGTCCCAACTCCCTCACTCCGGCCGGCCGTACTTTGTCATGGAGCTAGTAAAGGGCGTGCCGATTACCAAGTATTGCGACGAGAAGCAGCTTTCGCTCCGCGCCCGGCTGGAGCTGTTCGTGCAGGTCTGCCAGGCAGTGCAGCATGCTCACCAGAAGGGCATCATCCATCGCGATATCAAGCCCAACAACGTGCTCGTGGCGGAGTACGACAATCAGGCCGTTCCCAAAGTGATCGACTTCGGCGTCGCCAAGGCGACCGCCCAAAAGCTCACCGAGCGGACGATGTTCACCGAGTTCGGCCAGGTGCTGGGGACGATGGAGTACATGAGTCCTGAGCAATCGAAGTTCAACCAGCTCGACGTCGACACCCGCAGCGACATCTATTCATTGGGCGTGCTGCTCTACGAGCTGCTGGCCGGGTCGACGCCGTTTGAGGGAAAACGGCTGCATGAGGCAGCATTCGACGAGATGCTGCGAATCATTCGTGAGGAGGAGCCGCCCAAACCCAGCACGCGATTGTCGCAGCTAAGTAGTAGGCACACTCCGCGTGCCGTGGCCGTTGCACAGGCTGGGGTCGGAACGGACGGCACACGGAGTGTGCCTACTACTTTGGCCTCCATCGCCGCCAATCGGCACACCGAGCCAGCCCGATTGAGCAAGGACGTGCGGGGCGAACTGGACTGGATCGTGATGAAGGCCCTCGAAAAGGACCGCAACCGCCGCTACGAGACGGCCAGCGGCTTCGCCGCCGACATCGAGCGCCATCTGCATGACGAACCGGTCGAGGCAGGTCCACCCTCAGCGGCGTACCGCTTTCGCAAATTCGCCCGGCGAAACAGAACCGCATTGGCCACTGGCGCGTTGAGCCTTTTCTTCCTCGTGTTGCTGGGCGGCGGCGTCGGTTGGGCAGCACGCGATCGTGCCGCTCGCGAGGAGCAATTGGCTCGGGAGCGGACAGCCCGGCAGGCGCGAGTATCGGTCCAGATTGAGCTGATCCTGGACGAGGTGGCACGGCTCGAACAGGCGGAGAAGTGGTCCGATGCGCTGGCATCGGCCCGGAGGGCAGAGCCGGCTCTTGCCACCGGCGAGGCGCCTTCGGACATCCAACAGCGCGCCCGGCGCGCATTGGTCGACCTGGAACTCGTCCAGCGACTTGAGGATATCCGTGCCAAGAGTGGAACAGTTTGGGTGACCCATACCGCACTCCCTTTAGCCGCCCAGGCGGACCAGGAATACGCGGCTGCATTTCGCCAAGCCGGGATCGACGTCGACGCGCTGCCGGTGAGTGAGGCCGTAGAGCGGATCACCGCTCGCCGGGCAATCGCGGCAGCACTGTTGCCGGCGCTCGATGACTGGCTCGCCGTTCGAAGCATGGGCAAGGGAATCGAAGTTCGAAGCATCGACACGAATGAAGCCGGGACTCGCCGGCTGATCGATGTGCTCCACGCCGCAGATCCCGATCCGTGGCGGCAGCGGATGCGGGAGGCAACGGCTCGCAAGGATCAATCGGCTTTGGCCAATCTCGTGACGTCTGCGGACCTGGACCGGCAGCCGGCCGCCACCTTGACCCTTTTATACGCGGCGCTCTGGGCGAGCGGCAAAGAGCGCGAGCAGGAACTTGTTCTCCGGCGGGCTCAATGGAAATACCCGGCCGACTACTGGATCAACCTTCGCTTGGGCGTGGCCCTCATCTGGCGGGAGTCGCAAAATGATGCCCGGGACGGGATCGGGTATATGCGGGCGGCCGTCGCTCTTCGACCGGCGAGCGCCCATCCCCGCATGCTCCTGGGCAGCGGTTACAGACATTTGGGCCAACTCGATCAGGCCGTTGCCTGCTTCCGAAAGGCGATTGAGCTCGCGCCGAACTCCTCGAGCTGCTATGCCAATCTCGGCGGCGCGCTCGCTCAAAAAGGCTTGCACGACGAGGCGATTACCGCATTTGAGCAAGCCATCAAACTGGAGCCCAACTATTCCAGGGCCTATACAGACTTGGCGATGATTCACAGCAACCGACCAGACGCAGACCATCGCAACATTCGCCAAGCGGTGGAGTTGGCCGCGAAAGGCGTCGAGCTGGAACCGCAAGCCAGCAAGCGTTGGACCGCACTAGGCATCGCGCGCTACCGGGAAAGTCAATGGCAGGAAGCGCGCATTGCTTTTGATAAGTCCCTGCAACTCGGAACAAATAGCCAGGGCGGGGAGCTTCCCTGGCCGGACGCCATCGATTGGTTCTTCCTCGCAATGTCCAACTGGCAACTGGGCCAAAAGGAACAAGCCCGCCAATGCTACGACCGGGCAGTGCAAGCGATGGAGAAAGGACAGACGTGGCAGACTGATGTCGCGCAACTCCGCCGCTTCCGGGCGGAGGCGGAGGAACTGTTGAAGATCACTGACGAGAACCCGACGACGAAACCGCCAGTGGAAGTGAAGTGAAGAAAAAAAGTGGCCGGTGAGGCTTACCGCCAAGCAAGCTCCTCACCGGCCCGGCATCTCTCGCGGCGCTCGGTTTGCGCGCTCACGGGCGATGACTTTTTGATTATATCGCAGACCAGAAATGGAAAACACGCTCATGTTAATGTATCGACCGGATTATCGCATCATTTTGCTTTTGGCGATCGTGACATGCATGGGAATTCGAGATGCAGCGGCTGCCTCACCACCTGTGTATCACGTCACCGACCTGGGAACGCTCGGTGGAACATCCAGCAATGGGAATGGCGTCAACGACAGCGGTCAGGTGACAGGGTTTTCCCACACGACGGGAGACGCCGCCGTCCACGCTTTTCTGTACGACGGCACGATGCACGACCTGGGAACGCTGGGTGGAGCAGACAGCAATGGGATTGGCATCAACGACAGTGGTCAGGTGTCAGGCTATTCCTACACGACCGGAACGGACTTCTTTTCCAGTCATGCGTTTCTGTACGACGGCACGATGCGCGACTTGGGAACGCTCGGTGGAACTTCCAGCTATGGGACTGGCATTAACAATAGCGGTCAAATGACAGGCGTTTCCTCTACGATCGAAGACGCTGCCTCGCACGCCTTTTTCTATGACGGCCTGATGCACGACTTGGGAACACTCGGAGGAACAGACAGCTATGGGAATGCGATCAATGTCAGCGGTCAGGTGACTGGCTATTCCCAAACGACGGGCGACGCCGCCGACCACGCATTTCTGTACGACGGCACGATGAACGACCTCGGAACGCTCGGTGGAACCGACAGTTATGGGAATGCCATTAACAACTCCGGTCAGGTGACTGGCCAGTCCTACACGATCGGCGACGCCGCCTACCACGCCTATCTATACGACGGCACGATGCACGATCTGGGAACGCTCGGTGGAACAGACAGCTATGGGATTGGCATGAACAACAACGGTGAGGTTACAGGCTATTCCCAGACGACCGCAGACGCCACCTACCACGCCTTTCTGTACACGAGCGGTCCTGGCATGGTGGATTTGAACACGCTGATCGATCCGCTCTCCGGTTGGGAGTTGCTGTTTGGAAGGGGAATAAACGACGCAGGACAGATTACGGGACAGGGGGTGATCGGTGGCGAGCGACACGCGTTTCTGCTGACCCCCGTTGTGCCCGAGCCGACGACGCTCGCGCTCTTGGCTCTTGGTCTGCCGCTAATTGTTTGGCGCAGCTCGCGGCAATCCGGCAGTGGCGGCACACGTGGCGCGCACCGACCAATGACTGTTTTATTGAAACTGTAAATGAGAAAGCTCACGTAGAGGCGCAGAGTTCGCGGAGATCGGAACTGCACACTGTTTTCTCTGCGTTCTCTGCGCCTCTGCGTGAGATTCTTTAGTAATTTGATCGCGGATCAATCCGCAAAACCGAAAGAAGTATCCCATGACGAAACACTTGACGTTCCTTGTTACAGCGTCACTAGCCACGCTGCTCGCGCTTTTCGCACCGGCCCTGAACACGCGCGCCGACGTTTTTCAGTGGGAGTACATTAACCCCGCCGACCCCAGCGAGGGAAAGCAGCCAAGCACGATGCTCACTCCCGGCGGCGCGGGCGTGAATGCCGTGCCCGGAGCCAACCTGACGTTCCGCGACCTCACAATGGGCTACCTGATCGGCGCAGATCTTACCGGCGCGTACGGGGAAGCCGTCATTCTGACCAATGCGGATATGAGCCAGGCCAACCTCACCAATGCGAGCTTCGCTCCTTACCAAAATGAATATGGGATTGTCTATGGTGACCTGACGGGCGCGAACCTAAGCGATGCCGTCGTGCTTAGAACGCAATTCAGCTCTACCAATCTGACCATGTCGCAGCTCGCCTCCACGGCCAGTTATCAGGCCCGCAATCTTGCCGGCATCGGCTTGGGGGGAGTCAATCTGGCGGCAGGGAACTTCGCCAGCCAGAATCTGACATATGCGAATTTTGGGGGCGCCACATTGACCGGCGCACGTTTCGATCACATCAATGCTCCCGACATCGTTTTTGCCCACGCCAATCTCGCCAACGCGAGCTTTGACCACGCATATCTGCCGAACTCCTACTTCGGCGGCGCCATACTGCAAAACGCCGACTTCAGCGGGGCGTTTCTTGCTGGCACGCACATGGGCCATACATCGCTGGCCGGCGTCAACCTTTCCGCGGCTGTAGTGCGTGATGCAGATTTGAGAGCGACGGGCATTACGGCTGCCCAACTCTACTCGACCGCCAGTTACCAAGCTCATAATTTGCGCGGGGTGAAGCTGAGCGGTGACTTCACCGGCGGCGATTTCGCTGGCCAGGATTTTGCTGATGCACGTCTGAATAACGTCACGTTCGCTAACGCGGACCTCGGGCACGCAAACCTCGTTAACGGCGATTTGGCAGGCTTCTTGTATTACGACGACCAGGGCGGGATTTTTGTGTACCCTGGAGCGAATCTTGCCAACGCGAACCTCACAGGAGTTGACGCGCGCGGAGCAAATCTTCAATACGCGACGCTTACGGGCGCGACGATGCACAATATGATTCAGCCCAACGGCCGTATTGCTGGGCTTGATCTCACGGCGGGGATGTCTTTGGTAATTCGCGACTACGACGGTAATCCCTTCGTCTTTCCGTCGACCGGACTTGTGCCCGTCGTCGTTCAACAACATCTGGTCGCCGACGCCACCAGCGCATTGCACTTCGTGTTTGACTCGGACGCCTGGAATTCGACGATCTCCTTTGAGCCGGGCATTCCCGTGGCGCTCGGCGGCACGCTGGAGCTCGCCTTCGCGCCCGGCGTCGACGTCGCCACCCAAAGCGGCCGGACGATCGACCTGTTCGATTGGACCGGCGTCACGCCCACCGGAGCTTTCACTGTGTCCAGTCCGTATCTCTGGAATCTCACCAATCTCTACACCACCGGCGAAGTAACGCTCACCGCCGCGCCGGGAGTCGTACCCGGCGATTACAACGGCAACGGCGTCGTCGATGCCGCCGATTACGTCGTGTGGCGGAACCAAGCCGGCACGCCCGCAGAATACTCCACATGGCGCGCTAATTTCGGCGCCACGGCCGCCGGGGCAGGGGCCGTGGCGTTTTCTGAAGCCAACGCCGCCGTCCCCGAGCCGGCGAGTCTCGCGCTGCTGGCGCTGGGCCTGCCGCTGATCGTTTGGCGGAAATTGCGGCGCAGACGCACTTGAGCAAAATAAGCGGCCGGTGAGGCTTACCGCCAAGCCGACCCACCTTCGGTGTGTGCCCGCCTCACCGGCCCGGCATCTCCCGCGGCGCTCGGTTTGCGCGCTTAGGGGCGATGATTTTTTAATTGTAATGCAAATCGCGTTCGACGCAAAACTTGCTGCTTTGATGGTAGTGATACCGTCTAACACTCGTGCAGGGTGGCTGGGGTCGAGTCCGCGAGCCCCCAGCGGTGCTGCTGGGGGCTTCGCTGCGCTGCGACCCCAGCCACCCCCAATCGATTGGCAGGTATCACTACTGCTTTGATCAGCGCGTGTTGCTGTTGGCGACCAAGCGCGGGTTTCGGTTTTGTTAGTCACATCGGTCGATGCCTCTCATCCTCCTGCAACAAGGTTCGTAATATGAAATCCACGAAAATCCGTTCGTTCATGCAGAGCGGCCCAGCCGGGGTACTGGTCGCAACACTTCTGCTCGCCTGGCTTCTGGCGACTGGCAGCGCCTCGGCGGAAACCTTCTGGGTCGCCAGTGGCGTGGGAAACTGGTACGTCGCCGCCAATTGGAGCGCCGGCGTGCCCAATATCGTTACCGTTGCGGAGATAAACAACGGCGGCACGGCGCAACTGTTCGATCCTGGCGCTCGCGCTGACAATATGTATCTCGGCAGTAATTCGGGTAGCAGCGGCACGCTGGAAGTCTCTGCCGGTGATGCCCAGTTCAATGTCTTCCTCCTAGTGGGCGACAGAGGGGCCGGCGCGCTACGAATCATCAACAATGGGGGGGTCCATGTTGGCTGGGATGGCATAATCGGCCTCGGCAGTAGTGGCACCGGTACGGCCACGGTAAATGGCACGAATTCTGTGTGGAACATCGGCGGCAGTCTTAACGTGGGGTTCGGCGGCATTGGCACGCTGAGCGTTCAAAACGGCGGCATGGTCTCGAACAGCTTCGGCTCCATCGGCGACGGCGCCGGTTCGATCGGCACGGCCACCGTCGCGGGCGCGAATTCGAGGTGGACGAACAGCGACGATCTCTATGTGGGCCGGACCGGTGCGGGCACACTCAGCGTCATCGGCGGCGGCTTGGTCTCGAATAGTTCTGGCCGCATCGCTGATTTATCCGGCTCCATCGGCGGCGTCACCGTAAGTGGCGCGAACTCGCGGTGGCTGAACTCCGTTCTCGTCACCGTAGGCATTAGCGGGAACGGCATACTGTACATCACTGACGGCGGCACGGTCTCGAACCTCACTGGCAATCTCGGCTTCAACCCCGGAGCAAGGGGCTCGACCTTCGTCGATGGCCCAGGCTCGGGTTGGAACAACTCTCTCGATCTTAGCATAGGCAGATCCGGCGACGGCACGCTCAACATCACCGGCGGCGGCGTGGTCGCGAACAGACACGGCTTTATCGGCCGGCTCGATCACTCGATTGGCACGGCAACCGTAGCGGGCTCGAATTCGAGGTGGACTAACTCGGGCGACCTCAACGTGGGCCTCTTCGGTTCCGGGGATCTCACGATCTCGGGCGGCGGCAATGTTTCAAGCGACAACGGCTACATTGCCTCCGGCGCTGGCTCCAGCGGAACGGCGATCGTCGTTGACGCCGGCTCCGTGTGGACCAATATCAACGAGCTGGCTGTCGGCAGCTCCGGAGCCGGCGCGCTCTACATCACCGCCGGCGGCGTGGTCTCCAGCGCCATCGGCCGCATCGCCCAATGGACTGGCTCGAACGGCGGCGTCCTCATCGATGGCTCGAGTTCGAGTTGGAATGTGAGCGGTGAGTTCACGATGGGTAAGTCGGGCATGGGCACGAGCACGCTGATTCTGCAGAACGGCGGCGTCCTGTCCGCCGCCGACGGCATGACCATCGGGACGCTCGGAACGCTCCGGGGCGACGGCACGATCGTCGGCAACGTTCTCGTTGGGGGGGGAACTATCGCTCCCGCCGGAGCTTCGCCCGGCACGCTGCGCATTATCGGCAATTACACGCACTCCTTTAATGCAAAGATGCGAATCGAACTGGCCTCGCCGGCGAGCTTTGACAAGCTCGCCGTCACCGGCAACATCAGCCTGGTCAGCGGGATCTTCGGCAGCGCGCTCCAAGTGTCGCTGCCGGACGGCTACGTGCCGCGCGGCAGCCAGTCATTCGACATTCTCGACTGGGGCGGCGCGCTCAGCGGGACGTTCTTATCGATCCAATTGCCGACGCTCGGGGGCACGCTCGTTTGGGACACGTCCCAGCTTTATACCACGGGCGTGCTGTCGGTCATCGGGCCCGCCGCGCTCGCGGGCGACTACAACCAAAACGGCGCCGTCGACGCCGCCGACTACACCGTGTGGCGCAACACGCGTGGCTCGACGACAATTCTAATTGCCGATGGCAATGGCAGCGGCGCGATCGACTCCGGTGACCTCGTTGTGTGGCGAGTAAATTTCGGCGCGACGCTCGGCGGCGGCGCGAACGAAGCGGCTGTCGTTCCCGAGCCGGCGACATCCACTCTTCTGCTGATCGCGCTGGCCAGCGCGTTTTGCATTTCAGTATCGCAGACTATCACCATGCGCGGACACCATTTGGAACTCCAATCTTTAATCCGAAAGAATCCATGAACCGCTTCTCGCGATCTACGTATTTCAAACTTTGTGCTGGTTGCCGAGTGCTCGTATCCGGCTGCCTCTTCGCTGCAGCAGGAAGCCTTTCTGCACAAACGATCTGGAACGCCGGCACCGGCAATTGGAACACGGCGGCGAACTGGACGCTGGGCGTGCCGAACTCCGCCAGCGGGACCACTTTCGATGCGCAAATCAAGAACGGCGGCACGGCTCAACTTTCGGCGCCCGGCGCGAGCGTCCGGCGGATGCGAGTCGGCGTGAACGCGGGGGGCGGAAATCTCGAAGTGAACGGCGGTGGACTCACGGTCACCGAGGACTTTATCCTCAACTTTGAAGGCCTGGGCGTGGCCACGACGACAGTCCAGAGTGGCGGCATTGTCACGGTCCCCGCGACGGTCGTCGGGTACTCCGTCGCCGGTACTTCCATTTTTTTGATCACCGGCGGCGGGTCCAGAGTCAATGCGACGACGAGCTTTGTGGTGGGACGAGGCGCCACCGGGACGCTGACATTGGCCAACGGCGGCACACTGGCCGTCGGCAATGGAACATTGCCGCTCGAGATCGCCACGCTCGCCGGCAGCACTGGGTATGTGAATATCGGCAATGGGGGCACTGCGGGCGTGCTACAAGCCTCCGCCGTCCAGTTCGGCGCCGGATTTGGCCAACTAAGACTCAATCACACCAGCAATCTCACGTTCGCGACGCCGATTTCTGGTCCCGGCGGCGTCTATGAGATTGGTCCCGGCACGACGACGCTATCGGGAACGAATTCCTACACCAGTCAGACCAACGTTGGAGGCGGAACGCTCGCCATCAGCGCGGATGCCAATCTGGGGACGCCACCTCTCTCGTTTAATTCTCAGCAACTCGTGCTCGATGGAGGCACGCTCCGAGCGACCCAGAGCTTCACCCTGGCTGCTACCCGCGGCATCACGCTTGGCTCCGGTGGCGGCACGATCGAGGTCGATGCGACGAAGACGCTGACCTACCCAAACAATCTTTATCTAACCGCAGGTACGATGACCAAAAGTGGCGCTGGCGCTCTCTCCTTACAGCTTCTTGTCATCGGCGCATCTGGTGGATCGTCGGCGCTGCTCATCACCGGTGGGGGCACACTGGCCACCAGCGATGACAGTTACCTTACCGTCGGAGTCGGCGCTTCCACTGGAACCGCCACGGTGCGGGGCGCAGGTTCTACATGGAACGTGGGCGCCGATCTCATCTTCGGTAATGGGGCCCTTGGCACGCTCAACATCGAAGATCGAGCGCTCGTACACGTAGCGGGCGCCGCAATTTTCAATCAGGGCACTGTTAATCTCTCGGGCGACACGCTCCGCTTTAACGGCTATGATCCAGCAGGCACGTTCAATTTCAATTCTGGCACGATTCAACTCGCCGGCAATCGCACCGTCGGCGCGGATGCGGCGATCGTGGATCTCTTTGGACCGGAGCCAGCCATCTCCACAGGAAAAGGCCTGACAATCGAAGGCACGGCCACGTTGACGAAGGCCGTCACGCTCGACGGTGGAACCTTCACCGTCGGAGGACTGGTCAATGGATCGAACCTACATCTGAACCGGGGCACGCTCAACGTCACCAATCAGGCCCTCACCATCGGCGCAGGCGGCCTCTTTGGAGGCACGCTCGATCTGGCCCACGACGTGGCGGTCAACGTCACGCTCGGCGTCACCAATCAAGGGCTCGTGACCGGCGACGGGCGAATCGGCGGGAGGTTGCAGAACGCGGCGACTGGCGAGCTCCGCGCTGAACCGGGCCGGTCGCTCACGCTCACCGGCGCCAACAATACCAATTCCGGTCAGGTGAGTCTCTTTGGCGGACAACTCGAGTTCACCCAAAATCTCACTAACAACGCTGCCGGATTCATCTCCGGCAACGGGACGCTCATCGCGCGTACCGGGCTCGTGAACACTGGCACGATGAACTTCAGCGGCGCGGCCAACGTCGTCGGCGACGTGACCAATTCCGCCACGGGCAAGATCATTTCGGCCGGCGGCGGCCCAACCACCTTCTTTGACGATGTGACCAACCAGGGCCAAATTCGCACCAGCGCCGGCGCCTTCACGGTCTTCTTCGGCAGCGTCTCCGGCGCCGGCACGTTCACCGGTCCCGGAACGGTCAACTTCGAAGGCGACCTCAAACCCGGCAACAGCGCGGCCGCGGTCCAGTTCGCCGGGGACGTGGCGTTTGGTTCCGACGCAGCACTTCAGCTCGAGCTCGGCGGCGTCGCGGCCGCAAGCCAATACGACCGACTGAATGTCACCGGCGAACTGGCACTCGGCGGCGCCCTCGAATTATCGCTGATCAACGGCTTCAATCCGTCACTCGGCGATTCGTTCGACATTCTCGATTGGGGCACTCTCAGTGGCACGTTTGACACGCTGCAACTGCCGACGCTGGCCGGCCTGGCGTGGAATACATCGCAGCTTTACACCACCGGCGAGCTAAGTCTCGCCGCAGCAGGTCTCCTCGGCGACTACAATCAAAACGGCGTCGTCGATGCCGCCGACTACACCGTGTGGCGAGACACGCTGGGCGACACCCTAAACTATAACCTTTGGAAAGCGAATTTCGGCGCAGTGTCTCCGGGTATTGGGGCCGACGCCGGCTCATTTCCGAGCAGTGCCGTTCCCGAGCCGGCGACCTTGGTGCTGCTGGTGCTGACGGCGGCTGCCTGGTGCCTCCGGCTGAACCGGTTTCTTCCTACTTAACCGCATCCGGCGGACGCCGGTGACATGTGGCGCGCTCGTAGGCGGCTGCCATTTCCAATAGCTTTCGGTCGTCCCATGAGCGGCCGAGCAGCGACACGCCGACGGGATAGCGGCCGCCGATGAAGCCGGCGGGGACCGTGACCTGCGGTAGGCCGGTGGCCGCGCTCTCGTGGCAGGTACCCGGTTCGCCGCCATACCGTTCCAGCCCGCCCTCGTGCGTGTGGGGGCGCGCTTGGTTGGCGGGATAGAGTAGCGCGTCGACGCGGTGCTCGTCCATCAGGTCCACGAAAATCTGCCGGAACGCTTCGCGACCGGCGATGAATTTGCGAGTCGCCTCATCGAGAGCAGCGCCCGACGGCACGGGTTCGAGCGCGGCCTTGAAACGCTGCACGCTGGCCGGCGCGAGCTTGCCCGATGCCAGCAGGTCGTCGATCGTCAGCACCTTGTCGCCTGCCTTGGCGCCGCGAGACAGGTACGCCGTCCATCCGGCCTTGAGCGATCCCGGCGCGCTGCCGCGCGCCGCGAGATACTTCGCGTCATAATTGGGAATGGCGACATCGAAGAGCGTCGCGCCCGCCGCCTCGAATTCCTTCACCACGCGGTCCATGTGATTGGCGATTTCGCGTTCGCCGGTCACACCGATAAATCGCTGCCGCAACACTCCGATCCGAACGCCCTTGAGTGTCGCCGCTTCCAAGCCCTTCGCGAACGATCCACTGATATGCGCGTCGGCGTCGGCCGTTGCGGGGTCGTCGGAGTCGGACCCGGTGACAAGATCGAGCGCGAGCGCCACATCGCGGACCGATTTGGCCATCGGTCCCACGGCGTCGTTGTAGTTGTTGAGCGGCATCACGCCAGCCCGGCTCGTGAGTCCGCGGGTCGTCCGGATGGTGACCAGCGACGCGAAGGCGGCCGGATTCGAGAGCGAGTTGCACGTGTCGGTGCCAAAAGCAAGCGGCGCGAGGCTGGCCGCCACTGCGGTGGCGCTGCCGCCGCTCGATCCCGCGGTACTGAGCGAGGGGTCGTAAGCGTTTCCGATCGTGCCGCCGACGGTGCTGATGCCGAAATCGCCGAAGGGAAACTCGTCGAGATTCGCCTTGCCGAGCACGATCGCGCCGCCGCGGCGCATGCCGGCCGCGACCCGGGAATCGAGTCGCGGGCGATGATCGATCAGCGCCCGCGAGCCGCCCGTCGTGGGCAGCCCGACGACGTCGATGTTGTCCTTGTAGAGCACCGGCACGCCGTGGAACGGGCCGCGTGCGCCGCTGGCCGCGCGCTCCGCGTCACTGGCCCGAGCATCGGCGACGGCGCGCGGGTTGAGCGATAGGATCGCGCGAAACGTGGGGCCGTTGCGATCGTACACCGACGCGCGCGCAAGGTACTCTCGGACGATGTCCTCTGCGGTGGTATCGCCGCTTGTCATCGCCTGTTGCAGTTGCGACACGGTTTTCTCGTAGACGGTGAACGTCGGGAGCGCCGCCTGGGCCGGTAGCTTCCAGTTGACGCTCTGCGCGCGTTGCCGCGGCGTCAATCCGCGCAGATCGGGGGCGTTCACCAGTTGGCGGGCTAAGTCGGTCACCCGCGCGATCTCCGATCCTGCAGCGGGGATCTTCGGGTCATCGCCCGCGTACACGGCTTCAAAGCCGGTCGCCACCAGACCATCCTTGATCGTCACCGGGAATCCGCCCCGCGGATCGTAGACTTCGCTGAGGCCTTTGACGACAAAAGTCATCAGCGAGGCCGTCTGGCCCGGCTTGAGCCTGAGCGTGAACACATACCCGATGTGCGCGGGATCGTACCCCGGCCACTTGTCGACGAACGGATCGGCGTACATGTCGCCGACTGAAGTAAGCAGACCCGCGGCATTTGAGCCTAGCACGTGCGCCGATGGCCCGTGACCCGAAGGCCCAAGCATGGGGTCCGTCACATCGCGTGCGTTCTGCATGACGGTGACGAAGGTGTCGGCGGTGTCGATTTGCCGATCACCATTGGACGTTGCCGCGACCGCTGCACGGCCGCCATCGTCGAATGCGCCCACCGCTCCACCCCAGGCGACCTCCAGCACGCGATCTTCGTCGGTCACGTTCGTAAAGGTGTCGAAATAGCGCAGGTAGCTCGTCGCTTTCGGAGCGTAGATCGCCCTCGCAACGACGATGCCTTCGGAGAACACTGGGGTGATGGAGTCGAACCGCTCGTCCCCGTCAAACTGCAGACCGAACCCGTACAAGTACTGAGTGCGGACCAGCGGCGTGTTGTCGGCTCGACGTACTTGGAGCTTCAGGTAACCAAAGCCATTGAACGGATACGACCGACCACCCGTGGCGATTCCTCCGCTATCTTGCGACCAGGTGGAGGTGTCTTGAATGTCCCAGAACTGCCCGTCGGCGGAAGGCACGGGGGTGACTGCGCTGGCGGCGGACAGAGTCATCGCCATGGTCAACGCCGCCAATAGCGTTACCTGCCTGTGGTTGTTCACTCGAATGCCTTTGACGGTTTAGTGCGATGATTTTAGAACTCCAGCCACACAAGCTCGGTGCGGCCCTCTTTCACCCTACTCGTCAACACCATAAAGCCGTTTTTCAACGACCGTATTGATTTGATGGCCGTACCAATGTTGGCAATCTCGAACAACCGCTGCCCGGTGCCCGTATTCCAAATACTAATCTGGCCCTCCCTGCCGGCGATCACAAAACTGCGGCCGTCGCCGAGAAATACAACCGACTCGATCGAATAGTCGACAGGCACTTCATAGCGAACGGCGCCCGTGGCACAGTCGATGAGCTGCAGCGCTCGGCGCTGGGCGGCAAGCAGCAGCTTCCCATCGGGCGATGGAGCCGCTCTGCTAATACGCGTATCCATCGGTTTCGTCTGCCAGCGGATATCACGATCCGGAATGGTCCAGAACGTGAGTTGGTAGGGTGTGCTGCATAGCTCGATCAAGCCGTCGCCGGCGCAGAAATAAGCGCCCTGCGAAGAGTTTTCGGGGTCGGTATAGCGGACGGACTTTCCCGTCGCGATTTCGACGACGTCCGTGCGACTGCTGTGAGCCTCATTGCTCCATACAGCGAGCAGCGAATTATCTGACGAAAAATCCAGACTTCTTGTCGACCTGCGCTGCTGGTCAACACGAAGCTTCCGCTCACCCGTCGCGAGACTCCAGACGTCCACTCTAGTGGCGGAGCCAGCGGCAGCCAGCGTGCCATCGGAACTGACAGCCACTGCCTGATAGGAATCTGGCGACAGAGTTCTGATCAACTTACCCACCGAACGGTCGTGGACTTCGAGCGGCCCCGTGACGACAGCCAGATT
The DNA here is from genome assembly GCA_040901765.1 of Pirellulales bacterium. Taxonomy (GTDB): domain Bacteria; phylum Planctomycetota; class Planctomycetia; order Pirellulales; family Lacipirellulaceae; genus JBBDYG01. The sequence continues at coordinate 102,701 of JBBDYG010000019.1, forward strand.
GGTCCCGGGTACCGCGGCGCAGTCCGTTTTCTTGGACATCCACGCGATCTCGCGGAAAGCTTCGGTCGGTGCCTCGAACGGGGTCCGTCGCACGGAGCCATCGCGGCTCGCGGTGAGCAGTGACTTGCCGTCGGGCGAGAACACGATGCTGTAGACGTCCCGATCATGGACCGAGAATTTCTCCGGTGTCTTGGACGTTACGACCGCTTCCGGATTGCCTAAGTCCAGGTTCCAGAGATAGACCTGCCCGTTTCGGTCGCCAGCCGCAATTCGGCTCTCGTCCGGCGAGAGGGCCAGCGCTTCGAGCGAGTTGTCGAGTCGAGTCGACCATCGTTCGGCACCACTCTCCACATCCAAAACGCGTACGTTCCCGTCGATCGAATTGATGAACAAGAATTGCTCCGAGCGGTCGGCCAGCACGCGGCAAATTTCGGATTCCTTGCAAATTCTCCGCGATTCGCCTTTAGCAACGTCCCATTCATAGACTCCCTCATCAATGCCGCTAGCGGCACCACTTGCCGTCCAGAAGTGCTCACCCGACCTGCCAACATGTGCGTCCCACGACGTTGGCGACTGGTTGACCGTCAAATTTGCATCCGGAGACTCGTACTCGCGCACAAGTTCACCGCTGGCCGCATTGAAAAGTCGATGGACTTCGCTCTCTCCGCCGGTGAGGACCAACTCGTCGTTGAGAAACTTCGCGAAGTAACATATGCCGTTGTACGCCTTGATCGAATGCAGCAATGAAAGGGTGATCGCGTCCCAAATCTTGAGCGTGCCGTCATCGCTCGTCGTGGCGATTATGGTTTCAGACAGATTGTAGGAGACACAGTTGACTTCCTTCTGCCCGGTCTCGAGGCTGCGCACGACTTTCCCCGTGGCGCTGTCATGCCAGCGGACATTGGCGTCCTTACCCGCCGTCAAAAACTGGCCGCCGTCTCCGACGAATTGAATCAGGTAGAGCGCTTCGTCGTTCAAGAATAACAATTCGGACTGACGTCGAGTCTGACGATCCAGGAAGTACCATTCAAAACCGCGCGGATCATCCGCCGGTGAACTATCGTCCCGGTAACCGTCCAGCAGCATTTTCACCTGCGCGGGTTCGTTCTTGTTCCAGGCCGCTCCGGCCAATGACATATCCGCGGCATACAGCAACTCGCGCGACCCGCGCGCACTCGCCTGTGCAGCCACGGCGCTCTGGCGTGCCCGATCTTCGTTGGTCTGGCTCGTGCGGAGCGCCGCGGTTGTTCGTGAGTTGGCCCGCCAAACCAAGCCGCTGGCCAACAGCGCCACAGCGGCCAGCACCACCAACGAACCCACTGCCGATGTTGCGAACACCCGATTGCGGTTCGCCCAGCGGAACGTGCGCTCCGCGAGCGAAATCGGCTGTGCCTTGATCGGCCGGCCGCCGAGGTACCGCCGCAAATCGCCCCCAAAGTCGCGCGCGGAAACGTATCGATCCGCCGGTTCTTTGGCGAGCGCGCGGGCAATGACAGTCTCCAAATCGCGGGGCACTTTGGCTTCGAGTGACGAGGGGCGCGGCGCTTCGACATTCAACACCTGGCTGATGATCGAGTTTCGGTCCTCCGCCTCGAACAACCGCTTGCCGGCGACCATTTCCCACAACATGACCCCCAGCGAATACACGTCGCTTCGCTCATCGAGCGCGGTCGGCGTGCCGCGAAGTTGTTCGGGACTGGCATAGCGCAGGGTGCCGAGCATCGTGCCCGTCGCCGTCAACGTGGCGTTGCCGTACATCCGCGCCAGTCCGAAATCCGACAATCGTGCAACGCCGTTCTTGTCCAGTAGGACGTTCGATGGCTTCACGTCGCGATGCAATACGCCGCATTCGTGCGCGTGCATCAGTCCGTCGGCAACCTCGGCCGCAATCCGCGCGCTGGTGTTATACCGCTCATGACGCTCGGCAGCGAGTGAAATCCAGAGCAGACTTTCACCAGAAAGCGGCGTATTGACCGGCGGCGGCTGATCGTCGGCATCCGTGTCGACGAGTGCGGCGCCGAGCCGCGTCTCTGCGTCGGTGTTTGGCGCTTCGTTTCCCCAAATGCGGATCAAATCGTCAACCGTAATGCCGTCGATGTACTGCATCGCGAAAAAGTATGCGTCCGGCTCTTCGCCAACGGCGATGACACTAACGATATTCGGGTGTTCGAGTTGCGCGAGGATTCGCGCCTCGTTGTGAAATCGAAGTCGATGGCGCGGGTCGTCGCACAGGCCGCTTGGCAGCAATTTGACGGCCACGCGGCGACCGAGCGAAAGCTGCTCTGCCTCCCACACGATTCCCATGCCCCCGCGGCCGATCACACGGCGCAGGCAGAAATCGCCCAAGGTGCGGCCTACCAAGTTATCGCGCGGTGCCGTTCCCACTCCTCCTTCCTCGGGGGAGGGGGCACCTACCGCCACCGCGCCGCGCAGCTTGCGTTCGTGGCTCAGAAAACGCCGCAACTCCGTTTCGCAGCCAGGGTAGAGCGCGGCGAGTTCTGAAACATCGGCGCGCTCACCGCGATCAAGCCGGTCAAAATAGTCCGCCAGCGCCGCCTCCATCGGGCCGTCTTCAATCGCCGAGGTATGATGTGCGTCGTTCAATTACTCACACTAAAGACCAGCTTTAGAATTCACCACGGCGGCACGGAGAACACATTTGTCATAATTGCATTACGTCTTCTCAGTGTCCTCCGTGACTCCGTGGTTATTCTTAATATCGCTTACGCGAGTTCCCCAAACTCGGCCGGTAGATGGGCCTGCATTGCTTCGACGCCGCGGCGGATCAGGCCGGCTACCGAACCGACGCTTCGCTGCATCTCGGCGGCAATCGCCTGCAGCGACTGTTGACCAATATAACGCATCTCGACGGCCGTGCGCTGATCGGCCGGCAATTTGTCGAGTGCCATTGCCAGTTGCAACGCGTCCTCACCCCGCACGACCACGCTCAACGGCGACGAGCCATCGTCGGCCAACGCCTGCCACATGATCTGCGCCGATCCGCTGTGGTCGCCCCAATTCTGCTCCAGCCGCACGTCGCGCTTGCCGAGCGTGTTGTTGCGGATGCTTTGCAGCAGATTTCGTTCAAGCAGCTTGTTGATCCAAGCCGTGAACTCCGGCTCGGTTCGGCCGCGGAAATCGGCCAACCCGCGGGTGGCGTCGAGCAACGTCTGCTGAACGATGTCGGAGGCATCCGCCCGGGTCTTCACCATGCCGGGAAGTTGACGCTCGGCTGAAATCCGCAAAAAGGGGCGGTAGAGCCGCAGCAGTTGCTCGTGGGCGGCCGCCTCGCCGCCCGTGGCTTGGCTTAGTAATTCCGCTAAGTCGGAACGGCTCGATTCAGATTCCATGGACGTTTTCATACGAGAGCCGTCGGCGATTTACGCGCGACAGCCTGTAATTTCGAATTCTTCGACAAGATCGCGCAAAGACTCGAGTCGGTTTGCATCTTAGTCTACAGGATCGCCCCCGACCACAAATGCGCTGCAAAGCCGCATTTCCCTTGTCGTAGGAGTTCGTTCGATGAATAAGCACTTTCTCTCTGTTGCAGCAATCCTTGCGCTCCACCTAACGGACGGCCAGCCGATAGCGCTGGCTCAGTTTGGCCCACGGACGTCCGATCCGCAGCAGCAGTACATTGGAGATAGCACTCAGAATCCACGCCAAGACTCAGGAAATAGGCATCGACCCAGCGGTGTCCGCCAGATCCAGCAGGCGCCCAATCCGAACACTCTTCGTGGAAACGGGAACGGAGGTGGTCACTCGGGAGGACGGTATACACACGGCTGGGGTCAACGCGGTGGGGGCGGTCAATCGTCGAATTCGCATTCGGGGACACGAGTGATTATTCCCGTCAACCCGTGGCCGATTACCGGCGGCTATATCACCCCGCGGCCAATTTATCGCCCTCCCCTTGATTACCCTCGGCCAGACAATTTCGAGCCTCCCGCGCCTGTTACGGTGCCAGATAACGTGTTACCGGGTGGATCGCTCGCTTCGCCAGGAAGTATTTCCGATAGTTTCGGCGACCCTAACTTGCCCCGTCCCAAGAAGCGGCCCGTTCATACTCAGCCGGTGGTAGTCAAGTCGAACGCCAAAACGCTTCCGCCGATGCCGACCGTCTTGAGTAAGCAAGGCCTTGAGTCGGGCATCAAACATGTTGACGATCAAATCGCCAAGGTAATTCGCGCTATCCGCGCCGAGCTTGCGAAAGTGGAGGCGAGCCTTCCCAACGATCCCTCCGTTGTGGCTCTGCAGGAGAAGGTGAACGAAGCGGAATCCGCCTGGAAAGAAGGCACGACAGTCGGTGTCGATTGGATTGCTGAGGTGAAGACCGGCCTTGACGCGCTCAGCGAAAACATGGCCCAGGCGAACGATGCGGATTCTGCAAACCCCGATTCGGGCGAAACCAAATCGAGCAGCCTGGACGCCGTTCGCCGGGCCACGGGACCAAAATCGCTCGCCGCCAGGCTGCTATCGCCGACGTTGCTCGGCGCGACGCTGCTTACGGTGAATGTGCCGGCGGCCGAGCTGATTGGCCCTGCAATACTTGCCCCTGCGCTTCATTCGTCGACCATCATTTTTCCGTTCTCACCAAGTGTCGTGATCGTAACAATTCAAGAATACTATTTCATGCTGCCGCCGATGCTCGAAGTGGTGGTGATTTTCAAGAACGCGCTCACCGTGACTGGATTCGCGCCCATCTATCCGACGGGGATTACTCCCGTTGTGATGATGCCCGTCATTCCCGCCAACAAAGTTTTTCTGATTGCGGGCGGCCCGCTTATGGTCGGTACCGGCGGCGTGGGGTTCATCAAAGTCGTCAACTCCAATCCGGCACTCGTACTCAACCTGCCGCTGGGCATTGGCTCGCCGGTGCCCAATGCGCCCAAGAAATTGTCCACGTGGCTCATCGACGGCGTGCTGCTGAGGAATCTTGCCGAGAACGCGGCCCCAATCAACTACCTGGTTGCCGGCCGGTGGGAGTACACGCTGGAGCCGGGTTCCACACAACATCTGATTAACGAACTCCACCGGCAAATTGAATTCAACCGCGGCAGTAGCGGTGGTGAGGCGTCGTACACGTTGGACGAAGGAACATACGCCTTCGGCCCATCGGACAAGGGATGGGATCTCTTCCGAGAGACTTTCGGCGTGACGATCGATAATACGGGTAACAAAGAGGCTTTTTACTTTGTAGTCGACAACAAGCAGACGGCCGTAAAGCCAAATGGTTCGCGTAGGTACGACAGCAAATTCCCGATCGTCGTGCGTTTCAACCGGGGTGACGCGAGCAAGGAAGCGATCAAGCGGATTACCCAGTCCGACGACCACCTGGCCGTTGCCATCAATCCGGCGGATGGTTTATGGGATCTCTACCCGGCAAGCAACGCACCGCCCGAACCCACAACCGCCGAAGCCGATGGAACTGCGACGTTTTCCGACGCTCCCCCCGAACCTGAAGCGGAATAGCGGGGAGAGGACTGATCACGCCAGCAACCCGCGAATCACCTCCGCTTCCACAACGCCGGTTAGCTTCTGCTCCAACCCGCCGTAAAAGTAGGTAAGCTGCTTGTGGTCGAGCCCCATCAGGTGCAGGATCGTGGCGTGCAGGTCGCGGAGGTGATGCGGGTGTACGACGGCGGCTTCGCCTAGCTCGTCGGTTTCGCCGTAGCTGACGCCGCCCTTCACGCCCGCGCCGGCCATCCAGTAGGTGAAGCCTTTGGGATTGTGATCGCGGCCACCCGGTTTACCGCCCGTGTTGAAGGTTTCGGACACCGGCATGCGGCCGAATTCGCCGCCCCACACGACGAGCGTTTCTTCGAGCAAGCCGCGCTGCTCGAGATCGGCCAGCAGCGCGGCGATCGGTTGGTCCACTTCGGGGCAGTGTATCTTGAGGTTCTCTTCGATGCCGTGATGCCCGTCCCAAGAGTTTTGCCCGCCTGCGCCGCCGCCACCGGAATAAACCTGCACGAACCTTACGCCACGCTCCACCAAGCGCCGCGCCGTGAGGCACTGTTTTCCGAACGGTCCTGGTCCCAGGGCCAAGGAGCTCCACTCCGGCTTGGGTTTGTTGACGCCGTACTGTTCGAGCGTCCGCGGGTCTTCTTGCGAAAGATCGAGCGCCTCTGGCGCTGTGGCTTGCAGGTTGTAAGCCAACTCGTAGCTCGCAATGCGTGCCGCAAGTTCCGAGTAACCGGGACGCGCCGTTTCGTGCACCGCGTTTAGCTCGTTGATGAAGTCGATCTCCCGCCGCTGCATCTCGCGACTCGTGCCATCGGACGGCTTGAGGTTGAGAATCGGCTCGCCCGCGGTGCGCAAGACCGTTCCCTGATAGCGAGCCGGCATGTAACCGCTCGACCAGTTGGGCGGGCCGGTCGTTGGCCCACCGCGTGGGTCGAGCATCACCACGTAGCTGGGCAGATTTTGATTCAGCGTGCCAAGGCCGTAGGTCAGCCACGCGCCCATCGATGGATGCCCTTGTAAGATGCGGCCGCTGTTCATCTGCAACACCGCGCTGCCGTGCGCGAACGAGTCGCTGTAGAGCGACTTCACCACCGCCAACTTATCCATGTGCTGGGCGATGTGCGGAAAGGCGTCGGAACACCACTGGCCCGATTCACCATGCTGGCGGAAAACGCGTTGGCTGGCTTGCAACGTGGCCTTCGTCTTCGCGCCGCGGCGAAACTCGTTGTCGATCGACTGCCCGTCGCGTTTCTGAAGCTCGGGCTTGTAGTCGAACAAATCGACTTGCGACGGGCCGCCGAACATGAACAGAAAGATGCAAGATTTCGCCTTGACCGGAAGGTGCGGGCTAAGAATTTGCTGCGCGCGCGTCGCAGCCGCTTGCGCTGGGGCGCTAAAGAAGCCATCTCCGTCGAGCAGCGAAGCGAGCGCGAGGCCGCCAAAGCCGGCGCCCAACTCCCATAGGAATTGGCGACGCGGTTGGACGATATGGACTGCTGGATTCATCGCGCCACTTCACCTCCCCCTTCATCGGGGGGAGGGGCTAGGGGAGGGGGCATTAATCGATGTAAATCATCTCATTGCAGTTTAGCAGCGCCCGGCAAAAACTTACAAAGGCCTGAAGGTCCGGATCGGTCGCTCCCTCCGCGGCGGCAAGCTGCTGCTCGGAAAGAAGGCTTCGGGCCGCGTCTAATTCGCGCAGCGTCGGGTCGCGTTGCAGCACAAGCTCGAACGCCCGCTTTACTCGCGCATTCACGTCGCCGTCGGTTTCCATCGCCACCCGCGCCGCGAGCGCCGTGGCCTGCGACTGAACGAAAGCGTCGTTCAACAACATCAGCGCTTGGGGCGCCGTCGTGGTGACCGGCCGGATGCCCGCGGGCGAAGTGCTGTTCGCGAAATCGAGCGACTCGAGCAGCGGAACTTTCATGCCGCGTTTCACCACCAAATAGACGCTGCGGCGATTTTGTTCCTCGACAGGACTCTCTTGCCACGTATTGCCGGCAAGGTTTTGCGCGTCGCGCGTTTCTTGAGAGAGCGATGGATACAAGCTTGGACCGCCTTGCTTGAGACTCAATGCTCCACTTACAGTAAGCATGGTGTCGCGAATCACTTCGGCTTCGACGCGCCGCAAATTCTGCCGCCAAAGCAGACTATTCTCCGCATCAACTTGGAGGGCCTTCGGGTTGCCCGCGCGCGATGACTGGCGATAAACTCGACTCGTCATGATGAGGCGATGCATTCGCTTCATTTGCCATCCGCCATCCATGAATTCCGCTGCGAGATAATTGAGCAGCGGCTGGTTCGTTGGCGGCAGACCCGTGTGCCCGAAGTCATCGGGCGTCGGCACAATGCCTGTTCCGAAATGGTGCTGCCAGAGCCGATTCACCATGACGCGGGCCGTCAGTGGGTTCGCCGGGCTGGCAATCCAATCGGCGAGTTGACGACGCCGTCCGCAGGTCATGGCAGTTTCGGGCTGCGCTGGCGGAGTCGGAAGCGGCACTCCGAAAACGGCGGGAATCGCCGGTGGCGCTTCCTCGCGGGGAGAATTCGCATCGCCACGGTGCAGTACGTGAGTGATTGGCGCGGTCGAACCCTTCTCGGCAACAGCCAATGCCGAGTCGAACGGCGGCACGACTTCACGCGCCTGCTTTAGTTCCGCCTCGATAGCGTGCTTTGCCGCTTCGTCGGTCGCTTGGGCCACGCGCTGTTCGAGCTCTATCACTCGATGATTCTGGTCCGCTTTCCATTGTTGGAGCTCCGCGGGCAACGCGAGAAGCCGCTCGATCTGACCCGTCCCGCGCCCGCCGCCGCCTGTCTTGTGCTGACCATAAGTGTCAATGCCGCGAAGAAAACTCAGTAGCGAATAGTAGTCCGCCTGGCTGATCGGATCGAACTTGTGATCGTGACACCGCGCACAGCCGATGGTCAGCCCGAGAAATGCGGCACTGGTCGTGACGATGATGTCGTCGAAGTCGTCGTATTCGGCGGCGACCGTGCTATCGGGTTCGTCGTCCCACACGTGCAGCCGGTAGAACCCGGTCGCAACGATCGCGTCGCGCCACTCCTTACTGGCGGTCGAAGCGCCGGCGGAATGCGCTTCGGCAAACTCGTCGCCCGCCAATTGTTCGCGAACGAATTGGTCGTAGGGCTTATCGTCGTTAAACGCCCCAATAACATAGTCGCGATATCGCCAGGCGTGGGGTTTTTCGCCGTCGCGCTCGTAGCCATTGCTTTCGGCGTAGCGCACCACGTCGAGCCAGTGCCGGCCCCACCGCTCGCCGTAATGGGGCGAAGCGAGCAGACGATCAATCAACTCTGCCCATGCTGCTTCCGTTGGATTGGCCTCGAACGTCGCTACTTCTTCCGGGCTGGGAGGTAATCCCCACAGATCGAAGTACGCCCTCCGCACTTGCTCGCGCGGCGTTGCTTCCGGGTTCATCGCCAGCCCTTGTTCTTCGAGCTTCGCCAGCACGAAAGTATCAATCAAATTGCGAGGTTCCGTTATGTTACTCGCCGAAACGACCGGACGAATCACCGGCTGAAACGCCCAGTATTTGCGGTCCGCATCGCTCAGCTTAAAGACGCGACTGCGCAGCTTGGGACCGGTGGAAGGCGCACGTTCGGCTCCGGCAGGCAATTCGCGCGGGTCGGGCGCGCCCATTTGCACCCATCGTTCCAATATGGCAATCTCCGCGTCATTCAACTTTCCGCCGGCGTCTTCGGGCGGCATCTTGATATCGTCGTCCGTGTGTCGAATCGCCCGGATTAGCAGGCTTTCATCGGGACTGCCCCGTTCGACGACACCCGCCTCCTGCCAACCGGCACGCGAGTCGAGCGACAGTCCACCCTCCGGCTCCGCTCCACCGTGGCACTCGATGCAGCGCTCCAACAGCAACGGGCGAACCTTCGACTCAAAGAACGCCAATCCCTCGTCGGCGCGAACCGCTGACGCCGCGAACGTCGACAGCCCAACGAGCACCGCGACAAAGCATGACTTGCCTACCTGGGTCATTGCTGGGGAGTAACCACGGAGCCACGGAGGACACAGAGTTAAAGGCGAGAGCAGACAAGAATGGCAGTCCGAACAAAGTTCCATCATATCAGATGGCCTTTTCGGTGTTCTCTGTGCCCCCGTGGTATCATCAATTAAGCGAGGATATCGTTTATTACTCGGCCGTAGTCGATTTCAAGCCGCTGGCGGCCGGGCACCGCCAGGCGGTGCGGGTCGAGTCCTAACTGGTGCAGGACAGTTGCGTGGATGTCGGTCACGTAGTGCGGGTGCTCGACGGCATGAAAACCGAACTCGTCCGTAGCGCCATGGATGCAGCCGCGTTTCAGGCCGCCGCCCGCCATCCAGATCGTAAAACCGTGCGGATGATGATCGCGCCCGGTCCCCGCCTTGTTGAGGCTGGTGACTTCCAGCGCCGGCGTTCGACCAAACTCGGTCGCGCACACCACGAGCGTATCGTCCAGCAGCCCGCGCTGCTTGAGATCGATAATCAGCCCAGCCAGTGGCTTGTCGACCCGCCCGCAGGAAGTTGCGTGAAGTTCTTTGATATTACTGTGCGAGTCCCATTCGCCGTAATCGCTCAAGTAAACGAGCGTGAATCGCACGCCCCGCTCGGCCAATCGCCGCGCGGTTAGCAACCGGCGGCCATAGATCGCGGTCGCTTCTTGATCGATGCCGTACAAACGTTCGGCGTCGGGCGTCTCGTCGGCGAGATTCAAGACCTCGGGGGCCGACATCTGCATGCGAAACGCAAGCTCGTAAGCTTTGATACGGGCCTGCAACTGCTCGTCTTCGGGATACTCCACGGCCGCGAGCTTGTTCAGCCGATCGATGAACGCATATTCGTTCTTCTGCTCGATGGCCGAGACCCCTGCTGGCCGGACGCCGAATGGCAATGGGTTGGCGGGATCGAGCGACAGCTCGACGCCTGCGTGCTGCGGCCCGAGGTAGTGTGCTTCAAAGTCCTTTTTGACGCGGGGGTCTTTGTATTGCCCGAGGAACACAAACTGCGGCAGATTCTCGTTCAGAGATCCCAGGCCGTAGCTGATCCACGAGCCGATCGTCGGCTGCTGCTCGTCGAGCACGTGCCGGCCCGTGTGAAACTGGAACTCCGCGCCGTGATCGTTGTCGGTGGTGTACATCGAGCGAACGATGCACAGATCATCGACCACGCCGCCCAGGTGTGGCAGCCAGTCGCTGACTTCGCAGCCAATCTCGCCGCGCTTGCGATACCCCACTTGCAGCGGCATGATCTGCGACACGACCTCGCGATCGAACCCGACCACGGAGCGCGAACGTTCGAGATAGAGCGGCGATTGCTGCGGGTTGGGCAGCGTCGTGTCGTTGTAGGTCTTCCCGGCGTAGCGGTTGAGCAGTGGCTTGGGATCGAAAGTCTCCAGATGACTGACCCCGCCCGACAGGAAAATCCAAATCACGCGCTTCGCCTTGGGCGAAAAAACGGGCAGCCCGTTGGGCGGACCAACTGGAGCTGCGTCGGCCCGCGCGACACCATCGCGCTGAAGCATCGCGCCAAGCGCCAGCCCGGTGAATCCCATTCCCAAGTCGGCCAAAAAAGCCCGACGGGACCGATGACTACAGAGACCTGGAAAGCGAATCATGTGTTAGTTAGGAATTGCCACGAGAAGACACGAAAAGATAAAAAAACGTTTTGTCCGCAGATGACGCAGATGGTCGCAGATACGGAACTGTCGCAATCAGCTTGATCGATAATGAGCATTTCATCTGCGACAATCTGCGCCATCTGCGGACACCTCTTGTGTTTTTTCGTTCCTTTGTTTTGGCCAAATCCGTCTCTTCATCGAATGGTGACAAAATCGTTGTGGTTGAACAGGGCGTGGATCATTGTCTCGCGGGCGCGCTGCTGCAAATCGTGCGCGGGGGCCTGAACGCCGACGGTCGGCGCGGCAGCCTGGTCCTGCGAACTGGTTGCGCTCAGCGTCTCGGACTGTTGCGTGAGAAACTCCCCAGCCGCTTCCAATTCGAGGTCGGTGGGCGATCGAGACAGAATCGTCTCGAACGCCTCGCGCACAAATGCTAGATTGCGCTGCGAATCGTCGGGCTGCAACCGCTCGATCTCCGCCCACAGCTTCGCGGCCAGTTGTCGACTTAATTGCAACGGCAATTCGCTGTTGGTGAGCGCCAATGCCTGTTGCGGCCGAACGGATGCGGTCCGCTGGTAGCAGTCGCAAACGTCGGCGGCATCGAACAACTCTAGAAACTGCATCTTTGCTTCGCCGTGAATTGCAAAGTAAATACTTCGCCGGCGGGCAGTCAGGCCTTGGGCCGCGTCTAGCTCCGGCCCACCGAGAGTCGCATCGAGTTCTTTGGCGCACGCCAAGAGGCTGTCGCGAACGACTTCGGCCTCCATGCGTCGTGTATTGGCTCGCCAGAGTAACACGTTGTCGGGATCCTTCGCCACATTTGCGTGCGTGCTGGCCCCGAGGTTCGACCGTCGGCGGTAAGCGCGGCTGGTGACGATCAACCGGTGAATGTGCTTCATCTGCCAGCCTTGCTCCATAAGTTCCACGGCCAGCCAATCAAGCAGTTCGGGATGCGATGGGGGCCGGCCGCTACGACCGAAGTTACTCGGCGTATCGACTAGCGCTCGACCGAAGTGCCGCAGCCAAATGTGATTCACAGCGACCCGCGCCGTCAGCGGATTCTCGGGACTGGCAATCCACTTGGCGAGCGCTAACCGGCGGCCCGTTGACTCGGTGGGGTAGAGCGGCGAAAGCGGCGTGTAGCTATCCCCAACGGCCGTTAGACCCGATCGGGCCGCATCAACCGCCGCTCTCGCGGCGGCAAGTTGCTGCTTCGATTGTTCGAGGGCGGGTGCGGTGCTGGCGTCAGCCGCAGCGCTGCGTTCCGCGACTACGTGTTGAGCTTCAATCTTCTCAAGTTCGAGCTGCGCAAGCGCGTATGCCGCCTGCTTCTCCGCGCGGAACGCGGCCTGCGCGAGGACGGTGGCGTCGCCTTGTCCGTGGTACTTCGCGTCGTCCGCGGCGATGCGAGCCTGTAGCGAACGGAGCCGAGCCCGAGCAGCCGTCACCTGCTGCTCGTTCGCGTGGACGGAGAGTTGAGCGTCGAGCGCCGCTTGCTCGGCAGCCAATAGCGTTTCGCCCGCTAGCTTATGCTCCAGTCCAGCGAGGGCTTCTTTGCTCGTGGCAAGCGCCTGTTCGGCAGCCACCAGTTCGGCTTGCAGCTTGGCCGTGTCTTCCTCGCGAAGTGCGGCTTTTAGTCCCGGGTAATAAGCTTCGGCGGAAAGCTTGACCGGTGGAACCGCAAATTCTTCGCCTGCAAGAAATGCCGGCGCTCCCGGTTGAACGGGCGGCTTGCCTTCCATGCGATTCCGCGAATCGCCTTTCACATACATAAACGTTTCCGCGGTGAGCTTCTCATCGAAAACGCGGATCAAACCCGCGGCGATCGGGCCGTACGCGTCGGCGTAGACGTACTTCTTGAATGGTCCCGGATCGGGTAGCCCCGGCACGCGGTCTTGCCGCAATTCCAACGGCTCGAAGAAAGCGCGAAAGCGAAAGTAGTCTTCCTGCGTGATCGGATCGTATTTGTGATCGTGGCAATGCGCGCAATTGAACGTGATGCCCAAAAATGCCTTGGCCGTGTGTTCGACGTTGTCCTTCATCCAGTTTTCGTAGTTCCACTTAAACCAATTGCGAACGAGGAACCCGGTCGCGACGACATTCTCGTCGTCGCCGGGGCATAGCTCGTCGGCCGCCAGCATCTCCTGCACCATGCGGTCGTAGCCTTTGTCCTCGTTCAACGACGCGACAATCCAATCGCGCCACCGCCAAATTTGCGGATAGCTGTTCATCACGTCGGGCACGGCCCGGCGACCGTACCAATCGCTGTAGCGCCATACGTCCATCCAGTGCCTGCCCCAACGCTCGCCGTGGGCTGGGTTCTGTAGCAAGCGGTCCACCACTTTCTCGTAGGCGTCCGGCGATTCGTCGGCCAAGTACGACCGCAGCTCGTCGGCAGTCGGCGGAAGGCCGATCAAATCGAGATGCACACGGCGCAGCAAGACCGATTTATCCGCCTCGGGAAGCGGCTCCAATTCCTGCGCCCTCAACTGAGCGTCGATAAAGGCATCGATCGGATTCCCCGGCGTGTCAGAATCGACGTGGGGCACTTCGGGCCGACCTGGTTTGAGAAACGCCCAGTGTGCCGTGGGATCGAGTTGCGGCGCTTCATCGGCCGGCGAATTCGCTCCCGCCGCAATCCAATCCGAAATCTTGCGAATCTCCTCGGCCGATAGCGGCGCGCCCTCGGGCGGCATTCGCTCGGAGTCATCCGATGAAGCGATTCGCTGAACGAGCGCACTTGCCGACATATCGCCGGGCACAATTGCGGGTCCGCCGTCGCCGCCGGTGCGAATTGATGCGCCCGTATCGAGCCGCAGACTGGATTCCTGCTTGAGCGCCCCGTGGCAAGCAAAACAACGCCGCTCCAACACGGGCTTGATGTCGTGCGCGTAATCGACGGGAGCGTCTGCCCAACACCGCGTGAACGGCGCGAGTATCAGGCACAGGGCAACGAGGCGTGACGGCATCGCACCACCTGTCGAGGAAACTATCTTTCGTACACGCGGCAACGGCATTCATAGTACGCGAAATTCCCAGAGTTCGGAAGATATCGGAAAACTCGGGTCATTCTCCGCGGGCAATTATGTCCAGACCCAGTATCCATCCCGCTTGAATGTGGCTAGTTTAGTAAGAATCACCACGGGGGCACGGAGAACACTGAGGAATTTAATAGCCACAAAAAGGCACGAAGGGACACAAAAGGATTGTTGGCGATTGATGAAAGAAAATGAGTAGCAACGCGCCCGACGCTATCCGGTACGCGCCCTTCATTCTCTAATTCTATTTTTTATGCTTCTTTGTGCCTTTTCGTGGCTATTCCTTCCATCTTCTCCGTGCCCTCCGTGACTCCGTGGTGATATTAATCGATTGCTCTCGGATTGCTTAGTGCTTCGCTCATGGATCTCCTTGAATCAAATTGGCCTTCCGTCGCGGCGTTGTCGAAGGACACGCCGGTGGTGTTTCCCATCGCGGCGCTCGAGCAGCACGGGCACCATCTGCCAGTGTTTACGGATAGCTACCTCCTTGGCGAAATTATCCGCCGGGCCAAGCCGTCGCTTGCTGATCGCGTCCTGTTCGCGCCGTTGATGTGGCTCGGCAATTCGGCGCATCACCTCGAATTCAGCGGCACGCTTACGCTGTCGCCGCGAACGTATCTCGATATGCTCAACGACCTGGCCGAGAATTTTCTGCAGCACGGCTTCCGGCGGATCGTCTTTGTGAACGGCCACGGCGGCAACGACGTACCGGGCCGGCAGGCGGTGTTCGAATTGCGCCAACGGCATCGCGAGCGGGACGACTTGCTTCTGTTGCTGGCGACTTACTGGAGTCTCGGCGCGAAGCCTTGGGACACGCTGCCAGCGCTTGAGCAACGCGAGATGGGCCATGCCTGCGAATGGGAAACGTCGATGATGCTGCGCCTTTCGCCCGATCTTGTCGGCGATTATCGCGCCGCGCAGCCCGTCGATCAGGACGCGCCGTTTGCGCCGGCCGCTCGCGGGTGGATCACACGCGAACGGACGACTCCCGGCCACATCGGCTCGCCCCACCTCGCAACGGCCGAGAAGGGCGAGCACCTGTTCTCCCTATTTTCGGCCGACGTGGTCGCCATGTTGGAGCGGGTCGTTCGTTGGGATGGAAAGTCTTGGAACGAATGACCCCTGCATGACCATAACCTCTCCACAACTTGGCGACAGACGAAGCTCGTGGAAGTGGACCGTCTGCGGATTGCTGATGCTCGCGTCGGCGATCAACTACATGGATCGGCAGACGCTCGCCAACGCCGCGGTGCGCATTTCTGAAGAGTTCGACCTGTCGAACGAACAATACGGAAACGTCGAAGCCGTTTTTGGTTATGCGTTTGCCGCGGGATCGCTCGTTTTCGGATGGTTGGCCGACCGGGTGGCGCTCCGCTGGCTCTACGCGGTGGTGCTCGCGATGTGGTCCGTGGCGGGGTTTGCGACTGGTTTCGTCGGGAGTTACGAAGAGTTGCTTACGTGCCGCACGCTGCTCGGGTTTTTTGAGGCGGGGCATTGGCCATGCGCCCTTCGAACTACACGGATGCTGCTTGACGAGCGCGAACGATCCTTTGGCAACGGATTATTGCAAAGCGGTGCATCGTTGGGCGCGATCCTCACGCCGTTCGTCATGCTCGCACTGATGGATCCCAATGAACTGTCGACGTGGCGTATTCCGTTTCTGGTCGTCGGTGCCGGCGGATTGTTATGGTTAGTCCCGTGGCTGGCGATCACGCGGGGGCACGATCTTCGACCCAAGTTGGCATCTTTCGACTCGACCGGCGAAAGTTTTTGGCGGATTCTCGTTAGCCGGCGGATGCTCGTCGTGTGCTTTGTTGTCGTGTGCATCAACACGACTTGGCAGATTTTCCGCGCCTGGCTTCCCAAGTTCCTTCAAGAGGACCACGGTTACTACGAAAGAGAAGCCCTGTTATTTAACTCGGGCTGGTACGTGGCCACCGATCTTGGTTGTCTCGCGGCCGGCGCGCTCGCGGCATGGCTCGCAAAACGATACCTTTCCGTTCAGAGGGCACGAGTGCTAGTGTTTGCCGGCTCCTCCGCTTTGTGTGCGGCCAGCCTGATCGTGCCGTGGCTCGACAAAGGCTGGCTACTGCTTGCGGTCCTTTCCTTGATGGGAGCTGGCGCACTCGGAGTTTTTCCGCTCTTTTACGCCTTCACCCAGGACATTTCCGGAGCCCACCAGGGTAAAATCACGGGGGCAACGGGGGTCGTGGCGTGGCTCGCGACCGCCCAGACCCAACGGTTGTTCGGGTTGCTCGCCGATCGCACCGGCTCCATGGAAATCGGCCTTGCGTTGGCTGGCCTGCTGCCGCTGCTTGCCGTCATCCCGCTCTGCCTGTTTTGGAATCCGCGCGACACGAGGGCCGCACCGCCATGAGATCAAATCTTTCCCGTCGTTCGTTTCTCGCTTCGACGCTTGCCGCAACCGCGCTGGTCGCATCTCCCCTCCGCGCGGCGGAGCCGCGCCGCAAGAAGATCGCGCTCCTCGGCACGGTCGTGTTTAAGCACTCGCACGCCCAACACTTCATCGACCGGTTTCTGCTGGGCTACACTTGGGGCGGCGGATGGCGGCGGCCCGACGTCGATCTCGTTTCGCTCTACATCGATCAGTTTCCCGAAGGCGAATTCGCCCGTGCAACGGCCAAACGCCACGGCGTGCCGATTTACCCTACGATTGCCGAATCGCTCACGCTCGGCGGCTCGCAGCTTGCGGTCGATGGAGTCGTGATCATCGGCGAGCATGGCGACTACCCAAAAACTGAAAAAGGCCAGACGCGCTACCCGCGATACAAGTTTTTCAAGGAAGTGGTGAAAGTCTTCGAATCGAGCGGCCGCAGCGTGCCGGTATTCAACGACAAACACCTGTCGACCGCTTGGGCCGAGTGCGTCGAGATGGTGGATGACTCAAAGCGGCTCGACTTTCCGTTTCTCGCGGGTTCGTCGCTGCCGGTCACGAAGCGGATGCCGGCCATCGATCTGCCGCACGGCACGCCGCTGGCCGAAAGCGTGTGCGCCGCGTATGGCGGCATGGACAGCTACGACATCCATGGGCTGGAAACGGCGCAGTGCATGTCCGAACGCCGCCAGGGGGGCGAGGTTGGTATCAACAGCGTGCAGGCACTTCGCGGCGAAAAGTTGTGGAATCACGTCGCCCAGCGTGAAGCCACACAGCGGCTGCTCGTCGCCGCGCTGACGCGCAGCCACAACCTTCCCGAAGAGAATGGCTACACGACCGACGCCGTAACGTTCGACTGGGCACGCCAGGTGTTTCCAGACGGCTGGGGGTACGTCGTCGAACACCGAGACGGCCTGCGCACGACGCTATTCATGCTGCCGATCCGCGACTTTAACTACGCCGGCCTCAACCGCGACACCGGCGAAATCACTTCGTGCCAGATGTATCTCCCCATGCCGACGCACGGATCGAGCACGGCCGATTTCTTCAATCCCCAGATTCGCCACATCGAGCGGATGATCGCCGAGAACCGCGCGCCGTACCCCGTCGAACGGACGTTGCTCACCTCGGGCATGACGCTCGCGGGTGTCGAGTCGTTCCACCGCGGCGAACAGATTGTCGAAACGCCCGAAATGGCGGTGAAGTACGCGGTGCCGAAGGAATCGATGTTCTGGAATACTTGAACTTGAGCTGCGACTTTACCGTTGATGGAGTAGTCGGCCCCATTGCCGACATTCTCTCATTTCAAGCCGAAGGCTTGGCAGCCATTAGCCGGCAGTAAGCGCGAGCGCCACTGCCGGTAACTGGATCAAAGGGAGCAGCACCCCGGCAGGGGTGCCAGCAGTAGGTTCGACGCCAAATCGCCAAATTGCTGCGACCCCAGCCGGGGTCGTGCGTAATGGCGGGTCACTTCCGGTGGTGCGCTGCGCGACCACCGGCTAATGGCTGCCATCCCTTCGGGATGAAGATTGGAGTACAGCTATCAGGTTTATCGAAGTAGTGGATTAACGGAATAGTTGCCCATTTCGTCAATGTCGAAGTGACTAGGTTCGCTCACTTTCCGACTTCCACGACCGCAAGTTCGCTCTCGTCGCGCACGTACAATCGTCCGCTGGCCAGCGCAGGCAGCGCTTGAACCACGCTTCCGGCGGGAAAGACGCGCGCGGTGGCCAGTGGAATGAATCGTTCGGGATCGATCTTCGCCAAGACCAACTCTCCCGAAGTTTTCTGAATCAACAACTTGTCGCCCGCCACGATGAGATTTCCGGTTCCAAAATCGGGCTGGCTCCAGCGCACGGTGCCCGTGGCCAGATCGACGCAGCGCAGCTCGGCAACGCCAGCGTCCTGCCGACCGTGGATGCCGTACAAGAAGCCGTCATGTTCGATCGGCGTTGTGTACTGACTTGAAATCGCATCGTCGTTTTCCCACACAGATTCTACACCCGTCGCACTTATGTTCGCCAGCCGCGCGCCGACGCCGTAACTTGCCGTTACAAACAACCGGTCGCCAAGAATGAGCGGGTTGGCCGCGTTCACGGTCGGGCCGCGCATGCCGAACGGAAATCTAAACTGCTCGGCACCCGTACGCGGATCGACCGAGACGACGTTGAGCCGAGTGACGAAGACCACGTGTCGCTGGTCGCCGATGGTGGCCGCGACCGGCGAAGAATAGCTTGCTTGCTCGTCGGTTTTGTGCCACAACGACTTTCCCGAGTTACGGTCGAGCGCGACGAGTCCGTGTCCATCCTTTCCGCCGACGTTCACGAGTAGCAGCTCGCCTTCCACGATCGGACTGCTCCCCGCGCCGAAGTAACCGCTGGGCGACTTGCATTCCCGGTAAAGCTCTCGCGTCCACCGCGGTTGGCCGTCGGCCAGCGCGAGTGCATGCAAGTCGCCATCGGCGCCGAACAAATAGACACAGTCGTCGTGAATCAGCGGCACGCAGCGGGGGCCATTGTCAGGGGCGATCGTGCTGACGTAGTACGTCGGAAAAGATTGCTTCCATTGCGGTTGGCCGGTGACTGCATCAAGCCGCTCGGCAATCGCTTGATCTCCCCGGCGATGGAACACGATGCAGGCGTCGCCGGCGACCGCCACGCCGGCAAAGCCGCCGCCGACCTCGTGCCGCCAGAGCGATTTCGGCCCCGCGGCCGGCCACGCTTCGGCCAAGCTTTCGTTGTCCGCTCGGCCGTTTCGCTGAGGACCAAGAATCTGCGGCCAATCGCCGGCCGATACCGAATTAAGCAGCAGGCACATCCAGGCGATGGCGGCCAAGTGAATACTAATCGACAACTTATCTTTGCAGCGCATGGGAGGTGTTGCAGATTTGGGATTTGGGATTTGGGATTTGGGATTCGTTAGCCGCGACGCTGCCCCCTTTAGCAGAACCGTTCGGAGCGGATAGCGTTGCGACTCACGTTACGCAATCGCGCTTCACCACGCCCTTAGCGGACTCAGGGCGTGCTCCCCGTGGTTGCGTCCGCATCGAGCGCCTGCCGAATGGCTGCCGTGTAGGGCGCTTCCGCGCCGGGCGCGATCCAGCACCAATCGCTAAGGTTGGCGTCTTGCTCCGCCCAAGCTTGCTCGTGGGGAATGTAGCCGGGGCCACACTCTCCATACCCGGCGACGAGCACGAAATCGTTCGGGCGGAGCCGGCTGGCCAGCAGTTGGTATTCCACGTAGCTTTCGGCCGGCAGCAACAGGAACACGGCCGAGCCGAAGTCCACCGCGGGCAGATCGAGCTTCTCACGAGCCGCCACCCGCCGCCGCCAGCTCAACCCCAGCGCGGCGAGGCACTGGGTGCGCGCATCTTGCTCGGTAACCAGCTTCGCATCCAGGTCGGGCAGGCGAAAGCCGGGTTCGTCGCGCGGCGCTAACTCGAACTCAATGCCGCGAAACGTTACCGGTCCGATTGGAACCCGTTCGGTCGATTCCCACGCCTCGCGCATCGCGCTGTAGAGCCGGCTCGCCAAGACGGCCCGATTCTCGGGTTCACCCGCGTTGTATTTGCCCGCCGTCACGTTGCCGCTAGCGCCGGACAGGTAAATCTGCAGCGTTTCGGGCGTTTCGTCTTGGCGTTGCTGTCGGGCGATGCCGGGGAAGTCGCTCGACACGCGGCCCGTGCCGTAGTAGCTCATGGGATGCGTCGAGTAGGCGCTCAAAGCCACGATCGGCTGGTCGCCATTCCAGTAGCTCAAGGTTCGCAGCCACGGATCGATGGTTCCCTCCGGTTGCTCACGCATAAACGGATCGCTCGTCGCACTGCCTCGATCGTGCCGCGGTGTGCCATCGGCACCCAGGTAGCGTCGGTTCGATGCGATGCCCTCCACCATCGCCTTCCCTGTTCCCAAGTGCGTAACTGGCTGAGCCTTCGCAATCGCCGCCCGCGCGGCTTCGGCCACCGCTTGCACGGCCTTGCGATGAAAGACGGGATCGATCCACTGTCCTGCCAATCCGCGCTCGGAGAGCAACCGTTGGGCGGTTAAATCGGCCAGCGGCGCGTCGTGCTGATGTACGCAGCTTACGAGCACGCGGGCCGGCCTCGTGCCTGCCGCCTCGGCGAGCGCTTCCCGCCAGCGGCGGTACGCATCGTTGCGAATCTCAAGCCAATCGACCGCCACGATGACAATCGGCTCGCCGCAACCGAGGAGCACCATCCCTCGCGCGGAAAGTGGTTCGCCAATCTCAGCGGCGGGTGGCGAGATGCTGCCAAATAGTGGATGGCCCAAGGGAGGCGACACGTCGGCCACGAACGTGGCCAATCGCAGTGAAGGGGAATTGGCGGCGTTCGGCTCCGCCCGAACCAGATCGCCTAATGTCGCAAGACATAGCGCCAGCAGAAGCGTGGCTCGAAATCGACCATCAAATCGAACACGACATATATACATTGCAATTACTCGGGCGATTTGTCCAATAAAAACTCGCGCATGAACAGCACCGTCGCGTAGAACTGGTAATCCTGGTTGTTCTTCTTGCGGAAGCCGTGCCCCTCGTCGCGGGCCATGAGATACCACACCGGTGTCCCTTCCTGCTTCACCCGGGCCACGATCTGCTCCGCTTCCGACAGCGGCACGCGCGGGTCGTTGCCCCCTTGCACCACGAACAACGGCTTCGTGATCCGCTGGGCGTTGTTGAGCGGTGAAATGCGGTCGAAGAACGCCGCCATTTCCGGATCGCGCTCATCGCCGTACTCATACCGCCGGAGATCGCGGCGGTAGCTTTCCGTGTTTTTGAGAAACGTGCCGAAGTGCGAAATCCCCACGACATCGAGCGCGCAACGAATGCGGTCGGCGTAGTTCGTCGCCACGGCGAGAGTCATGTATCCGCCGTAGCTCCCGCCGGTGACCATCACCCGCGAAGCGTCGAGGTCCGGCTGTTCGGCGATCCAATCGAGCAGCGCGCCGATGTCGCGAACGGAATCTTCGCGCTGATTTCCGTTGTCGAGCTTTAAGTAGGTCTTGCCGTACCCTTTGGAACCGCGCACGTTCGGGAAAATAATCGCGGTGCCCAGCTCATTCAAAAAATAGTTTTCCCGGCCGAGGAAGCCGGGACGGGTTTGACCTTCGGGGCCGCCGTGAATGTCGATGATCACCGGCCGCTTGCCGGTGAAGCGTGCAGGAGGCCGGTAATAAAACCCAGTGATCTCGCGGTCGTCGAAACTCTTCCAGCGAATCAGCTCCGGCTCCGCAAGCTCTTGCGGCACCAATCCGCCAAGCTCGCTTTCGGTCCACCGCGTTACCTCGCCACTCGACACGTTGAGCGAATAAACGTCCAAAGCGGAACGCGCCGAGTCGAGTGCGAACGCAACTTCGGCATTATTCCTGCGCCATTTTAAGCCCGTAACGACGCCGACCGGGATGCCGGTCTGCAACTTCAACTCGCGAGACTTCGTATCCATCAAGTAAAGCTTCGACACGCCCGCTTCGTTCATCAGGAAAGCGAGCGTCTTGCCGTTGGGCGATAGCTCGAACCATTCCACGTCCCACGGGATGTCGCTCGTGAGCGGGGTCACGCGCTTCGTGGCAAGGTCGAAATAGACCAGTCGTTGAAACTCGCTTTCCTGGTCGGTTGTGACATAAATGCCGCGGCCATCGGCGGCGTATTGGCCACCGCCCCACGATACCGGCTCGCCACTCTCAGGTGTGAGGCGTGTTTTTTCTCCCGTTGCGGCGTCCACTTCCCAGAGCGTGCTGCGATTGGCCGAGAAATACTCGAGCGTCAAAATCTTGCGATCGTCGGACGACCAGTCGCAGGGAAACCATCCGCCGCCGCTCAGTTCCGCGAGCAGTCGATTGCTCTTGGGATCCATTGGGTCGATCAACCACAAGTCGCGGTCGGCGCCGTTGCGACCCGTCGATGCGTAGACGACGCGGTCTCCCTTTCGGCTCCACTCGACCCGGCCATTCTGCGAGCGTTTCCCGTCGGTGAGCAGAGTCACCCGGCCATCCGCGAAGTCGTAGCGGTAAATCTGCGCAAACTCGTCGCCACCCGTGTCTTTGGTGAACAGGAAGTACCGACCTGCGACAGGATCGTAGGTGGCTTCGGCAACGGGTTCGGCGAAGAAGGTAAGCTGCGTGCGCGCCCCGCCCGGCGTGGCGACATGGTGGATTTGCGCCGTGTTGGCGAAGCGGGTCGAAATCAGCAATTCGCGCTTCGTCGGATGCCCGTCCTGAAAACTGGCCGCGCGACTTTCCGTATAGCGACGCACTTCATCCGCGAGCGACACGGGGATCGGCGGAATGTTTTCCGTGAAAAGCTGCTCGCCCGGTTCGATCGTTGCCGGTGGCTGCTGCGCGAATGCTTGCATGGAGATTGCCCACTGGATTACGACGAGGAATGTAGCGTTGCGATAGATCATCAGGAATTCGGCCCAATTCGGGATTGCAGTGGGGAGGAAGTTACCGACGCGAGCGTTCGGTTTTGCGGATTAACGCATTGACTTTCGTTAATTGGCATACGATACTTTGGTAAGAGCGGTAAGTCCGCGGGACTGTCCTGGGCGTTCCCTTCCATGGTGCTGGCTAAGCCTAGGAACGATTAACCCCGAGGCTCGCTCTTTTTTTATAGGTACTGTTCGTCTAGCCGTACCTTTTCTTGAAACAGGTCGTACCACGCTCGATCCGCGCTTTCTCGTTTGCGGAAAACGCCCCAGCAAAACAAATCGGCGGCGCTTAGTCCAAGATCAACATTCGATCGACGGTGGTAGATGTTCAAACTGGCCCGCGGGTCAAGCCGCCCTTGCAATTGACCAAGCAGATACTGATTGAAGTCCGCTATCTCTCGGTTCCCCTTTGACTTATCTACGATCAATTCAACCGCTCCGTCCGCTTTTTCGAAGGGTATTTGCTCCAACACCTTACGGGCAAGATAGTTGTACAAACGGCTTTTAGTGAGCGTGTTTCTTCGCAATTCTTGATGCACGTTTCTTTTATTGATTGACATCGCGTAAACGCCAAACGTCTGAGCCTTTATCTGCTCGTAGAAGTACGATTTAATTTGAAAGGCCGTCTCGCTGCCCTTCAGCTCTTGCTTGTGCGATTTGGCCCGAGGTTTATTCACTTTTCTGCGAAGCGTCTTCTTGACGGCAAGGCTGACAGCCTTTCTGGCGTTCGTGCTGCTCATCGCTAAAACCGAAATGGTCAAAAACTTGGACGGATGCTTTTCACGGAAATCAAACCCTAAGTCTCCGCTCTCATCAAGAAAAAGGTGCCAAGTCATTCGATGCTATCCGTGGTTATTGCAGATCGACGGATTATTCCCTCGTCGCGAAGCGGTGTTGCTTTTCGCGCCAATGCCACCACAGCTTAATACCGGCGTACGTGCCGACAATGGCCGCGACCAACCCAACGGCCACACGGATCAATAGCGTCAACCCGCTGTTGGCTGCGTCGATCGTGGGTTTGCCGAGGCGCTCCACCAAACCGGGCTTGGCTACGAGCCGGGCCACGCCGTCCGCGCCGACGATCCACTCGTACCCGCCAAGGATGCGGTCCGATTCGCTGAGGATCACGGTCGTCGTCGCCACGGTGAACAGCGTCTTGCCGGGGTTCTGCTTCATGAAGTCGCCCATCCAGGTGAGAACTCGCTCGGTGTCGCCGCGTATCCACGCCAGGACCGACTTCCGCTGCGTCGGCGGCAACTTGGCGATGTCGTCCGCATGGCTGGCCAGCGTCACCGCTTGGTCTTTCGTCAGTTTGGGCGCGAGTTCCGCCGCCTCGCCACCAAGCTTCCGCACCAGCGCGCCGCCTACGCCGGGATGGGCTAGCTCCGAACGCAGCGCGCTCACGCCATGTTGGGCAACCGTCTCGGCCAACTCCCGGCCCTGACTGCCCGCCGCCAATCGGCCAAACGCGGCGGGAAGCTGCTCCGCCGGCAGTTCATCCACCGCCTTGAGCATCGTCGTCGCCGACGGCGCGTTGTCCACGGCGCGAATCACGTCTGGCCCGAACTTCGCCGTCAGCGTCGCTACCTGTTCGGTCGCCTGCTCGCCAC
This sequence comes from Pirellulales bacterium, assembly GCA_040901765.1. Classification (GTDB taxonomy): domain Bacteria; phylum Planctomycetota; class Planctomycetia; order Pirellulales; family Lacipirellulaceae; genus JBBDYG01. The sequence continues at coordinate 127,283 of JBBDYG010000019.1, forward strand.
CCTCGCTAGCGAGTTTTACCGTCAGCCGCTCGAAGGTCGCTTCACCCAGTTCCTTCGATAGTTTTTCCGCCCCTTCACTTCCCGCATGCTTCGCAAGCGATCGAAGCAGCGTGCTGCTGCCAGGGACGATGCCATAGCAAGCGTTGATGTTCAACAGCAGTAGCAAGTGTAATGACAACCAAATCGCGGCGCTGTTGAACTTCAGATAACCGAATGGTCGTGGATGGCACGCCCTGAGTCCGCGAAGGGCGTGGTGAAGTGGGTACCAGCCGCGCCACGCCCATCGAAGACTCTGGGCGTGCCACCCGCCAGTTCGATTGACATGCTGAACATTAAAAGTCATAGCATCACTCCCACAATATCACGATAAAACTGTTCGCGGTACGCTTCACGCAGCCCGTCGCAAACGGTGTTAAGGGCGTTGGCCAAACCATTATTCCCTGCCTTGCCCCGAACGAGCAACCGTTGCATCTGCCGAAGGTATTCGTTCAGATCGGCCTTCAGCTTGGCTTCGAATGAAGCGGTCATCCACCAATCGATGGCCACGCCAATGGCCAGCCCAATCCCCGCGCCGATGGCGGTACCAATCGGTCCCGCCGCCGTGCCGCCGACACCGCCCGCCGCGGCCCCCGTGGCTGAGGCCCCACCCGCGGCGGCCACCGACGTCGCGGCCGCAATCCCCGCGCGACCAATCATCCCGCCAACCAGTGTCCCCGCGGCGACGCTGCCGACTTCGCTCGCCACTAAGGCCACGAGTCCACTCGTTACGCTGTCCGCGCCGCTACTCGCTAAGTGCGATTGCAGTTCGGCATTTACCTGCGCGAGATACTGTCCGTACTCCGGTAACTGCACGTCTGGCAAATCGGCACTGCTCAGTGCCGCCCGCGCGTCGGCCAGCATCTGCATTTGATTGGCTTCCACATCGGCCCGGAACTGCGCGATCGCCTGCGCAACATCCCTCTGAATTCGCGACTCCGAGAAAACGTGCTTCTCGAACTTCGCCTGGACAAAGCGACGAACATCGGTGCGTTCGTTCCACCAGTCGGACCGCATTTTCCTGAGAATTCTAAACCGCGTCGACATGCTGGTCATGTCGGTCGCAAACGGCTCGATGCCCCGCGCGTATTTGGCGAACCGCTGGTCAATCGTCGCAATGCACCGCTTCGCCGCCTGCCGATTAGCTTGGTCCGCCACGGCGATGATGCCTTGCACGTGCTGGTCGAAGAACTCCGCGCGGTGCTTGGCGGGCGGCGCCGCCGGTGGCGCGGCCGTTGGCGGAGCCGGAAGCGGCGGCGGAGCGGCCCGCGGCCAAAACACCGCGCCGGCCAACAGAACGGCCGAGCCAACGAGCGTGGCCGACAAAACCGCAACCGGCAAATGGCGAGTGGTTCTAACAACCATGAACACGGCACCAACAGGCCTACAAACCATGAAACAATCAATTGCACCACGGTGGCACGGAGAACACTGAGGAATTCAATAGCCACAAAAAGGCACAACAAGAACTGGCGCGATTGATGCCAGAAATGGATAGCAACGCGCCCGATCTATCCGGTATTCACTAATTCTATTTTATGTGCTTCTTTGTGCGTTATTCCTTCCTATCTTCTCCGTGTACTCCGTGCCGCCGTGGTGAATCAGGATTTCGTTCTCAGTAAAGTATGGGGGAACGCTCCGACGGAGTCCACACGCTCGATTTCCTGCCTCAGAACAGGACTATTCGCGTTTTCAAGTGGTGATCGTCGCAAACGTGACACGCCAACCCGCTTCTGGTAAACTCTAAGCCATGTTCGTGGCCGCTCGATTTCGTCTCTAGCTCGGTCAAGCGAGGGTACAGACATGCGTTACGCATTGCGTTTTCTGTCGATCATCGGTCTGGTTTCGGTCGCGGTTGCTGTGGGAGCGGCCAATCGGACGTGGACCGACAAAACCGGTAAACATAAGACCGAAGCCGAACTCGTCGAAGCCACTGCCGATAGCGTGGTGCTGAAGCTCAGCGACGGCAAGACGAAGACCGTTCTTCTCGACCGGCTGAGCGAAGCGGACCAGAAGTTCGTCGCGGAGCATCTGGCCGCGAAGTCTGCGGATGAGAAAGACACTTCCACCAAACCAGCGGCCAAGGGCGGCGACGCCGCCGCGGTGCGAAAAGTCGCGGGAAAGTTTTTCGACGACCTCGTCAGCGATGATCAAACCGCACTAGGCGAAACGTTAACCGCCGCGGCAAAACAGCAACTCACCGCCGGTGGCTCGCCCGTGCAGAGCCTTCCAAAGCCCGATTCCGCTCGATTGGTGAAGTTAGGCAAGGCAACGATCGAAGGCGAGGAAGCGATCCTAGCCTTTAAGATTCGTATCGGTGGCACGAATCAAGAGGCCAAGCTGCACCTGCGACGCGAGTCGGGCGAGTGGAAAATCCGCGCCGTCAGCGCAACGCCGCCCGAGGGCGTCGAACAAACGATCGATTTCGAGGGTGCCGCCAACGCGGCGGCAACCGCTGAAGGCGAGACACCGGGCGTGCCCGCGCCCGGCGAACCCCTGCCGACGGAAGATTATCCGAAGAAATCTCCCTTCGCTGGGGTGCGATGGCAGGATTCCCAACCGGAGGTCAAAGTCGGCGAGGAGTGGTTTAAGCTCGTGTCGCTGAACGAACTTCCAGCCTCCGAGATCGTGGCTTTCAGCCGGCGGACTTTTGGGAGCGAGTGGCGCAAACGATTTGAAGAGGATCTCGTCGAGCTTCTGACCCTTATGGGTCATCCGCCACAGGACGAGGTCACGTTGGTTGTTCAATCACTGACGTCGTCGGAGACGTGGGTCCGGGAAGGCGTCGCCATGACGGAAGCGAATCGACAGGCGATTCGGGTTTCCGCGCCCGCCGAACCGATGCCGGACGCGGGCCTGACAGTTCCCGAAGGCGACGCCCAAGAAGTATTGAAATTCATCGCCGATCTACAAAAGGATCCGCGCTTGGCTCAAGATCAGACCTTCCGCAAGCAAGCGATTACATTGATGCTCGCCGCGGCGGACAAGGTCTTCGGTCTCGAGGGCGCTACCAAGACGCAGCTTACCACCGCGGCCGGTCACAAGCTCCAGGCGCTTCAGGCGCTCATCGGCTCCGACGTGACCGACTTGAACGAGCAGATCGAGGCCTTCGCGCAGCAAATCAAGCAACACGAACTGGCCGACGTGGAGCGGCCGCTCGAAGCGCTCACGCTGCGCATGGAATTGCAAACGGCCGACAAGCCAGCGGCCGCGACCGCCGCGCTGAAGAAGATCGACCGGTTCCTCGCGGAAGGCGCCATCGGTCCGGCCGAAATTATACTCGCCAGCGTCGCGGCCCAACTTGCCGAACAGATGCAGTACCGCGGAATGAAGCACGCCGACATCGCCGAGGCGATCAATCGGCTCGCCGAACCGCTGGCAGCCAGCAGCATCAAAGAGGTCGCAGCGATTGGCAATCAACTCTTGGGCAAGGCCCGCCGGCTCGGCCTCGTGGGCAATCCCATGGAGCTGCGCGGCCTGACCTGGAACGGCCAGCCGCTCGACATGTCGCAGTTCGAGGGCAAGGTCGTGCTCGTCGATTTCTGGGCCACCTGGTGCGGCCCATGCATCGCCGAAATGCCCAACATCAAGAAGAACTACGACCAATACCACGAGCAAGGCTTCGACGTAATCGCGATCAGCATCGACCGCGACCTGAAGGCCCTGCGGGCCTATGTCGAGAAGGAGCAAGTGCCGTGGACCGTGGTCGCCGACAACCACGAAGAAAACCCCCGCTCCGACAACATGAGCGACCTCTACGGCGTGAACTCCATCCCCTGCACGATCCTCATCGGCCGCGACGGCAAAGTCGTCGCCCTCAACATCCGCGGCACTGACCTTGATAAGCAGTTGGAGAAGCTGATTGGGAGCGGGGGGTGAGGCCAGAAAAGGGTTGGGAACGAACGACTGCCCGGGATTGATTTTTGTCTAGGGGAGGAAACGTCAAATGAGAAGGGGACTATTGTGTCTTTGCGGATTGATCGTGACCTCTTACGCAATTCGTGCATCTGCTGTTGACCTCGATTTCGATTTCAACAGCGGCTTGGCTCCTGACTTTGAAGCGTTCGATCACGGTGCTACAAGCTCGGGCAACACCGGGCCAATCGGAATTTGGAACATTGATAGCGACGGGCCGAATCTACGCATTTCCAAACCGGCCGATGACGGCAGCATCTTTGGTAATGACTTTATTGTGGGTGGTGCCCGTTCGCTTTTCTATGTCGCGGGCGATTTCTCAGTTACGGTTGATTTCAATCTCCACGATTTTCCATCTGCACCAATAAATCGGTTGAATGAAGCAGTATTGGCTTTGATAAACGATGATCTTCCGGGCGACGCCAAATCATTCTCAATTCTTAGATTTCGCAATGGTCCGACCAATGAAATTGAAACCTTCGCAATTCCCGATGACGGGGGTGGACCAGTAATCGCGGGCGATTCCAGCACGCTAACGGAAGGTCAATTTAGAATCACTCGCGTGGGAGATATTATATCAGGCTATTACGCCGATGCCGGTAGCAATTCATTTACTGAGTTGGGCAGCATACCGTGGCTAACCGATCCATTGCAAATTCAGCTAACCGCAGTTCAAGGCAAACAGCTTGCCGGAATAAGTAGATCGCAAACCAGTATAGATGTTAGTTTTGATAACCTCCATATCGAGGCCGATGAGATTTTACGACCAAACATTGGTGCAATCGGCGATTTGTACGTCTCAAGCTTTTACACGGACCGGGTGATGCAATTTGATGGACAGGCAGGATCATTCGTGGCAAATTTTGTTGATGGGATAGCCAATCTCGATCCGCGCGGCCTCTTATTTACGCCTGATGGAAATCTATTGGTCGCGAGTCCCGAAACAGATTCAATCTACGAGTTCAATGGAACTACAGGCGACTACATTCGTGTATTTGCCTCCCATGCAGACTTATTTGAAGCGAATTTAATGACATTCGGTCCTGACGGCGACTTATATGTTTCCAATGTGCCAAGTGGATCGCCCGGGCCGGGGCATCGGATCATGCGATTTGACGGAGTTACGGGTAACTACTTGGGCATCTTTGCGACTACGGACTTGTGGAATCCGCAAGCGATGGCGTTTCTGCCAAATGGTGACCTCATCGTTGCGAATTCACTTTACGACAACATCCTTCGATTTGATGATTCAGGTAGCCTACTGGGAGAATTCGTCCCTGCTACGTCTGGGGGATTGGATGGGCCTGCGGGTATGGCAATTGGACAGAATGGGAATTTGTTTGTGACTAGTGGGATCGACAGCATACTTGAATTCGACGGCAACACGGGAGAATTCGTGAGAGTCTTCGCTTCGGGTGAAGGTTTGTCGAAACCACGAGGTATAGTTTTCGGACCGAACGGAAATCTATTTGTAACCAATGATAATACTGACGCAGTGACGCAGTTTGACGGCGCGACGGGCACATTCATCGACGCCTTTGCAGTTGGAAGTGGTTTAGATCATCCCTATGACTTGGTTTTTAAGCCAGCAGCAGTACCCGAACACATTGTCGGCGACTACAATCGCAACGGCATCGTCGATGCTGCCGACTATACGATCTGGCGCGACCAGTTCGGAACACTTGTCGAGGAAGGCACCGGGCCCGATGGCAACAACAACGGCTTCGTCGATTCCTTTGACCGCCTGATCTGGCGGGAGAGCTTCGGGCGCACGAACATCGACGGTGGAGCTGCCTCCGTTCCTGAACCTGCTTCCTATCTGTTGATCTGTTCCGGCATCCTTGTTAGTTTGCTCGGCTCATATCTCTTGCCGTCATTCACGCCGGGTGCCACTGCTGGCTTGCCCAGCAGTGCGAAGTGGGTACACGCCTTCCACCCGTACGATTTCACGAAGTGAAACCTAAACGTCCCGCAAAAAAATCAGCCGGCGGAGCCGACAGCGTCGGCAACAGTGCATCAACTATCCGTCCGTCCGACTGCGGTATGCGGGTGCCACTGCTGGCTTGCCCAGCAGTGCGAAGTGGGTACACGGCTTCCACCCGTATGATTTCACGAAGTGAAATCCGAACGGCCTGCAAAAAAATCAGCCGGCGGAGACGAAAGCGTTGGCAAGAGAAGGTCAACTATCCGTCCGTCCGACTGATACCATGCCGCACTCGACCAACGATAGTCCACGTCACGATCGACAAGCCCGCGGCGTACGGGGTTGAGATGGAGATAATCAATCACCGCCCGCAAGGCCTTCTCTGACCGGAGATTCCGATCGTAGCCCGGTCCTTCTTGCCAGAACCGGAACGTTTGCACCCCCGGCCGTTGCCGCACCATCAGCTTTTCCAGCCAATCGCTGCGGTTCTCTTTGAAGTACAGTTTGGCTCGATAACTGAATGGCCGTTTGATCGCAAACAGAAGATCGGCCACAGGGGCCGGGGATTTCGTGGGGTACACAATTAGATGGACGTGCTCCGGCATGAAGACAAACGCCGACAGCCGCCAGTGGTGCCGCTGGGCAGCTCGGTCAATTGCCCGACTCACCTCCACCAATAGCTTCTCATCGGTGAGCAGGGGCAACTGGTGGAAGCAGGAAAAAGTTAGCTCGTGAAATTCGCCGACATCGTCGAAATGCCGAACCCGCTTTCGGTGTGGAGGAGGAGTTTGCACGGTTTCCGCAGTCTAATTCGACCCTTGTCCGATGGCAAACCGTGTACCCGCATCTCACTGCTGGACGAGCCAGCAGTGGCACCCGGCGTAGACAAAGTCAAACAAGCAACTCGCGAAGCTCGCCGATTCTGGGTAAAATCAACCACAACCACCGGAGGCGACGTTTCGTGATGCGATACCATTTGTGCGTTGGGCTAACCGTGCTGCTGCTTCCGCTGGCGGCCGGGGCGGAGCCGCGGAAGTTGCAGGTTCCCGAAGGGTTTGAGGTCGAACAAGTCGCCGGGCCGCCGCTGGTGGATCGGCCGATCACCGCCGCGTTCGACGAACGGGGTCGGCTGTACGTCGCCGATTCGTCCGGCTCGAACGACCCGGTCGAACAGCAGCTTGCCGAGAAGCCCCACCGCATCGTGCGGCTTGACGACGTCGACGGCGACGGGCGGTTCGAGCGCAGCACCGTGTTCGCCGACCGCATGATGTTCCCCGAAGGCACCATGTTCTTCGATGGCTCGCTCTACGTTTCCGCCCCGCCCAGCATCTGGAAGCTGACCGACACGAACGACGACGGCGTGGCCGACGAGCGGGTCGAGTGGTTTCAAGGCGGTACGCTGACGGGCTGCGCGAATGATCTGCACGGTCCGTACCTTGGCCCCGATGGTTGGATTTACTGGTGCAAAGGCGCGTTCGCCGAGCAGACGCACGAGGTGAACGGCCGCGAGTGGAAATCGAAGGCGGCCCACATCTTTCGCTGTCGGCCCGACGGCACAGGACTCGAACCGGTGATGACCGGCGGCATGGACAACCCGGTCGATGTCGCGTTCACGCCGGAGGGGGAGCCGATTTTCTCGTCCACATTCCTAGTGAGTCCGGGCAACGGAGCCGGCCAGCGCGACGGCCTCGCCCACGCGGTCTACGGCGGCGTATTCGGCAAAGAGAACAGCGCCGTCGATGGCCACCCCCGCACCGGCGATTTGCTGCCGATCATGGTCCACCTCGGCGCGGCGGCCCCGTGCGGGCTGGAACGCTATGACACGAGCGCATTCGGCGACGAGTACCGCGACAACTTGTTCTGTTGCGAGTTCAATCACCGCAAGGTGTCGCGACACGTTCTGCATCCCGACGGCAGCACGCTCCGCGCGGAGTCGACGCCCTTCGTCGTTTCCGAGGACGTCGATTTCCACCCGACCGATGTAGTAGTCGATGCCGACGGGAGTTTGATCGTTGTCGATACCGGCGGCTGGTACAAGCTATGCTGCCCTACCTCGCAACTTTGGAAGCCCGATGTTTTGGGCGGTATTTACCGCGTCACCAAGACCGGCGCGAAGCCCGCGACCGATCCTCGCGGTTTCCAAATCGATTGGAGCAAGCAGACCCCAACCGACTTGTGGAAGTTGCTGAGCGACGATCGCTCGGTAGTGCGATCGCGAGCCGTTGCGGCGTTAACAGTCCGGCGAGAATCTGCCGAACTCAAGAAGTTGCTTGGCGAACTAGATAAAGCACCGCCTTCTGCGCCCGTTCGTGCGGTCCTGAATCAGACATGGGCTCTCGTGCGAATCGACACCGCGGAATCTCGCGAGCTTGTGCGGCGAGCACTCAAGCACGATGACGAGGAGGCCGTCCGCCGCGCGGCGCTGCACGGCGTGAGCCTCCATCGCGACGCACACGCCACCGAGCGTCTCGTGGAGATTCTCGCCAACAACTCGCCGGCCAATCGCCGCGTGGCGGCTGAAGCGATCGGGCGAATCGGCGACGAAGCCGCGGTGCCGCACCTCTTGTCGGCCGCCGAAACAGCCGACGACCGCATGTTGCAGCACGCAGTCTGCTACGCCCTGCTGGAAATCGGCGACGCGGAGGCCACACGAATCGGTCTGAACAGTAAATCGGAGAAGGCCCGCGTCATCGCCATGACGGCACTCGATCAAATGCCCGACGGTGGCCTCCAAGCAACGGACGTCGTTCCGCTGCTCGACTCACGGGACGATACCGCTCGGGCGGCGGCTGACTGGATCGTGCGACGGCATCCCGAGTGGGGCCAAGAACTCGCCGCATGGCTCGGCCAGCAGTTGGAACAGCTAACGTCCGCGACTGCCGACGAATCGAGCGTTCAATCCTTGCAAGGCCTGCTTACAACCTTCGCCAGCGACGGCGCCTTGCAGGAACTAATGGCGGGGAGCGTCTTGAATCCGCAACTGTCGATGGACGCCCGGCAGCTCGTACTGCAAGCAATGGCCCGCGCCCGCCCTGCCCCGCCGCCGCAAAGTTGGCTCGATGCGCTCACAAGTGCCGTCGATGCAAACGATCCGGCGCTGCTTGCGTTGGCTGTTGCCACGGCCCGAGCGATGACTGAGCCAAAGCCGCGGGACGAAAAACTCGATCGAGCGCTGTTGCGAGTCGTCGAAGATGCGCATATCGATGGAGCGATCCGGATCGAGGCGCTGGCGACGGTCGTCGCCGGTCTCAACGAACTGTCTCCCCAGAATTTCGACCTGCTGCTCGGCGCGCTGTCGGCTGAAACACCGGTCCCGGTGCGTTCCGCCGCGGCCGATGCGCTCTCGCGGGCGCCCCTTTCGGCCGAACAGCTTGCGCAACTTTGCGGAGTGATCGAATCGGCGGGGCCGCTCGAACTGCACCGGCTACTCGCCCCCTTCGCGCGTTCGACCGACGAAATGCTTGCCGCCACGCTGCTTACCTCTTTGAAAAACGCCACGGCGATTTCCGCGCTGCGGATCGACGTGGTCCGCGAAGTTCTCAAAGACTATGGCCCAGCGGTGCAGCAGCAGATCGACGAACTACATGGGACGGTGAATGTCGATCTTAGCTCCCAACGGAAAAAGGTCGCCGAGCTTCAGCCGAAAATGGCCGGCGGCGACGTTCGCCGGGGGCATGGCGTGTTCCACAGCACGAAGGCCGCCTGTTCGGCGTGCCATAAAATGGGTTACGCGGGCGGCCTCGTCGGCCCCGACCTCACGCGGATCGGCGAAGTTCGCACCGAGCGCGATTTGCTCGAAGCGGTCCTCTTTCCCAGTCTCAGCTTCGTGCGCAGCTACGAGCCATCACTCGTTCTTACGACCGACGGCCGAAGCGTCAACGGTGTTATCCGCGACGAGAGTTCGCAGGGCTTGTTGGTCGCCACTGGCCCCGATCAAGAGGTAAGGATCCCGCTCAACGAAGTCGACGAACTGCATCCCAGCACTGTATCGGTCATGCCCGCCGGGCTGGATCAACAGCTTTCCGTGCAGGAGCTAGCCGACTTAATCGCGTTCCTAAAAGAAGCGCGCGGCCGGTGAAGAAGAGAGTAATCACGACGGCACAAAGGACACGAAGAAGGCGAAGAGAGAATTCAACTCCCATCATTCTTCTTTGTGTCCTTTGTGCCGTTGTGGTTATAACTCCCCTGCCGGCGGTTTGCTGGTGAGACTTTGGATTGCCTCGCGAAGCTGGTCGGCAAGTTGCGACCCGCCGCCGACAAACAAGTGCGACACCTTGCCTTCGGCATCGATCACCACCGTTTGCGGGATGGCAGTCACCCCGTACGTTTCCGCGGTCGCGCCATCGACGTCGAGCGCGACGGCGCTGCTGAGCTTCAGTCGTTCGAGCGCTCCTTCCACGGTAGCGAGATCCTCTTGCATGTTGACGGTCACGAGCTTGACGCCGCTCACTTCAAACTCGCGAACGACCTCATCGACGGCGGGCATGGCCTGCATGCACGGGCCGCACCAGCTCGCCCAAAAATCGAGAACGACCACATGGCCCTTCTCGGCGCTAAGCTGGAACGATTCGCCGGACGCCAGCTTCAAGCGAATCTCGGGCGCCGGTTGGCCCACAAGGCCAGAGGTCGGCGCCGCTGGTCCAGTTCCACCGGCTGCGTCGTCTAGCAGGTATCGTGGCTCGACCGCGTGCGCCAGCTTCCAAGTGTGAAACTCCTGTTCGCCGGTCGCCTTTTCGATCGCTTCCCCCATGAGCAGCATATCGACGGTTTGCAAGTCGACGCGGCACGCGCCAAGAATATCGCTCACCCCGACCAGTGCATTGTCGATGACTTGCTGGGGAGTGAAGGTGAGGCGAATTCCGTCGGGGCGAAGCGCTTGGATCAATGTGGACGCGCTTTCCGCCAGAACCGGCACGTCCGCCTCGACTTCCAGTTCCGCGCGGTGGAGCCAGATAATCGACGCGATCTGTTCGCGCGGCATGTCTCGGGTTTCAAGATGGACCTCGACAGCGATGTGCTCGTCGTTCATCTCTTCGAGACGACCGCGGAGAACGTCGCCGTTGGTGGCGATAATCAAGTGGGTCGGCGGATTGTCGCGCTGCATCCGTGGGAGCGTCAACAGCCGCTGTCGCTTCTTCTCATCGATCATGGGCAGCGAAGAACCGGTCACGAGTTCGATCGCCTTGACCCGCTCGTGGGGCACAAACGTCGAGTCGACCACGGTGGATGCGATGTGGACGCCTTCCTCATCGACGCCCGTGATTTGGCAGGGAACTTTGTCGCCCGCGCGAAGATGCAGCAATGCCTGCTTCGAGATCGATTGTTTTGCGGGCGGTGCTGGTTGTTCGTTCTTCCGCACGCCAAAGGCATCGAGCACCCCGCCCCAGATTCCAGGCCGCGCCTGCGGGCGTTGCTGCCGCACGCTCGTTTGCCTCGATTTCGGTTTTGGCGGAGGAGGGTCGCGATACACGAGCCGGCCCGACAAGCCGGCGTTCAGTGCGCTGTTCGTTGTACTCTGCCGCGGTTGCCAAACAATGCAAGTCGCCTCGGCCGTCAAGGCGCCGTCAACAAGCCAGCCGTGCGAGCGGACGCCATTGAGTTCGAGTCGCCCGATCCGAATACCTTCTGGCGGAGATGGCGAATCGTTGCCCGATCCCAACAGCGAGCGGATTTCGGCAACCGGCAGCAGCAGCGTTTGCCCCACTCCGTCGCGACGGAGGTGCAGCGTTTTGCCCTGCACCGCCACAAGGCTGCCCGTGATGCTCGCGCCGCTTTGCAGCACGGCGCGAAGACTCGCATTCTTCGGCGATTCCGCGTTGGGGGTGATCAGCAGGCTGATGGCGTCGGCGGCGTCGATTCGCTGCTCGCCGGCATCGCCCACGAGCAGAAACTGTTTTGCGGCTGCGTCGTAGGAACCGATTTTCCCATAAACTACGGAGCCGTCCACCTGCTGCACGTTTGGTTCGTCAAGCGAGACCTCCACCGGCAATCGGCCGTCCCAGGAGCTGACTGCCAGTTGCTCAAGCCGCACGTCGCCCCGCTTGTTGCGAAGTTGCACGCCATCGGTCGCTTCGGGATCGGGCACTTCGATTTGGGCCAGCCGCTTTCCATCGAGCGAGTAAACCGACAGCCGGCCGGTCGCGCGATCGAGGTACGCTCGCAGATGCAGCCGGCCCTCGCCCGACTCGAGCAGCGAGACGAATGCCACATCGGCGATTTTTTCTCGCTCGCTCACGATCACCAGCGATTCTTCCCAAACCTCGAAACGGAACCCGGTAGTCCTTGACTCATCACGACCTTGTTGTTTCTGAACAATCTGCCCTGCGAGAACCTCTATGAACCTCTTAGCAGTCGTCGGATCCTGTTCCCGATTAGTTCCGATCGTAAATACAAAATCAGGCTTCTTCTTCCATGAGATTTCGAACTCGACGCACGCTTGTTCGGGAATCTGGCACTCGCGCCGCACGGTCGCTCCCGCGGCGTCGGTAATCAGGTGCCCCGCTTCCTCGTGCCAATTCTTGGAATCTTTCGGCTGCTCCCAACCCGTGAGACCGTTCGGTCCCAAATACACCCATTCGCGCACCGGGTTACGCCGCAGGATTCGCACCAGTTGCGCGCGATCGAGCACGATCGCTCCGAGCGGCGGCGCATTGATCTCGATGTGTTCCGGCGACAGACCGACCAAGTCGCCGAACAGCCGGTCGCCACCGGACAGCTCGAAGCAGTATTCACCGTGTGGCGGTTGTTGTTCCTGCTTGGGAGCAAAATGCACGGCGCTGATCTGCGAAGCCGGAAAGTCAAACGCTTGGGTTGCCGCCGTCGATTGCCAGCGAAGCGAATCGGCGGTATCGGAATCCTCCAGTTCGCCGGAGAAAAAATCGCCGTCGGGAAGGTGGAGCACCGCCGTAATGGGTTCGTCTGCGCGCACTGTGCCGACGATCGTAATCATCAACAGGAAAAGAGAGGCGGCCACGCGAATCGAGATCATGTTACCGCTCGTAAATGGGTAGGAAACGGTAATTCAGCGCCAGTGCCAAGAGCGACATCGAGGTCGCTACCGTCGGCCCGAAGTCGCCTTTGAAGCTGCCGTCGTCTTGCTGTGCTTCCTTGAGTTGTCGCACGAGCAGCTTGTTCCATTTTTCCCAGGCTTCGATATCGCCTTGGAACAAGGCTTGCGATTCATAGTAGGCCGTGTACTCACGGTAGCCGTGGGCGGGCTGCTCCAAGCGCTGCGTAAGGTAGGCCAAGGTCGAAGTGTACTGAGGCAAATCCTTTCGGCGGGCAACCGAGTAAACGAGGCAGCCGATGGAGATGCGGGCCAGCGATTCATCGAAACCCCCGAGACCACCCGAGTACGCCACCTGGCCCGAATCGGAGGTCATCGATTGAAAATAGCTAATCGCTCGGTCGATGGACTCATCGGGAACTTCGATGCCGGCGTTGCGCGCGGCCAGCAAGCCGACCAGCACGGCGCCGCTGACGGAGGTATCGGCGTCGTTGGCGTCGGGCGAGTAACGCCATGCGTCGAACGAGTTTTTCTTCTGCGAAGTGACTGCACACTGCACGGCCAACTCCAGCGCCGCGCCGATGGAGCGGGCCTTTGCAGCATCCCCCGCCGGCCAGAGATTGCGATCGTCCACAGTTCCATAAGCTTCGGCCAAGGCCAGCGTGCCGAAGCCGTGGTGGTACATACTGTTGCCCATGAAGCCGGTCGATGCATTTTGCGACCGAATGATGCTCCGCAAGGCCTTGCGAATGTGGTTGCTGTAGATGCCGAAGTTGGGATCTTCGCCGGAGGCGAGAAACGTCATCAGGCACATGCCATCGACGCCGGGGCCGTCTTGCCCGCCCCGCCAGCCCCCTTCTTCGGTCTGCGTCTTGGCGAGGTATTGCAGGCCGCGGTCGTACATCTCGCGCACGTCGCGCGGCACGACTTCGCCGACGTGATCGGTAGGCGGCTGCGCGAAAGCCGGTGACACCAGTGCCGTTGTGAGCAACAGGGTTTGGCGGATTGATTTGATGAAGATCATGGGGCGCTAAGCCGCAAGCGGCGGGGTGGATTACTCGTCGGCGTCCGGGAGAAGGCCTTGCTGCTTGAGGAACTGCTCCATGCCTCGACCTTGCTGGAACTGTTGCTTGACCATCCGGAGTTGTGCCTCGTCGAGAAACGTCTCGAATCGCTCCTCGGGGATTTTCGACGCTTGGAACATCAAGACGTAAGCATCGTATTCGCTCGCTTGACTCGCGGGTCGCGTTTCTTTGTGCAGGAGCTCTTGCAGGGCGGTTCGCTGCTCGTGCGTCAGCGGGCAGCCGCGCTCCAGTTGAGCGATGTACAGACCGATTCTCGCCGCATGGCGAGCGGCGCGGCGCTCGGCTTGAACGCGCTGGAATACCTCTTGCTGCTGCGGCTCCAGAGTCCGGTTGAGCACCTTGTAGAACAGCGACGACTTGCCAAGAACGCCGGCCCGGTACTCCTGTGCGAGGGGCTGAATCTGCAGGTAGATTTCGTTGATCTCGTTTTGATCGTAACTCTTGCCCGCAAGCCTCGCGCGCAGCTCGTCGACGCGCTCCGAGAAACGAACTTCGTCGCCCCGGCCGGCGAGCTTCAGCTTCGCTTTTTGCTCCGGCGACAGGCTGCACACGCGATCCACTCCCTCGATCTCCGCCGAAATCTCGCTCGCCACGTCGAGCGGTTTGGAATTGCCGTACAACCACTGATTGAACATCTCATCGTTCAGATCGAATTGATTCTGCGCAGGGCTGGCCGAGGCGAATGATAACACTGCACATACCACGGCGAGCGCGGCAAGTCGATCAGAGCGATGAAAGTGCAATGGCATGGATTGAATCTTTATTCCGCAGGCGCCGGTACGACCTGAAACACGCCTTCAATTGGCGGTTCGGCCTGTTCGGCGGGCTTTTCAAACTCAACATCATCGATCACCTGAGCGTTGTCGCCCAGACCCCAGCCGCCGAAGTGCATGTTTTGCGAATTCTTCGTCAGCCGGGTCCAAATCTCCCATTGCGCAGGCGTCAAATGGGGAGACACGATCTTATCGGGGATCGCGGGCCACATGTCGTTGTTGTACATGAAGATTTCAAGAGGCGGGGCCCACTTCGCGTTCCACTCTCGCGTGAACGCCTCGGTGAGCTTCTGCCGCTGCTCCGCCGAAAGTGCGAGCTTCTCGTCCATGCGGACGACGAGAGTCGCGGCGATTGCTTCGCGATAAGCATTCTCGCGATGCTCGCACTCCCGCTCGTAAACTGCGGCTTGTTCTGGCGTGAGAATCGGCTTGACGACACTTACAATGTCTTTCGCAATTGTCTCGCGACTGATGTTTGTTCCGTGAGCCCTCACTAATCCATTTATAGCAATGGCCCGGTTTCGATTGCCATTGTGATTTATATCGCTGTTTTCTTTGATAAACTGAAGAAACCATTCTTCCCCGGCGGCAATGAGTTTTTTGCGATCTTCGCCTTCCAGCTTGCACGCCCGGATGGCGAACGACAGTTCGACCTTCACAACCGGCTCGAATTGGGCGCGAAGCTGTTGGTCGATGTTGCCAGCTTCGACGGCCACTTGCGCTTCCAACACCACTACATCTGCGACCACTTCTAACGCTGCGAGGCGCGATATCGACGTGGCGGCAAGTAGAAGGGCCGAAACGATGCCAAAGAGTTGGCGATGGAAGTAGGCGTCCATGGGTGGTTCTCGCTAAGCCGCAAGCGGCGGAGGGTTAGCGCGTTGTGGGTTCGGATTCGAGACGGCTGAAGTATTGGTCGAGGCCGGCGCGGAATTCTTCCGGCAGGGTCGAACCGGTTTCGCCGGTGGCTTGCTGCGTGCCTTGGTTCTGGCGAACTTCCTTTTCATTAAGCCCCGCGCCCAACAGCGCGAGGGCCGAGTCGTTCGTGTTGCCGGTTCCGCCGCCGCCGGGGTTCGCGCCGCCGCCCCCGCCCCCTTTGGGGTTAATTCGACGCGATTGGAGCAACAGCTCGATCGCTTCGGTTTCAGCGGCAATTGCCGCCGAGCCGGTATCTGGACTCGAGAGAATGTCGCTCGCGTCTTGCATCACGGAAAAGACGGTGTTTAAAAGTACAAGCTCGCGGGCGAACTCCGACTCGGCATCAGGCAGTTCCAGAATGCGCTCCACAACGGCGAGCACTCGCTCGCCGAGTTGGAACTGCACGTCTGACAGTCGATTGCCTTCGGCCAGGTAGTCTTCGTTTTCCAGCGCCGACTTGGCTTGTTCGGCAACGCGGGTCTCTTCGCGTAGATTCACTTCCGCTTCCAGAATCTGCAGCACCTCCAGCACAATCGACGGCGGCAGACTTCCCTTGGAGCGGCTGCCCGGGCACGAACCATTGCAGGCGGGATCCACCAAATCCTCCGCCCAGCGGTCCATGACGTCAGACCAGTACTCTGCCTGTGAAATGGAAAGGCCCTGCTCGACTGGAATATCGTCGGCAAGCTGCCGCATCCCGCCCAGCACGTCTTGTTTGCGCATGTCGTCGAGCACGGTTTTGAACTGCACCAGCCGCCGCCGCTCGAAATAGGCGTGCATGTCGTCCATGATGAGCGAGACATCGTAAATGCCTTCCTGCTCTTGCCCCGAAAGCTCCTCGTAGATCGTGGCAATGTCCGCCGGCAGCGCCGACTGTACCTGATACTTTTCTTCCACTTGCCCCGTATGGCGATTCACCTCCTGGGTCTTCGTGCGGATCACGCTTCCGAACGAGGCGTCGATTCGATCTCCGATGCGTCCGGCGATGCGCGATTGCTGCCGCGATGCGGCCTTGAGTCGCTTGACGAGCGTGCTTCCCTCCATGTTGCCCAGGATTGTGTTGATCTCATTGGCAACCTTTTCAAACTCGGCCAGAAGGTCTTGTTGCTCGACGACCGCCTGATCGACCGATTGCTCCGCCGGTTTTTGCTCGTCCGATCCCTTGCTCTGTCCGATCAGGGTCGTCGAAGGAAGTCGCAGGCTGGGGGACGACGGCGGCTTCGGCGGCGAAGCGGCTTGGCCTTCCTTGCTTGCCGGTTGTTGCGACGACTCGACATCGACCACTTGCGGCACCGGAGGAACCGGCTTCGCAGGGTTTGGACTCTCGGGATTCTTCGCACCGGCGGGCGAAGCGCTTGCGCGCGACTGGCCCGCAGCGATGGTCTTGCTGCCCGGTGTTGAACTCGCCACGGGGGATTGGGAAGCGTCTTTCAACAGGTCCGCAACGGAGGGCATCCGGTTGGCCGCGATGTCGTCCAAGATTTGCAGCATTTCGGCCCAGCGGTCGAGGTGCCCGACGCCGATTTCCGGATTGCGCGACGCCTGACGCAATAGCTCCTGGCCTTCGAGAGTGAGGTTGCTGAGCCGACGGCCGTTGACGCGCTCCGCGGCCGCTTGGTTCTCGACGCGGCGGCGATTCTCCGGCTGGTCGAGCTCCGCCGACGGGAGACTACGAAGTTGCTTGTTCGTTTCGTATAGCCGCAGCTCGCGGTCGCGGACCTCCAGCGACTGGCGGTGCCACTTGGCGAGTTGCTCGGTAATCCAGATCGCGTGCTGTTCGGCATTGAGTACGTAGAGCAGATAGGGAGCCGTGTAAACCGGCTCGCGATTGGGATAATAATCGTTCACAAACAGCCGCAACTCGATCGGCTGCGGTTCGATGTCAAACGAGCTGGCGGTGAACGTGCCTTGGAGCTCCAGCGATTCTTTGTCGTGTCCGCCAGCGGCCAGCATGCGGCGACCTTGCGCTGGCGTCTCGACCATCTCGCTCGGCAGACCCTTCCACTCGATTCCCACTTCCCGCACGCCGAAGTCGTCGCGGGCATGGACGCGAAACAGAAGCTGCTCGGTGTCGAGCACCACGCGATTGCGCGGCAAGTCTTCGCAGGAGACCTGCGGCGATTCGTCGTCGACGGCAGCAATCGCCAGAATAAACGGCTGTTTGCAGGCAAGACCAAACGTGTCGGTCCAGTGGAGTTCGACTTCGCGCGATGCCTCGACGAGCAACGGATCGGTGCGGAAGCGGGCGCCTGTGACGTTGCACTTCGCTTCGCCGGCGCGAGCTGATGTCAGCGCCCGGTTGGCGGTCGATTCAAATGCCACGTCGCTGCCCTTCACGAGCGAGATCGCGCCGCCGCGGACGTCTTTCTCGAGAACCGCCGGGCGACCCAGATAATCGGGCAGCTTAACTTCCGCGTCCACTGACGTTAACTCCGGCCGCACTTTGGGATCGACCCGCATGTCGTGCGTCGCATCGCCGATGCGCAGATTCAGGAGGCCGGCGACGATTTGCGGCGGTAGCGCAAATTGATAACCGCCTTTGGACAGCGGCGCGACGAGCGGCGTTTGTTCCGCGAGTTGTCCGCGACCTTCGGCGGGTTGCCAGAGTGAGTTCTCGCGCAACTTCGCCGCCACAGTGAAGGGTTCGCCATGCGCGACAACCAATTCCGCGGGCAGCGGCTGGAGTGCGACGAACGTGTAGCGGGGCGTGTCGCTCAAGGGCATCGAAAAACGCGCCCAGGCATTGCGGGTGGCGTCAGGCCACATGCCGGCAAGCAAGGCAACTACCGCGATCAGAGCGCCGGCAGCAATGAGATACATGCGGTGCCGCGACCGCGGCGTGGCCGTGGTGAAATCGTACCGCTGCGCGTCGTGCGCAACTTGCTCGATGGCGGCTTGGCACAACACCGGCGAGCGGGCCTGCTCGTAAGGATTCTGCGCAAGTTCGATCACACCCAGCAGTTGGTCGCCGATCCGCGGCATCTTGTGGCTCAACAGCCGGGCGAGTTGCTCGGGCCGGCGGTAGCGCCACAGCCAGCGATGCGCGAACAGTGGAATGACCAGCACGCCCGCTACGGCGGCGAGCGCGGCAACGGCTCGGACGGCGGCTGGCGTGTCCCACAGACGATCGAGGGCAAAGACGCACAGAAAGGCGGCGAGAACCGCCAAGCCGGCAATGCCAACCGCTTCCAGCAGCTTGATGCCCCACACCCGACGGCGATAACCATCAAGTTGCGACTGTAGCGTTCTCGGAATCTGCAACAACCGCTGCCATGTGGTTTGGTTCATCGTCATGCACCTCGCTAGAAGCGTGGAGGCTGTCGGCTGTCGGCTATCGGCCAGAAAACACAGTCAGCTTCTGGCCGAGAGCCGAAAGCCGATAGCCGACGGCCAGCCAATATCATATCAAACCGGCCACCTTGCGGGCGACCCAAAAACATCCAAGCAGAACCACCATCGTCGCCATCGCCAGCGGATGGCACCAAAGCTGCAGTCGCCGCACGGCTGGCGGCGGATCGGGCAACTGGGTGAAATAGGCGACCAAGTCATTTAGGTTTTCGGCGCTCACTACCTTACCTTGCGTAACACGGGCGATTTCCTCGAGCACCTCGGGCCGCGCGGGCCGGCCGACCGGCTCCACCGCCGCCCCCTGCACAAAGAATGACGACTCGAGCGTCGCCCCCGTCTGCCGGCAGGAGAGGGTAATCTGGTGCTTGCCAGGTTCCTTGGTGTTGAACCGGCCCGCGAACGCGCCCCATTCTTCGCCGGCGGAGGTGAACGTGATCGCCTCGGTCTTGCCCGACGGCGCGGCGATCCGTGCCACCACGTCCCCCTTGCTCAGTGGCTCGCCACTCTTCTCCATCACGTTCGCCTTGAAGGTAATCGCCTTCCGCACGAGCGGTTGGTCGGGCGAATAATACAGCCGCATCGTTTCGCCCTTCGACATGTTCCGTTGGTAAGCCATCCAGCGGACGACCTGTCCCCAAAAACGATAGTGATATTTGTCCTCAACCCCTTTTCGCCACCGCCAAGCGCCGTCGGTTCCCATGAACAGCACCTTGCCGGCGCCGAAGGTTTGCGTGACGAGCAGCGGCAAGCGGCCAAAGTCGTTGGCCACGTCGCTGTGAACGCAGAGCACGTCGGTGCCAGCTTTGGCCCGCGACACCGGCGCGTACCATTGAAACCCCGGCAGTCCGTCCCAGACATCGACGTTTTCTTCCTCTGTGTCAGCGAGCTTGGTAAGCAAGCTGCGCCGGCCCAACTCCGTCAACTCGAAGCGATTGGGCGAGGGGGAACCCCAGCCGCCCGGTTGCGTCTCATCGAGCAGCACGGGGTAAAGGTCCGCCAGCGGTGTTTCGAGCAGGCTCAACTGCCGCCCTTGCCAGCCAGGCATGAAGACCAAGCCGCTGGCCTGATACTCGACCAACCCCTTGAGGAGCCGGCATTGTTCGGTGGTGAGTTGATCGTCGCCCAGGCCAATGTCGCCCAGAAACACGACGTCGTATTCGGTGAGTTCTTCGATGTTGGCGGGAAACGACTTGATATAATCGGTGCTGCCGCCCCCGGGCTTCTGCAAGCCGGGGTGAAACAGCAGGCACGAGACATCGACTCCCGGATCGCGCGACAGCGCGTTGCGAAGGTAGCGGTACTCCCAGCGTGGATACGACTCGACCACCAGCACCCGCAGTTTCTCCTCGCGAATGGAGATTGGCACCGTCAGCCGGTTGTTGCCGCGGATCGTTTCATCGCCGTGAACCGGCACGTCGAGCGTGACCGTGAAGTCGCCCATCTCGGCTGGCTTCCATAGCAGGGCGTCCGTGGTGCGGCCCTGTGGAGCGATTCGCACTTCTTTGTTTACCGTGTCGCCACCCGACGACGAGAGCGTAACCGTCGCGATCGATTCGCGCGGCAGCGAGCTTTCAATCGTGAACGGAATGCGGACTTGCTTTCCGGCAATCGCGAACGTGGGCGCGTCGAGGCTCACAAGTTCCACGTCGGGCAAACGGTCCGGACTGCCGGCGGGCACGGCCATCACCGGAACGCCGCGTAACCGCAGCGCGACCGCGGCCTCCACCGGCGGTGGACCATCGTTCCAATCGCCATCGGAAACCAGCACCAGGCCCGCGAGGCTCTCAAACTTTTCGGGGGCGGTGGCGAGCGGATCGTGCAGGTTCGTTCCACTGCCCGTTTGCGGCGCCGCAAACGACTCGACCACCACGTTGAACCTCTCCGAAAGGGGCGCCCAGGCGACGCTCTGCGTGAGAGGCGCTACCGCGTCGCGGCGGGAACGAGGTTCGAGACTCGGCTGGCCGGGGTCGAGCACGTCGGCGGTGTCCATGCTCGCTGAGGCGTCCCACAGCACGGCGATCGAGGGTTTTTCCGTGGGGCGGTAGCTTTCGATCCACTCGGGTTGATTGAGCAACAACCCGCCGAACGCGACGATGGCCAGTCGCGATAGCTCAAGATACGCCGTAGAGGTTCGATACCCGCTTCGTCGCCACGCGACCCAACTAAACGCCGCGGTCACGCAGAGCGCCAGCAAGGCAAGCGCGGCGGTCCACGGCGTCCACATCAATGTTAGCGATTGGGACGAGCTCATGCTGGCTCTCCCGTTTCCAGCCGGCGCTTCGGCAGGCAGAGCGCCGCTTCCAAGACCATCGCCGTCAGCATACCGGCCAGGCTTAGCCGCCAAATCTCCTGCGCGAGCGACCGCACGCTGCCGGCTTGATCGTCGACCCGATGGAAATCGAGACCGCGAAACAATTCTTTCAGCCGCGAATCGCTCAGCACCCCAGCCCGCTCTTCGGCCGGGTCGCGATTGAGCGCAATCGTCCGCTCGCCGACAGCGTAGACGCCGGCCTGATACGAGAATTCGTTGGACAACAAAATCTCTGGACCGGCGACTTGCGTCCATTCCGCTCGCTCACCAACGTCGGCGTGCCCGGCAACGAGCTGGCTCGTGTTTACAAGTTCCGCGGTCCCGGCCATGAGCGCCCGCTGCACAGCAACGTAGAGCGCCACGCCATTGGTGGCTAGCGACGAATCGCGCGGCGAGCAAGTCGTAGCGCAGAAGTAGATTCCGCCGCGGGGCGTCGGCGCGCGCGCCAACAGCGGATCGCCTCCGGCAAGCGTGGCTAGCGCGGTAAATTCGCCAGCGAGCTGACAGTGCCTTTGAATGAGCAGCTCGCCGACCGGCAGCGCGGCGCCACTCTGTGCGCGAGCCCACAGGTCTTGATCGCCGCGCCACGATTGTACTCGTAGCGGTTCGGGGGAATCGACCCACGATTCCCAACTTAAGCCGGCGAATTTCGCGGCGCTTGGAGCAGCCGGCGGAAAGAACATCACGCGCCCGCCGCGTTCGATGTAGGCTTCCACTTCGGTCGCCGCCTCGGCCTCCGGCAACGGCGAGTGCCAGAGGAGAAGCGCCACGTCGCTCCAATCGATTGTGGAGAGCTGCGACGGCTGAATCACCTCGACGACCGATTGCGCCGCTGGGTCGGGAGAAATCTCCGCGGCCAACGTCAGCGGCCGCACCTCCTGCTCTTGATCGGCGACAATGATCGTCCGCCGCGGCGGGGGTTCGTCGAACACGAAATAGAACTCGTCATCGGCGGAATTGCGGTCCGCAGGAATCGACACCCGGCCCCAACCGCGCACGCGATCGCTTTCCAGCGGGATCGGATGGTCTTTGATCTCGATTTCCTTTGTCGCGAGATCGACCGGGATCTCCGACCGCGCGCCGTCGATCTCAAAACTCACCGGCAGCCGACGCTTTGCGCCGTCGCCACCGGTTCGCGACAGCCGCAACGAGACCAGAAGCACCCCACTGTCGCCGACCTTCTGCCGACGAACGTTGGTGACTTCGATCGCTACGTTCTCGGGATCAAGCTCGGGATATGCCAATAAGTGGAATCGCACGCCTTGCTTAAATTCGAGAAAGCTGTCACGAAGGCTCTTCCACCGCCCGCTCTCGGCGTCCCAGTCATTGGCGCGGAGGTCGGAGCAAATCCAAATGTCCGTCTGACCCGTGCGGTTCGACTTGATGTAGTCGTGTGCGGCTTGAAGGAGCGCCGGCAGATCGGCCGACGCGCTCGTGGCCGTTGCCGCCGGTGACTGGGCAAGCATTTCCGGCGACGACAACTCCTGTGGCTCGCGCGCGGCGCTGTCGATCACCACCAGCCGCGAAGAGCCTAGCGTTGCGAGGGCCTGCGAGAGTTGGCTTACCGCCGTTTCGATTTTTGATGACACGGTTCCCGTGCCTTGCTGCATCATGCTAGGCGAGCGGTCGATCAGCACGAGCGTGGTATCGGCGCGGCCGCCGCCCATCAGCCCGACCCAACCGCTCGCTAGCGGCCGGCTCACCGCAATCACCAATGCAGTAATTGCCAGCACGCGAAACAGCAGGATCAACCATTGGCGAATCCGGGCATAGCCGCGCGACATGCGGGTCGCCTCGAACAGGAACCGCATCGCCCCCCAGTCGATGGTCTGAAACCTCCGCTGATTGATCAGGTGGATAATAATCGGCAGCGCCGCGAGCGGCAGGGCGGCAAGCAGCAACGGTTGGAGGAAGCTCATCGCACTCCTCCGACCCGCGTCCGGCCGACGAGAAACCGCATCAGCACCGGCTCGTAATCTTCGTCGAGATGTACGCGATGATAATCGACGGCGGTTTCAACGACCGCTTTCCGCAGAGTTTCCAAATAGCGATGCAATGCCCGGTGGTAGCGATCGGCGATGTCATTCGGCTCGGCGAAGATCGCCGGTCCCCCTTCCAGGTCGATAAACCGCATCGGGCGCTGAAACGTAAAACCCAGCTCCAGCGGATCAAGCAAATGAAACGCGGCCACGTCGTGCTTGCGAAACCGCAAATGCTCGAAGCACTCGCGCACTTGGGCGGGATCGGCGAAGAAATCGGAGATCACGACGATCAGCGCCCGTTGGCGGATGGTTTCGGCAAGCTGGTGCAGCAACGGCACGAGTTGCGTTTCGCCCTCGGGCTTGGCGCGTTCGAGCAGGTCGAACAGCACGGAAAGATGAGCCGGATTGCGGCGCGGCGGAATGTCGGTGACCATCCGCTCGGCAACGCACGCCAGCCCAACCGCGTCGCCCTGCTGGGCGGCAAGGTAACTGATCGCTCCAGCGATCCGCTTGGCGTAAGCGATCTTCGTAACGCCGCCCGAGCCAAAGCCCATCGAGCCACTCGTGTCGAGTACGACGCAGCAACGGAGATTTGTGTCGGCCTGAAACTCCTTGACGTAGAAGCGGTCGGTCCGGCCATGCGCGCGCCAATCGAGCCGCCGCAGGTCATCGCCGGGGACGTACTTGCGGTACTCGGCGAACTCGACGCTCGCCCCACGATGGGGACTGGTATGCCGGCCCGAAACGCTCCCCTGCATCGGTCGCCGAGCGCACAGCGGCACCGCCGCCAAGCGCGACAGCACTTGCGGATCGATGAAACTCCGCGATCGCCGTTCGGAAAGCATGGCAGAGAGGAAGAAGAAGAAGTTGCAACCGCTAATGGACGCTAATGGAACGCTAATGGGGAAATACGTTGCTTGAAGCGACGCTCGACACGCCTGCCGTTCGGTCTTGCAGAAACTCGGAAATAATGATGCGTTTCCATTCGACTTTTGCGATAGGTGCAAAGTTGATCAAGTACCCAACGGGGTGTCGTGTTAGTCGCATGTAGTTCATCAACTGAGCTTCATGCTCAGAGACAAGTCCGCTC
Source organism: Pirellulales bacterium (assembly GCA_040901765.1). Lineage (GTDB taxonomy): Bacteria > Planctomycetota > Planctomycetia > Pirellulales > Lacipirellulaceae > JBBDYG01. The sequence goes on from JBBDYG010000019.1 coordinate 151,671, forward strand.
ATCGACTTCAACTCGACAACGATATTTTGATGGACGATCAGATCAGGAACGTACCGTTTAATTAGCCGTCGACCTTTGTAAAACGTAGTAAGAGGAAATTTGGCCACGAACGGTATTCCACGCTCTGCTAATTCGATCTCCAAGCACTCTTGATAGATTTCCTCAAGCAACCCTCCACCAAGTTCTTTATGAACTTCGAACACCGCGCCCATCAAAGCATACCCTTCCTCAGCAAACGGCTTTTCGGTGTCGTTCGATGCGGCGTAACTCGCCAAAGTACACCCCCTTTTCATTCTATTAGCGTCAATTAGCGTCCATTAGCGGTTCTCTAGTATTCACGCCTCATCATCGGTTTCCTCAATGAGCCTTCGGACAATATCCTTCGCGCTGATTCCTTCCGCCTGGGCGGCGAAGGTGGTGATCAATCGATGCGTCAGCACCGGCGCGGCCATTTCCTGAATGTCTTCAAGACGTGCCATGTAGCTGCCCAACAGCGCAGCGCGGGCGCGGGCGCCGAGGATCAGGCTTTGCACGGCGCGAGGGCCGGCGCCCCAACTCACCAACGGCTTGAGCCAATCGGGCGTCGTCTCGCCGTGGGGGCGGGTCTTCCGCACGAGCCGAGCAGCATACGTATAGATATGGTCGGGCACCGGCACGCGCCGCACCAGATTCTGATGCGCGATAATCTCTTCCGCGTGCAGCAAGTGTTCCAACTCAGGAAAATCATCGCCCGTGGTCGTCCGCGCGATGGTGATTTCTTCCGCTTCGGAAGGATAATCCAGTTCGATCAAAAACATGAACCGATCGAGCTGCGCCTCGGGCAGAGGATAGGTGCCTTCTTGCTCGACGGGGTTCTGCGTGGCGAGCACCACGAACGGCGGTTCGAGTGTGAACGTCTTGCCAATCGCCGTGACGCGGCGCTCTTGCATCGCTTCGAGCATCGCGGCCTGCGTCTTCGGCGGGGCACGGTTGATTTCGTCGGCTAAGATAATGTTCGCAAAGACCGGACCGTGCATGAACTGAAATTCGCGCCGCCCCCCTGCCCCGTCTTGCAGGATATCGGTGCCAGTGATGTCCATCGGCATTAGGTCGGGCGTAAACTGAATTCGGCTGAACTTGAGCGACATCGTCTCGGCGAGTTTGCTCACGAGCAGCGTTTTCGCCAGCCCGGGCACGCCCATGAGTAGCGCATGGCCGCGGGCGAACAAGCAGATCGCAAGCTGCTCGATGACTCCCTCCTGCCCCACAATCACCCGGCCAAGTTCCTGCCGCAGCCGGTGGTAAACGTCTCGCAAATCGTTAATTGCTTGCACGTCGTTATCGCTGAGATGCATGTTGGTCTGCGGCGCAAGGACTTGGGACATAGAGGGATACTCGATGGGGGTGTGTAGAGGTTGACGATCGGCATGGCGAGAATGGGGAGGCTCTGCTGCGTTGCCGATCCATTCGTTCCGGAACCCGCATTATTGCCGGTGGAGCGTAGTTTTGCCAGCGTTTTTGCCAAGCGAGGCTCGTTGACCCACCCCTGCGCACGCTTAAATGGGCAAAAAAAACGAGTTGCTTCGTCTGATGCCAAATGTTCAATTGCGGCCGTGTATAGATTAAGCTATATCCGGCGCAGAGGGCGTTACGCTTTCGAGCATTCATCCGGCGCGCGACACCAGGTGTTCTCCAAATGTTCGTCCATTCCACCCATTTGCCACAACGATTCACGCCTGACCGTTATAGTTCGGCGGAGGTCTTCGACACCGAACGAGAACGATTATTCTCGCAGGGCTGGCATTGTATCGGCACCCTGGCCGACCTTCCGCGCGAGGGAGACTATTTTACGATCAGCCTGCTCGATCATCCTCTCCTCTGCTGGCGAACGGGCGGCGAGGTACATACTTTTCTGAACGTCTGTTGTCATCGGTTTTGCCTGCTCACCGGCGAGCGCCAAGGCCAATTTACCAACCGGATACGCTGCCAGTACCACGGCTGGGAGTATGATTCGACCGGCCGACCGCGAAAGATTCCCGATGCGCCGTCGTTCCGGCCGCTCGTAAAGAATCAACTGAAGCTGCGCGAGTATCGAACGGAGACGGTTGGTCAACTCGTATTCGTTTCATTGGCAGAGGACGGACCAAGCCTTCGCGAATTTTTAGGCGACCACTTCCACCAACTATGCCAGGAATGGTTTGACGCCGACCGGAGACCAACCGGCACCTTCGACCACTGGATTGACTGCAACTGGAAAGTTGCGATCGAAAATGTGCTGGAGTCTTATCACATAGCGACGGTACATCCTCGAACCTTGTGCAATTACCCCGACGCGGAATCTTGTCGGCACCGCTTCCACGAGGATGGCGATGAATGTGTGATGAGCTATCGACAATCGGCTATGCGGACTTTTCAAGAGTGGGCCATTTCACGTCTTGCGGGAGTTGAGCCGGCCTATTCTTGGCATCACCTGATTCGTTACCCCAATCTGGTCATTGCCAACAGTTGTTTGGTCAGTTACGTGCAGTGCGTGATTCCGACGGGAGCGGGTCGATCTTTGAACCTAATCCGCGCGTTCCATTTTCCGGGGCGCCGCAACTTTGTCACGCGACGGTTGGCCGATCTTCTGCTGCGGGTCGGCGGTCGGCACTTTGTGGGCCAAATCCTGCGGGAAGACGCCTCCATTTACCCGCAGGTGCAGGCCGGCGCCTCGGCCGCAGAGCTGCCCGGCGAAGGTCTGATTTCCGCACGCGAAGAGCGGATCTTTGCCTTCCAGGATTACGTGTTGAAGCATGCTTCTACCGAGCCATCGAAGTCGATCGCGATTACAAATGGTAGCCACACGCGTTCCGCGCTGGCAGGCAGCGAGGCGATACCGACGGCGGCTATTCACGCTTCCAACGCTTTCCAAATTCCTCGCTGAATGCGATTCGATCGAGCGCGAATCGGCCCGTGTAAGGCTTGTCAGACGCGCGACGTTTTCCGATCGCTAAGAGCGCCACCACTTCGGCTTCGTCGGGAATATTGAATTCGCGCTTCACTGCCGCGGCATCGAAACCTTCCATCGGGGCCGTATCGAAGCCGAATGCCTCGGCGACGTACATCATCGTTGTGAACGCGATCATCGTGTGGCGATTAACCCACACGTCCATTGGCAGCGTGTCGAGAAAATCGATCGCGCCCTGCTGGTACTTCTCGACGTTCTCAGGACGGCCCGCGCCGCGGGCGGCGCCTTCGCGGAACACCTCGTCCGCCCGATCGCGCCACTCTTGTTTCATGCCGACGAAGATCACCACCACCGGCGCCTCGCCGACTTTCGGTTGGCCAAAGGCCGCTTGCTGCAATCGTTGACGATTTTCGACGTCTCGGACCACCACAAACCGCCACGGCTGCAAGTTATACCCCGATGGTCCCTGGGCGGCAAATTGCAGAATGGCTTGGAGGTACTCATCCGGCACGGGGTCCGGCTCGAAATGCGACGTGGCTCGGCGGTCGAGCAACACTTGCAGGATCGGTTTCGGGGGCGAGCCATCCCGTTGTGTGCGGGGATAGGTTTTCGGTTGGTCTTGCATGATAGATTCCTCCCGTGGAGTGCGATTTGCGTGAGGCGACCCGGGGAACGGACTTTAGCATACGTCGTGCCGTTAAGTGGATAGAGGGGGACGCTAAGCCGCGAGCGGCATTGCATGGCTTTTTCTGACGTTGCCGGGGGTTCACCATTTCGCTAAAGTCCATACCCGCACCGCGTTACGGCGTGCCCTCGCGATCCACGCCTCTGTATCGCATCCCCACCTCTCGACGACCGAGAAACAACATGCACATACGCCACCGCTATTGGGCGTTCGGTCTTGCGACGTTGGTAGGCTGCGCGCTTCTCTATTCCGGTACTTCATCAACCCCGCCCGAATTGGTGACCGTGGCGGCACCAGTCAAAGCCGCCGTGGCCGTATCGCCGACCCCGCTGGCCGGGCGGACGAAGATGCCCCTGCGCGGCGGCCACTGGGTTCCGTACGTCTGCGAGCCTGCGTTTTCTGGCCACACGTTTTTCGACCCGTTGTACGTGGTCCCGTTGCCAGACGGTTCGGGCCGGATGATGGTCGTCGAACGCCGCGGCACCATCCAGATGCTCTACCAGCATACGGAGGGCTGCACGAAGGATGTCTTTCTTGACATTACATCGCAGATCGAGCAGATGCTCAATGAAGCGGAGCAGGGGCTGCTGGGACTGGCGTTTCATCCGCAGTATACCGATGAGATGTCGCCCCATCGCGGTGAATTCTTTGTCTACTACACCGCTCGGACTCCCAATGGTTCGACCAATCGGTTGTCGCGGTTCTTTGCGCTCGACGAACGCATCGACGGCGTGAAGGACGGATCGGAGGTTGTGTTAATCGACCAGCCGGATGGCCACCAGGCGCACAATGCGGGCAGTTTGCTATTTGGGGCCGATGGTTTCCTCTATCTGGCATTGGGGGACGACGCCAAAACCGATCCAAATCCACATGCGCAATCGATCACCAACGATTTGTTTTCGGGAGTCCTGCGAATCGACGTCGATTGCCAGGGCGGCGCCGTCAGCCATCCGCCCAAGCGTCAGCCGACGACGGGAAAAACCGGGGGCTATTTCATACCCAGCGATAACCCCTTCGTGGGACACCCCAACGCGCTGGAAGAGTTCTTCGTCATTGGACTTCGCAATCCGTGGCGGATGTCGTTTGATCGCGAGACGCAGTTGCTGTACGTCACCGACCCCGGCGAACAACGCCGAGAAGAAATCAACGTGGTGCAAGCGGGCAGCAACTGTCAGTGGACCTACGCGGAGGGAACGATCGATCGGCGGGAATTCGAGCCCGCAGCACCACTGCGGCCAGTGCCTTACCTAGGCGTCGAAACGCCGCCACTGTTTGAATATTCTCGCGACGCAGCGCATCGCTGTGTAATTGGCGGGCACGTGTACCGCGGCAAGCAGTTTCCCGAGTTGATCGGCAAATACGTGTACGCCGACCAGAGTGGCCGCATCTATGCGCTGGAGCTGACCGACGGCGGCCGGCGCGCGACTGCGCAGAAACTAATCGCCGTGCTGCCGCATCCGGGGATCGGCATTTCATCCTTGGGCGAAGATGCCACGGGCGAGCTTTACTTTTGCACGATTGGCGACTTGGCTACCGAAACGGGCCAGGTTTACCAACTCCGCCGCACCGAGACCGAGGAATGGACTCAGGTGCCCGCAACCTTGGCCGCCACGGGAGTATTCGACGACTGGCAGACGCTCGAGCCGGCCGACGGGCTGATACCTTACGACGTCACGTTGGCATTCTGGTCAGATGGCGCGGATAAGCAGCGGTGGATATCGGCGCCCCACCTCAAGCAAGTGCGATTGGCACAACAATCAAGCTTTCAGTTTGCGCCGGGAACGGTATTCGTCAAACACTTCGACCTCGCGACCAATCGGCAGCGGCCAGAAGATCGGCGGCGCATTGAGACGCGGGTGCTCGTTTGCGATGACCAGGGCGGCACCTACGGCGCCACTTATCGCTGGTCCGCCGATGGCCAAAAGACGCAAATCGTCGAACTCAGCGAAACGGAAGAGATTGAAATCACCCAGGCCGATGGCACTCATCACAAGCAGACTTGGTACTACCCGGGCCGCTTCGCCTGCGTGTTGTGCCACAACGAGGCCTCGGGACACGTGCTCGGGTTCAATTTGAAGCAACTTCGTCGGGGCGTGAAGTGTCCCGACGGAACCACGGAGCCGCAGTTGGCTCGTCTGGTGCGCGAATCGGTGGTGGCGAGCGAGGTGCTCGCGGTGAGCGAGTCGTCGATGCCGCGATTGACGCCGCTCGATGACCAGTCGGCTTCGCTTGACGTGCGCGCTCGATCTTATCTCGATGTAAACTGTTCGGTCTGCCACAACCCCAACACGCGATTCGCGGGGTTCGATGCGAGATTGGAACGCGATCCCAACGAACAAGGACTCATCAACGGCGCCGCCTATCATCACGGTTCGTTGGGGCCACACCAACGGATCGTCAAGCCGGGCGACGTGCCGCTTTCGGTGCTCCATTTGCGCATGTCCAGCGCCGACCCCGTGCTGCGAATGCCCCCGGTCGGAAGCACCGTGGTCGATCGTCAGGCGGAACAGTTGATTCGCCAATGGATCGAATCGCTGCCCCAACCCGTGCCCGAAGTGGCGGAAGTCTCGAACGAAAACAACACCAAGTTGTAAACCGCGAAGTTGCAGAAAAACGGGGAGCCACGGATCAAACGCGAATTGAAGGAAGAGGAACCGCTAATTGACGCTAATGATCGCTAATAGGAAAGCTATCAGCCGTCAGCTATTGGCTGGCGGCCAGAGATTTCATCTTCTTCATTAGCGTCCATTAGCGGTTTCTCTTCATTATGTTCCGGCGGTCAATTCAACGCATGAATTCCTCTTCACCACCTCCGGTTCCGCGTCGCACGGACTGGGTTCCGCTCCAGTGCTCCATCTTGCTGCTGCTGGCCGCGGTGTCGATCTATAACTTCGTGCGACGCGATGCGACCGCGTTTGAGTTCCCCGCCATCGACATGGGATGCTTTTTCGAGCGGCAGCAGGATGCCTCTTTTCTTCCCCACGATTACTTTACGAACTCCCTGTCGCAGCCGAATCCTCGGTTTGTGTTTGGATTCTTCGTGGTCGGCCTAGCCAAACTGCTCGGAACCGATTGGTACGGGGCCTATTTCGCGTTGCGAAGCATGCTCACAGTCGCGATGCCGATGCTCTGGTACCTAGCACTGTGGGGCATGATCCGGAACCGGCTCACGCGCGAGCGCGCCGAGCTAGTGGTGCGCCTCGCGCTGGGCGCCGCGATCCTGCTGGTGATGCGGCGGGACGTGAATGGCTGGTTTTCGATCGCCTGGTGGCCGCCATTCTTTATCTACGTGGCGGCGCATCCACTGGCAATGGCCGTCGGGCTGCTGGCAATAATACTTCGCACCAGCTATCAACCCTGGGCTTACCGCTTGAGCTTCGTCGCATGGTTTTGTGCTTCGCTACTCCATCCGTCGATTGGACTTTGTCTGCTGGTCTTTTATTGGCTGTGGGCGTTTCAGTGGAACCGCTGGAGAGAGCTTCTGATGGACGTAGCCTGCGGCGCGGTACTTCCATTCGGACTGCTATTGATCTTGTTCCGGGCACCAGCGCGGCTGCCCGCGGCAGAGTTTATCGACTACTACGTCCACGTTGCCCATCCCTTTCATTATCAGGTTGCGCAGTTCCCATCGCTAACCAGTTTTCCTTGGTGGATCAGCTTCGGACTGATTCTCGCTCTACTGATGTTAGGCGCATCAATTGCTGGAAAGCTTGGCGATCGACGGCTTATGCGTGTGGCAGTTGCGTTTGCGCTCGCCTACGCCTGGTGCGTGGCGGTGCAATACTTAGCTACTGAAGTCTGGCTAAGTAAGGCAATTGTGATTCTCGGACCGGCCCGCTTTTCGTGCCTCGGTTTTTACATGCTGGCGCTCGTCGGAGCGAGCCTTCTTGGTAATTTTTGGCCCGACCGCTTTGTAGCAGTTGCCCCTTGGGAGCGGTTCGCGGACCGCATCGGGTGGTTACGGCCGATTCATGTCGCGGCCGTCGGCACCGTCGCCGTGATAGCGATGCATGTTCTCCTTCGCGACGACTTGCAGGGCGAAATTCGCAGCCGCCATGCTGGTTTCTACGACTGGCTCGAGCGCTCGACCGATCCGGACGACGTGTTCCTGCCGCCGTTCGACACGCCGCTGCTGCGGGAGCTGCCGATCATCGGTCGCCGAGCCGTATATGCGTCGCAAGCATTTCCCTTTCGGGAGGACGCGCTGCGGGAACACATCCGCCGTTTGACTGTGGGATACGGCGAAGTGGAGCAGGTCGATCAAGTCGAAGGAAACGATCGTTTGCTGCGGCGGCTAGCCTATTTCCGACGGTTAGGCCCCGCCCACGTGCTGCGGGCCGCTGAAGAATTCCGGCTCGACTACGCCGTGGTCGAAGCATCATATCGCGGACCTTTTGAGGGCCATGCTCCGTGTTACGCCGACGCTAGCGTGGCGGTGTATGCGATTGAGTCGTTGCGAAACCCGCCCTATGCGACGCCGCGAGAGCCGTCGATCGCCGAAGAGCCAGCACGATCCGCCTTGCATAAGTAGGCTCTGGGCGGTAAATACCGTCGCCCGCGTTGTACATTCCATGCCCGATCAAAACGCCGTTTGAAACCAGAATGGTCCCACCAATCGCCACGAACGAATACTCGCCAATCGGCAGGGCGGATGCGCTTTCCGGCCAGCCATCGCTGCGAGTGGTGAGCGGTTCGACTACGGGCTGGCGGCAGTCGCTCTGGCGGCGCCCCCTGTTCCACTATGTCTTTCGCTATCGCTACCTCGCCTGTTTCACGCTTATCGGCCTGTTGTCGATCTTGCTGGAACTCGGAGTGCTGTATGCACTTCCCAATTCGTGGCCTTTCTCGGGCCAAGTGGTACTCGCCTTTATCGTCGGAATGGCGCTCAGTCTCGTGCTGAACGTGAAGGCAAACTTCCACGTTCCGCGCCAATACCTGCTGCGCACGTCGGCTTGGTTTGTGACGATTTCGGTCGCATCGTTCATTCTCAACAGTGGCGTCGTAAATTTCCTGCACGCAACGACCGACTTGGCCTACAGTTCATTACGACTGGGAACCTCGGGCCTGCTGTTCGCGCTGGCCTACACCATGCACCGCACGTTCACATTCGACCAATCGCGCAACTTCGGCATCGCGGTTTATGCTTCAGAGAACGAAGACGTAGCCAAGGTGTTCGAGACGATTGGCCATCATTGCGATCATGTTCACGTCGATTTGGTGGATGAGACGATTCTGCCTACCGCGGCGCGAGTCCGGCTCGACCGCATCGAAGAAGTGCGGCAACTGTGGTCGGGTTACCCGGTCTGCCTGCACGTGATGTCGCGACATCCGCGGCAGTGGTGCGAGCGGACGTGGAACCAGGTCGACTGGTACTTGCTGCCGTGCGACGCCGACGACGACCTCATGGAACTCATCTTCGAGTGCCGGTTCCGCGAGAAAAAAGTCGGTGTTGTCTGGCACGGCGATGCGCCGTTGGGCGACCTGCTGGCGTACTTGCCGCACGTCGATTTTGTGATGGTGCTGGGTATCGCGCAGCCGGGCAAGTCGGGACAGACGCTCAGCGAGCGAGGGCTGGCAGTGGCCCAAACGCTGGAACGCATGCGGCCGTTGTATCACTACGACTTGATGTTCGACGGCGGCGTAAAAGCGACCAACGTCTCGCAAATCCCAGGTCGCTACATCGTCTCCGCGTCGGCCGTGCTGAATGCGGCCCGCCCCTCGGCGGCGGCCCACTCGCTGCGCATTACGCGCTATCGCCCCGTGCGTCGCTCCGAAGTGGCTTAACGAATGGTGAGTAAGTGAGTAGTGAGTAAGTGAGTAGGTCTGGAGAAGCGACAAGCCGAATTTTCTCCACCTACTCACCTACTCACCTACTCCACCTACTCCACCTACTCACCTACTCACTCCTTCAATCGAGTCCGACATGAACTTACAAGCGCTCCGCGAAGAAGTCTGCCGTGCCAATCGGCTGCTGCCCGAATTGGGGCTGGTGACCATGCACTCGGGAAACGTAAGTGGATTCGATCCACCTTCGGGGCACCTGGTGATCAAGCCCTCGGGCGTCGATTACGATCGACTCACGCCCGAAATGCTCGTGGAAGTGGAGCTGGCGACCGGCCAAATCGTCGCCGGCGAGCTGAAGCCGAGCGTCGATCTGCCGCACCATTGCTACCTTTATCGGCACATGCCGAACGTGCGCGGCGTGGTGCATACGCACAGCAACTTTGCGACGGCGTTCGCGGCGATCCATACTCCGATCCCGCTCTGTCTGACGGCGGTCGCCGATGAATTCGGCGGCGAAGTGCCGTGCGCCCCTTACGTCGACAATCAAGGCGACCACATCGGGCAAGCGATCATGCGCCACCATACGCAGGCGCCGGCCATTTTGTTGGGCAATCACGGCGTGTTCGCCTGGGGGCCGTCGCCATCGGCAGCGATCAAAGCGGCGGCAATGACCGAAGACGTGGCCAAGACCATCCACATAGCGATGCAAATCGGCCAGCCTCGCGCCGTCCCACCGGAAGAAGCCGCGAAGTGGTTCACGCGCTACAACACCACCTACGGTCAAGCCGACCCCAACGGCGGCCAAGAACTGCAGAAGAATGCAGCGCCACAGCGCCGCGCCGCATAGTCCAGGGAATGCCAAAGGCTTGCCTCCTTCATTCGTCATTCGTCATTCGTCATTCGTCATTTTAAAGGTATGGCAATGCCACCCTCTCCTGCCCTATCCGTCGTTCTCCCCTGTTACAACGAAGCGCAAGGCCTGGAATCGCTCCTCAAGCGGTTTGCCGCGTCGTGCGGTGGGACGGCGTTCGAGTTGATCCTGGTGGACAACGGCTCGGTCGATGACACGCAGCGCGTGCTCGCGCGGTTGTTGCCGCAGTTTCCGTTTGCCCGCTCCGTGCGAATCGAAAAGAACCAGGGCTATGGCCACGGAATCTGGACCGGCCTGCAAGCCGCAACCGGCGAGGTGCTCGCGTGGTCGCATGCCGACTTGCAGACCGATCCCGCCGATGTTTTCCGCGCCTGGCGAATCTACCGTGCATCGGCTGCGCCCGAGCGGACGGTGGTGAAAGGCAATCGAAATGGGCGAAAGCTTTCGGAGCGCGTCGTCAGTTGGGGAATGCAGACGCTCGCAACACTGCTATTGCGAACTCGGCTGACGGAGATCAACGCGCAACCGAAGATGTTTCATCGTGACCTGCTGGCGTGCTTATCGAACCCGCCCGTCGATCTGAACTTCGATCTCTATGTGCTGTACGCCGCGCGGAAGTGCGGTTGGCATTTGGCCGGTTTCCCAGTCGCATTTCCACCACGGCAGCATGGCCATTCAAGCTGGGCCACAAGTTGGCGGTCAAAGGCCCGCACGATTGGCCGCTCGATGAAGTACATCGTCCGGCTCGCGCGCGAGACGCCGCCAGCAACGCTAGCCCCGCCGACTGACATTGCACGGCGTCGGCCCGCGGCGTAGGCTAGCTGCCTTCACTATCTTGACAGAAGGTCGCTGAGGCTCGCAACCAGCGATCAAGCGCCAGTGTCGAGACCACGGTCCCTTTTGCGGTTATTCCGCTGGAGAAATTGCGGGCGGAATATCGCGTCGACTTTGAGCAAATATGCTAGCTGCGGCCATCGAGTTTTCGTGAATTAGGTCGCAATTCCAAAACCGAAACGGTATAACGATGGTGGGGCAAGTATCTGGCAGCAATCCAGGAGATTTCCCATGAAACGACTTATTGCCTGTGGGATCGGCCTTGCTTTTCTTTTAGACTCCGGTGTTTCAGCAGAATCGGAAGCGGAGCCGGAAGCGGTAACGATCCCGCTGGATCAAATCTGGGGCTATCGTTTGGCGGGGACAAAAAAAGTCCTAGAGCTTGATCCGCTGCCTAATGGACGCGACCCGTCCTTTAAGGATGCGTACTCCCGTTCGACTTTAGTCAAGATTGTTAGATATTTGTCAACCTATGTTCCAGACGGAAAGGCCGGTCCGGGGTTTGTTGTGGCTGGCTCTGGCAAAGAGGCGCTCGACCGTGCTTACTCGGTCTTTCAAGAGAAAGCCAAGCACGAGAAAGCCAAGCAGCCGAGCATACCGCGAGACACTGATCTGTCTTTGGTGTTCTACGCTTACACGGCTGGCTGCCCCCTTGAAATTGAGTCCGTCGAAAAGTCTGCCGGAAGCATTAGTGTGAAATATCGGTTCGTTGCTCGTGATGCGATACACGGATCTAATAGGTTTGCGATTATTCCGCTGGGACGATTAGAAGAAGGAACAGTTCAGGTGGACATTGAGCAAATTCCAACGCACGATCCTAAAGTGGCAGAAGTCGTCCAGAGGGTGAGCGCCGAAAGATTGATTTGTGATTCGTTTTCGTTCGACGTGCGTTGAAGGAGAATCCCATGCGATACGCTCCCATTCTACTTGTTCTGACGGCGAACTCCGTATTAGCGGACGCACTTACTATAAGCCCCGATGGCATTGACTCCAAATCGACAGGTCTGACAGGTGCAGGGATCGAAATTGGCCAGCTTGAACCTGGTCGCTCAGCGAAGCCGGATTATGGCATTCCCCCCGAAGATGCCGCTTCTAATACTAATCCTGAGCAAGTTTACTTTCGCACGAGTATCGCGCAACCAAACGAAGCAAATGAGGAACATGCGACACTCGTCGCCGGAATGATGATTGGAGATGATTCTTTCGGCGGCGGAGCTTTTGAGGGAGTTGCACCTAGTGCGAAACTTCATTCGGTTGCTCTAGGAGCGGGTCTAGGGACGAGCTTCCAGCAGACATCGACGTTATCTTCGGGCTGGCGGCTGACCAGTTGGCAAGGATTAGCGGACCTGATCCAAACGACCCAGGCCAGACGCGCCGGATGAGAGCAATCAATATGAGCGCGAGCCGAGTCTTGCAAGGGATTCCCGGTGACGATATCGATGGAAACTCGCACATGACGCGGTTTGTTGACTGGTCCGCACGCGAACACGATGTCCTTTACGTCATAGCATGGGGTAACAATGATAGCCCGATCAAGAGAGCGCCGACAGACAATTTCAATGGTATGACGATTGCAGCTTCGCAACAAGTTGACCCGATGAACGGCGACGACCAATTCAGAATGTTTGGAAGCATCAACAACCTCTTTGGACGCCCGACAGATGACCGTGAGCCAATCTCCTTGCTTGCACCGGGTCAGCCGGTTGCTGCGCTTGGTCTGAATAATATGATCACTTTTGATGCTCAAGGAACGAGCGCGGCGGCACCCCATGTGACGGGAACTGTCGCATTGTTGCAGCAGTTTGCACAACCAAAGGTGGACGCGGGAACTGATCCAGGTTGGGGTGCGAATTCGCAAAGACACGAAACAATGAAGGCCGTGATGATGAACTCTGCCGATAAATTGGCGGGCGTTCACGGCTCGACTCGAACAGTAGTGGACAATGTAGGGGATAGCTGGCTCCAATCGCCCGCCCACATAAGTAATATGGTGTCGCTCGACCCCTTGATCGGCGCTGGCCATCTGAATGCTCGCCGTTCGCTGCTCCAATATGAGTCCGGCGAGGTCGATCCGGGCATGGTACCATCAATCGCGTGGGACTATCACACCGTCGGCGACATGACCGAGTACATTTTCGACTCCGAGATCGGCGGCGGATACATCGCCGCGACCTTGGCATGGGATCGACGTGTGGAGAAAACTACCGGCGGCAACTACATGGAAGGGGACCAATTTGTGAATGAAGCAGCCGAAGATCGTCTTAACAATCTCGATCTTTATTTGATGCCAGCGAATTCCAATGATTTCATGGATGCCATTAGCTCGTCTATTTCCCCGGTGATGAACGTCGAACACATTTTCTTTAATATCGCGAGTCCGGGGCAATACAAACTTGTTGTTCACAACAATCCCGTGGGAGGCATCGGCGACAATCAAGCGTATGCCCTCGCGTGGTGGTTCGGAAATCCATCCCCGCCCGGCGACTACAACGGCAACGGTTCGGTCGGTCCCGAAGACTACGACCTATGGCGAAGCAATTTCGGTTCAACGAGCAACCTTGCCGCGGACGGCAACGGCAACGACGTTATCGATGCCGCCGATTACACGGTTTGGCGGGACCATCTTGGCGCCGGTGCCGGCAGTGGAACGGCAGCCGAAGTTCCTGAGCCGTCCAGCATGATTCTAGCTCTGATAGCAATCCTGGCAGTTAAATTCCGGGGCGAATCCCTTAAGTTGTTTTAGCGCAATCATTAAGCAAACCCGCATTAGGACCGCCGCATGGAAGCGACGCAGGCCATCCCCGTTTTTCTTGCGCTGGAGCCTGATCGCGCCACGACCGAGCAAATTCGGCGCTACAAGCGCCGGGTCGGGGAGCTGGTCGGAGATCAACTCTACCTCGATCACCCGCCCCATCTGACTTTCTTCCTGGCGGCGTTCGGCGATCTCGACGATGTCGTCGATCGGGCACGCCAAGTCGTGTGCGATCTGTGCGCGCCGTCGATCACATTGAACGGCTGGCACACCTTCTTCGACGACCCGCTGACCGGCTTTCATACGCTCGTGGTCGATTTCGCGGAAGCGGACCGCGAACGATTGCGACAGATGCAATTGCGAATCGTCGATTCGCTTGGCCCGCATCGTGATGGTGCGGCTTCGCTCGACCGCATCCATGGTCGCTGGCCACACCTGAGCGGCCCCGAGCGAGTAGCGGCCGAGCAGCATGGTTTTCCGTACGTGGGTGCCGGTTGGCATCCCCATTTCACCGTCGCCTCGATTCGGCCCGACGATTGGCCGTCAGTTGAAAAGGAACTGTTGCGCGAAGCGCCCAGCGGTGCGATGGTTTGTCCGCGGATACAGGTTTATCAGTTGATCGACGACGAGCCGAAGCTCGTGGAATCGTTTGAACTGCCACACGCATCGGCGACTGGCCACACGATCAAACCGCAGCCGCTGAAAGACGACCTCGTCGCGGCGATGTGGACGGTCGTTGACAGCCATGACTGGATTCTCTCCGCGACGCTCACGGGCAGCTTCTTGACCGACCAGACCTTGGCGGCGATTAGCGACATTGATCTGGTGGTAATCGTCGAGGAATTGAACGAACCGCGGTTCGATGGCTTGCAGCGGGAATTCACAGCAGCACTCACCCCGCCGCTTGCGGAGCGCGGGCTGAAGCTACGGATCAACGCGACGCTGGGGCCGCGAAAGTTGAACGACGACGCGACCGCCGTGTTGCACCTCATGCTCTACTCGCGCGAGGCGCATCACCAGCACGCGATCAAAAGCCCGTTTACGTGCCTTGACTGGCAACGCTCGATGGCGACCCGCAAGCGGTCGATGGCCGACGTTTACCCTGTCTTCGGATTGCAACCGCACCACTTTGTGAGCGCCCGCCGAGGGATTCGCGACTACCTGCACGATTTCGAACGGGGGGTCGTCTCGTATCGCGAGCTTGAATGCTCGCATGACAGCTGCACCGAGTCGCGGTGCGAAGAACCGATGACGACCCGGGACCGCTACGAGTATGCCTACCACGTGATGCGGTTCTTGATGCAGAACCTGCTGAAGCTCGTGCGTCGTTCCAACGAGGCCAGCGACGGCGCAGCCCTTGTCGAGGAATACTCGACTGTGTTCCCACAGGAAGCCACAGCCTACGCAAACCTGTTTCAAGAGCTACGGTGGCGGAAGACGCAGCGCGATTTCTCGACGCCCATCCCGCAGCTTGACGAGCGGCTGCGCTCGTTCGTCCTCGATTTTGAGTCGCAATTCCAAGTCGTATTCTCCGAGACAGCCATGCGGCACCTATTCTTTCGCCACGCCCCAACGCAGCTCAACTGCGGCGAGGGGGACGAACGCCGATTTCAAGGGCGTAGCGACCACGATATCGAGCCAATCACGAGCGCGCAATTGGCGGAACTGATCGAGGCGATTGCCGACGTACCCGTCGACACTGTCTACTCCTCTCCCTTGCAGCGGTGCCACCAGACCGTCGAACAACTGGCACTTCAGGTTTCGTTTCCCGAAAGGATCGTCGATCCGCGGCTGACAGAAATTGATTACGGCCAGTGCGAAGGGCTAACCGTGACTGCGGCGCGCCGGCAACACGCGGAGTTGTTTGCCGAATGGGGACAAGGATTCGACCCGCGGTTTCCAGGGGGTGAAAACACGGCCGACGTGCTTGCGCGCGTGCAAGATTTTCTGCGAAGCTGTGCGGGGTGGGGAGACCCGCGCACAACCAGTGACCCGCGCACAACCTCGATCGTCTGCACGCACAACGTCCTGCTGCGGTGCTTGGTGGGCAAGGGATTGGGCGTGCCGCGACCCGAGTGGCATCGCATCGAAGTGCCTCATCTCGCGCCGATTTCGGTCGTACAAACCCGCGACTACGGATGGTTCGTGGATTTGGAAGAATCTGTCGAGTGCCGCCTGTTTGCGAATTTTCTGCACACCGCGCAGGAGGCAGCGTGATGCAGCTTGTCGTGCCAATGGCGGGCCTCGGGCAGCGGTTCAGCAGCGCCGGGTATGAAACGCCCAAGCCGCTGATTCCCGTGGATGGTGTGCCGATGGTGGTGCGGGCGGTGTGGGACTATCCCCCGACCGACCGGCGGGTGTTTGTCGTTCACGCGGAGCACTTGCGGCAGTTTCAGATCGACGACGTGCTGCGACACTATTTTCCCGACTGCCGCATCGTAACAACCCCAGTCGTCACACAAGGCCAAGCTTGCACGGTGCGGCTGGCGGGCACGGAACTGGACCCGGACGATTCGGTCCTCGTCGCCGCCTGCGACAACTCACATCTGTACGACGAGCAAGAGTTCGAGCGGCTCACGAGCGAAGAACGGTACGACTGTTTGATCTGGACCTACCGCCACGATAGCCGCGTATTGCGTCGGCCCGAGGCACACGGTTGGGTTCGAACGCGGGGCGAAACCCGGGAGGCCGAATTTGTTTCCTGCAAACAGCCGGTCTCGCCAACGCCGATGGAAGACCACGCGGTCTCCGGTTGCTTCTGGTTTCGCAGCGCGCGGCAGATGCTCGCGGCAATCGACGCACAAGTTGCGGCGGCGGATCGAGTGGGGCACGAGTTCTATTTGGATGTCACGCCAAACGTGCTGCTGCGGCAGGGAGCGCGGGTCGGCGTGTTTGAAGTGGAGAAATACATTGGCTGGGGAACGCCCGATGACTTGGAAGACTACGAGCGGTGGGGCCGGTACTTCGCCAGCCGCGGTTGCGAGATGGTCCGAAGCTGACGAAACCGGCCGGCAGTTGCGGCGGTTTTTGGTCGTCGGGCTACTCTGCGTTGCGACCGACCTGTGCGTCTACGCGGCACTTTCCACCGGCCTAGCGTTGTCGGTTGCTTGGTCGAAAGCGATCTCCTACCTGGCCGGAGTCGCCGTCGGCTTTGCGCTCAACAAACGCTGGACGTTTCAGTCGTCGCGGCGGACGTGGACCGAGCCAGTCAGCTATCTGTTGCTGTACGCCGTAACGCTCGGAGTAAATGTCGGCTGCAACGCCTTGGTGCTCTCCTGGCTGGTCGATCAGAAAGCGATCGCGTTCCTGTTTGCGACCGGCGTGACGACGGTGATCAACTTTTTAGGCATGCGGCTGGTGACCTTTCGCAAGGGAATTGCCGACCGGAAATTGGCCGTTTGCGTCGAGGTCGCTAAGCCGCAAGCGGCGTGAGGGTGGTATGCAATACATAGCACATCGAGTGAATACCGCGGCCAAACTGCGCGATACTCCTCCGGAGTATGGCGTCGAGCTTGACCTGCGCGATCGAGGGGACCGCTTGATCCTCGAGCACGATCCGTTCGGCGACGGCGAGGATTTTGAAGAGTACTTGCAGCACTACAACCACGGTCTGCTGATTCTCAACATCAAGAGCGAGCGGATCGAGCATCGCGTGCTCGAACTGGTCCGCCGAGCCAAGGTGCGAGACTACTTTTTTCTCGATTGTTCGTTCCCGATGATCCGTTCTCTAATCCGCGAGGGCGAGCGGCGAATCGCCGTGCGGTTTTCGGAGTTCGAGCCGGTCGAATCGGCGCTGGCACTCGCGGGGCAGATCGACTGGGTGTGGGTCGATTGTTTCACCCACATGCCGCTCGACGAGCGGACCTACCAACTGCTGAAGCAACATTTCAAGCTCTGTGCCGTGTCGCCCGAGCTACAGGGCCGCGACCCGGCGACGATTGCAAGTTATGCGCAAGATCTGATTCCGTTTCCAGTCGATGCGATCTGCACGAAGCGTCCCGACCTTTGGCAGGCGGCAAACAATCCTCTTCAGAAGGCGGGGTGAGCGCATGACAAACCAGCCATCTCCGTCGACGACTCCGGACCCGCGCCCCGAGGCCAATACAGCTATGCGGCGGCGCGTTTTTTGGAGTTGTTTGCTGCTGGTGTGCGCCTTTGCGGCCGGTTTTTTCCAATTTGGCCTCGCCGATCGCTTGGCGGTGCCGCCAGACAAACGCGTCAACGATGGCGAGCACGCGACGTTCTTCGCCGTCCATATCAACCCGTATTTCATTTTTTCCGAAGACTTCCACCTGTATGCGGTCCGGGCCAAGCGGATCCTCGATCGTGGTTGGACCGATTCGCCCCTGGCGTCGAACGAGAACGAGCAACCCAACCGTTCCGCTCCGCTGCAAGCCGCGGTGATGATGCTCGCCGTGGCCACCGATGGACGGCCCGTGCCGTACTCATTTTTTGTGGTGGGAATGCTCGCCATCGCGTGGAGCATTCTTTACATGACGGCGACGCGCTGCCTGCCGGCGAACGTCTCGCCGTTGACGATTCCCGTGGCCGTGATGATGACCGTGCTGTTCGAATCGCTCGATGGCTTACTCCATCCCAACGGCGAATTTGGCATGTGGCCCGTTCATCGCGGGTTGCGGATGGCGACCTTGGCGTGGACCAGTCCGCTATTGCTGTCGGCCATACTGGCCACGGTGAGTCTCTTGTTCCGTCGCGCCCACTCCACGGGTAGGTTGATTCTAGTGACTATTCTCCTGTGCGCGCTAGCGACAAGCGATACGTGGGCGTTTCTCCTGGCGCTGAGCTGCGTCGCGGTAACTTTCCTGACGCTGGGCACCATCAGCGTGCTACGGAGAAGACCGGCGGCGGAAGGCGAAACGCGGCGGGACTGGCTGTGCGCGGCAGGTTTGGCGTTGGCGGCGATGCTGGCGCTCGGACTGCACCAAGCCATCAGCAGCCCGATGACGGGCGACTTGCTGACACGGGCCGGCTTCGGCCCCGAATGGCAAGAGGCTGCGACGAGCGTGGGCAATACGCGACATTTCCAGCGTGCCGCTCGTTATTACGGCGCCGCGGTCGTGGCGTTCGCCGCGATCATGTCGATTTGGGTCGTCCCCACCATCTCGCGATCTCCATTGCGATTTCGCGCCGAGGCCGGCCTGCGTAAGCCAACTACCGGGCAACTGCACCTGATCGCGCTGGCGGCGATACCAATCGGCGGCTTCGTCCTGCTGGTCGAAGCGCTCGCACGCATGGGCATGGACGAATACCATTTATTTCAGTTCGTGTGGCGGCTGCAGTTCGTGCTTTTCTTTTGCGCGATGCTGGTCGCCTCGGAAGTCGCCAAGTCGGCAATTCGACATTGGTTCAAAGATCCGTGGCGGAGCACCCGTTGGGAAGTGGCGCTGACCGCTCTCTTCCTGCTCGGCCTGTTGGCCTATCACAACGTGCGAATCTATAAGTTCGTCTCGCGAACGGTCGCCAGCGAGTTCTTTCTCACCAAGGACGAGGAACACCTGCGCGACTGGCTCCGTGAGCGCGAAACGGCGTGGGGCAAATATTCTTTAGCGACCGCCAGCCACGAGCTTAACTACTTGTGTGCCTATTGGACCCGCGCCGATCTCTGGCTCCCCGAGGGTTTTCCCTACCACAGCGCCGCGTCGCTCGACGATATCGAACGGCAGATGACCCGCGTGCTACAAGTATATGAAGCCACGCCCGAAAGCTGGCTCAGCTTCAACCTGCACCGGCACGTATGGGACCAATGGAGTTGGGGAGAATCGCGGCTCCTCTCCGCCCGGCACGGTTACATGTACTACCTCATGCACCGCGCCCTATTGCTGGATGGCACCGTCGCCGATCGCGCGAAGACCCGCTACCCCTCGCGTACCACGCTCCACGTGGCGGACCTGCGGATCAGCCACGACGAGTCGCTGCGGGAGGGACGATTCTTGCAACATCGTTCGGGCGTCGCGGCCGCCGAAAGAATCGCCGACCGATTGCAAAATCTGCCGGCGCGGTATGGGGTGAAACCAGACGTGATCCTCGTAGACGAAGTATCTCGCGCGCTGGGCACTCCCGCGCTTACCGGCTACGTTCGCGAGTTCAAGCACGGCGAATTGGAAGCCTGGGTCCGGCAGCAAGACGCGCCTCGCGCTTCGGTTCGACCGGTACAATCCAAGAACCGATAGTAACAATGCAGCGTTAGATGTAACCACGGAGTCACAGAGCACACAGAGGATGACCCGTTTGTCGGTGCCGTTCTGGGATGTCCGTCTGAAGATTTATTGATCTTCAGAATATCAATCGAACTTTTGGGTGGCACGCCCAGAGTCTTCGATGGGCGTGGCGAGGCCGGTACCCGCTGCGCCACGCCCTTCGCGGACTTAGGGCGTGCCATCCGTGTTTGTTTAATATCTGAAGCTCAATAGCGGACTTCTCATATCTAAGTTGTTTCCACGACTCGATGGTGATTTGCAGATAAACGCCGAGTAATTTGCGATTCTCCGTGTCCCCCGTGACTCCGTGGTGAAAATCAGCCGAACGATGTAGTACTAACTGCGTGCGGCTATCACTTTCCTCTTCGCTTGCCATCCTTGTCGCCCTTGGCGGCAACCGTAACGGTCACTTCGTCGAAGACGGAGAACTGGCCGTCCGACACCGTGAGACGAAGGATGTAGGTGCCCGCGTTGGTGAACTCGACCGTCGTGTTCAGGCTGGACGGACTTCCGTACCGAACGGCGGCCGGACCCAAGGTCAGCGTCCACGTCGCGGTGATTGGCCGCGCCGGGGTCGTGAAAGTCACCGTGCCCCCGAGGTTTACAATGGCGTTAACACTTGCTTGGAAGTTTGGCCCTGCACTGACCGTTGGCGGTTGATGCTGGACAAGCGGGGGATTCACCGTGACGGTAAGCTCATCGGTCGATTGCAACTGACCGTCGCTCGCAGTCAGGCGAAGCACATAGGTGCCCGCCGCACTGAAACTTGCCGTGGTGTTGCGACTCGCGGCATTTGCGAAGCTGACGCTGCCAGGGCCGGAGATGCGGGTCCAGCTTGTCGTTACCGCGCCGGGTGAAGCGGGCTGACCGTCGTCGGACGCCGTACCGGCCAGGCTGGCGGTCCCGGGCAACTGAATCGTTTGATTCGCGCCGGCATTCACTTGCGGCGGTTGGTTTACGACCGGCGCGGGTTGAACCACGATCGTAAGCTCGTCTGAAACTTGGAACTGTCCATCGTGAGCAGCCAGCCGCAGCACGTAGGTGCCTGGCGCGGAAAAGCTGACGGTCGTGTTCTTCGCGCCGGCGTTGCCGAAAATGACCGTGCCCGGTCCAGAGACCTTGCTCCACGCCGTGGCGACGGCACCCGGCGAGGCGGGCAGCCCGTCGTCCGTGACAGTGCCGACCAGCGACGCAGATGCTGGAAGCTGAATCGTTTGGTTGACGCCGGCGTTCACTTGCGGCGGCTGGTTCACGACAGGCGCTGGCTGAACCACAATCGTTACCTCGTCGGAAGCCTGCAGTTGTCCGTCGTTGGCCACGATCCGCAGCACGTAGGTTCCCGGCGTGGAGAAGCTAGCCGTGGTGCTTCGGGCACCGGCGTTGCCGAACGTCACCGTGCCTGGACCCGAAGCCTTGCTCCAAGTGGTGCTTACGCTTCCCGGGACCGCGGGCAGACCGTCATCGGTGACAATCGCGCTAAGCGTCGCCGATCCGGGAAGTTGGATCGTTTGATCGACTCCCGCATTCGCCTGCGGCGACTGGTTGGTGGCCGGTGGATCAATGACCGGCGGCGGATCCTCTTCTCCCCCGCCATTTGCCGGCCCGGGAACATAAGTCACCACAAGCTTCGGGCGCTGCGATGCCACCGGCGTTTCGCGGGAGCTAAACTCGCTATTGTCGTTGCCGTTCAGGTAATCTTGAAAAATGATGCCGTGGTTATCCGCCGGCTCATCAATCCAAGCCTGCACCAGGTCGAGACCGGCCTGATTGAGCGCAATCTGCTGAAAGCCAAGTTGCCTCGCCGTCAGAAATCCCAATGCCGTCGCGTCAGCATCGGCCGCGCCGCTGGCCCCAACCTCCGACCAACTGCGGCCACTAGCGAACTGATGCCACGTCGCCGCAAGCTCTTCCCACGCCCGCTCCAAGGCATAGATTTCGTACGAGTCTTTGGTCGAATTGGTGACAAATAATTCGATGGCCGCCGAGACGACGGTGCTGCCTTGAGGGATCATGGAAATGTCCCAGGCCATCAATGCCGCCATGTCAGGACTGCCATCGATCGACAGCTTGGCAACCTTTCCGTGTCCGTAAACGGGCGCGGTGCTAGAGATTTTTGTGTCGCGCGTGCCGGCGTACTGAATCGTCGGAAATACGCCGTCTTGGAACGACGTAGTGATTGGTTGAAGGGAATCGGTCACGGTGACTATGAGGTCGTTGCTGCGGGATTGATGACCATCGCTAGCGGAAAATCGCAGCACATACTCCCCCGCTACGCTGAACTGCACGTTCGTATTGCGCGAGTTGGGATGAGAGAACGTGACCGTTCCCGGCCCGAGTGCTTTGCTCCAGCCGACCGATAAAGTCCCGGGTATTGTGGGAAGACCGTCATCGGTCGCCGTGCCAGCCAGCGCCAGGCTCACGCCGAGTTCCACGGTGCGATCGGCGCCGGCGTTAACCACCGGCGGTTGGTTCGCCGCCGGCGTCGGCGGCGGAGGAGTTGACGCCGGCGGCGTACTGGTGACGTTCGCGAAGAACGGCAGCGGCGTGCCCATCGTGCTCATGGCGAACACGCTGTCCCCGCGCCAGTCGATCGTAATGTTTCGGCCGTTCACCCGGTCGGTCGCCCTGACAAACGGAAGTGGCATCGCAACATAAAACTGCCGACCCACTTGTGGTTGATGGATCCGAACCGAGTCGCTGAGG
The DNA here is from genome assembly GCA_040901765.1 of Pirellulales bacterium. Classification (GTDB taxonomy): domain Bacteria; phylum Planctomycetota; class Planctomycetia; order Pirellulales; family Lacipirellulaceae; genus JBBDYG01. The sequence goes on from JBBDYG010000019.1 coordinate 174,444, forward strand.
ATACTGAACTGTAACCCTTGCTGCGTGAGGCTCGCGGCGACCGCCGACCGGTCGGCCCAGGTGGGAAGTCGCAACCACACGTCGCCCGCTACTCTCGTAGTGATCGTGAGGCGGTCGCCCTCGGAGTACGGGCTGGTGATATCGATCTGTGAATCGCTGAAATCGAACAACAGATTGATCTCGTGGGCGCCGTTGTGAAAGCGGTGGATGGCCTTCTTAATCTCGGCCAGCGTAGCCACTGCGCCTGCGGTGATATCGACGTGATAGCCGCCCGTGGCCGACGGATTGCGCGTAGCAACATGGCCATACGGGGCCGGGAAGCCGAAGGCGCCATACACGGTCTGCTGAATGTTCCGCTGTCCGTCGTTGGCCGGATTGTTGTTCGGGACGACGAAGCTGGTATCGAGCAATTGCGATGGCAGCACGTGCCCGCGCGTGAATCGCTCCACGTCCTGGTAGTATTCGGTCCAGCCGAATTCAGCGAAATTCAGGGCCGTTTCGATCAGCTCGGCCGTATTATTCACTTCACCGACGTCGCTGCCACGGTTGAGAAACTCGGGCACCCAGCCGGTGGTGTTGAAGCCGACGCCGCGGAGCGCTTCGTATCGAACCCGGACCCGCTGCATCATGTCGGCGTCGCCCGTCACCAGCGCAAGCCGGCTGAAGGCGTTCATCTCCGCCGTGACCTCGAACATGTGCGTGAAGCTGTTGAACGGCACCTGTGCGGGATTGAGCGGGAAGGCGTTGTAAAACGCATGGTCGCGCAGCTCTTTGGCAAGGTCGAGCGACGACTGATGTCCGGTGGCTTCGTAGTATTTCACCAAGTCGTGGATCAAAAACGGATTCGACCAGTCGCGCCAAATGTTGCTCCAATTGGGTTTGATCTCGGTGCTAACCGACCCCGTCCATTGATCGCCGCCCTGCAAACCGAGTTGGTTGCGGAGCACTTCCCAGTTGTAAACCCGCTGCCCGCCGATGGCGTTGCCGCCATAAACGTAGTATTGGCGAAGATTATGCACCGCGACTTCAAACACGTCGCGGCTCGACCATTGGTACCCTTGCTGAACTTCCGTGGCGTCGTCGGCGAGCGTAGCCAGCCCCAATGCCCCGCGCAAGCCGGCCCCAATGTTGAACAGGTGCGTCAGGTCGAATCGAGTCGACCCGTAGGAACGCGGGTCGGCGGCGATGCCCGTGATCATCTGATTCGCCGCGCTGGTGTCGTTCCAATTTCCGTTACGCGGCTTGTGAAGCGACTTGAGCACCCACGTCGTTAAGGTATCCATAACGCCCGAGTTGAGCTGCGCACCAATCGCATCGGCGCCCAACAGCAACGCGTACGTGGCTCGGCCGGCAGAGTTCGATACCAGGTGACGCTCGAATCCCAGGTGTGCTCGCGAATCGCGGAACGTTTGCGAATCGCCATACGACGCGGTTTGCGAGCCGGTCATCGCCCAAACGTAGAAAAACGGAATGTTGTTGTTGTTCGAGTCGAGAATGTTCTGCAAGTGCTGCAAACCCGCTTCGATCGCCTGGTCAATGTTCGATGTATTGACCGCCTCCGCGAGCGCATTCTGCGATGCGGGCGCAGAACTCGATGTCACCGAGCTGCTGGCCACGACAAACTCATCATCGAATACCTTGTCGAAGTCGGCCGCGAACATCAAGCGCGGTTCGAAGCTCTCCAGCAACAGCCGCTCGCGGCGCGGGCTTTTGCGAGCCGGTTTGCGTGGCGGGTTCAACGACTTCCAAAGCGATGCAAAGCGGCGAAGCATGGGCGCTCCTCGTGGGCCGGCCAGGTGCGTATCGAGAGGGGAACGCACAGGTGGGAGGCAAAGAACGTTCCTGGCCGATTGCGCTTGCTAGCGTAATCACCCCCGCGACCGGCGAATACCCCTTAAATCGCGGAATTTCGGGCAATTTTCGGCGGCAGGAGATATGCGCTCGCACCAAGCAGAGCCATGCAAACGGCTCGTGATGACGTTGCCCCCAGGCAACCTATGTTGCGACCCCGCAACACTTTAGGAGAAAGCCACGTGGGCGAGTTTCGGAGAAACGTGTTGTGGCATGGTCTCCCGACCATGTCACAAATTGGACGAGGTTGTGGCATGGTCTCCCGACCATGCCACAGAATGGACCGAAGGTCTCCCCGATGGCATTGGAGACCTACGGTCGAGCTAGTGCGGGGTCGGGAGACCCGCGCACGACAGCCACGTGCAATCATTCGCCGCCGGCGAGATTGGAACGCCGCTTGTCGGCGACGCCTAGCATTGTACCGTCCCGGCGATACTCGACGGCATTGCCGCCGCCGAAGTAACGGCCGTCGCTGCGCTGCTCGACAATCCGCCAACCGTCGTCGCGCAATTCCTTGCTCAATGCGTCGGTCGGCTTGCCTTCCATGTCGAGCGTGTTCGACTTCTCGCCGCGCCTGAGCGGACGGCGGACGTGAAACCGCGGCTGATCGAACGCCTCGGCAAGCGGCGTGTCAAATGCCAACCGGTCCACCATGAGTTGAATCGTGGTCGTCGGAATCCGCTGGCCGCCGGGAATTCCAAGAGCCAGCTCCGGCTTGTCATCGCGGGTAACGATGATCGGCGCAATCGTGCTCCGCGGGCGTTTGCCGGCGGCGACGTAGTTGATCGAACGGGACGAGGTCACCGAAAAGTTACTCATGCTGTTGTTCAGCAACACGCCCGTGCCGGGTGGGACGACACTCGCTCCGAAATGAAAGCTGAGCGACTGCGTCAGGCTCACGACGTTGCCATCGCTGTCGGCGATCACCAGATGCGACGTGCTGGCGTCGGCCAAATCGTCGGCCAGTCGTTCGGGCGTCTCCGCTAGTGGTGCAGGTTGAGCAAAGTCGATTGTTTCCGCCTCTTGCCGCACGGAGTTGACCGTATTCTCTCCAAGCAAGTCACGCGCCGATGCGTCCGCTGCCGGAACGTCCGCCACATGCCCCTCGACCCGCGGGTAGATGCTCAACAATACGCGGCCGATGCTGTTGATGTAACTGGCGTCGCGCGGCCGAACATCCTTCCAGGTCGCTGGCTCAAGTGCCTTCAGCGCCAATAAGACCGTCACCCCACCCGTCTGAGGTGGCGGGCAAGTGAACACCTTGTTGCCACGAAACGTGACCGACATCGGCTCGCAGAACCGTGGCTCATAATCGCGCAGATCCTCATGCGACAGCGTTGAGCCATGCGCTTGTGCGGCGGCGATGATGCGATCGGCCGTCTCGCCCTCGTAAAAACCCCTTGGTCCAAGCTCGGACAGCAGCTTGAGCGTGTGCGCTAAATCAGCGTTCTTCAAAAATGTTCCCACGGGCGGCGTGTCGTTGTCGACTAGGTAAAGCCGCGCCGCTTCAGAATCATTGCGCAGTCGCTTCGTCTCCGGAGCGATCATCGTCCGCAACTCTTCGTTGACTTCGATGCCTTGCTCGGCCAGTTCGACTGCCGGACGCACCAGGCTGCTCCAGTCGTGCAAACCCCACTTCTGATGCGCGGCCCATAGCCCGGCCGGCAGGCCGGGTACGCAAACGGACGTGTAGCCAAAGCGCCGCTCCTTGAGAGGCAGGTGCGCAAACTGCTCGGCGTCGAGTTTCGCCGGCGACACGCACACGGCTTCGAGGCAATGGATATGTCCGGTGGCGGCCTCGCGATAGAGCATCACCAACTTGCCGCCAACACCCGAGCCATAAGGCGCGGCGACGCCCATCGAGAGCGAGGTCGCCACCGCCGCATCCATCGCGTTGCCACCGCGCCGCAAAACCGCCAGCCCCGCTTCCGTCGCGGCGGGGTGGCCGCTGGCAACCACGTACCGCTTCGCGGAGACGTGCTGCTGGGCATTGGCAGGGGAGCCAAGCGATGCGACGACGACAAGCAATGCCGCCCCCACCTTAACCTTTCCCCTCGGGGGAAGGGAACTAAGAAGCTGCTTCGCCGAGCTGTGCGTGCCGCTGTTGCCGATAGGGGCTTCCCCTGCCGCATCCCAGCGGACCGAGGAAACCGCAGTGCGATCCGCAACCTTGCGGCGCTCGTCCAACATCGGCATATCTCCGTGCGGGGTTTTTCGACGAGCACCTCCGTGTCGTCAACGTGCGAAAAACGGTCGCGTAGGCAACCCGCTGATTTTACCCTCCCGCTGCATGCACTTGCAAGAACAAATCAATCGCTTTGTGGCGTCCGAATGAGAAATTCCCCCACGCTTCGCGGGACGGCAACGCGGTAGACGACCTGAGTGCGCGACGCAAAATTGTTCATCCCCGTGGGATGACAGCCATTAGCCGGTGGTCGCGAAGCGCACCACCGGATAGCGAACCCCCCACCGCGCACGACCCCGGCGGGGTCGCAGCAATACGTTGTCCAAAAGAAAGTTGCTGCCACACCCTGCGGGGTGCAGTTCTCGCGCTCATTGGCTCCAAGCCTCCGGCTTGAAGTCACCGACATCGCTTGCGGGCCCGAAATCGAAGCGTGTATCCGCTTCACACTGCTCGGCTGATCGGCAATGGCACCGGGCGAGACTGCCGCGCGTTGAGCCAGGAGCAGTGCCGCTAGTGCAATGCAAAGTCCCAAGGTTGCCGGTTCGGGCACGGCGTTCGACACAGATGCGCTGCCGACGGCTTGGCCGAAACCAGCTTGCCAAACGGCGTAGTCACCCGCGTCAACAACGTTGTTGCCATTGCCGTCGGCAGCGAGGCCGGCGCCGGTGGCGCCCAGAGTGTCGCGCCATACGGTGTAGTCGGCGGCGTTGACGGTGCCGTCGCCGTTGTAGTCGAGGTCGGGGGGAGGCGGTTGTCCCACTGTCACCGTTCCCGGAAGCTGACCAACTGCGTCGCCGGAATCGTGATCGAAGTGGGGGCTACGCGGAGCAATGAATAGGAAGGCATTGTATTCGCCTGGCGTCATATCAGCGGGCACTTGAAAAAACGTCAGTCCGTTGGGGTTTGACGTGGTGGCCGTAATTGTTCCACCAATACCACCTATGGTTTGTGACCCGGCGTTGTGCGTTCCCAGGAGCACATCATCTCCATCGCCGAATGCAGCGTTGGGAGATAGGGAGATTGAGAAACTGAAGCCGGCACTGACGCTCGCGTTCGTCTCTTTGTCGTATCTGAACGAATAGCCGTACGATGTTGGGCGTTGACCGGGTTCGATCGGATCGGGAACGAAGCTGGTGAAGGCGACTTGGGAGACGTCAATTAACACTGCGTCCACGGGGCATTCTGACATCAACCAGATTACCGCAGCAAAGCACCCCAAAATGCCGTTTTTCATCTTCTTCGAACTCCATTTGAAACGTGATCAAAAGCATATCGAATTGGAGAACGCCGGAGAGCCATCATCGCAATTACGGATGAGAGGGGTATCCAAGTCGCCGGTTCCGGAACGAGGTTACTCCTAGTCGATGCGGTGGTGATGCTTTGACCGAAGTGTGCTTTCCAGACTTCGTAATCCGCGGAATCAACGGTGCTGTTGCCATTGCCATCGGCAGCGAGTCCGACGCCCGATAGGCCGAGCGTATTGCGCCACACTGCATAGTCTGCCGCGTCGACGGTGCCGTTGCCGCTGTAGTCACCGGTTAGATTCACGGTCAAGATACCGGCGGTGTATAGTTGCGATGCATTCCACATTAATCCTGCGCTGAGTGATGGAAGCTGCACCGTCGAAAACGTCCCGGCGAGACTACCCCAGTCGAGGATGTCAAATGAGTTCCCCGCCATGGGCGTGAAGCCGTTCAAGGATACGATAAGTGAACCGCCCAAACTGACGTTTCCGCTCGCCGGAATCGCTCCGTACTGGGCTCCGCGGCTGAGGCCGCCCAATCCGATGGCGATGATGCTTGTGGAATTCAGTGTCACGTCGCCGACGGTGAGCGTGCCTCTGTTGATCGTAAACGTGCCTTGGTTGTCGATGGCGCCGGCATTGATCGTTCCGCCGCTGAGAGTAGCAATGCTCCCGGTCGAATTTAACACCAAGAGTGAGTCCGAAATGTTGAGGACGCCAGATCCGCCGACGTCCAATTTGCCTGAGCCGCCAGGGGTGGTATTATATCCGCCAATAGTGACACCGCCGTTGATGGTCGCTGAGCCGCCAGTAAGATCGTAAAAACCACTGGAACCAGGGTATTCTGCAATATTGAGGTGCGCCCGACCAATGGAAGCGCTCATGGAAAGGGTACCGCCCGTTTGGTTAAGGGTGCCGGAGCCTATGTAGCCTAAGCTCATGATCGCGAAACCGTTGACAATGAGAGAGCCGGACTCGCTTAGATTGTAGAATCCCTTGCCGGTAGAGAATGTGCCAAGAGAAACGTCGGAGCTAACGTTGGTGCCACCGGTATGGTCGAAGGTTCCCATGCCGTTTACGCCGATTGCTTGTGAAAAGGCATTCAAGTAGCCGTCACCGGCCAGATTGTATATGCCGATGGAACCAGAACGGTCACCCACAACCAGCGGAACGGACAGGGAGCCGTTTAGAGTGTTCGTGCCGCCGGTCTGGTTGAATGATCCTGTGCCGGAATGGCCGACAACCTGTCGGCTAGAAGCCAGTGTACCCCCACTAAGGTCGTAGTCGCCAAACGAACCAACATTGTAGCCAATGATGAGAGATTTGCCGGTAGCGATGGAGTGGATACCCCCAGACTGCATAAAGGTTCCCCTGCCAGACCAGCCGATGAATTCATCGCCAATGACAATAAGCGAGCCTAAGTTACTGAGTTCGTAAGTGCCCTGAGAACCAGAGCCGTAGGATAAGTGAATCGATTCACGAACTAAATTGATGCCGCCAGTCTGAATGAATGTGCCGCTACCACCGTTCGAGGAGCCGACGTTGACATGAGAAACCGATAGGTCATTTGATGGCATGAAAAATGTGGTGGTGGCGTTCGAGACTCCGCCCGTGAGGCTGATTTCCAAGAACTGGAGTGTCACCGGAGGGCCGGTGTAGTCGTAGTTAACAGTGCGTGGAACGCCATCCGTATGCACAACCGTCGTAAAATCGCCGGCGGCCGGCACTCCACCGTCCCAGTTGCTGGCGGTGCTCCAACTTCCATTGACAGGAGCGCTATGCTTCCACGACGAAGCCTTGGCCATTGGCGTTATCGTGAACTGAAAACAGAGCGGGGCAGCAAAGCATGCTGCAAGTACCACTCTCAAGCCCAGTTGCCGGAGAAGGGCAGTCATCTTATCGTTCATCCACGGATTGGTTTGTCAACAAAGTTGTCCAAAGAAAAATCGATTCCGAGTCATTCGTTCTTGTGATCGGATCGCTGCTTACGACGAGCAGCCACCAATCCCAGCAGTCCCAGACCGAGCAGTCCGAGGCTGGTGGGCTCTGGAACAACTCCCTCCCAGGCTGCACCGCTTCCCGGCCAGTAATAGATGGGTAACTCCGAAAGCGTATTGCCCGATTCATCGAGCTTGAACGTTCCGCCGTCAAATCCACCGCCATGAGCCCATAAGTAACGCCCATCCCATGCCAAATCGGACACCTCTTGCGAATAGCTGAACGAACTCAAAACCGCCCCGTGGGGATCAAGCTGGTAAAAGTTGTTCAAATTATCCACCAGCCGAATACTCTGGCCATCCCACTCAAGACCCGTTGGACTGCTGCCAGGCACCGGAAACGACCCAACAATTTCGATGCTACCGGGAGTGGCAGCCCAATTGTTAATCTTGATCTTGTAAACCTCAAACCTCGCCGAGGATGAATACCACAGAAACTCTCCGTCCCAAGCAAGCGCCTTCTTCTCGAAGTTCACAACCTTTTCCAGTCCGACGGTATTGAGATCAATATAGGATAGCTGCATACCTTGTCGGGAATACTTGTAGATCCTGTTATAGAGCTCGAATGAATCGCCGATTAACAGATCGGGACCGTCAAAGTCGATCCCCGTGGGATGTCCAAAAAAATCTGTCTCGAACTTCAGGATCAGCCCGCCGGATGCATCGTGCTTGTAAACCGTTCCGAAATTATAATCGGCGGCCCATAAGTAGGGCTGGCCATTGACCACGGTGCCCAGCATACAAACCAAAAGAACTGCCAGAGCGACACTCAAATTAACTCGTACTTTACACATACGTAAAATCCTTTCTCTAGAAATCCAATTCATTTCTGCCATCGCGATTTGAGTCTCCAGGAAGTGCCCTTTCCTCGGTATCCCAAACTCTTCCACAGATAACCGCTCGCGAATTGTCGGCCCAAAGCGTATCGCGTAAAACAGCACCGCCCCTTACAAGTACAAGGCGGAGTGGCGGGGTCGGCATGACGCGCGAAGTGCGCAAAAAAAGATCGGCCCACGACCCAGGGGCGGGGCTATTCCAGCGGAGCGGCCGGCGCTTCGGGGGACGGCAGGTCAGAAGTTGAAGCGGGGGCGGCAGTTGCGCGTGTTGCAGGCTCGAACTCTGGAGTCGGCTCAATGCCGAGCAATCCTCCCACCTCGCGTCGAAGTGTTTCGTGAAATAAATCGACGTCCCAACGGAAGCTTCCCGATCGTGCTTGGCGAGCGCCCGCCTGGTACGCCGACATCGCCTGGGCCTTGTCGCCTCGATGGAACCAGATCATCGCCAGCACGTACCAGTCGCCCGGCTGTGGGCTGAGTGTAACACGTAGAGGCGTCGAATCGAGAATATCGCGAGTTGTTTTGCCGTTCCGCAGCTCGTACAACCAAGGAAACGTTCGCGGTTCGGGGAATTGTCGTGCGAACGCATCCGCAAGGGTGCTAAGTTTCGCGAGGTTTTTGACGTCGTGCGGCGCCACGAGCCAAGTCCTCAAGGTCCAAAACAAGTCGTGATTGCTGGGACTATCGCCAACACTACGCAGAAGCTCATCGCAGGCGCTTTGGTATGCTTCGTGTTGGCCAGCGGCGAGACTGGCCATCGCCAACCAATGCCAGTGCATTACGTCGTCGGGGGCGAGGTCGGTCACGCGCTCGAAGGCGTCGGCGGCCGTTGCCCACTCACGGCGGTCGGCCGCTCGATGGCCAGCCATCATGGATGGCCAGTGGAGCAGTATCGTCTCCGCCTGACGGAGGGCGGCGGCTCGCACATGGTCGTTAATGGTCTTGTCGGCCTCGATCGCGAACACGAGCGAATCTCTCGTCGACGTGAGGGTCGCCAAATGATTCACCAGTGCGGCGGCTTCGCGGGTCGTGGTCCGATCGGAAGCGGTCTCGTTTGCGGCGTGCCAAATGCGAACCGTGCCGTCGTGCCCGGCGGAGGCCAGTTGCCGCCCGTCAGAACTGAACGCGACGTCGCGAGCCCAGTCCGTGTGGCCAACCAAAGACTGAAGTTCTAAACCGGTGGCAACATCCCAGAGCTTCACGGTCTGATCGGTGCTGCTCGATGCGAGCCGCTTTCCATCGGCAGTAAAGGCCAGTCCCTGGGGAGTTCCGCCGTGACCCGTGAGCGTACGCAGGTGTCGGCCCGTCAGCGCACTCCAGAGGCGGATCGTGTGGTCGTTCGACGCCGACGCGATGATAGTGCCTTGTGGATCGAATACGGCGCTCACTACGGGGGCAGTATGACCCTGCAATTCATGGACGAGCTCCCGCGTCGCCGTGTTCCAAACTCGGATGGATTGGTCTCCGCCGGCGGTGACCAGCAAACTTGCGTCGGTGCTGAACGCGATACTGCCATTGCCGGCTTGGCCGTGCTGCGACGACCACGTCGTGATCTCCCGACCGCTGCTCACTTCGACGATTCGGATTGCGCCGTCAATCGTTTGGACGGCCGCGCGGCTACCGTCGGGTGTCCACGCCACGCTGACCAAGGAACCTCGGCCTATGCTCAGGTCGAGCGTTTTGCGACCCGTCTCGACGTGCCAAATACGCAAGTGTCCGTTGAATTCAGCCACCGCGAGGTACTTGCCGTCCGGGCTAAATGCCAGATCATTCACATTCCCCGAGTGAGATCGAAGCACCCACAAGGGATCGCAAGTATCTGGATTCCAAAGGATGACGGCGCCATCGCCGCCACCGGATGCCAGTGTTTTTCCATCGGGGCTGAAAGCGACGGTGCGAACTTGGCCGAGATGCCCTTCGAGTCGATCGTGGTCGGTCGCTTTTGCCGCGTCCCAGAGCCGCACGGTGCCATCTTCACTCGCCGAGACGAGCCGCCAGCCGTCGGGGCAATAATCGACGCTGGTGACGAGGGCCGAATGGCCAACCATTTCGGTGACATTTTGCGGCTGGTCGATGTTCCAGGCCTTCAATGGCTCGTTGCGGATCGCGGCGACGAGTCGCCTCCCGTCGGGACTGAAGTTGATGCTATACGCGGATTCCTTCAACGGACCGAGCGAGGGCAGTTCGCGCCACGTATTGGCGTCCCATAGCTTGACTGCGTCCGCTCCGGCCGTCGCCAAGCGTGTGCCGTCAGGGGACCAAGCCAAGTCGTGAATCACGTCGGCGTGAGCTTGAATCGTCGCTGCGATCGTCCACGTTCCACTCTCGTCAAACTGGCAGACTCGAATGCGACCATCCCGTCCCGCAAGAACAAGGCATCCATCACCTGGAGCGAACGACAAACTCTCGGCGGGACCGAGCTCGAGGGAATGCAGCAGGGCGTAACTGGATGCGTCCCAGAGAGTCACATTCGCTTCGTCGTTGCCGCCGGTCGCAATGAAGCGACCGTCGGCGCTGAAGTCTACTGACGTGAGGGGTCGAGCGTGGCCGGACAACGTAGCGACGGGCGGCTCGCCTGTCGTTGATTTCGCAGACAAAGCGACAGGCGGCCCGCCCGTCGCTACGAGAGTCGCGATCCACTTTCCGGTGGCGGTTTCCCAGATGCACGCTACGCCATCGTCTCCGACCGACGCCAATCGCCCGCCATCCGGAGAAAAAGCGAGGTCGCGAACGGTTGCGGTGTGACCGGCCAGCTTGTGTTTCACTTTGCCGGTGGCCATGTCCCAAAGCCAAACCTTACGGTCCGCGCCGGCGGCGGCAACGGTCCGTCCATCGGGGCTAACGGCCACGCTGAGCACGGCACCCTGCGGACCTTCGAAGCGTCGCAGCTCGGAGTGACACTGGTGCCACAGGTGACGCCATTCCCAGCCCTGCTGTTCCGCCGCGTCGGGCGGCACGCGGTGACGTTCGAGCAGACGCACCGCGCTGGCGACGGCGCCCGAACGCATGTGTTGTTGGGCCAGATTCATGTCCGCGGCATAAAGATTGGCGAGCGCCAACTGTTCCCGCTCGTGCGCTTGCTGCGCGTAGTGCATCGAGAAGCCTGTGCCGGCGATCAGCGCCAAGCCAATGCCAACCGCCAGCGTCCCGACAACGGGATTGCGGACGAACCACCGCCGGCCGCGTTCGACCCTAGAAATCCGCTGCGCGAATAGTGGTTCGCCGGTGAGGAATCGCCGCAAGTCGGCCGCCAGTTCGCTTGCGGAGTGATAGCGGTTCGCGGGCGATTTCTCCAGACACTTGAGGCCAATCGTTTCGAGATCGCGCGGCACGCGGCGATTGACCTGTCGGGGCGGCGCCGGGTCGCTGGAGCCGATCTTAAGCAGCGTTTCGGCGACCGAATCGGAGTGGAAGGGTGGTTGCCCGATCAGCATTGCATAGAGCACCGCCCCCATCGCATAGACATCGGTCGCCGGGCCGACGAGCGCGCGAGGGCCATTCACTTGCTCCGGCGCCATGTAGTTGGGCGTGCCGAGCAGGTCACCCGTCAACGTGACGCCGAGCGGTTCTTCATCCAAGCGGCGGGCCAACCCGAAATCCGCCACATAGGGGCGGTCGCGTTCGTCGAGCAGAATATTGGCCGGCTTCAGGTCGCGGTGAACCACTCCGCCGGAATGGGCGTCAGCAACCGCATCGGCAACCGCAAGGAGCAACTCGGCGGCGATGGTTGGTTCGAGCGGGCCAGTGGCGAGGCGCTCGGCCAAGTTGCTGCCCGCGATCAGCGGCATCGTAAAAAACAGTTGCCCCTGATATTCGCCCACATGGTAAATCGGGACGATGCCGGGATGCCTAAGCGCAGCAGCGGTCCGGGCCTCGTTGCGGAAGCGAAGCACTTCCTCAGGCGACATGAACCGCCCGTGCAGCAACATTTTGAGCGCCACGATCCGGCCGGTGGACCGCTCCCTGGCCCGATAAACGATCCCCATTCCGCCACGGCCCAGTTCGTGCAACAGATCGTAGCCGCCAAACTCACGCAGGATCGAAACGCCAGCGCGCTTTGCACTGCTGGACGAATCAGCAGTGACACTGGGCAAGATCGAAGAATCTTTTGTGGCGAGCCGCTCGATCAAATCGACATCGGAAAAATATTGCTGCAAGTCCGCGCAATGCTCTGGGTTTTCCGCCAGGAACGCCTCTCGACTGACCAGGTCACCTCGATCAATCCGCGTCAGATACTCCGCGAGAATTGGCGCCAGACGGTCGAATTCTTCGAGATTAGGCTCGTGGCGCATGTTCGGTCGGGGCCTGGTGGTCGAGGTCGGGCAGAACGTCGCGCAGCGACCGCAACCCCCGCGAAATCAGTGCGGCGGCGGCCGGCGTGGTGCAACTCAATTCGGCGGCGATGTCAACGAGAGTTCGCCCCTCGAGGTGCCGCATTCGCACGGCGGTGCGCTGCCGTGGCGGCAAGCTGTCGAGCGCCTGCCGAAGTCGCTCCTGCGCTTCACCGCGCGCGGCGGCCATGCTGGGCGACGTTTGATCCGCCACGCAGGTTTGTTCCCACCGCCCACCGCTGCTTGATGGCCCGTCCGAATTGCATTCCGAAGAGACCGTTCGACATTGAGCCAACAGATGTCCGCGAACGGCGTCGGTGACGTTGTGATTCAGGATGGCGGCCAACCACGCGAACAGCTCGGGCATCGATCGGCCCTGGAACGCTGCGAACGATTCATTGGCCTCAGCCAAGGTCTCTTGCACGACGTCGGAAGCATCGACTCGGCTCGTCATCTCGGCAGGCAGCTTGGATGCCGCCAATTCGCGAAGTCGTTGGCGGTACATAGCAGACAAGGCTCGCCACGCTTCGTGATCTCCTTCACGGAGATGACTCAACAGCTCCGAGTTCTTCAAGATGCCTTCGCGCGACGGTCCGGGAGACAACATGCTTACGGCTCCCCCCACCCTGATGCCGGATCACGAGATTCTTTGGAACGAATCGGGTTCGGAATGCCCAGTATTCTATCACGGTTCAATCGATTGTGCTTGGAAGAGTTCGGAGGGTGGGCTGCGCCTGCTGGCTCCGACCCCTCCTGTTGAGTTCTTTACTTGTCGGCCTTCAGGCCGACTGCACCCGCTACACCAGAATATCCTTCACCACGTGCCCCACCACATCAGTCAAGCGAAAATCGCGGCCTTGGTAGCGGTAGGTGAGGCGGGTGTGGTCGATGCCCAATAGATGCAGCATCGTGGCGTGAAGGTCGTGGACGTGAACGATGTTTTCTTGCGCCGAATAGCCAAGCTCATCGGTCGAGCCGTGAGTAATGCCGGGCTTGATGCCCGCGCCGGCGCACCACATCGAAAAACCTTTGATGTGGTGATCGCGGCCCGTGTCGGCGGAGCTTACGTCACCCTGGCCCATCGGCGTGCGGCCGAACTCGCCGCCCCACACGAGCAGCGTGTCTTCGAGCATCCCGCGTTGCTTGAGATCCTTCAGCAGCGCCGCGGTCGCTTGATCGGCGGACAGGCACAACTCGGGCGTATGCAGCGTCAGGCGGTTGTGGTGGTCCCAATCGCGATGGTAGAGGTGAATAAACCGCACGCCGCGCTCGGCCAGCCGCCGCGCGAGCAGGCAGTTGTAGCCGAACGAGCCGTCCGGTCCGGCGACTCCGTAAGCGTCGAGCACGTGCTTCGGCTCGCTCGAAATATCGACTAGCTCCGGAACGCTGGTTTGCATGCGAAAGGCCAATTCGTACTGCGCAATGCGTGTGGCGATCTCCGGGTTGTGCGACTCCGCGTCGCGCAGGCGGTTAAGCTCGTTCACAGTGCTGATGACATCGTTCTGCTGCGTCGCAGTTACGCCGGGTGGATTGCGTACGTAATGGACTGGATCGCCCTGCGAATGGAACAGCACCCCCTGATGCCGACTGGGCAGAAAGCCGCTGTGCCATTGACGCGACGAAACTGGCTGCGGGCTGCGAGTGCCCGCGCGGCTGAGCATGACCACGAAGCCGGGCAAGTCGTCGCTCTCGCTCCCCAAGCCATAAGTCACCCACGACCCCATGCTCGGCCGGCCCGAGATGCTCGTGCCGGTGTTCATGAACGTGTGCGCCGGGTCGTGATTGATCTGCTCGGTCTGCATCGAGCGGATAATGCAGATCTCATCGGCGATGCTGCCGATGTGAGGCAGCCACTCGCTAATCGCCTGCCCCGATTGCCCGTGGCGACCAAACTTCACCTGCGGACCAAAGCAGCGCAGCTCTTTGCCCTGTAACTGCGCGATCGGCATCCCGGCGGTGTACGACTCGGGCATCGGCTTGCCGTGCATCGCGGCGAGCGTCGGTTTCTCGTCGAACGTTTCAAACTGCGACGGCCCACCCGCCATGCACATGAAAATCACACGCTTGGCGCGCGGCGCGAAGTGGAGCGGATTGACCACGCCGCCCGAGTTGGCCGTCGGGGCCGCCGCGCCAAACAGTTGCGGTTGAAGCAATCCCGCCAGCGCCACCGAGCCAATGCCAAACGACGCCTGACCGAGAAACGCCCGGCGGGCAAGGAAATCGGAAGGAGAGTTTTCTTGACGCATGTGTTGTCGATTAACAATGGAGCCGTAGTGCAGCGCTGAATTGTTTTACCACGGAGTCACGGAGGACACGGAGGTTCGCTGATTGGGGGCACTTTCAGCAGATTGTCGTCTTGGATTTTCCTCCGTGTTCTCCGTGACTCCGTGGTGAAATTTGGAACTGTAGTACTAATTTCGTGAAATTGTTTCATTGAGGTTCAACAGCGCTCGGCTCGCCGAGGTCCAGGCGGCAAGTTCCGCAACCGGAACGTCGGCCGGTCGCTGCGAAATGCCCACCGCCACAATCGCTTCCGCCGCGGCGGGGTCGGCGGTGTATTCGGCGCGATGCTTTTCGAGCAGTCCGCGGAGCAACTCCACTTCTTCACTGCGGGGATCGCGTCCCAGCACGACGCGCCATGCCCAGCGCAATCGGGCGTCGTCGTCGCCTTGGGCTTCAATCAACACGCGGGCCGCCAAGGCCCGCGCCGCTTCGACGAACGACGGATCGTTGAGCAGCACCAGCGCGGCACTGGGCGTGTTGGAAATCGCTCGCTGCGCCGTGCATTCCTCGCGCGAAGGCGCGTCGAAGGCCACCAACCACGGGTGCAAGTACTGCCGTTGCCAATGGACGTACACCGCCCGGCGAAACTGGTTCTCGTCGGTCGAGGATTCGTATTCGCGCTCCGGGAAATTGAGCGGGGCATAGTAGCGGGCCGGCTGATAGGGCCGCGAAAAATCGCCCCCTAGTTTGTTCACCAGCAAACCGCTCACCGACAGCGCCCCGTCGCGAATCTGTTCCGCTTCCAATCGGAACCGCGATTGGCGACCCACCAAACGGTTGTCGGGGTCTTTCGCATCGACATCAGGCCGAGGATCGGAAGACTGCCGATAGGCGCTCGAGGTGACCATCGTCCGCACGAGTTGCTTCACGTTCCAGCCGCTATCGACGAACTCGGTGGCCAGCCAGTCGAGCAAGTCGGGGTGCGGCGGCCACTCGCCCTGCGATCCTAAGTCGAGCAGCGACTTGGAAAGTCCCACCCCGAAGTAGCGATACCAAAGCCGGTTGGCCACCACACGGGCGGTAAGCGGATTCCGGCCGCTCACCAACCATTTGGCGAGATCGAGCCGCGTGGCGCGGCCCTCCACTTCGAGTTGCTCAAAGCAGTGCGGCGTCTGCGGCGAGACGACCTCGCCGGTCTTATCCATCCAATTGCCGCGATTGAGTATCCGAACTTCTTGCGGAGTGGTGGCGACGGTGATCATGGTCGGCACGAACTGGCGCTCCAATTCGAGCCGCTGTTGCTTGAGTGGAATTAATTCATCGCGCCGCTTCTGCCATTTGTCGTCTAGCTCGCCGACGAGCGACGCCTCGAGCTTGGCAATCTGCTCATCGAGGGTCTTGGCCTGCTCGTACACCGGCAGCGTCCAGGCCAGCATCTCGGGCGGGCGCGCGGTGGGTGTGAGGTTGTCCGCTACGGGGACGAACGAACCATAGTGATCGACATCGGCGAAAAACGCGCCAAGGCTGTAAAAGTCTTTCTGCGTGTACGGGTCGAATTTGTGATCGTGGC
Organism: Pirellulales bacterium; assembly: GCA_040901765.1. Lineage (GTDB taxonomy): Bacteria > Planctomycetota > Planctomycetia > Pirellulales > Lacipirellulaceae > JBBDYG01. The sequence continues at coordinate 190,680 of JBBDYG010000019.1, forward strand.
ATTCGGCGCAACCGACCGAGGCGGCAAGCCAGGTTTCCGAAAAATTTCGCACGCGGTCGGCCTGATGTTTCGCGCGATATTCGCCGTCTTGAATCCCACCTTCGTGGGAAGTTTGCAGCACGCGGTTATAGCCGCTGGCCACGCGTTGCCAAATCGTGGGGTTCGGCACCAAGTCGCCCGCAAGCTGCTCGATTGTGAATTGATCGAACGGCAAATTGTCGTTGAACGACTTGATGACATAATCGCGGTACGGCGTGATGCGGTGTTCCTGATCGCCGTGATACCCGACCGTGTCGGAAAAACGCACCAGATCGAACCACCAACTGGCCATCCGCTCGCCGTAGGCGGGCGAGGCGAGCAGCCTATCGACCAGTTGCTCATAGGCGTCGGGGCGATTGTCGAGCACGAACTCGTCGACTTGCGCCGGAGTGGGCGGCAGTCCCGTGAGATCGAGGTACAGCCGGCGAACGAGCGTCGCGCGGTCCGCCTCTTCGCTCGGCGCTATATCCCGTGCTTGCATCTTCGCGAGAATGAAGCGGTCAACCGGATTGCGCGCCCAAGAGGGTTTTGCGGTTGACTCCGCGGCCTGCGCCGAATCGGTGACTTCAGGAACGGCCGGCTTCGTCGGTGGAATGTGCGACCAATGCGATTCGTACTTTGCGCCGGCATCGATCCATCGCCGCAGTAGCTCCGCTTGCGCCGGCGTCAGCGGTCGGCGCTTCGAATCGACCGGCGGCATCCGCAGATCGGGGTCTTCGCTCGTGACGCGGGAGATTACTTCGCTCGACTCGGCGTCGCCGGGCACGATCGCCCACTCGGTCGCGCCTTCGGGCGTATCGAGCCGCAGCTCGGCCTCGCGCGTTCCGCTATCGGGACCGTGGCAGGTGAAGCAGCGGTCCGACAAGATCGGCCGAATGTCGCGATTGAAGCTGGGCGGGTCGGTAGGTTCTGTGGCGGGAGTGAATTGAACGAACCCCACCGCGACGAGCACGGCTGCAGCGAACCACTCTCTTGGAATACAATTACTAAGCATAACACCTATTCTAGCGCCCGCCGGTCAATTAGCGCAGCGCTGCCCTTTAGATTTATATGCCGAATCGCCGCCCGTTTTTGCAGCAAATACTGGAAATAGCGGGTTTTTGCGGGTATTCCAGCGCTAGGGGACCGCGACTTCTGCGTCGCGCCCAAGGTCGGCGGCGGCGATGCCATACATGTTAAAACCAAGCGACCGGGAGCCAATCGCCGGCGGCGTGAGGCCGCCGAGTTTCACGACGCCTGGCTCGCGGACCGCCCGACGCCACACGGAAAACGGAAAGTCAACGCTCTGGCCCGCGCCGACGCCCAGCGAGTTCGCGGGGTGCCACTCGGTCTTGGCGCCATCCAAGCCGATATCCACGCCCGTATCCTCGAACTGCTCGCGCAGCCAGTCGGGAACCTGCATGTTGTTGTCGATGAAAATGTATAGCATCGCGGGGCGGCTCAACTCGACGGACAGTTCTAAATCCTCAACAAACTTGTCGTCGTTAAACGGCATGATGTAATCGGCGCCGAGCAAGAACTTGGGCAGGCCCGCTTCGTCGATGCCATTCCACTCGTGATCGCGGTCGACGAAGCAAAGCGCGTCTTCGTTCATGCCGCCATAGACAATTTGATACGACTTGAGGCTTTGATTCTGGCGAATGTTGTCGCGGACATCGGCAATCAACGGCGAATAGCTCGGATCGCGATCGCCGCCGCCGAGGTAGTTGTCGCGCCGCAGGGACACCAGGCGTTGCACTTCGCCGGAGTTCTTCAGCAGCATCGCGTCGCCCTGCTCCATGCGGCGAATTTCGCCCATTTCGGGGGCTAAATCCACGCTACCCTGGAAGACCACGACTTCGGTCTCGCCGTCGTCCGCGATATCGAGGCCGAACTGGGTGCCGAGATCGACCACCTTGCCTTGCGGCGTTTCGACGGTGAAACCCTTACCGCGCTCGTTCACCAGTGCGGTAACGCGGCCGCGGCGACAGCGAATCGAAGTGGGCGAAAGAATATCGAAGTCGGCCGGCGCAAACAGCGTCACCAGCACACCCGAGTCAAACGTCAATTCCGCCTGGCCCGCATCGAGCTGCCAGCGCTCGCCGATCCGGCACCGCGCGAGCAAGCGACCCTCTTCCGCGGCCTCCAGCCAGTGCGCCGACTTCAGCCCCGTGACCGTCGCCACCGACTCGGCAATCGGCGCCAAGGCGTCCACTCCTGGAGCGGCTTGGGCGATTTTTTCCGCTTGATTGGATCGCGGCATCCAATTGGCCGCGATTACCACCAACACCGAACAAGCTAGCGCGGCAAGAATCGCGACCACCCGCCGCCGACCAATGCGGGGACGATCGGCGATTGCCACCGGCGCGCCGGCAGGGGTCGCCCTATCGGTACCCGCGTACTCCTCCAGGCACATCCAGCGCAAACACGCCGTCTCTTGCGAATATTCGACATAGAGCCGCCGCGCCGCGCCGCTTTCGAGCAACAGCGTCTCGAGTTCGGCATGTTCCGCGTCGGTGAGCGTCGATTCGACCTGGCGCACCGCCAGCCCGTGAACGCGTCGAAACAGCTTGTGATCGAATGTTTCCATTAAACTCGCTAACCGCTAATGGACGCTAATTAACGCTAATCCTGAAAAATGGCATTGAATCTAATATGACGGCACCGTACTAACGACTCTAAATCGTCTATCGATTGTTAATTTCAACATTAGCGCCGATTAGCGGTTCACTCCTCCGCCAGTTTCCGATCGATGCAAATGTGCAATAGCTCGCGAATTCGCTCGAGCGCCTTGTACACCGAACCAGGCGATCTCTCAAACCGGGCCGCCACGTCCTTGATCTTGCTCCCCCGAGCATAACACTGACGCAACAGCTCGCGGCTGTGGTCCGGCAATTCCGAGACGCAAGCTCCGAGCGCCTGCTGGCGCGATTCGAACTGACTATCGGACCAGCTTGGTTCCTCCGCTAGCGAGTCGATCACCCGCTGGTCAAACACCATTCGCCGGCGACTGGTTTGCTTCCGCCAGGTCAGCACTTGGAAATGCGCCACGCGGATCGCCCAAGCGGCGAAATTCGTCCCCGGCACAAACTTGTCAAACTCCTCCCACAGGCGAACGTTGGTCTCCTGCAAAATCTCGTCGGCATCCGCCCAGTTGGGAACCAAGCCGAGGATATAGCTATACACGAGCCGCTCGTAGCGGGTCATCAGTCGAACAAATTGGCGGCGCGGCTCATCCACCAGTGGAAACCTACGGGATAGTCTGCGTTGTTACACGGCAGCAGCTAGTAAGTTAAGGGCGCAACTACCGGAATCTGACACACTAAATGCAATTCTCGCGACTTGCCGCGGCTGCACCTAGTGCCGATAACCTCGCCATATTCCCGGCATTTCCAAAAAACTCGCAGTTCGGCAAGAAAATACTGTCGAAATTCGTCTACCTACGCCCTTCCAAATTGCAGCGGGGCTATAAGTCGGGTCACAGCGTTGGCAGGCTAACGTCACTTCAAGATTTCGCCGCCGGGCAGGCGGTCGAATTGATTGGGTCGGTGGAAGTGACACGATGCATCTGAATGTATGGCCGAAACCGGGCGTCGGGCGTAGTTCCTCTTCACCGCTTGATTGTTGAGTCGTTGTGGAAATCTGGGCGGCTTGAAACAGTGCCCCCGCGGACTTCTCGCGATTGACTGCTGTGGATTATTTCTCGTCTGGGAGGATTGTTTGATGAGACATTGTCGTAACTTGACCGCGTATCTAGGTCTTCTTTTCGTTTGTGTTGCGCCCGCTGCGCGAGCCGATGTCTTTTACGTGGACGCCACTTCGCTCAACACCGTTCGCGCCTCTAACGGTGCGGCCGACTGGTTTACTGGCGACGACCAGACCCAGACCACGGGCGGAAACTCCGCGGAAAAGTGGAAGTTTCGTTCCGGCCAGGGAAACAACGGCATTTGGGAAGCGACCAACTCAAGTACCCTTCCCTCGGATGCGCCTTTGATCAAAACCACGGTCACCGATGCTCCCTTGGGCACTTACGACGTGTACGCCTTCTATCGTTCGACGGCGGGAACGAACAATTGGAAAATTCGGGCCGGCCTTACTGAAGGGACGATGAGCCTCTACGACCGGACTGGTGCCGACGGCACTGCGGGTTTGTTGCCCTTCACGGGGGACGACGCCCTGACTTTCGCTCCGGGGACCACTCCGGTTGACGACACCGAAGCCTTGTACTACGCCGTCATCGGGCAGGCCACCGTCACCGATGGAACGCTGTCGGTGTTCCTCGACGACTTCCCAACGGTTGGCCTCCCGGGAGGAACGCCGGTTCTGGAGAATCGGACGTGGTACGACGGCATCGGTTATTTTGTCGATCCCTCGACGCTGTTCATTAATTCGGCCATGAGCGGTCCGGCGACAACCGGCAGCACGTGGGTTGGTGGTTTGCCCCCCGAGCCTGGCAAGCTGTACCGCGTTGTGACCGGACACACCGTGGATGTATCGAGTCCCTTTGCCGGCGATTCGCTAAAAGTCGCGACCGGCGGAACCGTTAATTTTTCTTCCAGTGGCGTCGACGTCCGCAGCTTGAATGTCGAGGCGGGCGGAAGTTTGGTCGAATCCGTCAGCGGTGACTTTGCGCTCGGCGACATCAATGCTGCTACCTTGGGCGAGTTCCAGCTCGGCGGCGACGTCGACTTCAACATTGATGCCGGCGCAAACTTCTTTCTCGACATGAATCTGCTCGGCTCGGGCTCGCTCGACGTTAACGGCGGAGCTGGCTCTGATCTGTGGCTCACGTCCGCGGGAGCCTTCGGCGGAACGATCCGCTTTAACGGCAGCGGCGACGAAGTTCGCCTCACCGAAGCCACCAGCAGCGGCTTTGGCACGCTCGAAATGAACTCCACGGGCGCCAATACCCTCTATTACAACCCCGGCGTGCAGGCCGATATTGGGACCGCTATTTTCAACCAGCCGGGCACCATCGACCATGCGGCTACTTCCACCAGCCCGTCGCGGCGGCTCCACGGCCCTCGAATGTTAGTCGCCAACGCGGCCGTCACAATCGACCTCACCAAGGGCTTTCCCGACGACGCCACGCAAACCGACGAGCGGCGGTTCTTAATTGGCGCGGAACTCCCGGCCGTCTCGGGCAGCGGCGACATCACCGTCAATGGCACCGCCGTCGACTACTCCAACGGAACCAGCGTTTCGCACCACGAGTTCGAGGTAGGTAGCACCGGCGACCCGGGAGTCCTGCCAGTCTCCGACTATTCGGGGACGTTTACAGCAAACAATTTCGTCGACTTTGAGATGCGAAACCACTTTCCCAACGCCCGCTTTGTGGTAAACAACAACGCGCAACTGGAAATGGGTAACCAGGCGATTGCGTCGATTCATAGCTTGCAGATGGGCGCGGTGGAGATCAACGACGGCGGCACGCTGGAAATCGGTTTCGAGCAGACGTCCGGCGCGGGAGTTGTCGGCCACCACGCCTACAAGCTCACTCTGACCTCCGAAGGAACTCGCGACGGCAGCTTGACCCTCGCCGATGGCGCAACCGTCCAGATGCAGATCAATGGCACCACGGCCGGTCAGTTCGACTCGATTGCGGCCGACGGCGATGTGCAACTCAACGGCACGCTGAACGTACTGGTAAATCCGGTGGCATCGAGCGGAACCAACCCCACCTGGACACCCGTGATTGGCCAGACGTTCGACATTATTTCGATCAACTCCGATTCGGCTCCGGGCGATTATGACGGCAACGGCACGGTAGAAACGGCCGACCATAATGCATGGGCCGCAGGCTTCGGCACCACCAATGCCGCCCTGGATGGCAACGGAAACGGCGTTGTCGACGCCGCCGACTACACCATTTGGCGCGATAACCTGGGAGCGACGGGCTCCGCTGGTGGAACGGTCATGGGTACCTTTGACAGCGTGACCGTGACCAACCCGATCGCTGGCTTCGCCTTCCAAGTGAACTACTCCTCGACACGAGTGCAGTTGGAAGTAATCGCCAGCGGCGCCGGTTCCGGCACGGCGGTGCCCGAGCCGTCGACACTGGTGCTAGGCGGAATCTTGTTAGCGCTATTCGTGATTCGACGTCGGAACCGATAGAACGTTTGACGATTGAGCGTTCCACCTTTCAGGAGCCATATCTATGGATGCTAGGTCTGCTTCTCGTCGAGCCTTCACCCTCGTGGAGTTGCTCGTGGTGATTGCGATCATCGGCATCCTGGTCGCGCTATTGTTGCCGGCGGTGCAGGCCGCGCGCGAGGCCGCGCGGCGGACGCAATGTCAGAACCGATTGCGACAAATCGGAATTGCCTGCCACAATTTCGAGTCGACTTATAAGTATCTTCCGCCCGCTGGGGCTCGGTTTAACGAAAAGGATGTCGCGCTGCGGCCCGATTGGGGTTTTCTGGCGTTCATCTTGCCATTCACGGAGAACCAAGCGATCTTCGATCAGATCGATCAAGATGCACAGTGGTTCGATGCGAAAAACGAAGCCGCGGTCATGACTCCCGTCCAGGATTTCAAGTGCGCCAGCCGCACACCCGTTGAAAACATCATCGCCACCGATCCGGGCGGAACGAGCGGCGGATTTGGTAATTTCCCCCAATCGCCGATGCGATCGCATTTCTATGGAGTGCTGGGCGCCAATCCGCAGGTTGTCCATCCGAATCCACCCGACTTTTGCACCGACCGAACGAGCCCCTACACCATGGAACTGGTGCAAGGAGGCGCGTCCCGCGCGAATCCCCCCTGCTACGCGCTTAGCAATGGGCGGATCGCCAACAACGGTCTGATCATTCGCCGCCACATCATGGGCATCGCGGATCGTCAGCCGGCAGTAAAGTTAGCGAAAGTAACCGACGGCACAACCAAAACGTTCATGGTCGGCGAATCGGCATTCGGCATCCCGGAGGATGGAACCCGGCCCTGGATTATCGGCGTGGTCGGCGAGTTCGCCTACAGCGCAAAGAACGTAGCGTACGCAATTAACAGCGGCGGCCGCGGGCCGGGGCAAGCAAACCCGCCGCGCAACAACGTGGGCTTCGGTTCCGAACACCCCGGCGGTTGCCACTTTGCCATGGGTGATGGATCGGTACAATTCATGTCGGAAAACATCGAATTGCTCTTGTTGTTCGCGCTCGCCTCTCGCCAAGCGGGCGACTCCGTCGGCGGCGACGTGTTCAATTAAGCAGCCGCCACGGTGGCAATGATCGTTCTGCGAGATAATACCGCTGTCGCGATTCTCTCCCATCTCCGCGTTCTCCGTGCCGCCGTGGTGAAATCAGACCGATGAAGTTTTTCGGATACCTCTCTTTTGCGATGCTCCTATCGGTTGGCTGCGGTCGCCCCTCCCACCAGCTCGACACGGCGCCCGTCAGCGGCAAGGTCACGCTCGATGGCCAGCCCCTGCCGAGCGGCTACGTAGTGGTGACCACCACGAAGGGTCGCATGGCTTCAGGAAAAATCCGTTCCGATGGCACGTTTGACCTCACCACTTACAATGAAGGCGACGGGGCGCAAGTCGGCTCCCACCCGGTAGTCGTGAATGAGTTGCCGCCGGACGAATTCTCACCGGTTCCCAAGGAACAACGGGTGCCAATTCCCGCCCGCTATCAAAGCGCTGGCACCTCGGGACTAATGGTCGAAGTCAAGCCCGACGAGGAGAATTACTTAGAGCTTCGTCTCACGACCGAAGCCGTGAAGAAGTAACGCTCGATAACTGCCTCCCGCTCACGCCCCACGACGATGACGAGCTAGAGCGGCTTCTGCTGTGACGATCTTACGCTCGCCGCACCCGAATCGCATCCGGTGAAACAACCACGACCGCGCGACGATGTCCTCCAGTTTCACCTGCTCTAGCAGAAATTCAGCAAGCCGAAGATAACCAGCCCGCGATTCGCGAGGAAGACGGAAAAGAATGACTCCTGCGTGAGAACCGGGAGGGTAGTCGCGTATGTTGCCGAAGCCTTTGTCGGCGGTGAAGAGCATCCGCCTCTCTTGTTGGACAATTGGCCACAACTGGTCGTCTGACATCCCGGTGTGCCCTTGGGCATACACCGTCTTGGCCTCATATCCAGAGGCAACAACCAGGGATGCAACACCGGCTGGAAGATCCTCATCCACCTTGACCGCAACAGCCATGGCAACTTAATCCCCCAGTGGGATCAGTTCAAAATGATGAACAGCCTCAGCCGCGTAGTGCAGAGCGGCCTGAATATCCTCGCGCTTTAGCTGCAGGTAGCTCGCCACGATTTGTTCCCAACTGTCACCCTCGTCCACACTGCCGACGATGACACTAACAGGAACTCTTGTCCCAGCGATACACGCATCGCCATGATGGATAGCGGGATCGATGTGAATGCGCCCGCGCCAAGTTTCGAGTTCGGCCATTGTTGACCTTCAGGTTAGACCGCTTCGTAGATAATGCGGTCGTGATCGCGATTTGTGAGTCCATCCTTCGGCGAATTATCTGGTAGGCGTTCCATGCGATCGAGATAATCGCACCATGCTTTGCGAGTATCTTCATTAATTTCGTCCGAGACCGCGGGCTGAGCGCTTTCCACTTGGACAACGGCCGGCGTACCCTCAGCCAATTCCACCGGCTCAAGCGGGCGGAATGTTCTGGCGTTAAACACGGCGGGAATCATGTGACTCATAGTGGAAGTATACTTTGCGCCCGGCATCGAAGTCCAGTCTTTTCAACGCCAGCTTATTTCCCGCCCGCTACTACTTCCCTTTGCGTCCGCGAATACTCTCCCAAAGGGATCGCATCCTGCAGCCCGAGGTGGACGCACTAGCGACCTACCCCGGGTAACGGACCAACCATGTTTCAGCTACCCTGAAAGGGTTGCGTCGGACCCGCCCGCGTAGCAAGCTCTTTTGCCGTTAGTTCCGGATTCAATGCAGGGAGGCTCAACTCGATTTTGCCCATCACAAAATCGGGGAACTCTTCTTCCCCAATGAGAACGCACCCGGTGCTAACGGCCAATTCCTTAGCTTTCGGCGTAAATTCGCTATTTGTAACGACGGCCCATGCGTCGCAATGCCAATGCTTCGCGCCTGCAAACACCTCTTGAATCGCTTTGTTACCGACGGGATGTCCGTATCCCTTCGCCTGTATCGCAAAGCACTTACAATCGAACCTCGCTATGAGATCAACCCCCTGGTCGCTGCTTGCTCGTTGTCGCGTCCGTTTCGCTTCAGCACCTAATGCTCGAAACACCTCAAGCAAATAATCCTCCCAATCGTCGCCGCGCATTGCCTTCCAGTTCTGCTGTAGCAGCGAGGCGCGTTGCCACTCGACCGTTGCAATCAACTCGCGTCGCTCATTCGTGAGCACACGCAGCGACCGCTCTGCTGCTCCCAAGCGCGTTGCGATCTCATCTCTGCGTCTCGTCGATTCCTGCTGCTCCTTTTTTGCGTCCGCCAGATCACCACAAAGAAATTCGTCGGAGGGATAAGAGGATAATCTAACAAATCCCAATGTTGCCAGCAGTCCTCCTAACAGCCCGTTGAAATTCTCTCCAAGCCGCTTACCATATGTCCACGGGATT
>JBBDYG010000020.1:0-1232 GCA_040901765.1 Pirellulales bacterium
CTCGACCCGGATCGCGAGATGAGCAAGCTCAGTACGTACCTAGGTCACACTGTCCCAGAGAACACCTACTGGTACATCGAGGCAGTTCCGGAACTTCTCCAACTTGCTTCCGAGCGTGCGAAGCAATCTTTGGCGGCAGGAGGGCAACTATGAAAACCTACTCCCTGCCCGTTTACGTCCAACGGTTCTTCACCGAACGTTTGATGTCCCAACTTCACGCCAGCCCCAATACGATCGCGAGCTACCGCGATACATTTCGACTGTTACTTGGCTACGCCTCAAATCAGCTCGGACGCGGCCCCACCGACCTGCAGGTCGCCGATATCGATGCCGAGTTAATCGGGAGGTTCTTAAAATTCGTGGAGGAAAGCCGCAGCAACGGTGCACGGACCCGAAATACACGCCTGTCGGCCGTCCGGTCGTTTTTTCGATTCGTTTCAATCAACGAACCGCAGTTACTGCATCACTGTCAACGTGTTCTCTCCATTCCCCAGAAGCGCCATGAGAAGCGAACGATCGACTATCTCAACCGAGCGGAAATCGAAGCGATGATCGCGGCACCGGATCTGGCAAAGCGGACAGGTCGTCGTGACCAAGCCTTGCTGATAGTCGCTCTCCAAACAGGCCTCCGCGTGTCCGAACTGGCCAACTTGACGTGCGGCGATGTCGTTTTGGGGACGGGCGCCTGCGTCCGCTGTACCGGCAAAGGGCGCAAGGAACGCTCGACACCGTTGCGCAAAGACTGTGTGGCAGTCCTGCGGACCTGGCTCGATGAAAGAAATGCGGCGGACCACGAACCCGTGTTTGTGACGAATCGGGGAGGCCGACTCAGCCGCGACGCGGTGGAACGTCTTGTCCGCAAGCATGCTGCGACCGCATCTGAGCAATGCGCCTCACTGCGCACGAAGACGGTGACCCCTCACGTTCTGCGACATAGCGCAGCGATGGAGCTCCTGCAAAACGGCGTAGACCGAACCGTGATCGCATTGTGGCTTGGCCATGAGTCGGTGGAAACAACACAAATGTACATTCATGCGGACCTCGGAATCAAAGAACGTGCGATGGCAAACACGAGTGTCTTCAAAGCGAAGCTAGGGCGCTACCAGCCGGACGATAAGCTACTCACGTTCCTCGAATCACTCTGATTATGCCGACTTATTGCGACGGTCGTTCTTCCGTCCAGCGGTTGCGCGAGGGAACACGGCATAATCCGGAACGCGGCATGATGGACG
>JBBDYG010000021.1:0-47084 GCA_040901765.1 Pirellulales bacterium
GCTGCTGGCTGCCCGCGATTTCAGGGGTTGCGCCTGTCAGCCTCGAACCCAGCCGGCCGCCGCGAAATGCGTCGAATGGCAATGCTGATCGTTAGTGCAAACTGCGGTGATCCGCGAAGATGTATTCGCGAAATCCTGACGAATTGAATCGTCGGCGTGTGTGAGTAGCGGTATAAAGAGTTCGGGGTTGTCACGCAGTGGTAAAAGGATTCTGACGATGGTTACGCTTTGGTTTCAATACGGCAGCGTATTTGCGGGGTTGGCGGCCTTCTCAATCGCCGCCGCCGGATGTTCCGACGTGCAATCGCAGAAAGAGGCCAATTCTGCGGAAGCCCGCTCAAAGGTTGGAACCATGTTAGCGGTTAAGGAATTACCGGAGCGGGCCGAAGACGACCAGCCACGGCAGGCTGAATCGGACGGAGAGAAACCAGATGGGGAAGGGGTGGAGATTCCGCTGGACCAGATTCGACACGCTACACCTTGGTCACGGCAGCTGCGTGACTTGGAACCAGAGTTTTTTGTATACCGCGATACAGCAGAGAAAATTGCTAGGTATTCGACACCCGATGGCCGAGAGGAACTCGAAGAGATTCGTCGAAAGGCGGAGGAACAATCGCTTGTCCTAGCGATTGAGCGTGCCATGAGAGCCCTACCAAGCGGACTAAACGCAAAACCCACTCCAGGGTTCGCTGTGAAAGGTACTGATCGAGCGGCTCTGCAGAGTGTGTATGACGTTTTAGTAAAGGGTGAAGAACCGATTGACTCTTTTCCTGTGGGAACTGCTGTATCTCTTGTTTTTTTTGGCCACCCGACCCAGCCCAGAGTGGGTCTCGACCGAGTCGAGTTAGTCGATGGCATGGTAAAAATTCATTACATGTTGGTCTCACACGGAAGTGGATCCGTGACTTGGTATCTCGCGATGATCCCGTGCGGCAAGTTGCCGCCAGGAACGTATGGCGTTGAAATGATTCGATCTTCGGCGTGGGAAAAGAAGTATAACCAACCGGATTTCCCTTCCATTGAGGTAGGGGCGGAAGACAACATAATCTGCCGGCCATTTTCTTTCACCGTACGAAGACAAGAGTCGGATTGAGCAGAGTTTCAGAATTCCTATGCCAGTTCAAGGAGGTAAGTATGAACGGGCTTACAAGAATGTATCCAGTGGTATGTATGGTCGTTTTGTTGACAGGAGCCGTTCAAGCCAGCACGGATACGATTGGACCGAATGGCATCAGTTCTGCTGGGCTGACAGATTTCAACGGTGACCCTTTGACCGGGGAAGGCATCAGTATCGGCCAAGTAGAATTGCTCAGGCCTGGAAAGCCCGGCTTCGACAATAACTCCAATGCGAACTTCGGAACTGTACCGACAGCGGTGTACCTTCTCGATGATCGGATCGCTCCGACTCCAAATTCCATGGGTGAGATCTTCGACCCGGGAAACCCGCCTGCGGTCCCGCCGTTTGCCCACGCCACAGCGGTCGCCGGGGTGATGATCTCTACAGACGAGTTTGCCCCTGGAGTAGCGCCTGACGCGGACCTATACGCTTCGCACGGAGGCTTCTTCACAAACCCGTTTATTCCTCGCTTCGATTCGCTCGCGCTGAGTTCTCAATTCATAGCCACAGTTGATAGCGATGAGATGCGAGCAATTAACCTGAGTTTTTTAGTGCCGTTTGAACCTGGTGGCAGTCCCGACGGCAATTCGAAGTTCACACAGTTTGTCGATTGGTCTGCGAAAAAGCACGACGTACTTTACGTCGCGGGCGGAAGGAATGCCAATACTCCGCCGGGCCTTGGGCAGCCAGGCGACAACTTCAATGGAATGACGATCGCAGCCTCTGCGAAAGTCGAGGGCGTATATCGTCAGGTCTCTTCGTTCAATGACTTCAGCGTGGATGCAGTAGGAGACCGAACGTCCATAGATTTATTGGCACCCGGCTATGAAGTTGAGGTGGCTGATGTTGGAGGACCAATCCCCCCAACCATAATCGACGGCACCAGCTTCGCCGCACCCCACGTGACTGGAACCGTCGCGCTGCTGCAGCAGTTTGCTGAGGAACGAATTATGAACGCCGGCGCGCCTCAATGGAGAGATGATCCCAACGCCAACGCACGTCGCCACGAAGTAATGAAGGCCGTGCTAATGAACTCCGCCGACAAGCTAATTGACAATGGCAGCTTAATGGTCAACGGTATTCCGGTCGCGGCGGGCAATCTGCTCGGCATGACGAGGACCGTCTTGAAGCAAAATGGCACCTCAACGTGGCTCGACTCGTTCGCCTATGGTGACTCCGCCGACAGTGGCACTGGAACATTCACTCCGCTGGATGAGGAAATGGGCACGGGCCACCTGAACGCCAGCCGGGCGCTCACACAATTTCGCTCGGGCGAACACGACGCCGACGCGGCGGATGTGCCCGTCATCGGCTGGGACTACGGCACAACAACCGGCGAGGATGATTTCAACCGCTATCGGTTCGATACGGAGCTACGCGAGGATAGCTTTATTTCGATCACACTGGCTTGGGACCGAAATGTCGACTTTGAGGTCGATGCTGGATTGTTCGACGTGTTTGATGAAGACGACACGTTTGAGAAATACGTTGACGATGGCGTCAGCCCACCAGACGACTCGGTGATCAACGACCTCGATCTCTTTCTGATGCCGCGAAACGCCTTCAATATTACGCAGGCAATCGCGGTTTCCGAAAGCAAGGTCGGCACAGTCGAGCACTTGTTTTTCCAGATTCCCGACACCGGTGAGTACGAGTTTTGGGTGCGGCAATTCGATCAGGAGTCATTTAGCGCCTCGCAAGATTACGCCGTCGCATGGTGGGCGGCCGCGGTGCAGACGCCCACCGCACACGGCGACTACAACGGCGACACCGTCGTCGACTCCGAAGACTACGACCTGTGGCGGGCGAGCTTCGGCTCGACGACGAATCTGGACGCCGATGGCAACGGCAACCAGGTGATCGACGCCGCCGATTACGTCGTGTGGCGGGATACGTTGGGGGCGACTCTGGGGGCGGGAACCGCGGCCGTGCCCGAGCCATCGAGTGTTATGCTTCTGGCAATCGCCGGTGCTTTCGCGGTGCGGCAACGAAACGCGCGAGCGCATTGAACGGCGAATCTGACACGCCACGAGCCGCGTCGTCCCCGACTGCGGCGAATTTGCCGCGCGCCGGCATCCCTGTCAACGACAATCCCCGCAGCCTCCAACTTCTGCGCACTGGCGAGAAATCGCAATGAGGTTTACGAGGGGTGTGCCTCACGCGAAAAGCGTGGCACAGTGGCACTCCTCGAAGAAAACAGGCCTGTTTGCGAGAGGCGTGGCACAGCTCTTTTTTTCCAGCGCCCCCGACCCGTCCGTCCGCGACGAGCGCCCTGTGGTATGCTGAAACCAAAATTAGCCGTGAGACCCGCCGGGTCTGAACTACCTTCATTCAACATTTAGGTTTACTGGCATGGCAATCACACTCCTTCTGGCACTGGTGCTACCGATGCAAACTCCCACCCACGTCGGTCAGGTCGAACGGCTCGATCCGGCCATTAGCAAGCTTATTCCCAAAGACGCCAAAGTCGAACGGCTCGCCACCGGGTTCGACTGGAGCGAAGGCCCCGTGTGGGTCAAAGAGGGCGGCTACCTCCTCTTCTCCGACGTGCCGCGCAACGTCGTTCATCGCTGGAAGGAGGGCGAAGGAGTTACCGACTGGCTTATCCCTTCGGGCTACATTGGCAAAACGCCACGCGGCGGGGAAATGGGCTCCAATGGCTTGACCATCGACGCAGACCGCCGGCTCGTCCTCTGCCAACACGGCGACCGACGCGTCGCCCGGCTCGACGCGCCGCTCGATAAACCCGAGCCGCGGTTCGTCACCTTGGCCGACAATTACGAGGGGAAGAAATTCAACAGCCCCAACGATCTGGTGTTTAGTTCCAGCGGCGTGCTGTACTTCACCGACCCGCCCTACGGACTCGTGAAACAATGGGACGACCCCGCGCGGGAACTTGAGTTTTCCGGCGTCTATCACGTCGAGCCGAATGGTGAGATCGAACTCATCACCGACAAAATGACTCGCCCCAACGGGCTCGCTCTGTCGCCCGACGAGCGCACGCTCTACGTCGCGAACTCCGATGAAAAGGCGCCTGTCTGGCTCGCGTTTGAACTCGACGACGAAGGCCGCGCGATTAGCGAACGGGTCTTCTTCGACGCCAGTGAACTCGCCAAGAAGAAACCGGGCATGCCCGACGGCCTCAAGATCGATCAACAGGGCAACCTATTCGCGACCGGCCCGGGCGGCGTGCTCGTGTTTCGTCCCGACGGAAAACACCTGGGCACCATCTCCAGCGGCGACAAAATCTCCAACTGCGCCTTCGGCGACGACGGCCAAACTCTCTACATGACCTGCGACGACCACCTGTGCCGCATCAAACTCACCACCCGCGGCACGGGATTCTAGTGAAGTGAAGTTCACTCAGAATGAAATCTTGATTTACCACGGCGGCACGGAGGACACGGAGAAGAGAGCCCGTGATAGACATTCCGTCAGGCGCACTGATTCCTTCTGCCTTTACTCATTTCTTACTCAGTGCACTCCGTGCCCCCGTGGTGCTATTAATTGCTAGTTTTGATTTGAGTAGTACATGAAAGCCCTGCTTCTAACCGACTACCGCGAGCTGCAGTACACCGACGCTCCCGAGCCAGAGATTGGCGAACGCGATGTACTCGTCCGCGTGGCGGCCTGCGGCATCTGCGGCAGCGATGTACATGGCTACGACGGTTCGAGCGGTCGCCGCATCCCGCCCCTCATCATGGGGCACGAAGCAGCAGGGGTCATCGAACGCATCGGCAGCGCGGTTCGCAATCTAAAGCCGGGCGACCGCGTCACGTTCGACTCTACCGTCTCGTGCGGTGAGTGCGATTATTGCCGGGCCGGGCGGGTGAACCTATGCGAACGGCGGATGGTGCTCGGCGTGTCGTGCGGCGAGTATCGCCGCCACGGTGCGTTCGCCGAGCTGGTCGCCGTCCCCGAGCAAATCGTTTATAAACTTCCGAGCAACATGCCGCTGGAGCACGCGGCGCTGATTGAAGCGGTGTCGATCGCCGTTCATGCGGTGGGACGCGCACCGCTCCTTGGCAACGATTGCGCACTGGTCGTGGGTAGCGGCATGATCGGCTTGCTAGTCATCCAGGTGCTACGGCACGCTGGCTGCCGGCAGATCATCGCCCTCGATCAACAGCCCGAGCGCCTCGCGTTGGCTAAGCAGTTCGGTGCCAACGAAACGATCGATGCAACTGCGGAGAATCCCGTGGATCGCATCGCCGAACTCACCGATGGCAACGGCGTCGATGTGGCGTATGAAGTGGTCGGCAGCGGCCCGACGGTCGAGACGGCAATCGCCGCGCTACGCAAAGGGGGGCACCTCGTGCTGATCGGCAACCTCGCCCCGCGCGTCGAGGTGCCGATTCAAGCGATCGTCACCCGCGAGCTGACGCTCCACGGCTCCTGCTCTTCGGCCGGCGAATACCCCCGCTGCATCGAACTGATGGCGAGCGGCGCAATCGACGTGGCTCCGCTTATTTCCGCCACCGTGCCGCTCTCCGAAGGCGCTGCGTGGTTCGACAAACTCTACAATCGCCAACCCGGTTTGATGAAAGTCGTATTGCAACCATGAGCGAGAAGTCCGAATTATTTGATTTGACAAACAAAGTCGCCATTGTCACGGGGACCAGTCGTGGACTGGGGCAATACATGGGCCGGGCGCTCGCGCGGGCCGGGGCGGACCTTGTGATTACGAGCCGCAATCAGGAAGCCCTCGAACCCTTCCGCCGCGAGATCGAAGAACTGGGCCGCCGCGCGGTGCCGCTGGAGCTTGACGTCGGACAGCAGCCCAGCATCGAACGCATGGTCGCCGCCGCTCACGAAGCCTACGGCAAGATCGACATCCTGGTGAACAACGCCGGCTGCAACATCCGCAAACCCGCGGTGGACGTTACCTGGGATGACTGGAACACGGTGTTGGACACGAATCTCCGAGGTTCGTTCTTCGTCGCACAGGCCGTGGCCAAGCACATGATCCCTCGCGGCTATGGCCGGATCGTCAACATCGGCTCGGTGACGGCCGTGTTCGGCTACGCCGGCATGGCCCCCTACTGCGCCAGCCGAGGCGGAGTAAAGCAACTTACGATGAGCCTCGCCGACGATTGGGGCCGGCACGGCATCACCGTCAATTGCCTGGCGCCCGGTTGGTTCCAGACGTATCAAACTCGGGTGCTTTATGAAAACCAAGAATGGGTCGATTACCTGGTCGACCGCATTCCGCTGAAGCGTCCCGGCCAGCCCCAAGACCTCGATGGCGCAGTTGTGTTTCTCGCTTCAGACGCCAGCGAGTACATCACCGGCCAAACGCTGCTGGTGGATGGCGGTTTCACGACGGGATCGACGCGGGCGCTGGTGCAATCACCTCGCCCCGCGGGGGAAGGTTAGTGCGGTATGACTGGGGCGAAGTTTGTGCCACGCGCCACCCGGTTTTTGGAAAATCTCTCGGGAAAACCGCGTTTGTGCCACGTGCGCGCGCTGGCACAAAGCCAGTTGGGTGGGGAAAAAGTTCCTCCGTTTCCCGCACGGCCTACAATCAGCTCTGCCACCGGTTTTCCGCAAATGGTCGATTTTCCGTAGTCATGGCGGTGCGGTGCCAGGATTCCCGCCATGCTACGTCCCCGGGGCTGGTGGCCGAGCCGATATTGGTGCTTCCCCGGGTGAGCGGAGATGGGGGAGGGATGGGGATTTGCGGGGGCTGCGAAACGGACAGCGAAATCTGCCAGACGGGGTGGCCGTAATCAACTCGCGGATAAGTTCGCCGCTACGCCTATGGGACTGTGACTTACGAGACAACTTGCTAGTATTTGGTGCGGTGTTCACCACATGCGATAATTCAGCAAGCGAACTTCGATGGCACCAAACAGCGACGCAGGCGAAACACCTAAAACCGCGTTCGACGAGCTTTGCCGAAGTCTGAAACAGCAGTATAAGGCGATTGAAAACGCGCGGCAGTCAGCGGATGTCCAGCTCGCTTCTATCCGAGCCTTACTGGCGAAAGAGAATATCAATCTTGGCGATACGCTGGCGCTTGTCGTTTTTGGTTCGTTAGCTCGCCGGGAATCGACTAGCAGGAGCGACGTCGACTGGACATTGCTCGTCGACGGCCCCGTTGATCCCGAACACATCAAGGTTGCGACGCGCATTGGCGAGATTCTTGTGGCGGCGGAACATGCTGAGCCTGGAAATACGGGAACCTTCGGAACGCTCGCCAGCAGCCATGACATCGTGCATCATATCGGCGGTTCGGACGACACCAACCGCAACATGACTCGGCGGCTCTTGCTATTATTAGAGTCTCGCGCAGTCGTCGGCGAACTTGTTCGAAGTCGTGTAATCCGCGCTGTTCTGGGCCGATATATCTTTTGGGGACGCGGACTCCCCACAAACAGCGCACCAAGATTGCGCGTTCCCAGGTTCTTGCTGAACGACGTAGTGCGGTACTGGCGAACCATTGCCGTTGACTATGCGGCGAAGAAGTGGGAGCAATCGGAGAAGAAGTGGGCACTACGGAATGCCAAACTGCGGGTCTCGCGCAAGATGACTTTCGTCAAAGGCTTACTGTTGTGTTTCGATTGCGAGTTATTCCCCAACGATTCCCTCTGGAACAGTGCGGGAACTCCGAAGTCTTGGGACGACGCCGAGCAATTGCTTGCGTCCGGCTGCGAGACGCTGGTGGAAGAGACCCCAATTGACGTTTTGAGCCGGGCGCTCGTGCGACTACAATTGGATGAGTTGGCCAAGGATTTGTTTCAGGCTTACGGCGAATTTCTCGCGTTGATCGACGATGCCAAAAGCCGTCAAGCGCTGGAGACTCTGACCTTCGACAACGCGGAATCAGATCCTGTGTTTGGTATCGTTCGAAACGACATCGGCCGGCGTTTTGGTGACTCGCTAGAAAAGCTGTTTTTCACTGGTGATAACGAATTGTCTCGATTAACAAAGAAGTACGGACTCTTCTAAATGCATAGCATCGGATTCTCAACAGGAGCATTGGCCTTAGGCGACTTTCAGCGCGGGCTGGCGTTGCAACTGCGCAATGGAATTGATGCGATTGAGCTTTCGGCGCTACGCGAGGATGAACTTGATTGCCTTATTGCCGCATTGCCCGATCTCGATTTAAGCGCATTCTCCTACCGGTCCTTCCACGCCCCGAGCGAGCTACATCGGTTGACTAGCGCGGAGTTGGCAGAGAAGTTGGCGCCAATAGCAACGGCAGGATTTCCTATTATTGTGCATCCCAACGTCATCGGTGGAGACGTCGCGCCGTGGAATCAGTTGGGCGCAAGCGTGCTCCTAGAAAACATGGACACTCGTAAGCCAGTCTGCCGCACGGCTCGGGAAATGTTGCCGTACTTCGAAGCGCTTCCCGACGCGCGATTCTGCTTCGACATCGGCCACGCGCACCAAGTCGATCCCACAATGACCGTGGCGTTTGAGTTCTTGCATCGATTTCGGGCGAAACTGGCGGAGATTCACATCAGCGAAGTGAATTGGAATTGCAAGCACCGGCCCATTGGGACCGCTTCCGCGCTCTCGTTTCACGGTGCGGCTCGTTGGATACCCGATGATGTTCCCGTGATTATCGAATCGGTGATTACCGAAGACGAAATTGAGCACGAACTTCAGACCGTCCATCGCTGCCTTGACTCACGGAGGGCATATTTCTTGGAACGCCACTCCACAGCGATAATGGGATAAAGTAATGCCCATTCCCGCGACTGACGTACGAAAAAGCCTTGACACGGGGTACTTTCAAAGCTCATTATAATTGTGGCTGGTTTGCCTGTAGTGTCAGTTATGGGACCAGTTAATAGAAGGATGCCATCGTGCCGATTCTGCCGAGGCTTGGCACGCGTCACTTAAGAGGAACTTTATGCGTTCTGAAGTGTCACTGCTTTTCGTGGGATTGCTCGTTTGTGGATGCGGCGACGCCGATCAGGCGCTGTCTCCGGCCATTATGGTCGAAGCGAAGCACAGTCACTATCACGTGCATGCCGCCGATGCCTCCCACGAGCACACTCACGCTAATCCGAATAATCTCGGCGGACATGACCATTCCCATCGGCATGCCGACACAACCGGCGCGCCTTGAGGGCCAATCCAATGCTCGAAAACAGCACGGTACGTACTTCGTCCTACCGGTACAAGGCCTTTACCTTGGTCGAACTACTGGTGGTCATCGCGATTATCGGCACACTTGTCGCGCTCTTGCTGCCCGCAGTACAGGCGGCGCGGGAATCAGCTCGCAAGTCATCTTGCAAGAACAATCTTCGCCAGCTCGGCGTTGCGATGCACAATCACGAGTCGGCCGCGAAGATGTTGCCATCAGGCTATCGGTACATTAAGAGCGCGCAAGGGAACGCCCTTGGATATTCCTGGACGACGGCGCTGTTGCCCTTCATGGAGCTGCAGAGCATCTACGACGCATTCGACTTTACGAAGCCAATCTTCGATAACGTGAACGCGGTCATCCGCGAGCAGCATATTGACACGCTTCTCTGCCCAACGGACGACATCTCACCGACGGGTTTCGTCGCGATGGGTGACGAACGTTATGCCATGGCCTGTTATGTGGCCAACTTTGGCACGCCCGATCTGGACGAGGACCAAGAACAGCGCCTGACCACGACTCGTCCGTGGGGACCGTTCTATCGCAACAGCCGCACGAAGTTGAGAGAAATCACCGACGGGTTGTCACACACGCTCATGGTCGGCGAACGGCAGAACGGCCCGTTCCGCTCCAGCGGAGCGCACGGAGTTCACTTCGAGTATGAAACCACTTGGGCCGGCGCCGTTCGAGACATCGATGACAACGAGGATGATCACGGTCACATGGTCCTCTTTCAGACAGGGCACACGCCGAACCATTCACTCAGCGACGACCGCGACGTTTCGGCGTCGCATTCGGGCGAGGCCCTGTTCTTGCTGTGCGATGGATCGGTCCATGCGATCCATGAGGAGGTCGACGAAACGATCTACTTCGCCGTGGGCACCATGAACGGCGAAGAAATCATTGGGGACTTCTAACGCGGCGGACACCCTGCCGCTTAGCTTTCGCCTAAAAACTTCTGCACCACGTCTTCCGGCGCCGGGCCATAGGTACTGGGTTCCATCGAACAACTCGCGCGGCCCTGGCTCAATGATCGCATGGCGCTGGAGTAGCCGAACAGGTTCGCGAGCGGCGCCTCGGCGTGCAGGATCGTGCTGCCGCTACGGGTATCAGTTCGATGAATAATGGCCCGGCGTTGCTGTAGGTCGCCGACCAAGTCGCCAACATGTTCCTCGGGGGTAGTCAATTCAAGCTTCATGATGGGTTCGAGGAGCACAATACCTGCCTCGCGCAACGCGTTGTCGAAGGCGAGCGACGTGGCCGTTCGGAAGGCGATCTCGGTCGACTCGGTGGGATGTACGTCTCCGCCGAGCACCGTGATTCTGATTCGCATCAAGGGAAAACCGAGCAGCCCGCCCCCCGCACCGGCGCTTTCGAGCTCTTCGAGCACCACGTCCAAGAATTGCGGCGGCAGGCCGTGCCCAGGGGCGACGTTCACGACCACAGTCTGCGCGGACGCCTCCAGCGGCTCAACTCGCAACCGCACGGCCGCGGTGTGGGGCACGCCGTTGATCAACCGATGGCACTCTCCACGGCTCTCGACGGCCTGCTTCACGGTTTCGCGGTAACTCACCCGCGGCCGATGAACCTTTACGCCCAGCTTAAAGTCGCGTTGCAATCGATGTTGGATCACTTCCAGGTGCAATTCGCCCATGCCGCTGATGAGCGTTTGCCCCGTTTCTTCGTTCTCCGCGGCGCGAAACGTAGGATCCTGTTTGCGCAGCATGTCGAGCGCTTCGGAGAGCTTCTTCTTGTCGGCGGTGCTCTCCGCCTCGATCGCCATCGAGATGACCGTCTCGGGGAATTCGATCGACTCGAGCAAGATCGGCTCGCGGGTGTCGCAGATCGTGTCGCCGGTGATCGAATCGCGCAGCCCGATCACCGCCACGATGTCGCCCGCCTGGGCAAGCTCGATTTGCTCGTCCTTCTTGCTGGCATGGATTCGCCAAAGCTGGGCGACGTTCTCCTTCTTGTCTTTGCCCGGATTAAGAACCCGCGTGTTTCCACTCAACTCACCCGAGTAAATGCGAACCCAGTGCATGTCGCCCGTCTTGTAGGGAAGCACCTTGAACACCAGTCCGCAGAAGGGTTCCTTCGGGTCCGGCTTGCGAATGATTTTCTTCGGCTCGGCGTCGTCGGTCTTATGCTTCTGCTTGCCTTTCATTTCCGGCTCGATTCCTTGCACCGGCGGCATCTCGAGAGGGTGCGGCAAGTAGGCAGCGACCGCATCGAGCAGCGGTTGCACCCCCATGCCATGCAGTGCCGAGCCGCATAACACGGGCTGGATCAAATGGTGGACCGTTGCGCTGCGAATCACCTTGTGGACCAGCGGCTCGGGGATCGGTTCTTCCGACAATGCCAATTCCATCAACTCGTTGCTAAAGTCGTAGAGCGATTCGAGCAACTCGCCGCGCCACAGGTTCGCTTCGTCGCGAAGTTCCTCCGGAATATCGGCAGATACGAGCTTGCGGCCCTCGCGCCCCTCGGGAAACGTGAGTAGTTGCATCCGCACCAAGTCGATCACGCCGCGAAACGGGCTGGCGGTATGAGCAGGGCCTAGCCCCACCGGAATTTGAATGACGACGGGACGGGATGAGAGCCGGTCGCGAATCTCGTAGAACACCGACTCGAAGTCGGCCCCTTCGCGGTCGAGTTTATTGATGAACGCCAGCCGCGGAACGTGGTACTTGTCGGCCTGCCGCCAGACCGTTTCGCTTTGCGCTTCGACCCCTTCGCGGGCACTGAACACGACCACTGCCCCGTCGAGCACCCGCAAGCTCCGCTCCACCTCGGCCGTGAAATCGACATGCCCCGGCGTGTCGATCAGATTGATGTTCACGTCCTTCCACGGAAACTGCACGCACGCGGAGTAAATGGTAATCCCCCGCTCGGCTTCTTCCGCATCGTCGTCGGTCGTGGTGGTCCCCTTATCGACCTCTCCCGCACGGTGCTTCGACTCGCTCACATAGAGCATCTGCTCCGTGACGGTCGTCTTCCCGGCATCGATATGAGCAATGATGCCGAGGTTGCGGATTTTCGTGAGGTCGGTGGCCATGAAGTCAATCGAGGTTGGGCGAATCCCAAGTATTCCAGTCTGCGAGAGCCGCCTCTGTATTGGACAGCAGTAAATCTGCGTTCCACTCAGACGTTAACGCTTCGTGCGTGTTCAACACGCCTCGCCCGTCCCACATGCTTTCTACAACAACATCGCCAGCGACGATCATCAGCTTGACCTGATGTATCACGTCAGTCGCAGTGAATTCACGCTTCGCAACATCGATCCACCCGATACAGCCGTCGTTGTTGAGGCGAGCAAGCAGCCCATCGAAGTGCGCTCCACCCCCGTGGCGAAGCACATCAATTATGAACATGCGGAGATTAGCTTCTGAAATTTCCATCCCAACAATTGCACTTTCGTGTGCGCATGCGCACAAAAAAAGCCAGGGGCCAAAGATTGAGGCTTTCACAAGCCACAGTCTCCAGCCCCTAGCCTCCAGTCCCAAACTCACCACGCAAAGTGAGCGAAAGCCTTGTTCGCATCGGCCATGCGGTGGACATTCTCGCGCTTCGTGACGGCGACGCCTTCGCGGTTGAACGCGGCGACCAGTTCGTCGGACAGCTTTTGGGCCGTCGCGCGGCCCTTCTTGTCGCGGATCGCGGCGAGAATCCAGCGGATGGCCAGCGATTGCTGGCGAGTGCGGTTGACTTGCATCGGCACTTGGTACGCGGCACCGCCGACTCGCTTGCTGCGGACTTCGATCGCCGGCTTCACGTGATCGACCGCCTGGCTGAAGACGTTGATCGGCTCCTCATTGGGCAACCGCTTCTTGATCAAATCGAGCGCATCGTAGAACACCCGCAAGGCGGTGCTCTTCTTCCCGTCCCACATCATGCAGTTAACGAACTTGCTGGCCAACAGCGATCCGTACACCGGATCGGGCTTCAGTTGCTTGCGGCTGGCGGTAATGCGACCCATGGAGAGGCTTTCGGCTAATGGCTGTCGGCTCTCGGCCAGAGAGAGCTAAATTAACATCGTAAGCTAATCGTGTCAGGAACGCGGCGTCGAAAATCAACTTCTGGCCGATAGCCGACAGCCGACAGCCGATGGCTTCCTAGCTCTTCTTCGCTCCATAGCGGCTGCGGGATTGTTTCCGGCCGTTGACGCCTAAAGTATCGAGGGCGCCGCGGACCACTTGATAGCGCACGCCCGGCAGGTCGCGGACCCGGCCACCGCGCACGAGCACGATGCTGTGTTCTTGAAGCGAATGGCCTTCGCCAGGAATATACACAGTGACTTCTTTGCCATTGGAAAGCCGCACGCGGGTAATCTTCCGCAGCGCGGAATTCGGCTTCTTGGGCGTCATCGTGCGAACTTGCAAACAGACGCCCCGCTTCTGCGGGCAATGGTCGAGCACCGGCGCCTTGGAAAGCTTGCGCTTGCTGCGTCTTCCGCTGCGAATAAGTTGATTGATCGTCGGCATGGCAAAATCGAATTGAAAACAAGCACAAAACAGCGCGCCATCGCGGCCCGGTTGCGAATGGCGCGAACTATTTAATTTAGCGATCTGAGTGGCGGTGTCAACGGCGGGTCGGCTATTCGTTGGCCGTCTCGCTGCCACCATTCTCGTCGCCACCTTCACTGCCGCCCAGCAGAACGTCGAGACTCCTGGGCGCCGCCGGCACCGGCCTTCCCGCCGGGGCCCCGCCATTGGACCCATCACCGCCCGTCTGCAACAGCGGAAAGCTCCGCTCCAAAACATTGGCCTTTTCCGCCGCCAAGGCCTCGAGCGCTTCGGGACGAATCCGCACCTCCGCCTCGTGGATCGTGCGGAATCCGGTGCCGGCCGGGATCAGGTGACCGAGAATGACGTTCTCCTTGAGACCCACCAGGTGATCGGTCCGACCGGCCAGTGCCGCCTCGGTGAGCACCTTGGTTGTTTCTTGAAAACTCGCCGCGGAGATGAAGCTGGAGCTTTGCACCGAGGCTTTTGTGATACCGAGAAGTTGCGTGCTGGCGGTCGCCATTTTTGGCTTGCCGCCCTTGGTAATTTCTCCGCCGAGCGCTTCGATCTGGGCGTTGGTTTGCTCGAGCACGTCTTTCGGCACGATGGCGCCCATGGCAAAATCGCTGTCACCCTTCTCCGTGATCTTCACGCATTTCGTCAAAGCTTCATTCGCCTGACGGAAGTCAAACTTATCCATCACCGCGCCGGGCAGCAGATCGGTGTCGCCGGGCGACTCGATCCTGACTTTCCTTAGCATTTGCGAAACGATGATTTCAATGTGCTTGTCGTTGATCTCGACGCGCTGGCTGCGATAAACGTTTTGAATTTCGCGAGTAAGGTACTGCTGCACGGCCTCTTCGCCCGAAATGCGAAGGATGTCGTGTGGCACGAGTGGGCCGTCGACAAGGGAATCGCCCGCACGCACGATGTCGCCCGCATGGACGCGCATGTGCTTGTTGTGCGAAACCAAATGCTCGCGCTCGATCCCGCTCTCGCTGCGGACGATAATCGACCGCTTGCCGCGCTTCTTTTCGCTGAGAATATCCACCTTGCCGTCGATCTCGGCGATGACCGCCGGATCCTTGGGCTTGCGGGCCTCAAAAATTTCCGTCACCCGTGGCAGACCACCGGTGATGTCCTGCGTGCCCGTGGCCTCGCGGGGAGTTTTTGCCAGCAGGGTTCCCGCGGTAATCACGGTTCCTTCCTTGGCCTCCACGTGCGCCTTTTCGGGCATGTAGTAGAAATCGAGGATCCGCCCATCCTTGGGGTCTTCGATGACCAACTGTGGGTGCAGATCGCCCTTATGCTCCATGATGACGTAGCGCATGTGACCGCTGGGGTCTTTCTCGCCGCGCATCGTCTCGCCTTCGATAAGATCCTCGTAACGGATCTTGCCACCCGTCTCCGCAAGAATTGGAATACTGTGAGGATCCCACTCGCATAGGAGATCGCCGGGATTGGCAACTTCGTTTTCGTTGAACTTGATGATAGCGCCGGTCGGCACCTCGTACTTCTCAACCTCGCGGCCTTTGTCGTCCACGAGCGCCACTTCGCCATTGCGGGCGAGCACCACCTGCTGACCTTCGTCATTGACGACGACTTTAAGCTTGGCGAACTTCACAATTCCGCCGCGCTTGACCTTGATGTCGCTCTGCTCGACATCGCGCTGGCCGACGCCGCCGATATGAAACGTCCGCATCGTTAGCTGGGTACCCGGCTCGCCGATGCTTTGGGCGGCGATGATTCCCACCGCCATGCCCTCTTCCACCATCGCCCCCGTCGAGAGATCCATGCCGTAGCACAGCCGGCAGACTCCGAGGGGAGCATCGCAGGTCATCGGACTGCGGACTTGGATTTTTTCCAGACCAAGTTGCTCGATGTTGCGGGCCACCTCCGCCGTGACCAGGGCGTTTTCTGCTGCGATCACCTCATCGGTAATCGGATTGACGATGTTGGTGCGACTCACGCGGCCGCGGATCGAATCGGCCAAGCTCACTTCCACTTTCTCGCCGCGGTAGATAATTCCCTTGGTGATCGCCTGTGTCGTGCCGCAGTCGTGCATCGTCACCACGACGTTCTGCGCCACATCGGCCAATTTTCGGGTTAGGTAGCCCGAGTCAGCCGTCTTAAGGGCCGTGTCGGCGAGACCCTTGCGGGCACCGTGTGTTGAACTGAAGTACTCGAGCACTGTCAGGCCTTCACGGAAATTCGCCTTGATCGGCGTCTCGATGATTTTTCCCGACGGTTTGGCCATCAGGCCACGCATTCCACCGAGCTGCCGCATCTGTTCGACGCCACCGCGGGCACCGGAGTGAGCCATTAGGAAGATCGGGTTGACATAACCGCCCTCGCGGAAATCGGTCTCCAAGGCGGCCATCATTTCGGTCGTGATCTGCTCGCGGGCATGGGTCCAGGCGTCGAGCACGCCGTTGTAGCGCTCGCCTTCGGTAATAATGCCCCGTTGGTAGAGCTTGTTCCGCTTCATCACCTCCTTCTCGGCCTCGGCAATGATCTTCCCCTTGGACGTCGGAGTCACCAGGTCATCCGTTGCGAACGACAACCCGCTGCGAGTTGCTTCACTGAAGCCGGTGCGGTTCATGTCGTCCAACAGCTCGATCGTCTTGCGTCGGCCCAGCATCTCGTAACAATCGCTGATTACCTTCGCCAGTTCGCGCGACCGCAGCGCGACGTTATAGAACGGCATGCCGGTCGGCAGCACCATGTTGAAGATGACGCGACCCACGGTCGTTTCGATGATGGCTCCGTAGGCCTTCGCGTTGTCCATCTCATCGCGCAAGCAGCGATTCTTCGGCAGCCGCACTTTGATCCGCGCGTGGGTATGGGCCTTGCCCGCCGAGAAAGCCATCTCCACTTCCTCGAGCGACGTAAAGATCATCCCATCGCCCTGCGCCTCGGGCACGCTCATCGTAAGGTAATAGCAGCCCATCACCACGTCCTGCGACGGGCTGATGATCGGCGCGCCATTCGCTGGACTGAAGATGTTGTGCGTGCTCATCATCAACGTGTGCGCTTCGACCTGCGCTTCGATCGACAGCGGCAAGTGGACCGCCATTTGGTCGCCGTCGAAGTCGGCGTTGAAGCCTTTGCACACCAGCGGATGCAATTGGATCGCATTGCCTTCCACCAATATCGGCTCGAAGGCTTGAATGCCCATGCGGTGCAAGGTGGGAGCGCGATTCAGGAGCACCGGATGATTGCGGATCACCTCTTCGAGGATGTCCCACACCTCATCATCCTTGCGCTCCAGCATCTTCTTGGCGCTTTTGATCGTATCGGCGTGGCCCAATTCCTTGAGTCGCCGAATGATAAATGGCTGATACAACTCCAGCGCAATCTTCTTCGGCAAGCCACATTGATGGAGCTTAAGGCTAGGTCCGACAACGATCACGCTGCGCGCGGAATAGTCGACGCGCTTGCCAAGCAAGTTTTCGCGGAACCGGCCTTGCTTGCCCTTGATCATGTCGGTCAACGATTTCAGCGGCCGATTGCTCGAACCCAAGACCGGTCGCTTGCAGCGGTTGTTGTCGAACAGCGCGTCCACCGATTGCTGAAGCATCCGCTTCTCGTTGCGGATAATCACTTCCGGCGCATTGAGATCCACCAACTTCTTCAGCCGATTGTTGCGGTTGATGATGCGTCGGTAGAGGTCGTTCAGATCGCTGGTCGCGAAATTGCCGCTGTCGAGCAGCACCAGCGGCCGCAGATCTGGCGGAATGACCGGAATGACGTCGAGCACCATCCACTCGGGCTTGTTGTCCGAGTCGCGAATCGCCTCGACCGTCTTGAGGCGATTGATCAAATCCTTGGCCTTCTGCTTGGAACCGGTGTCCTTGAGATCCTGGCGCAGATCTTTGGAGAGCGTCACCAAGTCCAGCCGCTGCAACAGCTTTCGGATCGCTTCGGCGCCCATGTCGGCCTCGAAGGAGCCTTCCCCGAACTGCTCGCGGGCCTGGCGAAACTCCTCTTCCGTCAATAGTTGCTGGGCCTTGAGCGTGGTTTGGCCGGGATCGATTACCACGTAATCCTGAAAGTAGATCACCTTCTCGAGGCTGGTGGTTTTCATGGCGAGCAAGCTGCCGAGCCGGCTAGGCATCGCTTTGAAGAACCAAATATGCACCACGGGCGCGGCCAACTCGATGTGGCCCATCCGCTTGCGGCGTACGCGGCTGTGCGTGACTTTCACCCCGCAACGATCGCAAATCATGCCCTTGTACTTCATTCCACGGTACTTGCCGCAGGCGCATTCCCAGTCTTTTTCCGGGCCGAAAATGCGCTCGCAAAACAGGCCGTCCTTCTCCGGACGGTACGTGCGGTAATTGATCGTTTCGGGCTTCTTGACCTCGCCGAACGACCAACTCCGAATATCGTGCGGCCGGGCCAAGCTGATCTTGACCGAGGCGTAGTCGTTGATGCGGTCGTAATTGGAAGTTTCTAACAGGCTCATATTTAGTGCTCCTGGCGGGGAGAAGCGGCGGATTGATTTGTTGAAAGTCACGCCGACGGCTGGCTAGCGAAATTCATCGCTAAGCCGCAAGGCGGCGATCATTAATAGCCAGGGGCGTAAGCCCCTGGTAGGTTGGTCAGTGGTTCAATTCAAGCCCCAACGGGGCGGAAGTGGTTTTCATTCCTTAGGACCGAGATCGGCAATCACGCGAGGAAATACCGATGCCCCAATCATTTGCCTCACTGCACTGTCACATCATTTTCAGCACGAAGCATCGCGACCCCGTTATCACACCCGTAATGCGGCCGCGGATGCACGAGTATCTGGGCGGCATCGCGCGAAACCATTCCTGTAGTCTGCTTGCTGCCGGCGGTATGCCCGATCATATCCATTTACTCCTGTCCCTTCCTCGAACGCTGTCCGTAGCCGACGTGGTTCGGCTAATCAAAAGCAACTCGTCGGGTTGGGTCCATCAGCAGTTCGGCAAGCCAGATTTCGGCTGGCAAGACGGCTATGGTGCGTTTGCGGTCAGCTATTCCAATATCGACCAGGTCAAGTCTTACATTTCCAATCAGGAAGATCATCATCGGAAGACTTCGTTCAAAGAGGAATTTCTCCAATTTCTTCGCCGACACGAGTTGGAATGGGATGAAAGGTATATTTGGGACTAACTCCTCAACTACTGCCGCCCCGTTGGGGCTTAATGCTCATTCGCGGCGGGTCCAGGGGCTTACGCCCCTGGCTATTGACGATCGCCGCTTCGCGGCTGACGAATCTTGCCGATCAGCGCCGGACCGCCTACTGCAATTTGCAATCCTCCTAAATTCTCCGCTTTTCTAATTGCATGTTCAGGCCTAAACCGCGAATCTCATTCGTTAAAACGTCGAAGCTCGCGGGAGTGCCGGCTTCCAGCGTGTTCTCGCCTTTGACCATCGACTCATAAATTTTGGTGCGGCCTTCCACATCGTCGCTCTTGACCGTCAGCAACTCTTGCAGAATGTAGGCAGCACCATAGGCTTCCAGCGCCCACACTTCCATTTCACCGAATCGCTGACCGCCGAACCGCGCCTTGCCGCCCAGTGGTTGCTGCGTAATCAGCGAGTACGGACCCGTGCTGCGAGCATGCACCTTGTCGTCCACCAGATGGTGAAGCTTGAGCATGTAGATGAACCCGACCGTGGTGTCCTGCTCGAACGGCTCGCCGGTGCGGCCATCCATCAGCCGCGACTTTCCGCTACGAGGCAACCCCGCGGCGACCAGCGCCTCATTGATATCTTCCTCGCTGGCACCGTCGAAAACCGGAGTCACCGAACGAAAGCCGAGCTTAGAACCGGCCCAGCCCAGGTGGGTCTCCAAAATCTGGCCCACGTTCATTCGGCTCGGCACGCCAAGCGGGTTCAGCATGATTTGTACGGGGGTTCCATCGGGCAGGAACGGCATGTCCTCGACCGGCAAGATCTTCGAAATCACGCCCTTGTTTCCATGACGCCCGGCCATCTTGTCGCCGACGGAAATCACTCGCTTCGTGGCGATGTAGACCTTCACCATCTGCAACACGCCGCTGCGTAGCTCGTCGCCGCGCTTCATCGAATTAAGCCGTCGGTCGCGGGCGTCGATTGCTTCCTCGACGCTCGGCCAAAGCTGCTTGTACAGCTTTTCGGCATCCTTCTTCCGTTGCGGGCTACGGATATCAATCACATCGAACTTGAACGAGGTGGCTCGCTCCGCCGCGAACGAAAAATCCTGGTCCTGAACCAGCGGATTGCCGTCGTCGTCGGTCAGCTTGCGCTGGAGGACCGTTTCCAGCTCGCTCACGAGCTGACCAAACGCCGTCGCAATCCGCTCATTGCCTTCCTTCTCGGCAGCCTTGAGCGAACGCTCGAAATCCTTGCGCTCGTCCTCCGAAAGACTCATCCGCCGGGAAAACTTCTGCGTGTCAATAACGATACCCTCGACGCCCGAGGGAACCTCCAGCGAGTCGTTCTTCACATCCTCACCGGCCCGGCCGAAGATTGCGTGCAGCAGTTTTTCTTCGGGCGTCAACTCGGTCTTTGACTTGGGCGAGACCTTGCCCACCAGAATGTCGCCCGGATTGACGTAGGTACCGATCCGGACGATCCCACTTTCATCGAGATTGCGGAGCATCTTCTCGCTGACATTGGGAATGTCGCGTGTGAACTCCTCGCGGCCGAGCTTCGTCTCGCGGATTTCGACGTCGAACTCCTCGATGTGCAGCGAGGTGTAGGTGTCGTTCTTCACCAGCTCTTCGCTAATGATGATCGCATCCTCGAAATTGAACCCTTCGTACGACATGAATGCGACGAGCACGTTGCGGCCTAACGCCAATTCGCCCTGAAACGTCGCGGCTCCGTCGGCGATCACTTGTCCTTTTTCCACTTTGTCGCCGGGCTTCACGATCGGCTTCTGATTCTGACACGTTCGCTCATTGAGGCCCACAAACTTTCGAAGCTGGTGCGCTTCGGGGCCGATCTCGATACGGTCGGCGTCGACGTACGTCACCGTTCCCTTGTGGCCGGCCCGCACCAGCATTCCCGAATGGCGGGCCACATCCCGCTCCAGACCGGTTCCGACGATGGGCGGCTCTGTCACGAGCAACGGCACCGCTTGCCGCTGCATATTCGATCCCATCAACGCGCGGTTCGCGTCGTCATGCTCCAGGAACGGAATCAAGCCCGCCGACACGCCGATCATTTGACTCGGGGCCACGTCCATATACTGGATGCGGTCCGTCGGAACGAGCATGAAGTCGCTGCGAAAGCGCGCCACGATCGTGTCGCCAACCAGCTTGTCGTTGTGTACAGGAGAGTCCGCCGACGCCACGAATGCGCTATGCTCCTGATCCGCCCGCAGCCAGACCACCGATTCGGTTAGTTTTCCTTTCTCAATCTCACGGTACGGCGTAATAAGGAAGCCAAATTCATCGACTGCGGCATACATCGCCAAGCTCGAAATCAAGCCGATGTTCGTACCTTCCGGCGTTTCAATCGGACAAATACGGCCGTAGTGAGAGATGTGAACGTCGCGAACTTCAAACCCCGCCCGCTTGCGATTCAAACCGCCGGGACCGAGCGCCGACAGCCGTCGTTCGTGCGTGAGCATCGACAGCGGATTGGTTTGATCGACGACCTGCGACAACTCGCCGCGGCCGAAGAAGTACTCGATCGCCGCCGAGATGCTCTTGGGGTTGATCAAGCTCCGTGGGGTCATGTCCTCCACATCCTTGAGGCTCATCCGCTCCTGTACGGTGCGACGCAGCTTCAAGAAACCCTTCCGCAGTTCGTCGGCCGCCAACTCGTCGATCGTGCGTAGCCGTCGATTGCCCAAGTGATCGATGTCGTCGACATGCACCTCGGAATTGTCGCCGACAACCAGCGCCATGATGTACTTCACGGCGCTGATAACGTCCTCTGGCCGAAGGACCATTTCATCTTCGGGTACATCCAGCCCCAGCTTGCGGTTGATGCGGAAGCGGCCGACGCGACCCAATCGATAACGGTTGGTGTCGTAGAATTTTTCGTGAAACAGCGTCCGCGCCTTTTCGAGCTGTGGCGGATTGCCCGGACGAAGCCGCTGGTAGATCCGCAGCAGCGCCTCTTCGTGACTCGAGGTCGCGTCCTCGGCCAAGGCGTTCAAGAGCAGCGGCGTTTTTGGGACCTCCATCACCGTTACACTTTTGACTCCTGACGTGCAGACCACTTCGGCCGTGGTTTTGGTGATCCGATGCCCCCCTTCGAGAATGATTTCGCCGGCCCGATCGCTTCCGACGGGGTAAACGATGTCCTCGACCGCAAATTTGCCCTCGATTTTTGCGGCGCTCCGGCCGTCAACGATCTTGAGCTTTGTGGTTTCGTAGAAGGCTCGGAGGATGTCCGAGTCGAGGCTGTACTTGGGATCCATCGCCCGGAGCAGCGTGACCACCGAAAACTTGCCGCTCTGATCGATGCGGACGGTAATGCTGTCCTTTTTCGTGGTGTTGACCTCGATCCAACTCCCCCGCTCGGGAATGACGCGGCAACTAAACACGCGGCGCTCGCCGGCCTCGACTTCTGAAACGAAATCGATACCGGGGCTGCGATGAAGCTGGCTGACGACAACTCGCTCGGCGCCGTTAATGATGAACTCACCGCCGCCCATCATGATCGGCAAGTCGCCGAGATAAACCTCTTCTTCAATCGGCTGCTCCTTATTCAAAACCAGCCAGATGCGGAACGGTCGGCCGTAGGTGAGCCGCAACTGACGGCACTCGTCGGGTTCGTAGCGGGGCTTTCCTAACTCGTACCGCAGATAGTCGAGCTTGATCGATTTATCGTAACTCTCGATCGGGAAAATCTCGCGGAGGACACCTTCCAAGCCGGAATCTTTCCGCTTTTCGGGTCCGTCTGCGTACTGCAAAAAACGCTCGTAGCTCTCGGTCTGAATTTGGGTCAGATCGGGAATCGGATACATCTCCCGACCGCTGCCGAAGCGGCGGGTTTCGGGAGTGACGAGTCGTCGCTGCGCGGGAACAGCCATAGGAGAATTACTCCGTTCCAGAAAAAACGAGAATCGCCGGGGCACCGAACCGATGTGCCGCGGGGCGCGCACTTAGGGCGGAAACCGGCCAACGCGGTGACCAAATGCAAGGATGGCAATCGAAACGGAAGCTCATGCACACGAGTCGCGAAGGAAGTCTCGAAGATCGATGCCACCTCCCCGGCAGGAGAGGCGGACCAAAGCGAGCACAATGGGCTGCTCGCGCAGCCCGATTTCGCGGCTACTTGATCGCGACTTTCGCGCCGGCTGCTTCGAGTTCCTTCTTGAGCTTCTCGGCATCTTCCTTCGAGACGCCTTCCTTCACCTTGCTCGGAACACCTTCCACCAAATCCTTGGCTTCCTTCAAACCCAGACCGGTCGCACTGCGGACGACCTTGATGACGTTGATCTTATTCTCGCCGAAGCTCTCCATGACCACATTGAATTCGGTCTGCTCTTCGACCGCGGCGGCTCCGCCGTCGCCGGCACCCGGCATGGCCATCATCATGCCACCACCGGCGGCTGGCTCAATGCCGTGAACGTCCTTGAGATAGTCGCTCAGTTCTTTGGCCTCTTTTAGCGTGAGGCTAACAATCTCGTCTCCCATCTTTTTCGACTTTGGGGAGAACTCCATAACGGCTGCTTCGCTCATGATTTTCTGTCCTTTCGCGCGGGGGGGCGCTCGCGCCCGAGTTTATAGTGTTTGGTGCCGGTGATTTGTATGGTTATTGTGGTGCCGCTGCGTTTTGCGCATCCGGCGATGTTTGCCCGTCGGCGACTGCTTCATCGGCGATTGGCTCGCCGCCTTCTCCTTCGCCTTTCTTTTCGATCTGGCTGGCAAGCTTGCTGCCTGGACCCAATAATTGAGCCGATAGGGTCATGCCCGGGCTAAGGATCTGACCAATCAACAGGCTCAGTTGCTCGCCGCGACTGGGCCATTTGCTGACCGCCTTGACCTCCTCGGAGCTGAGCTTGGCGCCATCCATCACCCCGCCTTTGGGGGCGAAATGAGTGAAATCCTTTCCGTCGGCAATAGCGATGACTTCTTTGGCCAGCGAGATAATGTCCTCGCCGCCCCACACGACCGCCAAC
Organism: Pirellulales bacterium; assembly: GCA_040901765.1. Taxonomy (GTDB): domain Bacteria; phylum Planctomycetota; class Planctomycetia; order Pirellulales; family Lacipirellulaceae; genus JBBDYG01. Next base: position 23,814 of record JBBDYG010000021.1, read on the forward strand.
GCACCTTCCGCTCCTTCGAACGCCGGGGCCAAAGTGGTCCCCTCCGATGCCCGACGAGCCAAACTGTTCTTCACCACCATCAGGTGAATGTTCTTCTGCCGCAGCCGCTTCCGCAACGCGACATTCATATTCATTTCCATCCCCACAATGTCCACCACCAGCGCATCGGAGACTCCGCTCCAACGCTCGGTCAACACGCGGGTCATCAAGTCTTTGACGTATTTGCTCATGGCTTGAAAAGCTGTTAGCAATTAGCTATTAGCCGTTAGTTCCCTATTTCGCATCTGCTATTCTGGTCATATGGCTAGTAGCTAACTGCTAATAGCTCCTCTCACACGGCAAGCCGCACACTGGGGCTCATGGTCGCCGACAGGTGCGCACTTTTGACGTAAGTCCCTTTTACTGAACTGGGCTTCGCGCTGAGTATTTTGTCGATAAAGGCCTGGGCATTCTCGGCGAGCTTGTCGGCATCAAAGCTGAGCTTGCCGACAATCGCGTGAACGTTGCCCGCCTTATCGTTGCGGAACTCGACTTTGCCTGCTTTGTATTCGCTGACCGTCTTGGCAACGTCAGGCGTGACGGTCCCCGCACGGGGCGAGGGCATCAGGCCTCGTGGCCCGAGCACCTTTCCCAAAGGACCGACAATCTTCATCATGTCGGGCGCGGCAATGCAAACATCGAAATCGGTCCAGCCGTCGGTGATTTTCTTGGCGAGATCTTCCTCGCCAACGTAATCGGCGCCCGCTTGCTTGGCCGCCTCGGCCAGGGGGCCTTTGGCGAACACCAGCACCCGTTGCGACCTTCCGATTCCGTGCGGAAGTACGATCGAGCCGCGGACAATTTGGTCGGCCTGTGCGTCGTCAACGCCTAATCGGATGGCAACTTCCACCGACTGGTCGAACTTCGTACCGCTAAAACCTTTGAGCTTCTCCACCGCTTTGGGCACCGGGAGTGCTTCCTTCGGTTGCTTGACTTGGAGCGATCGGAACCGCTTGGATTGCTTGGTTGCCATGTTAATGACTGAGAACTGTCCGCGACCTATGCATGACGGGTGTCAGCGACAGGTCGCGAAATTGAAAAACCGTGTGCGAAAGGGAATCCCTCAATATACGCGCGCCGAGCCGGAAAGGTTAGCCCTCGACGACCAATCCCATGCTCCGGGCGGTTCCGGCGATCATTTGGACCGCGTGATCCAGGTCGCGGGCATTGAGGTCGTTCATTTTCGTGTTCGCGATTTCCTCAAGTTGGGCCCGGCTGACCGTGCCCACTTTCGTCTTATTTGGCTCGGGGGAACCTTTGGCGAGCTTCGCCGACTTCTTCAGCAGCACCGCAGCCGGCGGGCTTTTTGTGTAAAAGTCGAAGGAGCGGTCGTTATAAACGCTCACCACGACGGGGATCATCATCCCGCCCGCTTCGCGGGTCTTCTCGTTGAACTGCTGAACGAATTGCCCCAAATTGATGCCATATTTGCCGAGCGACGTGCCCACCGGCGGGGCCGGCGTCGCCTGCCCGCCGGGAATTTGGAACTTCGCAACGCCTACCAATTGTTTTGCCATTTGTTCTCCGTCGGCTGTCGGCTGTCGGTTATCGGCTGTCGGCCAGACGCTAAGTTCTGGCCGACAGCCGACAGCCAATAGCCGACAGCCAAATTAAACCACTTCAACTTGCCAATAATCGAACTCGACGGGCGTGCTGCGGCCGAAAATGCTGATCATCACCGTCACCCGGCCGCTCGCCTCGTCGATTGTGTGAACTTCGCCTTCAAAACTCTCGAAATTGCCTTCTTTGATTTTGACCTTGTCTCCCGGCTGAAACTTCAGCTTCAGTTTGGGCGCCTCGTCGGCGATCTCTTCCTCCGATTGGAGGATTTTCGCGATTTCTTCCGGCCGCATGGGCGAAGGCTTCCCCGCCGCGCCCGTGAAGTCGCCAATGCCGGCCGTTTCGCGGACGGCGAACCACGTGTCGTCGTTCAAATGCATCTGCACGACGATATAACCCGGCCACAACTTCCGCTCGACGATCTTTTTCTTACCCGCCTTGAACTCCGTGACCTTCTCCGTGGGCACAAGAATTTGGCCGAAATAGCGATCGAAACCCTCGATGGCCACCTTCCGCTGCAGTGCCTCGGTAATCGTCCGCTCTCGGTTGCTCTGCACCTTGAGGATGTACCAATCCATTTGAACATCGTCGTTGCTCGTGTCGATCAGTTCGATCGGACCGCGCGGCGCGACCGGCTCGTCTTCTTGCTCGTCTCCTTCGTGGATAATGTCTTCGTCCAGAATCTGACTTGCAGCCGCTGCGTCGGATTCTTGGCTTTCATTCCCCTGGTCGTCGTCAGCAACCCAATCTCCGCTGACCGAGGCGGCAATCTGCGGCGAAACCTCCCGCTCATCGGCCGGGCCGCCCGCGCCGTTTTCGGGCGAAGCAAGGGCCCGATCGTCACCGGAAATGGCTTCCGCTTGTGTCGGTAGTGGAGAATTCTCGTCCAAGAGTGCCTTTCGCGTAGTCAAAACGATCGATGCATCAGGTGCCAGAAAACAGCGCTAGGAGCTTGTTCCAACCAACGGGCACTAAAGTGAGCAAGAAATCGTAGGTGGCCAGCAACGCCGCCAAAAAGAATATCATCAAAATCACCACCAACGAAGCTTTAAACAGTTCGCTTCGCGCGGGCCAGGACACCTTGTTCATTTCCGCTTCCACGGAGATTAAGAAGTCGGCGAAAGCGGGCATCTGCACAGCGCGGAAGGCCGCCCAACTACCCAACGCGAACAACAACAGCGGCACGGAATAACTGCGAGAACTGTAAAAGGAATTGAGCCACCAGTTGCCATCGGCCGCGCCCGCCGCAGACGGACTCGTGATTCCCGCCCCGCCCATCCAGATGTGCAGCCGCCACGCGCCCAAGGCGATGATCGCCAGCAGCGTAAAGAATGTCGCTTGGCGCGCAATTCGGCCCTGGCTCCGCTTGTAGAAGCCAAAGTGAAACAATTCCTGAAAAAATGCGGTCACAATGAACTCTGCCTATGGTGCTTCCGTGATCTTTCTTTCCCCGACGGGGAACGGGGGGTGTTCCCCGCGGCGACCGTAGGTCGCCGGCTATTGCAATTGCGTCCAGCAGCAGGGGTGGTGGGACTCGAACTCACAACCCCCGGTTTTGGAGACCGGTGCTCTGCCAATTGAGCTACACCCCTGTGGGAAATGACGAATGACGAATTTCCGAATGACGAATGAAAGAGCTTAAACCACACTCTCCGTCATTCGTCATTCGTGCTTCGTCATTCGTCATTTCATGGTTTATTCCAAAATCTTCGTTACCACGCCGGACCCCACGGTCTTACCGCCTTCGCGGATGGCGAAGCGGACGCCGTTGTCCATTGCGATTGGTTTGGACAGTTCGATGCTCAGTCGGGCGTTGTCGCCGGGCATGCACATCTCCACGTCGCCCATCAGGTTCGAGGATCCAGTTACGTCCGTGGTGCGGAAGTAGAACTGCGGGCGATAGCCGCTGAAGAATGGCGTGTGCCGACCCCCTTCTTCCTTGGCCAGAACGTAGACTTCGGCTTCAAACTTGGTGTGCGGGGTGATCGAGCCGGGCTTGGCGAGCACCTGGCCGCGCTGGATGTCTTCTCGCTTCACACCTCGGAGCAAGCAGCCGACGTTGTCGCCCGCCTGACCTTGGTCGAGCGTTTTGTTGAACATCTCGACTCCGGTGCAGGTGGTCTTGCTGGGCGCGGCGGTGAGGCCGACCAACTCGACTTCGTCGCCCACTTTGACGATGCCGCGCTCGATGCGGCCTGTCGCCACCGTGCCGCGGCCTTCGATCGAGAACACGTCTTCGATCGCCATCATGAACGGCTTGTCCACTTCGCGCACCGGCTCGAGAATGTAAGCGTCGATGGCTTCCATCAACTCGGTAATGGGCTTGGCGGCAGCGGGATCGGTCGGGTTATCGTACGCCAACTTTGCCGCACCCTTGATCAACGGAACTTCGTCGCCCGGAAAGCCGTGGTTGGTGAGCAATTCACGAATCTCAAGCTCGACCAATTCCAGCAGTTCCGGATCGTCGACCAAGTCGCACTTGTTCAGAAATACCACGATCCGGGGCACACCGACCTGGCGGGCCAGAAGAATGTGCTCGCGCGTCTGGGGCATCGGGCCGTCGGCAGCCGAAACGACCAGAATCGCTCCGTCCATTTGAGCGGCCCCAGTAATCATGTTTTTGATGAAGTCGGCGTGACCCGGGCAGTCGATGTGAGCGTAGTGCCGCTTGTCGCTCTCATACTCCACGTGGGCAGCGGCAATCGTCACGGTCTTGGTTGCGTCGCGAACCGTGCCGCCCTTGGCGATGTCCGCGTACGACTTGGTCTTGGCCAAACCCTTGGTGGCCTGTACCTGCAGAATCGAACCCGTCAGGGTCGTCTTACCGTGATCGATGTGTCCGATCGTGCCCACGTTCACGTGGGGCTTCTTACGTTGAAAAATGTCCTTTGCCATGTTTCTCCCTAGCTCACAATGAGGGGTACGAAATGTTGTTTGATCTCAAAGGCGAAATTAACGGATAATCCAAAAGCTGCTGATGAGACTTGAACTCATGACCTCGTCCTTACCAAGGACGCGCTCTACCAACTGAGCTACAGCAGCCGAGAAAGGCTCTCGGCTGCCGGCTGTCGGCTATCGGCCCTCTTGCAGGCCGACAGCCGATAGCCGATAGCTGATAGCCCTTCCAAAGCGGGTGAAGGGAATCGAACCCTCGTCTTCAGCTTGGAAGGCTATTGCTCTACCATTGAGCTACACCCGCACATGGATTTCTGATTTGGGATTGAAGAAGAATACACAAGGCTCCATTTCAACGATCACAGTAAATTCCGTCACGTTCTTCAAATCTGCAATCAAAAATCCCAAATCTGAAATTTCAACTGGGGGGTGTAGGATTCGAACCTACGAAGGCATAAGCCATCAGATTTACAGTCTGACCCGTTTGACCGCTTCGGTAACCCCCCGGCTTTCGCTCGATCGCGAGAGGCGGCGGCCCGGGTGCTCACCCAGCCTGCCGAATGAACGCCATTCCGACACTGCTGGAAGCGATACCTCGCCGGTCGCGAGTGGACAGGCGCGCGATCCCGACAACAAACTCGCGGCTACAAAACCTCCGGCAATAACCCGCAGGAGCCTCCGTGCTGCCCCGGTGAAGGAGCAAATACCGTCCGTCTGCGGGATAGCGCAAACGAGCTAGCGGAGGGAATTGAACCCACAACCTGCTGATTACAAATCAGCTGCTCTGCCAATTGAGCTACGCTAGCCAACGCCGGGCGGGGGAAACTCATGCGAATCAGTTATCATACCGCTCGGGAAAAGCCCTGCAAGGCCGGTCTCCGGCAAAAAGCGGGCCAGTCCTGCGAACAGGTGTCGCCCCAAAGGTCACACTTCAGCGAAATCAGCCGCCCGCACTCCTGACCACTCGGCCATGGCGTCGGTTCGCGGCGGAACCGCCAACATAAGCCGTATCACCCCAACGAAACCCTCCAAGCCGTCACAAAATCTTTGACAACGACCACGATCCCAGTAAGCTGAATCGCTGGGGCCGGGTTATCCGAGTTCGCGTTTCAGGCTGTTTCCTCGTGCGCTCATTCCCACCGTTGTCTATTCCAAGCGACTCGATCCATTGACATCTATGAATGTTGCATCGATTAAACTTACTGCGGGTGAGCGATCCCGCGTCAGTCCCGTTTCTCCGCTTTATCGACTTATCTGGCGGCGGTTTTTTTGGTGCTTCAGCTTTGGGGCTTTCCAATTATTGACTACCGCCGGTCTTGCTCAGCAAATTAAACAAGGAAACCTCGTTCTCGAGATGGATCGAATCATCAATGTTCCGCCACAGTCGACTTTGGGGATCACAACGCAAGTTCTTTTCCCGGGCGATGGCTCGAATCGGATCATTCTTCCCGAACTCCGGGGACGAGTTCGCATGCTCGAAAACGGCATCTACACCACGTTCCTCGACCTCAGTAGTGAAGTAATTCAAAGCGGCGCCCAAGGGTTGCTTGGCACGGCGCTGCACCCCGGCTACGCCGACCCCGATAGCCTGGGTTATCGAAAGCTATATACGTTCCACTCCACTTCCGATACCGCGCCGACTCCGGATTTCATCAATCCTGGTCCCGCGTCAACCTATCACAACGTAGTGACCGAATGGCAGGCCAGCGCCGCGGATCCGAAGGTGGTAGACCTCAGCACGCGGCGAGAAATCTTTCGCGCCACTCACCCCAACGAGTTGCACAGTGGCGGAATGGTTACCTTTGGTCCGGATGGCCATCTCTACACGACGATCGGCACGCCGGCGGGCTACGAGCTGAACGCCCAAGACAACTCCAATCTTTTGGGCACCATCATTCGCATCGATCCCCTCGATCCGAGCCTGACTCCAGGCAGCGCGAATCCAGTTAGCGCCAACGGCAAGTATCGCATTCCCAGCGACAATCCTTTCCTGAGCGACCCGGCGCTCGATGAAATATTCGCCTACGGCGTCCGCAATCCGTATCGCTTCTCGGTCGATCCTGTCTCGGGACTTGTGTTCGCCGGAGACGTCGGCCAGGGGGCCAGGGAAGAGGTGTCAGCGTTTGGTGCTGGCGCAAACCTCGGTTGGCCTTATCGCGAAGGAACGCTGCCGTACATCACACCCCCTATTCCCGCTCCCACGATGCTCGGTCCGATTGCCGAGTATAGCCACGCCGACGGGCGCTCGGTCATCGGCGGCTTCGTCTATCATGGATCGATACCTGAATTGCAAGGAAAGTACATTTTCGGCGAATTCAGTTTTGGCACAGGCCCCTTCAGTTCTAGCCGTGGACGGCTTCTCTGGATTGATCCCTTCGATGAGCAGGGAGAACTCAAAGATTTCTCCGAAATTGAGATTAATGAGTTCGCTTTCGGACCCGAAACTTGCGCCCTTATGGGCACCTGTAAGTTCGACATGACCCTCTACGGTTTTGGAGTCGACGAGGACCAAGAACTATACGTCATAGGTACCAGTCCAAATCGACCGAAAATGTATAAGCTTGCTTCCGCATTCGTTGCCCCCGATGGCGACTACGATCGCGACGGCACGGTCGATATCGAAGACTACAACGTGTGGCGCGATTCCGTGGGCGCCACCGTCGGATTAAGGCCCGCCGATGGCAACGACGGCGGCGTGATTGACCAATTGGACTATTTCGTCTGGAAACAGAATTTCGGCGTGACTCTCGGCAGCGGCACGTCTAACGTTGTTCCAGAGCCTTCGGGATTCGTGGGCGCGGTCATACTTGCAAGCATGTTGTGGACCAACTTGATGATTCGCAGAAAGCACGTGAGCTTACCGCCGACGTGATGTGCTGGTCCTTTGCATCAGTAAATACATATTGACGACTGATGCTATGGCGGCATTCAGATTTACCGCTCAACGAAAGCGGGACACATCAGATCGATTTCGGGACCATGGCTCTCCATCATGTTAGTGACCAATTTCCTGCACCAATTCAGGCTTCCAGATCGGCAGCAGTTTGACGTGGGACGAGAGCCTTCGTACTTGCAAGATCATTCCGAGTAAGCTGGCAGCTTGTTTACTAACGCCCGGCACATTCGCGGGAGTAGCACCTCAACTGACATCCCGAACGACCCTCTCCCGTCTGAGCCGACGGTCATTTTTTCGCACCCGCCAGCATATCCCTTACCCTGCCGGGAGATTGGGAAAATTTGATCGTGTAGATTAACGCGGGCTGGGTGATGCGCTGGCGATGGATGTTGAGTCGATCGACGCATTCGCGGCGATGGCGACTGACGCTCCAACTTTACGTGGGCCGGCTCAGATCCGAACATTAGTGGTGCCGATGCACCGCAAGTCATTGCCCTACTTGTAATCCTTGTAATGTTAAACTTGTTTCATTCCGGTCGCTGCCTCCACGCTCGAGCCTCTCGTTGTCTGCAATCTTAAGATAAGTCTTCTCTTTCGATTTACCCCGCATGCGGAACGAACATTTCCATCGACCCGTTGGTTGTTTCATGTTTGAAAGTGAACGCAATTATAGTGCACTATTGGAATAGGTCGGTTACGGCGTCGTTGCGAAAGTTCCTATCAGCGGCAAAGCGGTCTGAGTCGGTAATGTTTGCATTTCAGTCTTACCGTCGGGTCGGCCTGCGACGGCTTGGCCTCGAACTTCTTGAGCCGCGGATGCTGTTCTCGTTCGCGCCTGTCGAGCGCGGATGGCTCGCGTACGACGATGGCTTAGTCGGCAACTTGACGAGTGAGTTCTCCCGCGACGTACCCAGCGTCGATGATCGGGGAATCCCGAGAGACATCGACGAGCGCCGGTTCGGAAACGCCGTCGACCATGCCCCCCTGTTGACGTGGTTGCCCGGAGAATCACCCCTTACTGCGGCGAGTATCCGCCCGCTGGCTACCGGCTTGGATCACGACGGCGTGACTCCTTTGCTGGTTCTTTCCATCCCCGGCCAGGAACGCGTTTTCATATTTCGCGGCGAGCATTTTGAACTGGTCGGAAACATTTCTTTTCGCCGTGGCGATTTACCTTGGAATACAAGCGAAACACAGACCTATCGGCCCGGCGCCGCGATTGTCCATCACGGGCTGATCGTGTTTTCTGCCGAACGACTTGAAGACACCGATGCCGGTTTGCAAATTGTGGGCACCTCGTTCATCTATACGCAAGACTACGGCGTCTCTCTCGAACGCGTGGCACAGGTCGGAGGAGGATTCGACGTGCCGGCAATCGCCGGCGGCGTGAGTCATGGAATGTCACGAGGAAGGCAATGGGCGTTCCTTAATCCCTTCCCGGTCAACGGTCTCAATGACACGAACCACGTTTGGTTCCCTTGGGCGGATTACATCGAACGGATGGGGAACCCCAAGGGAGGACAGATCGGATTATTCCAGGCAGTTCGCGACAGCGAGAGCGGAATTTGGACGGTCCTACCCAATCGATTAGTGCATGAGGAATGGATTGTCGAAGATATCGGCGGATTTCACGCACACACGGCTGCCGTGACTCTCGGCGGAATAATCTCCCACTGGGGAGATGTGGGTTACCGCAATCAAATACTATTCCACGAATTTGATCTCGCCAACTACCAGACTGCGCAGATCACAACGCAGGTAGTTTACGGCGGATACGACAGCTCCGGTGCAATTGAGCGAAATGCTCCACAGCCAGTCGCCGCGGCGCCAGCGCCGGTGCTCGGCGAGCATTTCGCCTCAGGCGACACGACTCAGGAAATGGTGCTTCACTTTGGATCTCTCACCAACTCGACTGACGCACTGACTGTTTCCGCTCCTGTAAGCCAACCCATGCGCAACACTCAGGGGACTTCGTATGCCGGCACAACCATTCTCCATCTGCAATGGGTCCAAGGACGAGGTTATGTTTCCGGAGGAGTAGTTGATCCCTTCTACCACTTTTCGCCGGACGGTGTGACTTGGGCGCCTATGAACTTACCACCTGGCGGCGGCGGCTTTGGCCGAATGTGGATTTATGGATCAAAGCTACTGGTGCTGGATAGCGAGAACAGAACCTGGTTGGCGGATATACCGGTGGTGAACCGAGTTCTACCGCTGCAAATCGCACCTGGGGGAACTAACCGCATCGGAGATTCTCTGCCGTTGCAGGTCGGTCTCGCAATGGGCAATACGCGCCGCGAGGTGGAGTTTGTCGACGGGATATGGCGGTATGTCGACGACCAACAACACCTCTCACCGCAACCGGCGACGCCGCCGTTTCCGGCGTCAACTGCCGTCTACGAGGTGAACCTGGGATCAACCTCGCGGGAGCTGGGCACATGGTGGCTCCAACCGGAAGGCGAAACTCTCGACGCCTCGCGGCCAAATCTGCTCGATATGTGGATCTACAACCTTGGTAGTCAGGCAGTTCGCCTGGGCACGCGGCTGCGTGTTCCGACGACCGGCTCCGCGGCCTCAGAACAAACCCACGAATCGAACGTCAATTTTGAATGGGTGCCGCTGGGCGTACGACAAGATCCCCCCGTCGATGGTGAAGGCCGATTTGCAGTTGGCTTCTATACCAGTCGCACTGGAAGCGTCAATGCCGACGCCCGATTCCTAATCGCACCGCGTTACTTCGGCGAGCTGAACACACCGCCGTACCCGTTAGAGCCGTTGGCGAGCGGTAGCAATGAACTGGAGGTGGTGACCGGTTTCCGGCTGGCGCAGGCGTGGTCCGCGGGGCTAGTGTTTCAATGGCCACACAACGCTCCGCAGTCGATGAGTGGGAAAATGCCGGTTGCCTCGCTCCGCGCGGCGGACGGTGGTTATCTGGAGTTCTCGGTGGAATACAACGGCGCCACGTCGGCGCGGCTGGTGGTCGAATTTGTCCGTCCGGGAATGCCGACGGCACGGATGGATTTCTCGCAGAACATCCTTCGCGGCGACATCATTGAAGTCGTCCTCGGTGGGAGCGATCACGCCATATCCGGCACGGTTCGCATTGGCGGGCGCGAACCGATTGCTCGCCAGATTCAACTTATTGGAAGTCCGCTAGCTGCTTTCGACCAGTTCGCTTGGGCGTCCGGCGATGGCGCAAAGGTGACGACCGTGAACCCTTTGCTCGTCATGATCGATGGCGAGATCATGTGGAACGCCCAACAGCAAGTCGCGTGGCTGCGATCGACCCTGGAGGGCAGACCCACGTTCCGAGTCAATCCGTACCCAGGTGACTTCAACTTTGACGGGGTCGTGGATGACGAGGACCGAACTGTTTGGGAAGCGAATATTGGTTCGACATCTAATTTAGCAGCCGACGCCAACTTGGATGGTGTCGTGAACCAAGCCGACTATGAAGTCTGGCTGCAGTACCTCGGCACAAGGGCGCCGTCGCCGATGAACCCCCTGCCCGGGGATTTTGATTTCAACGGCATCGTCAATTCCGCCGATTACTTTGTGTGGCGCGATACGCGTGGCTCGAAGCTGAAGCTAAACGCCGATGCCGATCGCAATGGAATCGTAGACCAACTCGATTACGATATCTGGTACAGTCAATTCGGAAAGAGAGCGGAGGCGCCGCCACAGCCGCTGCCGGGTGACTTCAACTTCAATGGCGTTGTAACTGCCGCTGACTACACCGTTTGGCGCGACACATTCGGTGCCCGAAATAACCTCAACGCCGATGCGGACCGCAACGGCGTCGTGGACACGGCCGACCTCGACATCTGGCGCAGCCAGTTCGGCAAGTCGCTTCCGGTCGATCCCCCTCAGGACGGCGCAGCCAACGAGTCCGAGGCGCTCAGCGTTATGGCTTGGGGCGATACCTCGCCCGCGTCAACTTCAAGATCAACGCGGCCAGCGACTGCCGTGCCCGCTGCGAACTCCTCGCTAAGCAACGCCAAGGAGTTGTTGATTCTCGACGCGGCCTACGCGGCGATCGACTCTCAGGACGAACCGGCTGTGACTGCCAGACTTCGAATTGATCGCTTTGAAGATTCGGCAAGGAATCTAGCGTTCTGCGCGTCGATGCTGAATCTGGCCGTGGGCGCGCGGACTCTTTCCGCTGAAATCGACGCTTCGTTCTGATGGCGTAATGCTAGCGGCGGATGTTGCTGCCGCCCTGGCGGCACGGCGTCGATTCCTCTAGAACGCTCATCCTCTTCACCGCCCGCGCACTCTCCACCCGCACAGGTTGGGAATGGTAGCCCTTATCTCCGCCCTGCTAATCGTCTGCGCCTGCGGCATAGCCAATGGGCAGCAGATCGAAGAAGTGCCCACCGAGCCGTTGCCTTCGTTGCTGCAGCAGCCGGCGTACGCCGCGCCGGTATTCGAAGAATCGCCCGAACCGTTTCAGGGAATCGCGTGCGCGGACGAATGTGTCGATTGCGGGCCGCTCATCGTGCAGGACAGCCATTGGTACGCCGGGGTGGATGTGTTGGCGACGCGATTCAGTTACACGGCTTACAATACGAATTGGAACGAACCGACAATTGCCGTGCGGCCCTACATCGGCTGGGAGAACGATTCGGGTATCGGGTTTCGTGGGCGCTGGTGGTTTCTTGGAGCACAGGGAGAGGCGGCCACAGCAAATCACCTTTATGTCGCCGACTCAATCTTTCCCTACGACTCGATGATGGAAGTCTCGCTTTCAGCGGCCAACTTGGACGTCGAATTCTATCGCCGATTTTATTACGATGCGACTAGCTTCGTCCTGGGCGTGGGAACTAAAGCCACTTCGATTGATTACGAGTACGGCCCCTACACTTCAGAGCAGTCTGCAGCGGCAGGCGTTGGTGCATTCGCCGAGGGAATTCATCCGCTGTATGTTGGCCCAAAGGTCGGCTGTGCGTTCATTGGCTACGCGCGGATTGGATTGCTGACAGGCGAAATTGAGAGTCGTTACGAGACTCACTTTGGAACGAGCCAACCGTACGAATACGATCTGAATATGTCAACCACCGAAATTGGAATCGGCTTGGAACTTACACGAACGTTTCGGCGGTGGGACTTTGTGTTCCAATTGGTTACCGAGACGCAGCGATGGGAACAAGGTAGCATCGCATCGAGGAATTTATCATTCGACGCTCTCGGGCTGCGATTTGGCGGGCAATGGTAAAATTCGCCGCGGTCGGGGACGACGCGGCTCACCCATTTCGCGCCGCCCAGGTGCGAAAGCTCGCTTCGTCCAGCGTAACTCCCTCGCGGACCAGCTCGAACGCGATCTCCGCATCGGGCCAGCCGAAGCAGCGCAACAATTCGTCGAACATTGGCTTCGGACAATTGCCGTGTAGTTCGACGCGGTGCAACCGATCGGCCGATTCGAAAAGCTGGCCATTGACGACCCACCGCTTGCCCTCCCTTTCGCCGCCAGCGATGAGAAAGTATCCGTCCGGCTCCGTGTCCATCCGCGGAAGCTGCATCAAGCGCGCTTGGGCTTCGTCGAAGGTAACGGCAAAGGGCTCCGAAGCGGCGAAAAGACTTACGTGAATGCAGGGTATGGTGGTATCCACGGTAACGCCGTCATCCGTGTCGATTGGTCGTATTACGGCGCGAGCCGATGCCTGCGAAACTTCCTCCCGTGGCCAGCCCCACAATCCATATCAATAACGAAGGCTCCGGTACCGCCACTACTCTAAACTGGAATGCTGATGGCACTACCACCGCCGGCGTGGCATCGTCCAGCGGAAACCCAAAGGGAGAGTTCGGGGACGGAATAACTACGTTCGCAGGTGGCACAAATGATTCAGGATTGAAATCTGGCAAATAGCTGGGTGGCAGGTACCAATGAGAGACAGTCACTTCGTACTGGCCCGGAGACAACTGTCCCAAAAAAAGCCCTGTCTCTTGCGGCGAAACAAAAGCGTTTCCAATCCAAGGGAGAGGAAAATGAAACACGTTTAACTTTACTTCGAGTCCGTTAACCAGCACTTGGTCCCACAAGGTCGAGCCACCAGAAGTCGAACTCCCTCCGTGAGAAGGGTAGACAAGTGTCAGATCGTCGAACTCCGTAAGCCTAACGCTTGCCTGCGGAGGAGTAGCCGGAGGTGGCTCAAAAAATTGAAAGGACTGGTAGCTGCGCGGTTGCGAGATGTTTTCGTCATCTTGGCTCACTCGGACGTGTGGCGGTCGAAGTTCGAAAATACTCGATGGGAAGTATTCGTCCGCATGTGCCGAATTCTCACGATCGATTGTAACTAATGCCAAAAGCAAAAAGATCAAACTTCGCGAAATGAGCCCAATGATTCGATACTGAGGGATGAGCATTGCAATGAATTTCAACTCCTTATGAGACCTTAGTACACGCGACTGTACGCCCAACTAGAGGATAAGTACATGGTATTCTCTTTGTTGACAATCGCTAATTCGGCAACTGATGCCCCAGTTTATCTCGTTTCGTTGCCAAGTACTGGGCATTATGCTCGTGAATCGGCGGCACGATCGGCACTTGATCGACCACTTCCAAGTCGAAGCCGCCATAGATAAAGGCATCCGTCTTCTTGGGGTTGTTGGTAAGGAGTCGAATCTTGCGCAAGCCAAGGTCTTTGAGGAGTTGGATGCCAACGCCGTAGTCGCGAGGGTCGGCCTTAAAACCGAGCGCCACGTTCGCTTCGACCGTGTCGAGGCCTTCGTCTTGCAGGCCGTAGGCTTTGATCTTCTCGACCAAGCCGATGCCGCGGCCTTCTTGTGGTAAATAAACTAACACGCCGGTTCCTTCGCGGCTAATCATGTCGAGTGCCATGTGAAGCTGGTCGCCGCAGTCGCACCGGAGCGACTCGAGCAAGTCGCCCGTGAAGCACGAAGAATGGAGCCGCACGAGCGGTGCCACGACGGAGGTCGGGTCGCCCATGACAAAGACGATCGGCTCTTGCGTTTCATATTGCACGCCATAGGCGACGATTGTGCCGACGCCATACCTGGTGGGGAGCTTCGCCTCCGCTTTGCGGTAGACGAGCTTCTCGCGCACGCGGCGATGGGCGATCAATTGCTCGATCGAGATGATCGGTAAATCATACTGCTTCGCGAGGATTACAAGCTGGTCGCGCGTCGCCCGGTCGCCCGTCTCGTCGAGGATTTCGCAGAGCACGCCGGCGGGCATCAAGCCGGCCATGCGGGCGAGGTCCACCGCAGCTTCGGTGTGCCCCGCGCGGCGGAGCACTCCCCCCTCTTTGGCCACCAAGGGGAAGAGGTGTCCAGGCCGAACGAAATCGGCTGGCGCGCTTTTCGGATCGCAAATCGACTGGATCGTGCAGGCCCGCTCGGAGGCGGTGATGCCCGTGCGGCACGAACGGTGGTCCACCGGCACCGTGTAACTGGTGCCCAGTGGGGCGGTGTTCGTGTCGACCATCGGGTGCAGCCGCAGCCGCTCGCTTACCTCCGGCAGGATCGGCATGCAAAGCTGCCCCCTGCCGTGGGTAATCATGAAGTTGACCGTCGCCGGCGTCACTTTTTCGGCCGCGCAGATGAAATCCCCCTCGTTTTCGCGGTCCTCGGCATCGACCACGATCGCGACTTTGCCGTGGCGGATCGCCTCGACGGCTTGTTCAATAGTGGAAAAACGGCTCGACAATACTGGCTCCTTGGTGGGTTCCCTTAATTATCCGGCCCCGGCTGTCCTTTTCCCAGTCCCAGCAGATAGCACAGAAGGAGCGACGAGGTGAATAAGAAGGGGACGAACGCGACGAGGCCAATTACATAGCCGGCCGGCAACGGGCCATAAATCAGACTCCACGAGGACCAAGCAACCACCGGCCCCAACACCACCAATATACACAGCAGTATCTGCCATTTCTGATCGCGCATCTGAATCTCACCTCCTGCTTTGCGGACACGATTCCTGTGCCCTATGATGAAACCGCAAACTCGCGGGCTGAAATCACGGCGACCCCCATGAATACTGATCTATCCGACTCCCAAACGAATCCGATCGCCCCGCTTGGCCGCGAAGAGTACGTCGAGCAGGCCCACTTCTTCGGTTCCCTGGCCGAGCGAATGCAAGCGAACGTCCCGGCTCAGGAGGTTCTTCAGTCGGTCCAGGAAGAGGTGCTGGCCACCACGAAGCTGCCGATGGCGATCGATTTCATGTTGTCGGAGCTGCGGCACGCGGGAGTCTTCTCGACCGCCATGGCGAAGCTTGGCCACTACTTCACGCCGTTTCAAAGCTACGTCATTGGCGAGGCCGAAAACGAACGCGGCCGGTTCGATTTGCGGATCGGACTGGAGGTGCTCCAGCGCGAGGCGGCCTACCGCGCGGGCGAACCGACGCGGCAAGGCGTTTTTCTCTACCAGTTCGAGACTCTCTGCCGGAACCGACTCGGTTACGACCGGGGCCTCGACGCGGTCGCGGCCGATCCGGCCTTCGACCAGACGTGGCGGGAATGGATCACCACCATCCGTCGCCAGGTGGGAATGGTCGATATCGCGGACCTGATCTACGTCCACAGCGAGCTTTATCGACGGCGAAACATGCGGCATTCGGCGGAGGCCATTGGCGGGGACGCCGCGGCTCACACGGCGTTGTTTGGCGAGCAGGAGGGTCGCATCGCGCTCGCCAACCGCAAGAAAGACCCGCTCTTTCTGTTCGCGGCATTCCATCGCCAATTGAAGTACCCCGAGGTTCCCCGGACCGCGCCCCCCGACGAGGAAAAGACGCTTCTGCCGCAGATTGCCCGACGGCTCGAGCAACTCGAAAAGCGGATCAGCTTGGTGGAAGAGGAGCAGCGCGGGGGATTCGACCTCACCAAGTTTTACAAGCGGCCCGAGCCGTAGGTCAGGCTTTCTTGCCTGACTCTCTCGACAGAATCCGCGCCACACAACGAACCGAATGTCAGGCTGGAAAGCCTGACGTACGCCCAATTCGAGAAAAAACTTCGCGAAAACCGCGGTGAAGTGCGGTTTAACAGGAAGCAACTCCGTGCTAGACTCTAACAGATCGGAATGAGCTTGTCGGATTGGCGGCGCGGAGCGGTTTTGGCCATCCGGCAATTTCCAAAACGCAGGAAGTGATTGCCCGATCGCGACGTGCTGGCAGTGGATGAGCTGCCAGAGGTCGCCCACGCCTGTTTGCTGTCATCCAATCGTTCGGCTGACAGCGAGAGTCGCCCACCATGATTCTTGCCGCACGACGTTTCCTGTCCGTTTGGCCGGCGCCTCGCTTCGTGCCCTCCCAGTTCAGCGCAGCGGTACCGCTGTTTTGATCGGACTCGCTTCCGTGGATTTTCAACTCAGTCTGCACAGCGAAACCGTCACCGCGGCCAATCCCGATGGCCCGCTGGCGACGGCTGCCGATGCGTCGATTGCTAGCGTCATGCAGCTTCTGAAAATGCAACGCGCCGGCGCGGCGCTGGTGTACGAGCAGGAGCGGCTTGTCGGTGTTTTCACCGAACGCGACGCGCTGAAGCTCATGCGGCAGCAAGCCGACCTTTCTCGACCCGTGCGGGAAGTGATGTCGGCCAATCCCGTTAGCGTTTCGCCGAAATCCACCGTCGGCGAGGCGATCCGGCTGATGTCGGCAGGCGGATACCGTCATTTGCCGATCGTCGATGAACAGGGACAAGCGACGGGCGTCGTCGCCGTGCGCGGAATTGTCCACTACCTGGTCGAGCACTTTCCGGCGGCGATTTACAATTTGCCGCCTAAACCGGAGACCTCGCCGGCGGAGCGAGAGGGGGCTTAACGAGTCGATGGTTGTCAATTTGTTCTCACCTTCAACAATGCAGTAACCCACCTCACTTTTAGCGGAAGCCCCCTCGCAGGTTCGAGCGAAGGTTGGCTTCCTTCAGGAACAGCTTCACCCCATGTCCACCACATTGGCCGAGAAAATAGAAACGCCCACCCACGTTCAGCAACTCGAAGACGCAACCGTCCGATTCTGCGGCGACTCGGGCGACGGAATGCAGCTCGCTGGCACGCAGTTCACCAATACGTCGGCCCTCGTGGGCAATGACGTGGCCACGTTCCCCGACTTCCCCGCCGAAATCCGCGCCCCCCGCGGAACAAAGGCGGGCGTCAGCGGGTTTCAGGTCCACTTTTCCAGCAAAGACATCCACACCCCGGGCGACACCGTTGACGCTTTGGTCGCAATGAATCCCGCGGCATTGGTCACCAACATCGAAGACCTGCGCAGCGGCGGTATTCTGATCGTCAATCGCGACGAGTTCGACAAGAAGGGCTTGCAACAGGCGGGCTACGCCACCGATCCGCTCGAAGATGGCAGTCTCGAACCCAAATACAAGCTCCACAAAGTCGATATGACGAAGCTCACCCGGCTGGCGGTCGCGGGCTCGGGTCTTGGCCAGAAGGATGCCGACCGCTGCCGCAACATGTTTGCGATGGGACTGGTGTTCTGGCTCTACGGTCGCCCGATGGATCCGACGCTGCGGTTCATCGCGGAAAAGTTCGGCAAGCGGCCCGAAGTGGCGCAGGCGAACACCGCCGCGCTCAAGGCCGGCTATCACTACGGCGAAACGGTCGAGGCCGCGAGCACTCAATATCACATTCCCAAGGCCAAGCTGCCGCCGGGCAGGTACACGAATATCGAAGGCGCCACCGCGCTATCGTGGGGGCTTATGGCGGCCGCGCAACTCAGCGGCAAGCGGTTGTTCCTCGGTGCCTATCCAATCACTCCGGCCAGCACGATTTTGGAGACCTTGGCCAAGCACAAGAATTTCGACGTGCTGACCTTCCAGGCCGAGGACGAAATAGCGGCGATCACTTCGGCGATCGGCGCCGCCTTCGCCGGGGAAATGGGCGTCACCGCCAGCAGCGGTCCGGGCATCGCGCTGAAAGGCGAGGCCCTGGGCTTGGCTGTGATCACGGAGCTGCCGCTCTTGGTAATCAACGTCCAGCGCGGCGGTCCGTCGACCGGTCTTCCTACCAAAACCGAGCAAGCCGATTTGTTCCAGGCCATGATGGGCCGGAACGGCGAATGTCCGCTTCCGGTGATCGCCGCTCGCAGTCCCTCCGACTGCTTTGAAGTCGCACAGGAAGCGTGGCGAATCGCCACGCGGTTCATGACGCCCGTGATGCTTCTTACCGACGGCTACATCGCCAACGGCGCCGAGCCATGGTTGCTGCCCGACGTGTCGAAGTTGCGGAAGATCGAAGTCAAACATCCCGGTCCGGCGCTCGACGGAACTGACAATGCCGACGAATCGACGTTCCTGCCCTACCAGCGGGACGAACGACTGGCCCGTCCCTGGGCGGTGCCCGGTACGCCGGGACTGGAGCACCGGATCGGTGGACTCGAAAAGCAGGACATTACCGGCAACGTTAGTTACGACCCCGAAAACCATCAGCACATGGTCAACACGCGGGCACGCAAGGTCGCCGGCATCGCCAACGACATCCCGCTGCAAGAGCTGGACGGTGAAGAAACGGGCGACTTGCTCGTCCTGAGTTGGGGCGGCACCTACGGTGCGTGCGCCACGGCCGTCCATGCCGTTCAGGCCCGCGGACGGAAAGTTTCGCACTGCCATTTGCGCTACCTCAATCCCTTCCCCCGAAATCTGGGGGAAATCCTCAACAACTTTAAGAGCGTGTTGATCCCCGAGTTGAACATGGGGCAACTGCGCCTCATTATCCGCGGTGAATTTTTGATCGACGCTATCGGCCTCAACAAAGTCCAAGGCAAGCCATTCAGCGTCGCCGAGATCGTCGAGAAAATTGAACAACTTCTGAAATAACGTCTCACTCCATCCTCCGCCATCGATTTTAATACCATGAGCGCTTCCCTGACCCTGCCGGTTCTTAAGCCGGCCGATTTCGCCAGCGACCAGGATGTCCGTTGGTGCCCCGGCTGCGGCGACTATTCGATTCTCGCCCAAATGAAAAAGGTCATGCCGACTTTGGGCGTGCCCCGCGAGAAGATCGTGTTCATCTCGGGCATCGGCTGCTCCAGCCGGTTCCCTTACTATATGAACACGTACGGCATGCACTCGATTCACGGCCGCGCGCCGGCAGTTGCGACCGGCCTCAAGTCCGTGCGGCCCGACCTCCAGGTATGGGTCATCACGGGCGACGGCGACGGTCTCTCGATTGGCGGCAACCACCTCATGCACGCCATCCGCCGCAATCTTGACATCAACATCATTCTGTTCAACAACCGCATTTACGGTCTCACGAAGGGCCAGTACTCGCCCACATCGCCCTTGGGCAAGAAGACCAAGAGCACGCCGATGGGCGCGATCGACAATCCACTTCATCCGCTGTCGATCGCCATCGGCTGCGAAGGAACGTTTGTCGCCCGCAGCATTGATACCAACATCAAGCACCTGGGCGAGATGCTCAAGCGAGCCGCCGAGCACAAGGGCACTGCGTTTGTCGAGGTTTATCAAAACTGCAACATCTTTAACGATGGGGCCTGGGACTACGCCACCGACCGCGACACGAAAGCCGATACCACCATCGAGCTGGAACATGGCAAGCCGCTGATCTTTGGCAAAAATCGCGACAAAGGCATTCGGCTGCATGGTCTCGACCCTGAAGTGGTGGAACTGGGCAAGGGCATCACCGAGGACGATCTGTTGTTCCATGACGAAAAGGCGCCCGAGCCGAGCCTCGCGTACCTGCTCAGCCGCATGCGTCACGAAGACGGTTTCCCCGAACCGATCGGTGTCTTCCGCGCGGTGGAGCGGCCGCAGTACGATGCGATGATCAACGACCAAGTCGCTCAAGCCACCAAGGAGCGCGGTCCCGGCGACCTCAACAAACTGTTCGCCACCACCGAAACCTGGGACGTGGCCTCGTGAGCGGGCAGTAGGCAGAGGGCAGCCCCCTCCCCCGAGTACGGAGGAGGGGGAGGGGGCGCCACGACTCCCCAATCCCAAATCTGAAATCCCAAATTCCCCATCCCCATGCTCGTTTGTCCTATCTGCGGCGCGGAGAACATCGAGGGTGACGATGCGTGCAGCGAATGCACGCAGACGCTCACCGAGATGAGCGTGCGCGTGCCGGCCACCTCGCTGGAAGCGGACCTCGTGCGCGACCGCATCGAACTGCTGCCCACCAAGCCGCCGGTCACCGTTTCGCCTCAGTCCCGCGTCGGCGACGTGCTGGCGACGATGGCCGATTCCCGCATCGGCTGCGTGCTCGTGGTCGAGCAAGGCAAGATGGTCGGCATTTTCACGGAGCGCGACGCCCTGATGCGGCTCAACACCGACGCCGCCAAACTGTCGGACAAACCGATCTCCGACTACATGACGAAGAACCCCGAGATACTTCCGGCCAAATCGAAAATTGCCTTCGCCCTGCACAAGATGGACCTCGGCGGCTACCGCCACCTGCCGGTCCTCGACGGCGAGAAGCCCGTCGGCGTGATCTCGATTCGCGACATCCTGGGGTATCTGACCAGTCGCATCGCGACCGGGTGATCGGCAAGCTGGAGGATCCCATGCGCTGGCTCTTGGCGATTTCGAAAGCCGCTATGAACAGCAACGGGAAAGGCATCGCACACAAGTCGAAGTCTCGGAAGACTTCTGACGTACTCGAAATCGTCGAGAAAAATCTCGTCGGCGACGAGGAAGAGATGCAAGCCCTGGTTGAGGCGGCCACGCTCAATGCCCAAGTGGCGCAGTCGATCTACGAGGCACGCACAAAGGCTGAGTTGACTCAAACGGAACTTGCCAAGCTCGTTGGCACCACGCAATCGGTAATTTCGCAACTCGAAAACGCAGACTATCAGGGTCATTCGCTCTCGATGCTTCGGCGTATCGCTAGCGCGCTGCACCTAAAGGTGGAAATGAAACTCGTGCCCGAGTCGGCGGAGCCGCAGCACGCATGATGCGTACTCACGGCTGATGCTCGTTGTGCCGTTCGGCCAGGTCGCGCTCGCCGGTGCTGTGCCGGCGGTCGAGGATGTCGTAGATGGCGTCGAGGTTCTGGCCCGGTTCTGCGCCTTCAATGCTCAAAATATGGAGCTTCACCCGGCAGCCGTCGGGAAGATCGACCGGCTCAAGCGGACGGAAGACACCGTTTTCGTAGATGGCGCGAATGGTTGGCATTGGCGGACATTATAACCCGGCTCATTTCGATTCGCGATACGTCGGTCAGCACGTTCGTTCGGGCGTCCCCTAATTCATCAGCCCTGAAAGGGCGAAATCTGTTAGCCCAGGGCAAGGCATTGCAAGCGCAGCGAAGCATTGCCGCAGCCCTGGGTACACGGTCCGAAGACCCCTCGGCCGAGCGAGTAGCGCCAAGCCACCGATGCGACATTGCCGAGGCCGAAAGCGCGCCGCAATTGGATTCGGCCTCGGGTGCGCTTCGATTGAACCTGGTGCCGATTGTTCGGCCGAGGAATGAGGGGCGACGGATATCCAGGACGGCTTCCGCTGTGGCGGACTTGCCCTGGGCTAACAGATTTCGCCCTTTCAGGGCTTCGGAGGGGCCGCGGCCAAGGACTCAAACTCGCGAAGCTACTTCGCGGAGTCGCTTTCGCTATCGAACTGCTTGAAGAACTCTTCGTCGGGAGGGTCGCTGAAACTGTGTGGTCCCCAGCCCTCGTTCACAAACGCGGGGCAGGTGAAGTGCTCGAAGACCGTTTCCAGATGATGCCGCGAAGCGGCGTGGCAGCAGAGGCCCCAGTCGTAGTTGAATGGGGCCAAGAACGCGCAACCGCCGCACTGCTGGCCGTTTTCGTATTGCTCACGCACCGGCGGCTCGTCGGGCCACTGCGATTTGTAGAAGTGCTCGGAGGCGGGATTAGACCAGGAGGTGGTAAGGATTTGGTTTTGGTTCACGGCTGGTGCTCGTTGTGCCGCTCGGCGGTGTCGTGGTGGCTGCCGACGTTTCGGAAGAGTTCGACTAGCTCCACGCGGTTGGGCGCTGCCATTCCGCAGGTTCTCGTCCAGTGAAGAAACTCCTGGCGAATCACTGGATATGCATTAAACGGAACTCGCATCACCGAGTGCAATGCAAAGTGAAAAGCCGCCACCACGCGTTCGCGTCCATGCTCATCAATTGCTTCCGCTAGATTCCCATCTTCTCGAAAATGGGAATGCGGCTTCGCGTGCATCAAGCCAGCGCCGTATAAAAACATGTTTAAGATTTCGCGACATTTCCTTCCCCCAAGACCAAAGAATCCGCTCTCGCTCTCAAGGTCGCGTGTAAACGCAGACAAGCATTCACTCATCCACAGGGCTTTTCCACTGTCGCCACAGTGCTCCGCGAAAATCACACACATCGCCTCGAACAAACCATCTTGCCTGTGTTCGGCAAATATTTGGCGCACAAAGGCCAATATCGCCATCGTTTTTTCAACGTTAGGGACTTCCATCTCAACCAACGCAGAGGAGTTGGACTTTGTGCCGATGTAAGTACACTTAGGCGGTGTTCGGAACCAAGCGCTTCTCGCGATGTGCTCTACAACCTCCAAGAATTGAGCACAGATATTGGCTTTTTCGACGGACCAATTATCAACATGGGAAGCGGCTCGCAGTTCCCGAACTAGCACGCTATGCCGGTCACCAAAAATGATCGGATTCTTAACACCGTGAACAGATTCAATGATTGCTGCGTGCGTTGTGGGCGTTCCAGTTTCATCCTCCACATAGTCCGGATCAAACGGGAGACTAGTAAAGCCAGTCTTATCGCATCGCTTCTGGATTTCCGACGCATACTCATCTTCGGGAATCTCGTCGAAGTATTCGCGAAATTCGGCGGCGTCCAGTGCCTTTGTCGTATCCAAAGTGACGGTGTGTACTACTTCTTCGAATCCCCTGGGGCGAACTGGGGAGCTAGCAGCCCGTTGAACAAGTGTCGTTTTCTAGGCGACGAGCGTGAGGGCTGGT
>JBBDYG010000022.1:0-46786 GCA_040901765.1 Pirellulales bacterium
ACCAGCCCTCACGCTCGTCGCCTAGAAAACGACACTTGTTCAACGGGCTGCTAGGTCAGCAAATAGCGAGTTCGTCTCAGCTTGACGACATAGCAGCAAACCCCGTTACCGAAACATCTTCGGACTCGCGGCTCCTACAGCAACGTCGATTGAGTCCAAGCCGAGCGCTTAGTGCCGATACTACCGACGCGATTGCGAGGATCGATGCGGCACTTCTGCTGTTAGTGTCAGATTTGTCTGTGAACGGCGACGTCGAATTTGAAACTAAACTAAGTTCGCGAGATGAACTTAAAATGTTCGATCGACGGGATTTGGACGTCGTCGACCAAGGATTCGAACTGATTGGTGACCTTGTCGAGAGTGTTTATTGACAATGAACACTTTCCAGCATGCCTTCACCCTTCCCCGCGCACTTCCACCGTCAAATAAACATGAAACGACTTTAAATCCGCCTTGGGATCGTCCGGCGTTTTCTGTTCTAATTCGATGGAAAACAAAAACCGCCCCGCAGCAGGCAGCTCATAGCTGCCGACGCCCTCCATGTTGCACTTCACCGTGTCGGTTGGATCGTGCCCCGTCGCCGTGGGACCGAAGATTTGAATCTCCGCACTCGGTACGTCCTTGCCATACGATACGACGCGCAGCTCAAGTTTGTCGCCGACCGCCAATCGACTCGGATGTTGTGACAGCGTCAGCTCCAGCGGCTCCGACGCATCAGCGGCTGGCACGTCAGTCGGTTCGCCGATCGTCACATAGGCGACCGCTGTACTCCAATAAAGGTCGGAACGCTTAACCGTCCCTTCCTTCACCTCATTCTTTGGAACGCGCAACCATTTCTCTTTGCCGTCGATCTCGACCTGCGCCCAATAGGTGAGCGGGTCGATCGCCTCCAGGCGGTAGGTGCCGGGATCGGTTAGCTCCACCTCGGCGACGCTCTTTGTCTTGCCGACGAACACCGAGGGCGGCGTATCGCGGCGACCGTCCGGTCGAACGACCGCCAGCGGCTGCTCACCGATGCCCGATTCCGCCGCGAAGGGCGTGTCGCTCCAAGTCACGTCGAAGCTTAGCCACACCGGGCCTTTCTCCGCGACAAAGAAGTTCGGCAGCAGCCACTTCTGATGCGCCTGGCAAGAGACCGTCGCCGCCCAAACGCACAATAGCAGAACCACGCGGACAAGCATGACAGCTCGCGTATTCATTACCAGCTTTCAAAACGAAATACGTTGCATCACCACGGAGTCACGGCGGACACGGAGAAGCAGCAATTGTGAATCCGTCCTTCTAATTCCATAAATCCCCGCGTCCTCCGTGCCCCGTGGTGTAATCGATTTATTGACCTCGGTGTGAGCGGAACCAAGCCGTTATCTTACGCAAATCGCCGCGGTCCGAATACAGGCGGCCCCGTTTCCGAAGCGTCCGTTGCAGGTTATCATCGCAAGGCCGCTAATTGCAATCTACGAGCCACAACTCTTCCGCGGAGAAGCCGACTTGAATCCTCGATACGAGCGCTGGCGGTGGGTGACGTTTGGCATCACGTGGCTGATTTACGCCAGCTTCTATCTCACGCGGCAGGCTTTCGCCGTTGCCAAAGACCCGCTTCAGCACGATCCCAAGGTAGCCCTGAGCCGGTCCGATCTCGGGTTGATGGACGTGGCTTATTCGATCACCTACATGCTTGGGCTGTTTATCTTTGGGGCCGCTGGCGATCGCTTCGGTCCCCGGCGAATCCTGCTTGCCGGCATGATGCTGAGCATTATCGCGGCTACCGCGTGTGGTTTCTCCACGGCATTTTGGGCGTTTCTGATATTTTCGGTGCTGCAAGGCATTGCGCAGTCAACCGGCTGGACGAACGTAAACAAGACCATGGCCTCGTGGTTCTCGCTAAAGGAGCGCGGCCGAGTTCTGGGGTGGTGGTGTACGAACTACCCATTCGGTGCCTCGGTGGCTTTCGTCCTCGCCGGAACAATGATCACTTGGTTTAGCGCTTCTCCGATGGCTCCCTACTGGCCCGCCGCGTTCTTTGGCTCGTCAGTCGTCTTAGGGGGCGTCATGGTGTTGGCCTGGCTGTTTTTGCGAAACCGACCGGAGGACGTGGGCCTGCCCTCGATAGAAACTTACCACGGTGAAAAGGAATCGCTGATTGACGAAGACGAGGTCCAGGCGCCGGTCCCTGAAGGCTCGTGGAAGGTCATCCGGGAAGTGATCGGGTCGCCGACGATTTGGATGCTTGCGATCGCTTATTTTTCGATCAAGTTGGTCCGCTATGGGTTTTACTTTTGGGGTGCAACGTACGCAGCGGAGAGTCTTGGCACCACCCCGAAATTCAGCACGATTACCGTGGCCATGTTTCCCCTCGGCGGCATGGTGGGCGTGGTCGGTGCCGGTTATATCAGCGACAAGCTCTATCAATCGCGGCGCGCCCCATGGGCGGTCATTTCGCTACTTATTTTGGCGGCCCTGATGTTCGTCGGCTATAGGCCCATCCACAACATTTGGGTAATGGGAACCTTCTTCTTCTTAGCGGGCATCTTTTTGTTCGGCCCCGACTCGATGACCTCCGCCACCGCGTCGGTCGACTTCGGCACCAAACGCGGTGCCGGAACGGCGACGGGAGTAGTCAACGGCTTCGGCTCCATCGGGCAAATCCTCGCGGGCTACCTGCCCGGCGTCATCACGTCCGAGAACAACTGGACCCCGCTGTTCATCGTGTTCCAAGTTGGCCTGTTCGCCTCGGCCGTCGTGCTGCTCCCCCTTTGGAACCGCAAGCCACCACAGCGCTAACCTTAAGGGTGGCAATCCACTTGGGTGGCACGCCCTGAGTCCGCGAAGGGCGTGGTGCAGCGGGATCAGCTTTGCCACGTGTCGGCGCGGAGCCCCTATTTTTCTAGAGGATTGCCACATTGCCACTTCCAGCGGGGGTGGCAATGGCGGTGGCAAAGCTGACCCAGGAACCGTCGCGGTAAACCGCAAGCGGAAGAATTTTCCGGGAACCCGTCGGATCTATCCCCTGGTGGAGCGAGTTTTCGGTTAGCGTATTACTCGGTTTGGAGTTTTTCAATAAGAAAATGCGTGGGCGATGAGTACGGCTCGTCCCGGTTGTGCGCCGGGTAAGTAAAAATGACTTCCACTCCGTGTTCTTGCAGCTTCTCCGCCAGCTTGACTCCATAGATTGCCGAGTGGGTCGGATCGGGTTCCTTGTGGCCGACCGCGGGGGCGTTTTTCTGGTTCGGGTAGTCCAAATAGATCGGCGGATCGTCCGACGACACCAATTCGATGGGCGAAAACTCCTTAATCCACGGCAGCACTTGTTCCCGATTCTCGATGAGCAGTTCAAACTCCGCGGCTCGATCGCGACCCGGCCCCGCGAAGCCGAACGCGTGGCCGCCATAGATGGCGTTGGGAATCCACTCGCGCAGCTCCTTTGGATCGAGCGAAGTCTGCGCACCCAGCACGGCGGCGCAGGTGAGCCGCGATGACTCCCGCGCGACGGGATCGTCGTTCTGCGGATCGGCAAGGTCATCGTGCAACGCCAGCCATAACGACGTGCAAGCGCCCGCTGAGCCGCCCGTGGCGCCGACGCGTTCGGGGTCGATGTTCCACTCCTTGGCTTTCAAGCGAATCGTCTGCAGCGCCCGCGCCGCGTCGTGGACGCAGGCCTTCACCGGCGGCTCGATCCCCTGCTCCATCGCTTGCTCGATGAATCGGTAATTGATCGCGGCCACCGAGATACCCGCATCGAGTAGCGGCCGAATCGCGCTTGCGCCGTAGCCGGTTTTATCGCCACCTCTCCAGCCCCCGCCATGAATCAACAACACCACCGGCGTCGGCTTGTCCGACTCCGCTTGCCAGAAGTCGAACTTCTGCCGCTCTGAATCCTGGCCATAGACGTAATCCGCTAAGGTCGGCTCGGGCCGCGCCGGCTGTGCTTGGGCAACCAACGATGATGGAACAAACAAGACGGCCGCGGCCAGCAGCGTGGATCGCAACATGGGCAAGGTCTCCCGGTAGAATGATGATGGCGCAACGCTCGGTGAGTTAACCCGATCGTCCCATCATACCGGCGGCAACAGCCGTGGGGCAGCCTCCGTAACTGACGCTTCAACGCCTGCCGACCGTCCGCGCGGCAACAGCGGACCCACCATGTGGCCCACATAATTGTCCGGCGTCGGTTCCATAATCCCGAACGCTTTCGGCTCGTGATCGGGGCACCGGTAGGTGCCAAAAAGAATATCCATCAGCGGCGAGAGGTTCGCATAGTTGCCCGCGTCGCGAGCGCGGTCGTGGTGCCAGTGGTGTAGCTCGGGCGAACCAACGAGCATCCGCAGCGGGCCAATTGGAATGCGCGTATTGGAGTGAATATAAATCGCCCACAACCCGCGGAATGCGATCAGCCCGGCGAGCGTCTCGACTGGAAAACCCAGCACGAACGCCGGCAGGTTGATCAGCCCCACGGTGTAGATCGTATCGATCGGATGCTCGCGATGCGCCGCCAGCCAATCGAGATGCTTGGCACTATGATGCACCGCATGAAACCGCCACAGAAATCCGACGCGATGCTGAAACCGATGGCCCCAATAAACGAGAAAGTCGCTTAGCAGCACGACTTCAATCGCTTGCAACCACCACGGCTGCGCTGCTACCGCGCCGCGGAAATCACTCGGCATGATGTCGGCAAGCCATCCGCCGAAATACGCCAGCACCCACAGCACCACTCCGCCCCACAGCAAATACTGCCCGAGAAAAAACCACAGATCGGTAACCCAAGCCGGCCGAAAGAATCGCTGCCCAGCCTGTGCCGGAAACGCCATCTCCAGCGGCCGAAACACGACCACTAGAAACGCGAAGCTCAGTAACGTGTAAAACGCAAGTGAATACCAGCCCATGAGATCGGATTGCCCAAAAAGAGAATCGCGTAACCACCACGACACAACGGGCACGACGACTTTGTGTTCGTTGTGCCGTTGTGGTTCAATCCGACGCCGTGTTCCTCACGACCGACTTCGCCGGCAGGTCGGCAGGCAGCGAGGCTTCCTTGCCCGGTGGTGGCACTAGCGGAGCTATCGAAATCGTCTTCGAGCCGCCGAAAAACGCCGCTGGCGGTTCTGCCTTAACCGGAGCGGGCGGGCCAAATGGGTCTGCGGTTGGCGAGCCGATCCTATCCGCGAGTATTCCCGACTTCGAGCTGGAGAACATTGTCGGACTTTCGACAGCAGCGTTCGCAGACTGTTCAAGCGGCGGTTTGTCGCGGGTCAGCCATCCCCACGCCCCGGCGCTGTACGCCACAAACGCGCCGGCAAGCACCACGGAGCTAAGTAACGCGGCCAACTTCGATAAACGTGAAGGTTTCACTGCGGCGGCTCCTGTAGTGGAGAGATATGTCACCCGGCACGCAGCGCATCATACCGCCGATTTGGCTCCGCCAATGTAACGAGCTTGTAACAACCGCCAGGGTGTACTCTACGCCGATAACGCTTCAATCCGCCCCAGGATCGCCGCCCCTCATGCTTCATCCCGGAGGGATGGCAGCCATTAGCCGGTGGTCGCGCAGCGCACCACCGGACGTCTGAGAGCAAGTTGAGCAGCATCCCGGCAGGGATGCCAGCAATCGACGGGCGCACGATGCTGCTGGCACACCCTGCCGGGGTGCGACTTCCATTTTGATCACGTTACCGGCAGTGGCGCTTTCGCTTACTGCCGGCTAATCGCTGCCAAGCCCCCGGCTTGAACGCGGCGGGTGGCTGGGGTCGCAGCGAAGCGAAGCCCCCAGCGTACTCTGCATGGACTCGCCAATTTCAATCGACGATTGGAAGGATCACCACGCGGAGCGCTCCTTTCCGAATCGATCAACGTCACAACCGCATTCGGAACACGTCCAACCTCCCACAGCCTCTGCGTCCAAGTTCGCAGCCTCGACTTCTTATTTGACAGAGTTTGCCCACACCGCGGGCAAGGATTGGCTCGAACCTTCGCGTTGAGGGCCGACACCCTGAAAAAGGCGAAGGTGCCGCCAGCAATTCCGCCCGCGATTGCACCGATCATCCAAGGTTCCATAAAACGGTCCTTGTTTGCAATCACCGGGCGTTCGTTGCCCGCCCGATCACCATTCCACGCGCCGAAATGTTCGCTGGGCGGCAGCGCGCGTGAAGTCGTCGGTTTCTTCCCCCAGCTCGGCAACGACCGCAACCATCGCCGCCGTGACCTGGTCATCTTCAAGTCGAGTGAGAACGTCCGGCAGCGCCCGCGCATTAAGATCTACGGGCCGTGCATCAGTAGATGCACTCTTCGTCAATTTCGTCTCGCGCAAATTGTTGTAAGAATTCATGGAGATTCGTCGAAATGGGTTTTGCCAATTGAAAGGCCTCCTCGGCTGTAATGTCCTCACCGACAACTTCGTGCGAGAACAGTACAACGCGAGGTTCGCCATTTTCATCCTGTCGGTTGTGATCGAAGCAATATGTGTCTCCACAAAACGTGGTTGCAAATACGATGTAACCGAGCGGAGCAATGTATGCGCCCGGAACGAGATCGCTATTCTCTTGAAGAATCGCGGTGATGGGCCAGAGGCGAACTTGCCCCTCAGCACATTCGCTCGGCTCGTGGGCAGCATAAAAGTCAAGGATTGGTTTTGATACACCCAAAGCTCGCAGCGCCGACAAATCACCTGGAGAGGCGGCGCCAAACGTCGTTCCCGTCCGCGTCGAGATGCGGTCTACGATCTCTTGATATTCTCGCATGGATGCCTCCAAAGTTTTACTATCATTCCGATGGCTTGTGATTGTCAAATTTTCCCAACACGGAAGCAGTGTCGGATACCAGTCTTGAACCTGTGCAGTGCGATGTTCTCAACTGTGCCAGAACCCCTCCGAAATGTGAGTAAAGTCAATGCGTTTTGACCGCCCCGATGCATGCAAGTGCCTGCATTTGCAGCCAAACGCGGCGCGCGGCCGGTCAAAACCCGCCCCTTTCTGCCAACAATAACTCACTTTCGCACCCATGAGCAAAACTCATTCGCCCCCACCCTGACCCTCCCCCTCGGGGGGAGGGGACTCGCGCGGAAAATACCGCTCCACAATTTCGCCAAACTGCGCCGGCGTCTCCACCCGCGCCACCTTCGAGCGAAAATCCCGCGCCCCTGCGCGGCCTTGGGCGTAGCAGCAGGCGTATTTGCGCATGAGGATCGTTCCCTTCACGTCGCCGAATCGCTGGCACACGAGCCGATAATGGTGAACCAACAAGGAGCGTTCTTCGTCGAGCGTCGGGTCGGGCGGAATCGGCTCGCCGCGCAGTGCGGCGGCGGCTTGGGCGTAGAGCCACGGCTTGCCGAGCGCCGCGCGGGCGATCATTACGCCATCCACGTCGTACCGGCGGAAGGCATCGACCACTTTTCGCGGCGTGTCGAGGTCGCCGTTGCCGATCAGTGGAATGTTTTTGAGATAGGGCTTGATCGCCGCGATGCGGTCCCAATCGGCACTGCCGCGGAACATGTCGGCCGCCGTTCGGCCATGCACGGTAAGTGCCGCCGCCCCCGCGCCTTCGACGACCTGCGCGATGTCGATCGCGTTGATTTGATCGCGGGTGCAACCGAGACGAATCTTCGCCGTAACGGGCGTCGGCCGGCACGCGGCGACAACTTGCTCGATGATCTCGCCCATCCGCTCCGGGCACTTGAGCAGGTACGATCCGCTGTGGGCTTTCTGCACCACGTCGCGGACCGGGCAGCCGAAGTTGATGTCCACCACGCTGACGCGGTACTCGTGGGCGAGCCGCGCGCCGACCTTGGCGAGCGTCGCCGGGTCGTTGTCCCAAATCTGCACCGCCAGCGGCCGCGGTTCGTCCTGCACACCCCACAGCCGGTCGGGATGCGTCGCCTCCTGTTCATCAAGCCAAACGAAGCCTTTGGCGTTGACCATCTCGGTGGCGAGCAACCCCGCCCCGCCGAACTGCCGCACGATCTGCCGAAAGGCGAAGTTCGTGAAGCCCGCCATCGGCGCTTGCAAAATCGGCGGATCGACCACCAGGTCGCCGATCACGAGCGGCTTCACCAGCGGAAGCGATTCAACAGGCTCAAGCGTGGCAAGCATAGAACCAGCAGTAGAAGGAGGGCGTGTGCCATTCATTGTCGGGCACAGCCCCCAAGGCGTCTAGCTCCACCGCCGATTGAGAAACCACGAAGGCACAAGGGACACGAAGACGAGTGTATTGGTTTTTTACTTTGTGCCCTTCGTGCCTTTGTGGTTCAATTCCTCCACGAACGCCTAGAAAGATGTCGCGGGTGGCGTCACGAACGTCTGCGGAACGGTCGCCGGCGGGACTTCGCCGCGTGGAGCGGAGCGCGATGGTTCCGTCGTCCGCTGCGCTACCGCAGGAGCGTCACCAGTGCGAATGAGCATCGCCACCAGACGGCCGGTCTCCAAGCGACCTGGAGTCGCCAGCTCCGTGTAGCGGGTGATCTTGCGGTTGTAATCGCGAGTAAGCTGCACAAACGCCCGACGATGGAGCGCCAGAAGTTCAAGCGCTCGCAAAATGCCGGTGTTGTCTGTGGCACCCGAACTGGCGACCGCGTGAACCCATTGCTCGGACCGCGCAACCGCTTGGGCCGCGGCTTCGATCTCCGCATGGCGCAGCGGCAACAGTGCATGCAGCTCAGCCGCCTCCGGTGCGCTGCTTTTGCCGAACCTTTCTTCGTAGCGGGTGATGTACTCGCCGCAGTGGGGTGTGTCCTCGGGCAACGGCAGCTCCGAAGTCAGCGAGCGGCCCATCAGGCTCGCCAATCGCAGTTGGGCGGCCCGAGCCGAACGCTGAGCCGTCGCCACCCGCGCCCGCAACTCCGTGTCGGCTTGTCGCAACGCCGCTCCCATCGCTGGTTGCTGCCTTTGCAGGTGCGCAAGCTCCCGTTGTTCGATCAGCCCGAGATAATAATCCGCCGTGGCGGAACACAAATCCCAATAGGCTTCGATCCGCTCCGACTGCTCGGCGCGGCTGTCAGCACCTTGCACGACTTCGCTCAGTCCGATCGGAGTACCCGTAAGCTGCGAGTCGCTTGGCTTCGTGAGAATGGCTTTGATCAGCTCGGTCGGTTCGGCTGCCGACCGGCGGTTGAGCGGCTGCGAGACAGCCGGTGGAACAGCGACGTTGCCATACACCGATTCGCGCGGCGGGCCACCGGGGAGTCCCGACCGGTTCGTCGGTGGGAAGGGAGTCGTGCCGGGGATCGTGGGAGCAGCAGTCGCACGCTCTGGCAGTGCAGGTGTTCCGACCGTCGCGTCATTTGCTGCGCCGTTGCCCGCTGCCGGCAATGTGGCCCCTTTGGCGGCGGGCGGCATTGCCGGCTCCTCGGCAAAAAGTCCGCCGAACTCCGCCGGATCGCTTGCAGGCGGCGTAGTACCGTATCGTCCCCCGCCACCTGTCACCTGCGAGCTTATCGCCACGACAAATGCAACAAGAACAGCCAACATTGCGAGCCTCCATGCGCGCCTATTTACGAGAGGATACTGGCGCGAAGATTCGCAATTGCAGCCGGCGGCGTCAATGTCAAATCAGGCGATTTGGACCGCTGGACCGCTTGCGGCTTAGCGCCGGTTGCGACGGCCTGCTCTTGCTCCCGTGGCGGCCAGTCCCCTACACTCCTGCCCCGCGTGCAGCAACTCGCCAGCGCTGCGCGCCCCTCGTCTTCTGGAGGTTTGGCTCAATGAGCATGCTTCGCATTTCTGTGGCATTCGCCTGTACGCTCGTGGCCGCCGTAGCCCCCGCGCAGGTGGTTTCCGGCTGGCAATCGCGAAGCGCCGCTTCGGATCGCTACAACACTTCGCCGGTTACGCCACTCACCGGGAACGAAGCGACTCGCCCGCAGTCGGACATCACCCCCATCAGCGAGCCATCGGGGCTTGCGCCGGTCAATCCGACCGCGCCCAGCCGCGCCCGGTTCAGCGAAGGCGCGAAGTCGTTGCCCAGCGACCACGGCCAAGTGATGCGCGAGTACGACATCCGCCCCTACACGCTGCGCGTGAACCACACTCAGCGGCCGGAGCAGCAAATCGTCGATTGGATCTTGCGCGAGACGGGTTACGAAGCTTGGCACTCCGAGCCGCTCGGCCTGTTGAGCGCCAACCGCGAGACGCTCCGCGTCTATCACACGCCCGAGATGCAATCGCTGGTGGCCGACATCGTTGATCGCTTCGTAAACACCCAGTCCGAGAACTTCGCGTTCTCGCTCCGAATTGCAACCGTCACGAATCCAAATTGGCGGGCCCGGGCGTTGCCGCTGATGAAGCCGATCAGCGTTCAATCGCCCGGCGTGCAGGGGTGGCTCTTGCCGAAAGAGAACGCCGCGCTACTTGTTTCCGAGCTCGCCAAGCGATCGGATTATCGCGAATACACGTCCACTCAGCAACTTGTCATGAGCGGCCATTCGATCGTCGTTTCCACGATGCGGCCACGCGGTTACATCCGCGGCGTTACGCCGACTCAAAACGTCTGGCCAGGTTTTCAGCCCGAGATGGGCCAACTTGAGGAAGGCTTTTCACTCGAGTTCAGCCCGCTTGTGTCGCTCGACACGGCAAGCGCCGACTCGGTCGTGAAGCTGCGGCTCAACCAAGTCGAGAAAATGCTTCCCGTGATGCTCGACGTGCCGTCGACCGTCGCCCCCAACCAACGGATGCAGGTAGACGTACCGCAAATGACGATGGCCAATTTGCACGAGCGGTTCCGCTGGCCCACCGATCAGGTATTGCTGTTGAGCATGGGAGTGGTCGCCGCTCCGGGACTGGAGAAAGGCAACGCGCTGGCTGACGCGTTGCCGATCCTCAAGTCGCCCCCCCGCGCCGACGCGCTGCTGTTCGTTGAAGCCCGCGGCCGGATCGCCGCGCCCACTGCGCCGTCCGGCGCAGGGAACGCTGCCGCTGCAACAGCGTCACGGCCGGCGACGACATTCCAAGGGCGATACTGACAATTTGGGATTCCAGATTTGGGATTTGGGATTTAAGAAAATGCATTGTGCTTTCAATCCCAAATCTGAAATCCCCAATCCCAAATTCGTTCATCGCTCGCCGGGCTATGTACCCGCTATTCGGTTTGTTACTCTAACGTGGCTATGGGCTTTGCGAACAACAGCCGCCGCGTCGTGATTACGGGCATCGGAATAGTCTGCCCGCTTGGAAGCTCGCCGGAAGAGTATTGGTCGGCGCTGGCCGCGGGTCGGAGCGGTGTGGTTCGTTGTGAAATGCTGCCGAGCGAATCGATGCCGCTGAAGTTCGCAGGCGAGGCACGGCAATTTACCGGTGCGATTGATAACTTTGGCCCACTCGATGGCGACCGCAAGAAGGCGATCCGCAAGGGCCTGAAGGTCATGTGCCGCGATACTCAGATGGCTATCGCAACCGCGCAGCTTGCGCTGGCTGATGCGGGACTGCTCGATTCGCCGCCCGACCCGACCAGGTCGGGCGTGGTCGTTGGCAGCGACTACATGCTCACGATGCCGGCCGACTTGATGAGCGGCATCCGCAAGTGCGCCGAGACGGGCGACTTTGAGTACGGCCGCTGGGGCAACGACGGCCTCGGTGAAACCGAGCCGCTTTGGATGCTCAAATACCTACCCAATATGCCCGCCAGCCACATCGCAATTTTCAACGACCTGCGCGGCCCGAACAACAGCCTTACGATGCGCGAGG
This sequence comes from Pirellulales bacterium, assembly GCA_040901765.1. Classification (GTDB taxonomy): domain Bacteria; phylum Planctomycetota; class Planctomycetia; order Pirellulales; family Lacipirellulaceae; genus JBBDYG01. Next base: position 11,667 of record JBBDYG010000022.1, read on the forward strand.
CCGCTGGAGTCATGTCGCTTGGGGAAGCGTTTCGCACGATCGAGCGCGGCCATGCCGATCTGATGATTGCCGGCGCCACCGGCACACGGCTGCTGCCGATGCAGGCGATCCACGTGATGCAAACGGAGCAACTCGCCAACGAAGCCAATGACCCAGCTAGCGCAAGCCGTCCATTCGATAAGCATCGCTCGGGAATGGTCGCCGGCGAAGGAGCGGGGATGCTCATTCTCGAATCAGCCGACTCAGCCCAGGCCCGCGGAGCGCGTACTTACGGCGAAGTGCTAGGTTTCGGCGCGAGTAGCGTCGCCGACCGCAATCTGAATGGTCGCTGCGACGTCGCACTGATCAACGCCCTGCGTGCGGCACTTGCAGATGCCGACATCGCACCAGCGGACATTGGCCACGTCAATGCGCATGGCCTTTCGACGCGCGAGCGCGATATCGAAGAGTCGCGCGCAATTCGCAATGTGTTCAATGGCCACGCGGACGATTTACCCGTGACGGCGATAAAAAGCTTCTTCGGCAATCTGGGTGCTGCCAGTGGCGTGGTCGAGCTTGCCGCGAGCTTGCTGGCCATGCAGCACGGACGGCTCCCACGGGTACTTAACTATCGAGTTCCCGACCCTGAATGTCGGGTCTGCACGGTGACCGACGACGCCACCGCTCCTGGCGAGACGTTCGTCAAGCTCAGCGTCACCCCGCAAGGTCAGGCCGCTGCAATCTGCATCGGACGGTAGCCCGACGCGCAAGCAAGGGTCGGTTTGGGAAGTGCCCTTGCTAGCGCGGCGGGCTACAATGAGAGATGAGCATTCCCCGTTATAGCGCAGTACCCGCATGTTCCCTTGGCTCGCATTCCAACACCCGTGGTACTTGGTCTTATTGGCCGTGCTGCCGTTGCTGTGGGTGCTTAGCTACCGCAGCCTCTCGGGCTTAGGCGGGTGGCGACGGATTTTTGCTATCGGGCTGCGCACGCTCGTGCTGATGCTCATAATCTTCGCTCTGGCCGACGCCCAATATCGCCGCACGAATGATCGCATGACGGTGATCTATTTGCTCGATCAGTCGCTCAGCATTCCCGAACCCCATCGGCAGGCGATGCTAGAATTTGTCGAGCGCGCCGTGGAGGAGCACCGCGACAAGGATAAAGAGGACCGCGTGGGGGTAATCGTCTTCGGACGCGAGGCCGAAGTGGAACTTCCGCCGGTCGATTTCACTCCGCCGCTCGATCGCGTCGAAAGCCTGCTCGACCGGCAGCATACGAATCTCGCCGGCGCGCTCCAGCGAGCCCGTGCGTTGTTCCCCCACGATTCCACGAAACGCGTTGTCATTGTCACGGACGGGAATGAAAATCTGGGCGACGCCCTCGCACAGGCCCGTTCGCTGGCTGACGCTGGCATCGGCATCGACGTGCTGCCGGTGCCCCTTGCGCGACCCAGCGAAATTTCCGTCGACAAGATTGCCTTGCCGGTCGACGTCCGCCGTGGCCAACCGTTCGAGCTGCGTGTCGTGCTCGATAACGATACAAGCACTGGCCAGAAAGTTGCCGGAAAACTGCGGATCGTGCGCAAGGCCGGCGAAACCGAGCGAACGATCTCCGAAGAGCCAGTCGAACTCGACGCCGGTAAAAGTGTCTTCGCGCGAAGTGAGACAATTCAAGAGTCCGACTTCTACACCTATGAGGCCCGCTTTGTGCCCGATGATGTTCGTGCGGATGCTTACTCGCAGAACAATTTGGCCACTGCGTTCACTCACGTCCGCGGGAAAGGGCACGTGCTGTTCATCGAGGACTGGGAGAACCCCGGCGAATCGGACCATCTCGTCGAGCGGCTGCGGCGCGAGGAAGTCGAAGTCACGGTTCAGCCAAGCAATCAACTCTTCAACTCGTTAGCGGAGTTGCAGCGGTACGACACGGTTGTGCTAGCCGATGTGCCACGTTCCGGCGGCTCCGACGCCAACAACGTTAGCAGCTTCACCGACACGCAGATCGAGATGCTCGTTCGCAATACGAGCGAATTGGGATGCGGGCTGCTGATGATCGGAGGCAGCAAAAGTTTTGGAGCGGGCGGCTGGACCAACACCGAGCTTGAAAAAGCGATGCCCGTCGATTTTCGCATTAAGAACGCCCGTGTGATTCCCGTCGGGGCGCTGGCGCTGGTGATCGACCGTTCCGGCTCGATGGACGGTGAAAAGTTGGCCATGAGCAAAGCCGCCGCCGCCGCCGCGGTGCGGACCTTGGGACCGCGCGATTTCGTCACCGTCGTGGCCTTTGACTCGGCGCCGTATAACATCGTGCCGATACAACGCGTGGGCGACGGCAACCGCATTACCCGCCAGATTGATCGCATTACGTCCGGCGGGGGCACGGATTTGTACCCCGGCATGGTCGATGCGTTTCAGGCAATCAAGAAGGCCGACGCAGCGGTAAAGCACATGATCGTCCTTACGGACGGCCAGACCCCGCCTCAGGCGTTTGACACCCTCACGCGGGAAATTCGCCGCAACAACATCACCGTCAGTAGCGTCGGCGTGGGAGACGACGTTGCACAGCAACTTCTCACGAGCATCGCCACACTGGGCGGCGGGAAATACTACGCCGTGAAGAACCCCAACGTGATTCCGCGAGTTTTCATGACGGAAGCCCGCCGAGTGGCGCAACCTTTGGTTAAGGAATTAGCGCCTCCGGTCAGCTCCGACGTGGTAGCCGACCACGAGATTCTGCGCGGGATCGATACTGCGTTTCCGCCGATCAGCGGCTTTGTGATGACGTCGGTCAAGGAGAGTTCGCTCGTCGAAGTTATTCTTCGTTCGCCCGTGCCGGCGGTCGAGGAGAATTCGACAATATTGGCAACCTGGACTTACGGCCTGGGGAAGGCCGGCGTTTTCACCACCGATTCCGGCGGGCGGTGGGCAAATCAATGGACCGGTTGGAGTCACTACGATCGTTTCTTCAGCCAGCTCGTGCGCTGGTCGATGCGGGCCACCGGTGACACCGGCAACTACTCCCTTTCCACCGATGTCCGCGACGCCAAGACACGGGTCGTCATCGATGCGCTGGATAAGGACAACGAATTCCTTAATTCGCAGATGCTCACCGGCAGCGTCATTGGCCCGCGGATGGAGTCGATCCCATTCACGATCGAGCAGATCGCCCCCGGCCGCTACGTCGGTGAATTTGCATCGGCCGATCCAGGCAGCTATTTAATCCTGATCGTGCCGCCGGGCGGCCAAGGGATGATCCGCACGGGAGTGAATGTCGGTTACTCCGACGAGTTTCGCGACCGAGAGGCGAACACCCCGCTCCTGGAAACAATGGCCAAACTTCCCACCCGCGATGGCCAACCGGGCAAGCTAATCACGGCAGAATCCGGCGCGACCTTTGAGAACGCGGAAGTTACCGACCCGCTCGTGGCGGTGAACCCCTATCGCCGCGACCTCGCACCGGCCGTCGCGACGCGCGACATTTGGCCGTTGCTGGTCCTTGCTTGTTGCTGCCTATTTGTGGGCGATGTGTTTGTCCGCCGCGTTCAAATTGGCTGGGCGTGGAATCGCGTTTCCGCGTGGGTAATGCGCCGTCAAGCGACGGTGGAAAGCCCCGTCTCGCTCAGCCGCCTCCGCAGTCGCAAGCAGCAGGTGCAGCAGCAGCTTGCCACACGCCATGCCGCCGCTCGATTTAAAATAAATGAAACTCGAGCGCCGAGTGAATCGCCAGTCGAAGCACTTGCCGGTTCGGCAGCACAACTCGCCACGCGTACTTCGCGCACAGTGGAGCGGATGTCCGATGAAGACCTTCCGGCGGCGGACTCTTATACGTCGCGCTTGTTGAAGGCGAAGAAGCAGGTTTGGCAGGATCGCGATGGGCGAAAGGGCTAGCTTTGTCGGTCGCATGCTGGACGTATCTCCGCCACCCGTTCATTTAGGCTTGCTTTCACCCTGCAATGGGTTAGGATTAATACGCATCTTGGTGTGTTCGGGCCGCTTGACACCCGTCAGAGCGGCCTTTATTTTTGGTAGATTACGCACTAAGTTGTTTGCTGGACATACTTTCGGGCGAGCTGCGGCGTCCCCACCCGCGGCTTGGTGGGCCACAATTCGGACAATTCGATTGCCTCACGATGGGCGAATTCATCGTGGAAAGCGAGTCGCCATGAACCCCCTGGAAATCCTACGGATCGTCGATGCCATCCATCGCGATAAGAATATCGAAAAGGAAATCGTCTTCGAGGGGATCGAGGCGGCGCTGGTCTCTGCGCTAAAGAAGCACTACGGCGAAGAGGCGGACGTGATCGTTCGCATCAATCGCGAAGACGGGTCGATTGCGGCCACTTGCGATGGGACAGAGCTTCCCTCGGAAGAGGTCGTTGGCCGAATTGGAGCGCAGACCGCTAAGCAGGTAATGATCCAAAAAATCCGCGAGGCGGAGCGCGACGCGTTGTACGATGAGTACGACGAAATGGTCGGGTATATGGTGAGCGGGATTATTCAACGTTACGAGGGCGGCGCGGCGACCGTCACCCTGACCAACGTCGAGGCGATCCTGCCCCGTAGCGAGCAGATCCCGGGCGAGACCCATCACGTCAACGAGCGAGTCCGAGCGACCGTCTACGAAGTCCGCAAGGCGGGCAGCCGCGTGAAGGTCATTTTAAGTCGCCGTGCTCCGCAGCTTGTGCAGCGGTTATTCGAGCAAGAAATACCAGAAATAGCCGACGGCGTGATTGAAATCAGAGCGATGTCCCGGGAGCCGGGTTATCGCTCGAAAGTGGCGGTGGCTAGTAGCGATGCCCGCGTCGATTGCGTTGGCGCCTGCGTTGGCGTTCGCGGCAATCGAATCAAGAATATTGTCGATGAACTGGCCGGCGAGCGGATCGACATCGTCCGCTGGGATGAAGATTTAGAAGTTCTCATTCCCAACGCCCTTCAACCAGCGGAGGTCGAGCAGGTCATCCTGTGCAAGATGCTCGGTCGCGCGATCGTGCTCGTGCGCGAGGATCAACTCTCGTTAGCGATCGGTCGGCGCGGACAAAATGTGCGCCTCGCGAGTAAGCTCTCCGGCTGGGATATCGAGATCATGACTCAGGACGAGTTGGCCGAGTCCATTGACCGGGCCGTCGAGGGTTTCAGTTCGTTGGCGGGAGTGCAGTTCGAGTTGGCGGAAAAGCTGGTCGAAGAAGGCTTCCTCAGTTACGATGACCTGTCGATTATTGAACCCGACGATCTCATGGCAATCGGCGGCCTGACCCAGGAGCAGGTGGACGTGATTGTCGAACAAGCGGAAGGCCGGGCCGAAGAAGCCGAAGTCGCCGCGGCGGACGCCCGTCGATTGAAGAAGGAACGCGACCATTTAGCCGCGCAGCAGGAGGAGCAAGCCGCCGCGGAGCAGGCCGAGGAGCGGAATAACGGCGCTGTCGATCACGAGGATGGAAGCCTTCAAGGGACGAATTCGGCGGATGTGGCTTCCGGTCAGTTAGCTGAGCAGCAGCAGGAGCAATCCGCCGCCGAGCAAGAGCCTGCCAAAGAGGGGAGTAACGGCGCCGTCGATCACGAGGGTGAAGGCCTTCAGGGGCCGGATGCGGAGGACAGTCCGGGGAATAAAGCGTCCGGTCAGTTTTCGCCCCCGTAGTTAGGACGCCTCACCCGTTGGCGCCTTGAGCCGCCCACCCTGCCGTCAGCATCGATGTTGGGGTATGGTAAAGCGGCGAGTAAATAACGGTCTTCCGTCGGTCGACGAGAGACTGGCAGATTTTACACTCCTGGAGAGGTGCGATATGGTTTCATGACGAGAGAAAAGCTCGTCGCGCTCGGCCGAAACATGGGCCAAGCAGCGTGAGGCCGTACACCTCGCCGGGTACGACGAAGCAAGTGGAGAATTAGTCTTGGCGGTTCGCATTTACGCGCTCGCAAAAGAGCTAGACCTGGATAGTAAAGACTTGGTTGATATCTGCACGCGTGCCGGTATCCCTGGGAAGGGTTCTGCATTGGCCAGCCTGACCGAGGAGGAAGTCGTCCGGGTGCAGGATTATATTAAGGGGGGCAGCGCGAAGGCGAAGAAGCCTGGGGGTGGCGGGGAAGCCGCCGTTATGGAACGCCCCAGGGATCCGGTCCGTGCTGCACGGATGCCGGTCATTGTCACGCCCAAGCCCCTTGCCCCGACGCTTCGGCGGCGAGAACGGATGGAGTCCGATTCGCCATCTACGGCGGTTGCCGAGCAATTACCTCCATTATCGGAAGAAGAACCGGCAGAGCTTGTAAAGCCGGCACGACCGGTCCTTTCTCCTGCCGCCGCAAGCGCCGCGGCAACTACGCGAGATACCGCGCCGGGCTCGGCGCCGTTGTCGCGGATCGTCCGTCGCGAGGACTACATTGGCCCGGGCAGCGCCGCCGGTAAGCCGCCCGTTCTAGGAACCGGCAGCAGCGACCGTGGTTCCAAAGCAAAGCGAAGCGGCGACAGCGCGGCTCCTAAAGCGCGGCCTAACGTCAAGCTCGCCCCCCTGCCACCTCCGTCCAAGACCCCACTCCGAAAGGCAAAGGACGAAGCACCCGCGCAGAAGCCCGACATGAAACTTCCGGCCGAGGTATTGGGCGCCGGTAAGCTGGGCAGTCGTCCACTGGCAGACCACTTGCGCCGTGCCGAACGGACCCTCGAGGACGAGAAGCAGCGCAAAACGACTCGCGGCCCTCTTACCCCCGAAACGCCTGCCGGCGGACGCGGCAAAGTGCGCGGCAAGTCGAAGGTCGGGGGCGAAGCCGAGGAAGATAAGCGGCCCATGCTGGGCGGACGCGAGCAGCGGCAGGCTAGCCGCCGGCGCACCAATCCCCAGCGAGGCGACGAAGACGGGATGGGTACGCGGCGGATTACTCGCAAACCGCGGAAGAGTGGAACCAGCACTGCCGCGCCGCGCAAGGATCGCATCACAATCCAACTCCCCTGCAGCGTGCGCGACCTATCCGAAGCCGCCGGCGTGCCGGCTGCGCAAATTCTTCGCATTCTGATGTCAGAGGGGGTGATGACGAACATCACGGGGCTGATGGCGCCCGACATGACCGAGTTCGTTGCGTCCGAGCTTGGCATCAATGTCGATTTTGTGCAGCCGCAATCTCTTGAAGATCAGGTGCTCTCGCAAATACGCGAACAAGATGACGACTTAGCGAATCTGGTTTCGCGACCGCCGGTCATTACGTTCTTGGGCCACGTGGACCATGGCAAGACGTCGTTGCTCGATCGCATCATCGGCACGAATGTCGTGAGTGGCGAAAGTGGCGGTATCACGCAACACATTCGCGCCTATCAAATCGAGAAGGATGGCCGGTTGATATCGTTCGTCGATACGCCCGGCCACGAAGCTTTTACCGAAATGCGCGCCCGCGGCGCCAATGTTACCGACATCGCAGTCCTCGTGGTGGCCGGGGATGACGGCGTGATGCCACAAACGGAAGAAGCGATCAGTCACGCCCGGGCCGCCGAAGTGCCGATTGTCGTGGCGCTTAACAAGATCGACCTGCCAGGCATCGACTTGAACCGCGTGTATCAAGGCCTTAACTCAAACGGATTGCTCCCCAGCGAATGGGGCGGGGACGTGGAGGTCGTCAAGACGAGTGCCACGACCGGTGTTGGACTCGATGAATTGCTTGAAACACTTCTCACCGTTGCCGAGTTGCACGAGTACAAGGCAAACCCGAATCGCGCGGCGCTGGGAACCTGTCTTGAAGCACAGCAGGAGGCCGGCAAGGGGATCGTTGTTAAAGTCATTGTCGAGAATGGAACGCTTCGAGTTGGCGACGTGATCGTTTGCGGGCAAGCACACGGTCGAGTGAAGGCAATGTTTGATACCCTTGAAGTTGACAAGCGAGTTGAAGAAGCCGGTCCGAGCCGGCCGGTCAACCTGATCGGTCTCGACTTGGCTCCGGCAGCCGGCGAACACTTCTACGTTCTCGACGATATTGCCCAAGCACGCGAAATCGCTGAGGAACGGGCTCAATTGGAGCGTGCTCAGGCCCTGGGCGACACCGGCTTCCGCCATGTTACGCTAGAGACGTTGTTTGATCGGCTCGAAGGAAGCGGCGAGGTACAGACGCTTAACTTGATCCTCCGTGCTGACGTGCGAGGTTCCATCGAGGCGATTCAAAAGGAATTTACCAAACTCGAACACCCCGAGGTCCGGCTGAAAATATTGCAGGCGACGGTCGGCGGTGTGAGCGTGGCCGACGTCCATTTGGCACATGCATCGGACGCAATCATCATCGGCTTCAATGTGGTTCCGGACGAAAATGCCCGAAGTTTGGCGGATCGCGTGGGAGTACAGATTCGGCGCTATGAGGTCATTTACAAGATTACCGACGACCTGAAACTCGCCCTGGAAGGAATGCTCAAGCCGGAGGAACGGGAAGTCGAATTGGGCCGCGCATTGGTCCAGCAAATCTTTAAGATCAGCCGGCTGGGCACGGTCGCCGGTTGCCGTGTCTTGGGAGGCACCATCGAGCGAAACGCTCGGGCACGTGTGATCCGCGACAGCACGGTCATCGGCGACTACCCGCTCGACACCCTCCGCCGCGAGAAGGACGACGCCAAGGAGGTTCGCGAGGGGCTGGAGTGTGGTATTAAGCTTTCCGGTTATAACGACGTGAAAGAAGGGGATATTTTGGAGGTCTATCGCGTCGAGGAAGTCGGTCGGAGCTTTGATACATAACAGTCATCGGGTTTCTGAGGCCACGCGATTTGCGGCCTCGATGTTGGGGTTGGAGTTCTGCCATGGCGTCTCGACGAACGCTCAAAGCCGCCGAGGCAGTCCGCGAGGTTGTCAGCATGGCGATCCTGACCGATTTGCGCGATCCGCGCGTTCGGGATGTGACTGTAACGCATGTCGAGGTTTCTCCGGATATGCGGCAAGCAAAGGTCCATGTATCGATCATGGGGGATGACGCCAAACAGAAGCTCTGTTTGCACGGCTTGCGCAGCTCAGCGGGCTATCTGCAAAGTAAAGTTGCCCAGCGGATCGACACGCGGTACACGCCGCAGATACAGTTTGAGATCGATATGGGCGTGAAGAATTCGATCGCCATTGCCAAGATTTTGAATGAGGTGCTTGGTGAGAAGTCCCCTAGCGGCCCCGAGCCGACAGCGCACGAGGACGAAACCTCAACGCCCGAACGTGAGTTGCATGACGAGTGATCGCGCGCTCCCGGCCGCGTTCGGCATCGCTTGATTGATTGACCTCCATCCCACGACATCCAGCCTGACAACCCATGTCTACGCAGAACCGTTCCGCGCGCATCACGAAGCTGGTAAGTGCCCTCAAAAAGCACTTCAAGCCGGTGCCGGCGCCGAAGAATCGCACGTTGTTGGAACACGTGTTGTTTGCATGTTTGCTCGAGAATTCCTCCTTTGAAGACGCGGAGCGCGTATTCCAGACATTGCAGACCGACTATTTCGACTGGAACGAACTTCGCGTCAGTTCGAAGCACGAGTTGGCCGAAGTGATGAAGCCGCTGGATGACCCCCGGGACGCGGCATATCGTTTCAAGAAATCACTGCATGCGGTTTTCGAGTCGGTGTATGCGTTCGACATTGAGCCGTTGAAGAAACAAAACCTTGGCCAAGCGATTAAACAACTCGAAAAATATGAGGGGACGACACCCTTCGTGGTAGCGTATGTGACGCAGCACGGCCTGGGAGGCCATTCGATTCCGGTTAACAAGGGGCTGCTACAGGCACTCGTGGTGCTCGACGTGATCTCGCCAGCCGAAGCCATGGAGAGCGTCGTGCCAGGACTGGAGCGAGCCGTCTCCAAGAGCAAAGGAATCGAAGTCGCCTCGCTGCTCCATCAGTTGGGTTTAGAAGTTGGCAAGAACCCCTACGGTCAGTCGGCGCGAAAATTACTGCTGGAGCTGGATCCGACTTGCAAGGATCGACTTCCCAAGCGACCGGCGCCGGTAGAAGCGCAAAGCGAACCTTCCAAGGCACCGCCCGTTACGAACTCCAAAGCGAAGGATAAGAAGTCGGTCAAGCCGAACGAACAGCCACGGGCCGCAGTGAAGGAAAAGGCGGAAACAGCGCCGGTTACCAAGAAGGCCGCTGCAAAGAAGCCATCGAAGCGCCCCGACCTCCCCAAAAAACCGACGACGCCGCCAAAGAAAAAGGCCGCCGCAAAAGGGTTGCCTAAACGCAAACCTCGATAGCTTTAGCCATCGCGATTTCCCGTAACTCATCACGATTCTGATTGCAAGAAGAAGAGAAATGGCCGGACATTCTCACTGGGCGGGTATCAAGCACAAGAAGGCGCTGATCGACACTCGACGCGGCAAGTTGTGGAGCAAACTGGCAAAAGCGATCATCGTGGCTGCCAAGGGCGGTGGCGGCGACCCCGACGCTAATCTTCGACTAAGGTATGCGATCAGCGATGCCAAGGCCGTGTCGATGCCCAAGGAGAACATCGAGCGGGCCATCAAGCGCGGCACGGGAGAGCTGGAGGGCGGCAATCTCGAATCGGTGATGTACGAAGGGCATGGCCCGGCAGGTGTCGCGGTGCTGTGCGAAATTCTCACCGACAATCGCAATCGCACGGCCCCCGAAATTCGCAAGCTCTTCGAAATCAATGGTGGCAAACTCGGTGCGACGGGCTGTGCTGCTTGGATGTTCGATCGCAAAGGACTGCTGATCGTCTCCACCCAAACCATCGACGAAGACTCGCTAATGGAGTTGGCACTCGAGGCGGGAGCCGAAGACGTTCGCGTTCAGGGCGACGTATACGAAGTAATCAGCGAGCTGGAGGCGTACAATTCAGTATGCGAAGCGATTGACTCCGCAAACCTGGCGACTGAATCGCGCGAAATTACTTGGATAGCCAAAGACACGGTCGAAGTGACCGGCGGTGATGCCCGACGCGTATTGCGATTAGTCGAACTACTCGACGAGCACGACGACGTCCAAAGCGTCGCCGCCAACTTCAATGTGCCGGATGAGGCCATGGCGGAGATTGAGGCGGGGTGAACAACGAGTTAGTCTTTCCCGTGATGCTCGACGTGTGGCCAGTATTCTTGGAAATCGAAATCGGGACTGTTGTCTTCGTCGTGGCATGACACGCACATGTTGACCACTTTTCCGCCCTCGAACACTTGCCCCTCTTTGTTGCCCTCGTTCTCGACGATCTTCAGCCGCAAATCGGCCCGCAATTTTTCCTGCTCTTCCTCGGAGACTTCCAACTCGCCTAGTTCAACGGCAACGTGCTTGGCAGCGGGGCCGTGGCAGTTCTCACAGCCGTTGCCGACCATATTGGGCGTCTTTTCCAAGCTCGCGAAGCCACTGGTGAATGGAAAATACTTCTGCGGCTCCCAGCCGGTCACATGGCAGCTCAAACACTCGGGATCGTGCATGCGGGGCGGAGTCGTGCGTGCCTCCAAGGTTTCCGTGGCGTGAAAATGGGGTGTGTTGTGATGTACCTCCGTCGCTTGGGTATGACAGTCGACGCATGCGGCGCTGCCGGCAAATTCGCGGCCCGAAGTATGCGGCAACGGCTTGAGGCCCAATCCCGCGAGTCCAAGTGTCGTTAGTTCCTCCTGATAATCGGTCATCATCTGCTGCATTTCGGGCGCGTCGGTGAACCGTGCGTCGAGCGGCACTTTTTGATATCGAAACGGCTCCGCTGCGTTATCGTAAAGGCCGACAACAACAACGTACATTCCTTTGTGACCCACTTCGATTAGATGCGACTTCGTTCCCTCGATCGGCACCGGCTGAAAGGGCGGTTCGTCGGCGCCCTTTGCGGTCACAACCCAATCGAAAACGGGAAACTTTACGGCAAGGCGTCGGGCCTCATCTGCGTCGCCGTAAACCAGGAGCACCAATTGATCGCACTGAGCGTCCCGCAACTTCGGCACCACTTCCGACAGTGCCTGATCGGGGTCCATCAACACTATGTCGCTGGCATTCTTCAGTTCCGCGACTTCACTCTTGCCGAGCACCTGGGTGATGCCGATGCTCTTGCCGCCAGCTTTAGCCACCTTAAAGCGGCTCGTGAATCCCGAGTCGAAATCGACCAAGCCTACGTTCGCCGAGATGAGCGGATTGTTCGCCGCATCCAGGTTAATTGCGACCGACAGCAGATCCATTCCCAACTCGGGCGTGCCCAGGCCTACTGCTGAGTAGCCGAGCTCGACGAGGCTTTCGATGGCCCGACGCATTTTGATTTGCGACTGCGCGCCGGGTCGCTTCGCAAGTCCCCCGGCGTCCATGGCTACCAGCGGCCAACCTTCTTTGCGAAGCTGCTCGAAGAGCGTCATGCGGCGTTTGAGTCCGCCTTTTTGATTGTGTAGCCCAGCACAGCCGCACGGTTCCAAATACCCTTGTTGCTCGCCACTGAATACGAGGGCCACCTGCGGCTTGGGCCAATCGACGAAGATCGGCCCATTCATCTCCACCGGATCGAGTTTCGAATCTTTGCCATACGCCGGCGCCGTCGGAGTCTCCGCTCCCGCGGTTGCATCGGGGGCGGGTGCGTCGGACTGCTGCGCTCTGACGAGCGTTGCCACCGCAGTAAAAATGGCAAGCAGTCCGCAGCAAGTTGCGATTGCCAAAGTGCGGCGATTGGTCGAAATTCGATCCATTCAGTGGGGTTCCTCAGATGCAGGCTTCGGTGCTAGCGTTCGACGGCAAACCGTACATGCACCACGACCTCAGGTGTTTGAGGGTGGTTGCACTTCAGTACGATTTGTCCCGGTTCACCTTGGGCGGTGTCAAGGTGGTTCATGGACTGCGTTCCCGGCGGAATCGTAATGAAAAGTTCGGTATGATTGACCCCAGGATTTAATAACCGCGACTGGCCGATCTTGGCTTCGAGTTGGGGCGGGTCGGTGCTAGCCACCTCGAAGGCAATCGCTTCGGCTTGGTTTCCCTTGGTCGAAATGAGAAGCTTCGCCTTCGCGCCCTTGTTGCCGTCGATAACTCCCAAGTGTAATACGCCCAACTCCTCATTCCAACCGCGTCCGTGCAGGGTGATGTCACCAACCACCCGTCCGACCAACTGTATTTTCAACTCTTCCCACTCCGGCTGATTCGTCTTCACAACCAGCCATTGGTCCAACAAACCTAGCGGCATCGCCGGATTGTTGGTGAGTTCGATCCGCACGCCTGACTTGGCCTTGAACTCCGCAAGTTCGTCGGCCTTGAGTGGAACCACTCGAACATTGAACAATTCGGCTTTGCCCGGCGGGTCGAAGCGTGTGTCGCCGACCGTTAGTGGCTCGTCGCCGTACGCAACGAGATTAACAACGGCGGTTTTGATCTCGCCCGGTCGCAGTTTGTCGAAAGAGAATTGCGTCGGAAACAGCCCGGTCACTTCCGTAACGTCGCCTTCAATGCTCAATTCAATTCGGGGCGCGCGGCGATCGTTGGTGATGACCTGAGCGGTCTGCCGAAACGGCCCGGCTGGCACCTCTGCGGTCCACTTGAGTTTTACGCTCGCCGATTCTCCGGGGGGGATCGGTTGGTCCGCGGCCGCATCGCCTTCGGCGAGCTTCGCTTCCGAAAGATCAACCATGGTGCATTTGCATGATGTGGCGCCGGCCTGAAGTTCGAGCGGTGCCGTGCCCCGATTCGTGAATCGGAAAACGTGGGAACGGGTGGTTCCCTTTTGCATGGTACCGAAATTGAATGTTGCTCCGTCGACTTCGACCAGCGGCGAGGGAGTTGCACTACCAGCGGACGAAGCTTGGCCGGTCGCGGCGAGTCCATTGCTCGAGGGGATCGAAGGCCCAACGCTCACATAGGCCATCGTCGCGCCCAGCGCACTGCCCAGCAGGATGGAAACGACGACAATCGGTAGGATTCGCATAATGGAATTTGGTGGTAAGGATTTGGGTGCAGCGTGGAGCACCCCTTCATTGTAGGGGTCAAGGTTTTGCACCGTCAAATGCGGCCCCACCGCCCGCAATTTCACGGAGCTTTTTCTGCTCCTCCTCATTCAGCCGGCGATCGGCATGGCCAGCCGCTCGCATAAGCTCGTCCAAATGTAAGGCTTCCTTCGCCGCATCGGTGGCTGCCGAGCGAGCGCCATTTTCGTTGAGAAGATTCGCTAGTTGCGAGTAAAGCGCGGGACTCGCGGGATATCGTTCGATGGCTCGTCGGAGGTGGGCAATCGCCAGCTCAAAGTAATGACGTTCTCCGGACTGGCGATAAACCGCTAGGGCCACTTCGCTCGCGTATCGCCACGCGCCACTATTCCGCGGAGCCAAGCTTAGCATTCGATGGACAGCGCCCGTGAGGCTTTCGCGTTGCTCTGCACGAGGATTTTGCTGAAACTCCGCAAGCCGAAGGGCGAGCAGCCGCCGAGCAGCATCCGCGGACCACCGATCCGCCGCGGCCGCCGCTTCGACCGCCGCGGCCTGCTCTCTTAACTGCCCACTAAGGAACGCCGCATCCGCGCGCGACAGCCAAGCCCGAGATGTTGTCACCGGCCGGTACGATGTCGCATATGCCGCCACGAAAAGCGCGAGGGCGGCGATAATCAGCGCGGTACGAGCTAATACTCGGTGATCCGCACTTATGAGAACTGCATCACGTCTACCGCCTTTGAAACGCAACCCAATTGCTGCGAGCAACCAGAGAGTCTCTGCGATGCTCGGATAACCAATGCCGCCCGAAGCGGTAAGGTTTAGCAGCAGCGCCGCAACGGCAATTAGCACTGCGATCGGCTCTAGTTTGCCCGATCGAAGCCAAGGACGAAGAACCCACCACACGGCTCCGATCCCAACGGCGATCAGCGCCAACTGCCGTAATGACGGACTAAACCCGTTGGTGAATGCCAGCACTAGCCCCAGGACTAAACCGCATGCGGCACCGATGAATGGTTCAAGGCGGTTGCTGCCTTCTAGCTCCGACTTCATTTCAAGCGTTGCAAGCGGGCGAGCAATTCGCCAAGCTATCGCCATTAGGAGCAAGCAGACGAGGATTCCGGCCGGAATGCCCGCGGTAGCCGTGACTTCTAGTAGCCAGTTGTGAGGATCTTGTATTTCTTCACTAGCGGCCGGGAGCTTGTAGCGCGTATAGAGATTCTGAAACTGTCCGGGCCCTCCACCGAGGAGTGGCCGATCCGCGATCATTCGCAGCGTCGCTTGCCAGTATTCGACGCGGAATGCGAACGACCGTGCCGCGCCATTAAGTGCATCGCGCCCCATCCCACCTTGGAAAGCGAGAATTGCCGAGCAGCCTGCAAACGCCATGAATACCGCGACGACTTTGAATAGTGAGCGACGGTGCGCGACCTTCATGGCGCGCAGCGTGCAGATTCCCGTCATGCCCGCGGCGGCAGCCAATATTGCCGTGCGGCTGCCAGTTAAGACGAGGGTTGATAAAATGACAATGAGCACAAGACCGCCTAGGGTGATCCGCAACCGGCCGGCGTTCGTCCAGAACTCGCCATTGAGAAGTACGGCTGCAAGGAGTACCGACCACGGAACTAAGTATCCAGCCAGTGAATTCGTCAGTGCGAACGTGGCTGACGGTTGCTGGCTCGTGAGGCGACTCTCGAATCTGGCTAATTCGGGCGAACTCGGGGGCAACCATTGCCCCGTAAGTTCGTAAAGTTTAGCCGGATCGTGACGAGCCTGCTCAAACGCACGGTGATCGCGGGGCATCGAGACGAATCGTTGTTCGACGGCTACGAGTGAAAGGCCCGCGGCAAGCCCGACCATTACGGTGACCACACCGCGCGCGGCAGTGCCCGTCGTTAGAATTCGCCGAGCAAGCAGGAAAGTAAGTCCCATGCAGGCCCATTCCCAGAGCATGGTCACCGCCGGCCGCGGGCTACCCTGAGCGGCGGCAACTAGTGCCGAAACGGTGTGCCAGCAAATGAGTCCGAGCATGAGAAAATCTGCGAGGTCCGGCGGTGCGATCGGTCTTTGCGATCGCCAACATTGCACGGCCCAACCTGCGGCGAGCAGCAGCCAGAGCAGAACGAACGCAACGCCGTAGCCCGCTTGCCCGCCCGGGTCTTCCGGCACCAGCGGTCGCGCGACCAACAGAGTTGCGAGTCCGATTAGCGCGTAGTTGGCCGGATTCACAATTTTGGGCTGTGGCGACGGTTTCTTGCGATTCTTTTTCATGCGATACCGTCGTGCGACACCAGGCGTCGCTTTTACCGCTTGCGTCGGCGCGCCGCTGCTTCCAGCACCGCAACGATGGCAAGGACGGAACCAACCATCTGCAAAATCACTACAGCCCCCGTTCCGTTGACTTGATGCAACAACAGCGCGCCCAATCCGCAGGCGAACGTAAGAAGATAGATAGTCGCTACGGCTTCCGAGGGAGACAAGCCTAGTTGTACTAGTCGATGTGAAAGGTGATTCTTGTCCCCCTCGAAAGGACTGCGGCCTTCTCGGAGGCGAATCAGGACCACAGTGACGGTATCGTAGATCGGCACTGCCAACACACAGAGCGGCGCCAGCACTGCGTGGCGAGGGAGGTCATTGCCCGCAAACGTGGCCATCATCGTTGCCACGGCGATGTAAAAACCGATGTAGTAACTGCCTGCATCCCCCATGAAGATGGAAGCGGGCGGCTTGTTGTAGACCCAGAAGCCACCGATCGCACCGGCCAAGACGGCCAGGAATCCCGCCACAAAAAGTTGCGCACCTTCTGGTTCGGCATGCGGCCCGAGCAGCATCACCGCCGCCAGCAGCATCGACGCAATCCACGCCACGCCGGCCGCCAGCCCGTCCATGTTGTCGAGCATATTGAAGGCGTTGACGATCCCCACAATCCAGATCACGGAGAGCGAAACAGTAAGGGTCGGTTCGTCAATAAACAGCGTCAGCCGCCAACCTTGCCAAACCATGAACGCGGCGACGACAATTTGAGCTATTAACCGGGTCCGCCAATCCAACCCTCGTCGATCATCGACGAGACCCAGCAGCAGCATCACCGTCGCAGCGATGAGCAGCGTCCAAAGCCGGCCGCTAGAAGAGCGTAATCCGAGTAGATGGTTCGCAACGATTTCAGGGATTAACGCTGTCGATATCCAACCGCCGACAATCGCCGCCACGGCCAATTGCAGAATCGCGAACGTTGCCACGACGCCCAGCCAAATCGCCAGCCCGCCGCCGAGCGGCGTCGCCGTTTGATGAAACCTATCCGCTCGCGGCTTAGCGACCAGTCCCCATTGTGATGCGCGCCGACGCACGAATGGCACCGCCGCCAGCGCGATGAGAAAACTCGGTACCGCGGCGAGTAGCACCAGCCAATGCATAGGTCGTTCAGCGTTGGCCCTTGGCCCGTTGAAGTATCAACTCGCGACAGGTCGTGAAGAACTGCTGGTAGTCACCGCGTTGGTAGTCGGGATAGGTCCATGGCAACGACTGCCACGACCCGCCGCGAAAGGAAAGTGTTACCTCGGCGTAGATCCCCTCGCCCAGATAGAGTCGATGGGCGTGGTCCTTCGTCGAGGCGAGTACTAATTTGGCCGGGGTCAGATAGCCCGGATCGAGGTTCAGCGGCCGCGGTTCAGGATGCAACGCGAGTGCCGCGCACTCGGCTTCCCAGTCGTTTGTTTTCCGTTTGATCGCCGCCAATGCTCCAGGGTCGATCATCCCGAACGCCCAGAACTGCTTGAGCAGATCGCCGCCCATCGTCGCTGTGTAGTAGTCGGTCTCCGTGAACGCGAAGGCGTCGCTCACGGCTTGTGATTTTCCATATTCCTGTTCCGCTTGTGCAAGTCCCCACGCGAGTGCTTCCGAGTAACGACTGCTGGCCGCGACGAGAAGCGAAACCGGTGTTGGATGGCGAATCGTGCCCATCAGAGAAGTGCCAGGAACTCGTCGACGGTTAATTCCGCCTGTCGAACAATTCGCCGAAGCAGGCCGCGACGAATCTCTTTGTGGTCGGGCACGGTTATTCCTTTCGGCGGATCGTTGCGATAGACGAATAGGTGGCTCCCTTTCCCTCGGCCGGGAATTTCGCGGAAGCCAATTTTAGCCAGCGCCGCTACTACCTCGCGCCCCGACAAATTAGGAAGTCGCTTGCTCATCGATTAACTTTGAGTGCAAGCAGGGCGGTTAGTCGTGGGTTGTCGACAATCGAGTAACTGCGATCCATCTCAAAGAATACTCCGTGCGAATGTCGTGCGATTATACAACGCAAACATGCACGTCCAGCGTATCCTCGGGTACTTCCATTCCCACCTGTTCGGCGCCCGCGATCCACGTTCCGATTGCGTCTTGGGCGTTCGCGATAGCCTCCTCGCGCGTTTCACCTTGGGTGAAACAGCCCGGAAGGCTAGGCACTTCAGCGATCCACCCTCCGTCCTCATGATCTGGATAGAGCACCACCTGTCGCATAATCGCTCCAATTTAATGAACGAGGATTCAACTGTTTATTTGAGTATATCTCAGTGGTCGGCGATTGTCTTGCTAATACGCCTTTGCAAACACCCCTCGCCGCTTACTTTCCTGGCCCGTGAAGATGCACTTACCGAGTTCCTCGTCCCCGTCAATTGGCACGCAGCGAACGGTCACCTTGAGTTCCTTGAGCTTCGCGTCCATTTCCGGTCCGTCCACAAAATGGCAGTACGCCAGCCCGCCGTGAATCTCAGGTTGTTCTTCATTCTTAGGCGTAAAAAACTGTTCAAACTCCTTCGGGTCATCAATCCGCACGCTGGCTTCTTCGCGTGCTTTCGCTGCTCGATCAAACAGCTTCTGTTGCATTTCTGCGAGCGTCGTTGCAGCACTGCCCACAAACTGGTCACGATTAACTCCTTCGCCCTTCCCTCCAATGTCGCGACGCGCGAGGAAGACGGTTCCCGCCGCCACGTCGCGCGGACCTACTTCCACGCGCAGGGGCACACCCTTCTTCACCCACTGCCATTTCTTATCACCACCTCGCAGGTCTCGATCGTCGAGCCGCACCCGCAACGGTTCATCGTCGTAGCGTTGTGCTTCAAGATCCGACTTGAGCGACTGGCAGAATGGCAGCACTTGCCCGCGTTCCTCGTCGTTGCGGTAGATTGACATAATTACCACATGCGCCGGCGCGAGCTTGGGCGGCAGCACGAGGCCGTCGTCGTCGGCGTGGCTCATAATCAATCCGCCGATGAGCCGGGTCGACACTCCCCAACTCGTCGTCCACGCAAAGGCCTCCTGGCCGTTCTGGTCTTGGAATTTGATGTTCTGCGCCTTCGCGAAGTTCTGTCCCAGGAAGTGGCTCGTGCCGGATTGCAGCGCCTTGCGGTCTTGCATCATCGCTTCGATGCTGTACGTGGCGACTGCGCCCGGAAACCGTTCGCCAGCGGTCTTCTCGCCCTTGATGACTGGCATCGCCATCGTCTGCTCGGCGAACTCGGCGTACACGTCGAGCATCTGTCGTGTTTCTGCGCGGGCCTCTTCTTCGGTGGCATGAACGGTGTGTCCTTCTTGCCACAGAAACTCGGTGGTCCGCAGAAACATCCGCGTGCGAAGTTCCCATCGGACGACATTCGCCCATTGATTGATCAAAATCGGCAAGTCACGATACGACTGCACCCAGCGGGCGAAAGTCGCTCCGATGATCGTCTCGCTGGTAGGCCGAACGATTAGCGGCTCCTCCAGCTTGGCCGAAGGGGCCGGCCGCAGGCCGCCTGCCGGATCGGGTTCCAGCCGGTGGTGCGTCACCACCGCGCATTCCTTGGCGAACCCCTCGACGTGTTCCGCTTCCTTTTCGAGAAAGCTCATGGGAATGAACAGCGGGAAATACGCGTTCTCGTGCCCGGTCGCCTTGAACATGCTGTCCAGCTTGCGCTGGATATTCTCCCAGATCGCATAGCCCCATGGCTTGATGACCATGCAGCCGCGCACGTCGGAGTTCTCCGCCAAGTCGGCCGCCTTGACCACTTGTTGGTACCACTCGGGATAATCCTCTTCGCGGGTCGGGCTAATCGCGTTTTGGGGTGCTTTGGCCATGCGATGCAAATGTGCGATGCGAGATGTAAGCAGGCAGAAGTGCGAGTGAATTGGCATTCTACGGGAATTGCCCCCCGCGTCCAACGGCGGCGATTGTGCTACAATTCTCGATTCGCCACCTGCCTTCCGCCCTCTGCCTACTGTTCGCTTCCATGACCACTGCAATGCGACGTTTCGTCAGTCAACTTGCTCACAACGAGCAGGTTCAGCAGATTTTCCTGGCCTCCGATAAGCAATTGCGCCCCAACCGGAATGGAAATCTCTATCTGCAAGTAGAACTCTCCGACCGCAGCGGCAAAATCAACGCCCGCATGTGGAACGCCAGCGAGCAGGACTACCGTGGCTTTGAAAACGGCGACTACGTGCTGGTCGATGGGGCCACGCAGCTCTTCCAGGGCAACATGCAGCTCATCGCCGGCAGCATTCGCAAGGCCCGGCTCGACGAAGTCGATGAGACCGACTTTATCACCCTCCAGTCGGAGGAAATCGACCGCATGGCCACGCGGCTCGGGACCATCTTGCGGAACATTGCGACGCCCGAGTTGCGGGCCTTGGCCGAATGCTTCCTGATGGACGACCAGTTCATGGCCAAGTTCATCCGCGCTCCGGCCGGAATGAAGAACCATCATGCCTATCAAGGTGGTTTGCTGGAACACGTGCTGAGCCTCATGGAGCTGGTGCTTGTTGTGGCCCCGCGCTATCCTCAAGTCGATCAGGACAAACTCCTTATCGGCGCATTCCTTCACGACGCATCGAAGACCGACGAGCTGTGCTACGAACGCGACATCGCCTACACCGACGAAGGTCAGCTTCTGGGTCACATGGTAATGGCAATGTCGCTGGTGGACGACAAGGTCCGCGAGACGGAGCGGCTCACGGGCGAGCCGTTTGCCAAGTCGCTGGTGAATGAGATTAAGCACATGATCATCAGCCACCACGGCGAATACGAGTACGGCAGTTCAAAGCTTCCGATGACACTCGAAGCGGTCGCCTTGCACCACCTCGACAATCTAGACGCCAAGATCGCAAGTTTCTCCCAACTCATCAACGACTGTCCCAACGTCGAAAGCAACTGGACGCAGTACCACACGCAGTTGGGGCGAAAGCTGTATAAACGGTCGCCCGTCGAAGGGTGAGTCGTTCAAGAATCAATCCCGTGAGCCGTGGCATCTCCGCCCACGGCGATTTACATCATGTCAGACCTCACTACCACCATCCTCGCTTATGTCAACGAGCCAAGCTACCGCCCCGGCAAACCGCGAATCATCGCCAAGAATCTGGGACTTGAAGAGCGTCGCGACGAAGTAAAAGCGGCCATCAAGCAACTCATAAAATCGGGGCAACTCGCGTACGGCGCACAGCATCATGTGTTGCCGGTTGCCGACGGGCATGCCGCGATAGAAAACGTCGTCGTCAGCGCAGCCGTGAGGGAAAAGCCGAAGAACGATCACAACCACGTCACTGGAACCCTGCGCCGCGTCTCTAGCGGCGACGGTTACGTCCGGCCCACGGGCACACTCGCTTCGGCCGGTCGCGATGCCGATATCTACGTCGCCGCCAAGAACGCCGGCGATTCCGCCAGTGGAGACATCGTCCGAGTGCGGCTCGAAAAGCGCGGCCGAATGGGCAAGTTCGAGGGCCGCGTGATTGACGTGATCGAACGGGCCACGAACCGTTTCGTTGGCACCTACTTCGAACAGGCCGGCATGGGGCTGGTGCAGGTCGATGGCAAGGTGTTTACATCGGCCATCTTTGTCGGCGACCCCGGAGCCAAGGGCGTGCAACCCGACGATAAGGTTGTGATCGAGTTGGTCCGCTTCCCGTCCCACAGCCGCGACGGCGAAGGGGTGATTACTGAGGTGCTCGGCAAGCGGGGCCAGGCGGGCGTCGACACAATGTCGATCATTTACGAGTTCGGCCTGCCCGGCGATTTTGCCGAGGACACGCTCGAAGGGTCGCGCCGACAGGCAACGCAGTTCGACGAAGCGGTGGTCGATGGCCGCCAGGATCTCACCGGGGAAGTGATTGTCACCATCGACCCGGTCGATGCCCGCGACTTCGACGATGCAATCTCGCTCACTCGCGCGGAGAATGGCCATTGGCTGCTAGGAGTACACATTGCCGATGTCTCCCACTTCGTGCAGGAAAAAACGCCGCTCGACCGCGAAGCCTACGACCGGGCGACGAGCGTGTATTTGCCCGACCGCGTGATTCCCATGCTGCCGGAGATCATCTCGAACAACCTCGCGAGCTTGCAGCCACACAAGGTGCGGTACGCAATGACTTGCCGCATTGAACTAACGACCGAAGGGACGTTCGTAGGGGCCGACGTTTACAAGAGCGCGATCAAGAGTCGCCGGCGATTTACCTACGAAGAGGTGGACGAGTTCCTCGCGGAGAAGGGTTTAGTGAAAGCGAGCGCAGTGAGCCACCTTCCCCCTCCCCCGTCCGCGGGGGAGCGGCTAGGGGAGGGGGCAAAGAGTCGCCGCAAGACCACGACGACCGTTTCGGCCAAAACCACTGGCGTCGTTGCTTCCCTTACCCACGAGGTCGACGCCTTACTCGGCCGAATGCACGAGTTGGCAATGATTCTTCGCGCCCGGCGCTTTACCCGCGGGGCGCTCGAGCTCTCCATGCCGGAACTGAAGATCGATCTCGACAAAGATGGCCGCGTGGTTGGCGCTCACAAAGAAGTTCAGACCGAGAGCCATCAGATTATTGAAGAGTTCATGCTGGCGGCCAACGAAGCGGTGGCCGAGCGACTCGCCCGAGCGGGTCTAATCTTCTTGCGGCGAGTGCATGGCAATCCCGATCCCCGCAAGCTGAAGCTGCTCACGCAGTTCGTGCAAGAACTCGGCGTCGAGGCGGAAAATCTTGAGAACCGCTTTGAACTGCAAAAACTGCTCGATGCGATGAAAGGCGACCCGCGCGAACATGCTGTGAATTTCGCTGTGCTCCGCTCGATGCAAAGGGCCATCTACAGCCCCGAGGAGGAAGGGCACTACGCCCTGGCCAGCGACTGTTATTGTCACTTTACTTCACCCATCCGCCGGTATCCCGATTTGACAATCCATCGGTTGCTCGAAGCGCTGAATACGAGCCGCAAGCCGGTGCAGTCGATGGAGCTGTACTTGCAAATGGGCGACCACTGCAGCGAGCGGGAGCAACGGGCCACCAACGCCGAGCGCGAACTGAACAAGGTCAAGCTTCTCAATTATCTGTCCGACAAGATCGGAATGGAGTTGCAGGGTGTGATTACCGGTGTCGAAAACTTCGGACTCTTCATCACAGGCGTCGAGCTACCGGCCGAAGGATTCGTTCATATTACTGCGCTCTCGGACGACTATTATCGATTCGAGCGGTCGAGCCACACGATCAGCGGATTCCGCTCGGGAAATCAGTATCGTCTCGGCGACGCGGTGCGCGTCGCGGTGGCGGCGGTGGACGTCGATGCCCGCGAACTCGACTTCCGGCTCGTCGGTCGGGCGGCGTCAACTCAAGCGGCCACGCGCCCCACCAAGCGAACCGCCAAAGCGGGGCGGTCGAGCACGAAGAAACCGGGCAAGCCCCGCAAACGTGGTCGCTAAGCTGTAGCACGAGTCTCCGATTCGTAAATTCACGAGTCGGAGACTCGTGCTACAATCTGGCCACCCTTTCTACCGATTCGCAACGTATTAGAATACTCTGCATCAATACACGCCTAATAGCCGGCGAGCTACTGCTCGCCGGAGTCCGGATTGCGTGGCAACCCGGCTAGATTTAAGCAAACGCACGCTGCATCGCATGACCGCCACTTGCACCCTCGCCCGCACGCCGCTTTACGACTGGCACGTCGCTCATGGCGGGCGGATGGTTGACTTTGCCGGCTGGTCGATGCCCGTCCAATACGGCTCCATCGTGGAGGAGCACCAAGCGACCCGCCGGGCGGTGGGCATGTTCGATGTCTCACACATGGGCCGGCTCGAATTCTTTGGCCCCGATGCGATGGCGTTCCTCGATCAAGTCGTCACTCGCCGCGTGACCGACATGCAGCCTGGGCAGGTCCGCTATGGCTTGGTGTGCAATGAGCAGGGCGGGATTCTCGACGACGTGCTCGTCTACCGATTGTCGAGCGACAGCACTCAAACCGACTGGCCTTCGTTCATGATGGTCGTCAATGCCAGTAACCGCGAGAAAATCGTCCAGTGGTTAGATAAACAGCAGAGCGGTTACGCGGTTGACTTTAAGGACGTCACCACTTCCACCGCGATGATCGCCGTCCAAGGACCAAAAGCGATTGAGTTGGTAAAACCGCTGCTTGATTTCGATATCACCGCGATGCGGTACTACCGCTGTGCGTTCGGCTCGCTCGGTGATGAGCCAGGCTGGATCAGCCGCACCGGCTACACGGGCGAGGACGGCATCGAATGGATCGGCGGCGCCGACGCGGCGGAACGAGTTTGGTCCAAGGTGATGAGCCGCGCGAAAGCCTGCGGCGGTTCCGCGGCAGGGCTAGGTGCCCGCGACACTCTGCGCCTGGAAGCGGCCATGCCGCTTTACGGGCACGAGCTAAACGAGGAGATCACACCAATCGAAGCGGGACTCGATTTTGCGGTGAGCCTGAAAGATCGTGACTTTATCGGCCGAGGCGCCCTGCTGGCCGCGAAGGGAAACACTAAACAGCCAGTCCGCGTCGGCTTGCAGCTTGAAGGTCGACGAGTAGCGCGGGAACATTCGCGCATATTGCAGGGGGACGATGACGTTGGTTACGTCACCAGCGGAACGTTCTCGCCGACGTTCGAGCGACCAATTGCAATGGCCTACGTGAGGCCTTCCGTGGCGGCCATTGGCACGCGCCTCGCCGCGGACATCCGCGGCACCGCCGCCGCAGCGACGGTGGTGCCTTTACCGTTCTACGATCGGGGCAAGACTACATAGCCCGGCCATGTTGGCCGGATTGGTTCCGACCCAGGATGGGTCGGCTATCTAAGGAGTTACGTCATTGAAGCCTGAGAATCTCTTATTTGCCAGCTCGCACGAGTGGGTCGCCCTCTCGGAAGAAAACGGCCAAAAAGTCGCGACCGTCGGCATTTCCGCCTTCGCGGTCGAGGCCCTCACCGACCTGGTCTTCATCGAACTGCCGCAAGTTGGCCGTCAGGTCGAAGCCGGGCAGTCCTTCTGTGAAGTTGAATCGGTAAAAGCAGTAAGCGACATCTACGCACCCGTCACGGGTGAAGTGGTTGCGGTAAACACCGAACTGCCCGATCACCTGGAAATCCTCAGCAGCGACGCCTATGGCAAGGGCTGGATCGCCAAAATCAAAGTGACCGACGATTCGAGCCTCGCAAAACTTTTGGACTACTCTGCGTACAAGAAGCAGTGCGAGGACGAAGCCTAGTTAATGACGAAGCACGAATGACGAATGACGAATGAATTCGTCATCCGTGATCGGCCATTCCCCATTCGTCATTCGTCATTTCCCACCATGCCCTATCTTTACAACACTCCCGAAGACCAGCGCGAGATGCTCGCCGCCATTGGCGTCAATTCCATAGAGGATCTCTTCGAGATGGTTCCCGCGGATTTGCGGCTCAATCGGCCGCTGGAAATTCCGCCCGCGCTGACCGAAATCGAACTGGAGCAACACGTTCGCGAATTGGCCGGCCGAAACGAACACGCCGGCACGGCGGTTTGCTTCCTAGGTGGCGGAAGCTACGACCATTTCGTCCCCGCGGTGGTCGACGTGATTGGTTCCCGGAGCGAGTTTTACACCAGCTACACGCCCTACCAGGCGGAGGTCAGCCAGGGCAACTTGCAGGCGATGTTCGAATACCAGTCGCTGATCACGCGACTTACCGGGATGGATGTTTCCAATTCCAGCCTTTATGACGGCGCGAGCGCCGCCGCGGAGGCCGTGTTAATGGCGATTAGTTCCACAAAGCGGTTCGGCAAGGTAATTGTGCCGGAGAGTTTGCACCCGGAATATCGTCAAACCATTGCCACGTACCTCACCACGCTCGGCGTCGCAGTGGAGACGGTGCCCGCTCCGAATGGAGTGGTCGATCCCGCGGAACTACTCGCCGCGGTGGACCATCAGACCGCCTGCGTCGTGCTTCAACAACCCAACTTCTTTGGCTGCATCGAGAATGCCGAAGGCATCGCCGCCGTGACTCACCAGGTTGGTGCGCTACTCGTGAGCGTGTTCGATCCGATCAGCCTGGGCCTGCTCAAGCGGCCGGGCGACTACGGTGCCGACATCGCCGTCGCTGAGGGGCACACGCTTGGAACGCCGATGTCCTACGGCGGTCCTTACCTGGGAATCCTGGCCTGCAAAGAGGTACTCATCCGTCGTATGCCGGGCCGCATTGTCGGTGAAACGGTGGACCGCCGCGGCAACCGCTGCTTCGTCCTCACGCTGCAAACCCGCGAGCAACACATCCG
Source organism: Pirellulales bacterium (assembly GCA_040901765.1). Lineage (GTDB taxonomy): Bacteria > Planctomycetota > Planctomycetia > Pirellulales > Lacipirellulaceae > JBBDYG01. Next base: position 38,001 of record JBBDYG010000022.1, read on the forward strand.
TCGCGAGAAAGCGACCAGCAACGTATGCACCAACCAGGGACTGTTCGCCTTGCGGGCGGCGGTTTATCTGTCGCTGCTGGGTCCGGAGGGATTGCGCGAGACGGCCAACTTATGCCTGCAAAAGTCGCGTTATCTGACCGACCAGCTTTGCAAGAGCGACCGTTTCTCACCGGCGTTTGAGCAGCCGACATTTAAGGAGTTCGTGATTCGCGATCGTGACAGTCGTGTGGAGGAACTGCTGGAGGATGCACTCGAGTCGGGTTTCCTGGCCGGGATTCCGCTGGGCAGGTGGTACCCCGAACTGAGCGATTGCTTCCTGGTGGCGGTGACGGAGAAGCGGACCAAGCAGGAAATGGATTTCTTGGTCGATGCACTCACGAGCTTATCACAGAAAACCAGTCGCCAGCGCGCCGTTGCCCGTACATGAAGTTTAGGTCTGTAAAACATGCGTAACACCCGCGATACCCAGCTCCTTTTCGAACTGTCGAAGCGTGGCCGCCGCGCGCACCGATTGCCGCAGTGCGACGTGCCCGAGCGGCCGATCGATTCGCTGCTGCCGGCGAACGAGATCGCCCACACCCCCCCTGCCCTGCCCGAGCTTGCCGAGCCGGCAGTCGTGCGGCATTTCGTCAACCTTTCGACGCAGAACATGAGCGTCGACACCCACTTCTACCCGCTCGGCAGTTGCACGATGAAGTACAACCCCAAGCGGAACGAGCGAACCGCGGCGATGCCCGGGTTTGCCGATCTGCATCCCCTCCAGCCAGATAGCACGATTCAGGGTGCATTGGCGTTTCTCTATTCGATGCAGGAGATCTTGTCCGAGATTTCGGGCCTTCCAGCGTGCAGTTTGCAGCCAGCGGCGGGGGCCCACGGCGAGTTGACCGCCCTGTGGGTCGCGGCGGCCTATTTCCGCGACATCGGCCAGAAACGAACAAAAGTTCTTACGCCCGACAGCGCTCACGGGACGAACCCGGCCAGCGCCACGATGGCCGGCTTTGACACGATTACGGTAAAGACGCTGCCGACTGGGGCGGTCGACATGGCTGATTTCGAAGCCAAGCTCGATGATCGGGTCGCCGTGTTTATGATCACCAATCCCAATACGGTGGGCGTGTTCGAGCCGAACATGCGAAAGATTGCCGATGCCGTCCATGCCCGCGGCGGGCTGATTTACCTTGACGGCGCGAACATGAACGCCATCCTCGGCATCGCCCGGCCAGGTGACTTTGGCGCCGACATGCAGCATTACAATCCCCACAAGACCTTCAGCGGACCGCACGGCGGCGGCGGACCTGGAGCGGGGCCGATTTGCGTGACGGAGAAGCTCGCACCGTATCTACCCGTACCGCTCGTCGTTCGCGACGGCGAGCGTTATCGGCTCGAGTTTGATCGCCCCAAGTCGATTGGCCGCGTGCGATCGTTTTTTGGCAACGTTGGCGTGCTGCTGCGGGCGTATGCGTACATCCGCGCGCATGGGCCGGAGGGCCTCCGCCGCGTGAGCGAGAACGCCGTGCTCAACGCCAATTATCTTTTGAGCAAGGTAAAGCACTTCTTGCCCGTGCCGCAGGGGGACCGCTGCATGCACGAGTTTGTTGCGTCGGCATCGAAGCTGAGAGCCCAGCGCGGCGTTTCGGCGATGGATATCGCCAAGCGGTTGCTCGATTTTGGCTTTCATGCGCCGACGGTCTACTTTCCCCTTTCCGTGAACGAGGCGATGATGATCGAGCCGACCGAAACCGAAAGTAAGGAGACGCTCGATGCCTTTGCCGAGACGCTATTCCGCGTCACGGAAGAACCGGCCGATCTCTTGCACGAAGCGCCGCATTCCACCGCCATCAGCCGACCGGACGAAGTCCGTGCTGCCCGGCAGCCAGTGCTGGTCTACCGGGAGAAGTAGTTTGGCAACCGCCTGTCGGCTTATCGTCGATGCGCCGGCCAACGGGGCATGGAACATGGCGGCGGACGAAGTTCTGTTCGGTTCCGCCGCCGAGCAGGGGATCGCGTCACTTCGCTTTTATAGATGGGACGTGCCGACTTTGTCGCTTGGATACTTCCAACGATACGCAGAGCGGGAGGCGCACTCGTACAGCCACTCGTGTCCTGCCGTTCGCCGGTCAACCGGTGGCGGCGCCATCCTCCACGACCGGGAGCTTACCTATTCTCTCGCTTTGCCACGCGATAACCCGCTCGCGGCCAATCCCGACCGGCTGTACAACCTGGTACACGTCTCGCTCATCATCGCTCTCAACGAGAAGTTTGGGGCCAAATCAAGTGTTTGTGTTCAGTTGTGTGAATCGGCCCGCTCCGAAGGCCCCCAACCGTTTCTGTGTTTCCAGCGTCGAGGGCAGAATGACGTCGTCCTGGCCGAGCGGTCGAACAGCGTCGTTGGCGAGTGGAAAATCGCCGGAAGTGCCCAGCGACGGCGGCGGGGAGCAGTTTTGCAGCACGGCAGCGTCTTGCTTGCTAAGTCGTCGTTCGCCCCCGAACTACCGGGAATTAGCGACCTAACGGGTCAGCAAATTGAGCCGTTCGAGCTTTCGGATCGGTGGACCGCTCGCCTCAGCGACGAACTGGGTCTCTCGATGAAACCGCAGCCGATCACGGCCGCGGAGGCCGATTTCGCAAACCGGACGGTGACCGAAAAGTTTGCCTCGTCGCTATGGACGAATCGGCGCTAAGCCAACCCCGGAGGCCCGCCGAAGATACCAAGGATGGATATAGCACCCGGCGAAATGCGGCAAATCGACTTGGCAGGGGAATTGCATATGGTCATAATGAAACCACCCGCAGTAGGTGCTGTGGTAAACCGCTATTTTTCGAATAGATTCATCCGTTCGCTTTAGCAGTCATTATTTCCGCACAATCGTGCGTATAGATAGTTAAGAGGGGTTAGACGTTTCAATCGAGAGTTGGATCGAGGATCGCAGCCGCCGCGGCATGTTTCTCGAACAGCAACTCTCCTGCAGGTCCGCACTGTATCGCTTGTCGTTTTAAGTAAGATTCTCCTTTGTGCGGAGTACGCAGGGGTCAGATATGAAGCTTTGTGTTTTAGCGGGAGCGAAGCAGGGCGCGGAGATTCCGCTCAAGAAGGACAAGTTCGTCATCGGCCGGGCCAGCGATTGCACGCTGCGCGCAGGTAGCGATGCGATTAGCCGCCACCATTGTTTGTTGCTGAAGACGGATCAGCGGGTGACGGTGCGCGATCTGGGCAGTCGCAACGGCACTTATGTGAACGACATTCGCATCCAAGAGGAGACGCCGTTGGAACACGGCGATGAGCTGCGGGTGGGGCCGCTCCATTTCAAGTTCCACAACGAGCATGTGGCAAAGTCCGCGCGGCAGCCGAAGGTGAAAAGCGTTGCCGATGCAGTGGTTCGCAGCGCCGCGATGCCAGACGACCCCGCTAGTGAAGAGGACATCAGCCGCTGGCTGATTGGCCCCGATCCGGGTGCGCGCTCTCTCGCGGAGACTCAGAGCTTCAAATTGGACGAAACGCGAGCGATTGCCACGACTTTGGAAAGCAGAACGACCGCGGCTGGCGAATCAAACGGCGACTTGTTGTCCGAGACTGCAGCGGACGGAAGCGTGGCGGAGCCAAAAGACACCAAAAAAACAAAGCCGGGTAAGTTGCCACCCGTTCCTATGAGGCCGATGGCAAAAGATAGCCGCGAAGCGGCGGCCGACGTTCTGCGGGAAATGTCACGTCGCCGGTAGGCGTCTGAATATAGGCTCGTGCATTTCGCCCCTAATATTCATTTTCTTGATTTAGGCAATTTTAGCGCAAACTTCCGCACTTCGTGCCGGGTAGCACTTTAAGAATCGCAGAGCCTCCGGGAGCAGCACCAGCGACTTGCCAGCCTTGCCGAGCGACCATTTGACACTCATTGACGCGTGCCTTGTCGGCGACCAGGCCGCCATGGTTGATTTCGTGCGACGGTTCCAGGGACCGGTGTTTGGCGTTTGTTGGCGGATGCTACGTCATGTGCATGACGCCGAGGACGCGGCGCAAGAAACGCTCGTGCGGGCTTTGCGGCATTTGAACCGCTGGGACCGGACGAGGCCCTTTGAACCGTGGATTTTGGCGATTGCTGCCAATCGCTGCCGGACGCATCGCGCGAAACGCCGGCTGCCAGTGACGGGAATGGACTGGGCGGCGGACTGTGCGGAGAGCGAAGACTGGCCGTGCGCGGCCGCAAAGCACCTGCAGGAAGAACTTAGTTTGGCGCTCGAGGAGATTCGCCCGAATTGGTCTCGCGCCTTTCGACTATTTCACGAACACGAATTGAGCTACGCCGAGATCGCCGAAATGCTTGCGGTGCCGGTGGGCACCGCCAAGACGTGGGTTCATCGGGCCCGGCGGGAAATTGTCGCCCGCTTACAACGCAGAGAAGTGATTTTCGAGGGTTCCCATGCAATGCACGCAGGTTGAAGAGCGATTGAACCAACTGCTGGACCAGCGGCTCCACTGGGCTGCCGACCCGGCAGTGGTCTCCCATTGCGCAGGGTGTCTTCCATGCCGCGCGACTGCGGACGCGTTCGCTGCCCTTGACCGTGCCGTGAGCATGGCAAGAACTACCCCTGAGTTGCGGTATGATTTTTCGGAGCGAGTGCTTGCCGAAGTTTACTCTGTCGCAGATTCCTCGAAACAATCGAAGACCTTGCCACCGGCCGGTCGGGTCGGTTCCGGGCACCAGCCTTGGATGCGCTGGCTGATTGCCGCCAGCTTACTTGTGGTGGCGATTCCTACCGCGCTCCTGCTTCGATCAGGTTCGTTGCCGACTATTGATCAGAAGTCGGCCACTTCATCCACATCGACCGCGCCAGCGTGGCCTTTTCAAGGCGAACTTGCCCAGCTATTGGAAGAAGGCCGCCCTTCGAGCGAGGACGTGTGGCGTTCGACTGGTCGCGGGATTGCCGCGCTGCCGCATCAAGTACGCCGTGCAGCCGCGCTCTCGGAATCCGCGCAACTGACGTCGGCGATCCGCCCGGTTGCGGTTGCGTGGCATGCGCTGCGGCGGGTTCTTCCGGGCGAGTCGATTCGTTCTGAGCCTGCCGAGGGTGAAACCGGAAACTTCAAGCCGGCTTCCATCGCCCTTTGGGCGTAGATCGAAGGCGAACTACGATGGCCATTCGACCGGAGTATCGGAGTCGTTTTCCGAACTCTGACCGCTTCCATTGCGAGTTAGCTCGCCATTTTGCGTGCTTTCGTTGACCGGCTGGAGCTGCGAATTCGCCGTTAGCTTGCCGTATCCGAGGCCGCGGATTACTTCTAGCACTTCGCTGCAAGTCGGGAACATTCGCCCGCTCTTTCGTTTGTAGAGGTCCAGCGCGTTCATGAATTCGACCTCGTCGTCGGAGTAATCACGCTCGCAGGTCGTGGGATCGATTTGGCGTCGTCGGTTGACCTTTTGGCGGCGTTCCAATGGCGGGGCTGGGGCGACCGCTCCCGCCACCGCCCGACGGTCCCCCGTGCGTCGATCAATCGAGACTTGTTCCGGTGCGGCTTTTCGCGGCGAAGCACCGCTCGCCTTGGAAGTTTCGGTCCCACGAACCTTCTTCCGCCCTGGGGCGGTCTTCGTACTGGCAATACGCTTGGCCACGATGCTTTCTCCTCGATTGCGTTCGCGAAGCGGGACGTGGCGGTGAGTGCCAACGTTCCGATGAATGCAAGCATCGTCCTGCCGGCGAGTAAAATTGGAGGGGTTCCGAAAACTGGTTGTTCTGCGCAATCGGTTCGCTTTTGACTGTTTTTACCGGTGCGTCAAACTTTTCGGTCGTCCGGCCACGACCATGCGGCTCCCGCCCGGCGATTCCTCTTGTAACGGTTACGGCGGGGTGATACCGTCCCCCGCCCCATGCTACGACCCGCCCGGGACCGACCGTTCAGACCGACCGGTATAGTCAAGTGAAGCGTTCTCTTGCGACCACCACCCGACGTTTTCTCCTCTCGCACGGCGCGTTGATCGTGGCAGGCGCGCTCTCCTTGGGGGCGGGCTGTAGCAATGTGACCAGCACGGCCCTCAATTCCGAGGGCGTCAAGTTGTACCAGCAAGGAAACTACCAACTCGCGAGCGATCGCTTTCAACAGGCGATTGCGCACGATCCCGATTCGTCGAACGCCTACTACAATCTGGCGGCGTCATTACACAAAGCGGGTGTCCTCTACAACCGGCCCGCCGATCTGCAGCAAGCGGAGTTGCTCTACAACCAATGTCTGGAGCGAGATCCCCAGCATACCGATTGTTACCGTGGCCTCGCCGTTTTGCTGACCGAGACGGGGCGACAAACGGAGGCCTTCCGGCTTCTTAACAATTGGAATGCCGCCAGCCCGCAACTTGCCGAACCGAAGGTTGAACTGGCGCGGCTGCTGGAAGAAACGGGCCAAGTCGCCGAAGCGAAGAGCAAGCTCGTGGAAGCCCTCAACGCTGAGCCGCACAATGCCCGAGCGCTGACCGCGCTTGGCCGACTGCGCGACCAAGCGGGCGACTATTCGCAAGCGCTCACCAATTATCAACGTTCGCTCCTCATCAATCACAATCAGCCAGAGGTTGCCGCGCGGGTTGCTGCGTTGCAGGCGACCGCCCTGACGGCGCCCTCGTCGTTCGTTCCCAGTCAAAGCGACGCGCAGATTTCCAGTCGCTGGCAGCCCGCTGTGAAGTATTAGTGCTGTCAACGTAACAACCTGGATCGCGGCAATTGTAGCACGACTCTCCGAGTCGTGTTTTCACGAGTCGGAGACTCGTGCTACACGGGACAGAGCACCTGTAAAATTCCTCTGCAAAAATCTGGCAGATCGCTCGGCTTTCGACTGCTGACGAAGTGCCGGTCGATCACCACCGGGGCGTCTTCCCAGCGAGCGCCAGCGTTCACCAGATCGTCTTTGATGCCGGCCGAGCCGGTGACTCTCACTCCCTTGTAGACGCCCGCGGAGATAGGAATCCATCCGCCATGGCAAATGGCGGCGACCAGTTTTTCTGCCGCCGAAAACTGCCGGACGAGTTCCAGCACCTTCGGGTCGCGCCGCAATTTGTCGGGCATGAACCCGCCGGGTACGACAATTCCGTCGAAGTCCTTGGCTTCCATCGCCGCGATGGCAGCATCGGAAATGCAAGGGTAGCCGTTCTTCCCTTGGTATTCTCGCTCGGCTTCGGGACCGGCGACGGTTACCTGCGCACCGGCCTCCATTAAGCGAAGCTTCGGGTACCATAACTCGAGGTCTTCGTAGTCATCACCGACGAAGATCAGAATCTTCGAATTCGCGAGCGGTTGGTCAGTCATCGTGTCATTCTCCTTCTTTATGACGTGATCGTCGCCATTAACGCGGTTGGCGATATGTCCGTTCCAAGGCGTTCGAGCGCATCGCAGGCGCGATCGAGCGCGTGCGCGTTGCGGCATCGGCCGGCAAGAACTTTGCAGCGCTCGGTGACAACGTAGTCGCGAGTCAATTGGTCAATTGCGTTAGCGACGGCGGAAACCGTAAATCGACGTGGTGATAGCACACGGGCCACTCCCAATCGCATCAGCCGGTCGGCGTTGTCGGGCTGATCGAAGGCGATCGGCTGCAAGAGCTGCGGAATGCCCGCCGCCAATCCTTGCGAACAGCTACCAATCCCCGCGTGATGCACGAATGCTGCCGCTCGCGGCAGCAGTTGACTGAGCGGCACGAATGCAAAATGCCGTATCGAGTCGGGAAGTGACTTGGGAAGTTGCTCGGCGAATTTCGTCAGCAGGATCCCGCGGCGTCCGAGCCGCTCGCACGCTTCGACGGCCACCGCCAAAAATGTGGCCGCGTCGCGGTTTGCCGAACCGGGCGTGAACACGATCGGCGGTTCGCCCGCGTCGAGGAATTCACTCACGTCGCGCGAAAGCGACCCTGTTTGACCGCCGTCCCACAGCGGAAAGCCAACTAGCTCGACTCCCTCGGGCCAATCGGGCTGCGGCGTCCCGAACCACTCGGGGAACAGGCACAAGATCTGATCCGTTTTGTACCACCATTCATCGAACACCCGTTTGATCGGCGGCAAATTCAACTCCCGGCGAAACTCGTTGATTGGCTTCGCCAGATGGGGATGAAAGATGATTCGGTCCGCCAGCCAGAATTGAAGGCGGTTGAACCATCGCGGGACATGCGGCCCGGTAAAGGCACCGACCGCCTTGGGCGCGTGGTAGTTGCTCCATAGCCCAATCGGAGCGAAGATTACCGATGAAACGGGTACACCATGCGTGTCTCCTAAGAGACGCCCCGCCGCGTCGAGGCCGTGCGCGACGATTACGGTGTTTCCCGGCTCGTGAAATTCGAGCATTTTGCCGTAGGCTTCACGGGCGAAGCGGCCAACGCTTTCGCGGAACACGAACGGCAAGCTCCGGCGTGGGTGCCAGAGGTCGGGATGCTTGGTCATTTCCAGGTAGTCGGTGACCGTGCCGATCGGCACTAAGTCCAGTCCAGCGCCCGCAATCACGTCCGCGAAATAAGGACTGGCAAAGACCGTTGCTCGATGGCCGCGGGTGCGCAGCGCCTCGCCCAAGCCCACCATCGGGTGAACGTCGCCGTAACTGCCAATCGCGGTAATTAGAAAGTGCATGGGGTGGGGCTGTCGGCTATCGGCTTTCGGCTGTCGGCAAGAGGGGACGCTCGCTAACTTCTGTGCGACAACTGATAACCGTGTGTTCTGAGAGGCCGATAAATAACGTCCGGATCATTTCTTTAGCCGCGGCAGCGGCGACAGCGCTTAGCAGCCCGTTGAACAAGTGTCGTTTTCTAGGCGACGAGCGTGAGGGCTGGT
>JBBDYG010000023.1:0-43070 GCA_040901765.1 Pirellulales bacterium
AATCCCGTGGACATATGGTAAGCGGCTTGGAGAGAATTTCAACGGGCTGCTAGGGCAAGGGAACGCTGATTGCGGTCGCCTATTCAGCTCAGTCGATGAAATTCAGCGGTTATTCGCGAATCGCGCCCGAGTATGCGGGCAACACTAATCGCACCTCTCGCCCGGACTGTTCCAATCGGTAAGTTGCGATCGGCTTCTCCGCTGGGCCGGCTTGGACCGATCCGTCGCTGACGCTGAATTGCGAACCGTGCCACGGGCAACAGACCGAGCCGCAGGCAAGCACCCCGCCGGCAAGCGATCCACCACGGTGCGTGCAATGGTCGTCGAAGGCAACGAAACCCTCGTCGGAGCGGGCAACGACGAGGCGACGATCCCCGGCGTGTACCAACATCATTTGACCCACTTCGAGTTCGTCCGCGCCGGGAATGGTCACAGCTTCGCCCGGTTCGCCTTCGACCGATTCCTCGCGCCATTTCCCCGCCCTAGCATATCGGTGATCAACGCCAATCTGATTTCGGTAAACGAGCGTGCCGCCGAGCCATCCACCGATTGTCATGAATCCCATTCCTAAGAACTCGAGTACCATCGCCATTGGCTCGGGCTGTAACGAATCCCAATCGCGAAAGAACCAACTCGCGGCAACCAACGCTAGCGCCGTCACGTTGACGACCATGTGGTAGGTTCCACGCCGCTTTGCGGAGCTATCGGGCGGAATCACATACAAATAATCAATCAGCCCCGGCGCGGCGGCGACGAGTCCCGTCACGACGACCGCAACGCTCGAATAAGCGCCCACGGTCCAGGCCGTCTCCCAGCCGCCCAGCAGCCCCGCTAAATCAAACACCGGCGCCGCTACAATAAACGCCACCGGAAACGCAATCAGCATCGGGTGAATCGGATGGCTCTTGAAATGAGCTTTGCTGCGCATGAGAAACCTCCCGGGAGAAAAGTGGCTGGGAGGCGACGCTGCAATTTAGGTGCCGGATGTTGCGGCTTCTACTGTTTTCAGAATGAAATGAGTTTTACGGATTCAGCCATTGGGCCAATCGTGTCTTAATACGTTTCAGACGTTCGTCGCTGATTTCGCCCACCGCCCCGAGCAGCACATTTCCTTCGACGACTGCCAAACGGCCAATCCGAATGACGCTTGAAAGCTTCAGACCCGACGGAACGAAGTCAGAGTCACTTTGTTCCACAATTTCATCAAACCCACGATGGTAGTGCTTCCGCTGGGAGGAAATCATGCACGTCAGCCAATCGTCGTGTACTCCCGGTAGTCGAGCTAATAGTAAAGCCGGACGGACCTTGCCTCCCGACAAGTTGGCCTGCGGAAATCGGAAAAGAACGATCTTACCCGGTTGTTTCACGAGAACGCTTCTTTCAGATCGGAAACTGAATACTCCGGACTGTCTTCATCTTCCATACCCCGCATTGCAAGCTGCAGTGACAGTTCCGACCACTGGCGATCTTCCTGAGCAATCTGTTCTTGCTCAAGCTTGGCCTTCAAGGTTTCCGCAAATCGAAGAACCTCTGCCTGCATCGGTTCCGAAAGATCCTTGATGCACTGTTGAATTCTTTCGCCGACTGCCATCGTCGTTACTCCTTGTTCCACGCAGTATGGACATTCGAGAAATGCTTCTTCTCCATTTACACTACCATTATACGTACTTGGACTCGCTCAAGCGAAAGAAAACGGAGTAGTGTCGGACTCACCGTTCGCCAATTCCCAGCACCTCGCGCAGCTTCCCGCGCGGCCGGTGATGATCGCCGCGCAGCAACACCGATCGCCAGCGCGGGCGTTCGTCATACATCACCGGCACCACGCCCGAAGAAGTCGGCCGCGGCACGGCGCTTGGCAGCAAGGTCGGCGCCGGAACGCCGTCGCGCGCGCCCAATAGAATGATTAGCGCGTCGGGCTTGGTCAGTTGCAGGTAGAGCGGCTCGACCATTTTTCCACTGACCGACACCAACACGGGCGTGTCGGTATGCAGTCGTTGCAAGATGTCGCCGTTGCTCAGGTCGTTTCCATTGAGATCGACAACGCGCGATTCGGCCAGCGCGCCGGGGCCGCCGAGAACGAGCGTGCGGGTGTCGTTTTCCACCTCGACTCGCAGTTCCGGCCACTGGGATTTCGGCACGGCCTGCCCCGCGACACGCCACGTGGCGCGGGGGCAGGTGAGCTTGATCTGCAGGGCCTCTTCATCTCCACTCGCAATGGCGGTCCCCACGACGGGCGGCACGTCACGCGGAGTCATTATCGAATCGTCGGCAGGACCGACCGAGCCAAACAGCAACACAAATGAACACGGTGCAAAACAACTCATCATAGGGAGCCTCTTCTTGGGGGAATCGCAAAGAGTTCGCAGTATACCCGCGGCAGGACGAGTGCGCCAAAGTGGCAATGCGGTGGGAAGAGTCGGGACACCGTTGGCCGAGACGTAGATTGGCTTCACTAAAGGACTTACGCGGATGCCGGTCAAATGGCAGGTTCAACCCACAAGCCGCTTATCGAGTGCATCGGCTTCCACGTCGAGATCGGAGTCGTCGCGCATCAGGCGCACGGTGGCGCGGGGCGGGGTGCGGCGTTCGCTCGTGATGCCACGCGTCGTCGTGCGGAGGAATGGTTCGAAATCGGCGGCGACACCACTGGTGAATCGCTGAACCAGCGTGGCAAGGATTTCGCACCACAATTTTCCGCTGCGATAAACGGCGCGGTAAGCGTCCTTCAGTTCCTGCATTTCGGTTGGCGTGAAGCCGGCGCGCTTCAGTCCCACGCGATTCATGCCGACCACCAGCGACGAACTGCCGTCAATCATAACAAACGGCGGCACGTCTTGAATGATACGGGCCATGCCGCCGATCATCGCTAACCGTCCGACGCGACAGAACTGATGCACGGCCACACCGCCGCCGAGATAGGCGCGGTGATCGACACGAACGTGGCCGCCCAGCATCACGTTGTTCGCGAGAATGACGTTGTCGGCAATTTGGCAATCGTGGGCCACGTGGGCCGCGACCATGAGCAGGCAGTCGTTGCCGATCGTTGTGAAATGGGGCCGCTCCATCGCGCGATGGATCGTCACGTTCTCGCGGATCACGTTCCGAGCGCCAATCAGGACTCCGCCCGGTGCAGCCGGACGATTGAGGTGCTGGGGCATGCCGCCGATGACCGCCCCTTCGCCGATTTCCGTATTCGGGCCAATCACGGTGTCGGCCTTCACGCTGACCCGCGCCGCCAGGCGGCAGCCTTCGGCGATCGCTACCCCCGCTTCGACGACGCAAAACGGTCCGATTTGGACGTCCGGGGCGATCTTGGCGGCAGGGCTGATGACAGCCAGCGGGTGAATCGGCACTGGCGGGTTCCTCAACGCGGATGGGACCGGGGCGGATTTTAAGATTTCCGCCTTCACCCACTATCGGCCGTTCCGATCGTGCCGGCTTAACCGAAGATGCCGGCAGACGCCGCCTGCGGAGAGTGGCACGTCGGCGAGTTTCTCCGAAACTCGCGAGAATTTCGATTCTCGTATACAGACTTGGCTGGGCGAATCGGCGGTCGGTTGGAATCACTGGCTCGCTCCGCTAAGATTCCGATAGCAACGACTGCGTCCCTTCCTCTGGAGACCGCCCTGATGGCCACCGCACCTGAACTCTACGACGAAGCGGACAAGCTCAAGGCTGCGGGCACTTTGCCGGCAGCCGCCGAGAAGCTGCAAGCAGCGATAGCGGCCGACCCGAATTACGCCCTCGCGCATTCCGCACTGGCCGTGGTGCTGCAAAGGCTCGGCCAGCACGAGGCGGCGATCCAAGCGGCACAGAAGGTATGCGAGCTAGAGCCGTCCGACCCGTTTAGCTTCACGGCCCTCAGCGTCACGTTTCAACGGGCATACGCCGGCACAAATCAGATGGAGTACATCCGCCTTGCCGAAGACGCGATGGAGCGCAGCCGCATGTTGCAAACGCGATGACGCGTTCAGAACTGCCGCTTGCGGCTTAGCGCGAAAAGCCACCGTTACGCCTGATTCTGCCCGCGGCCGACGACGCGCTTCTGCACATCGGTTTCTAGCACCCCGAAGGCTTGCTCGTGCCTTTGAACCGAAAGGTGGAGCGCTTGCAGCATCCGCTTGGCTGTGAAGTAGTTGGTGACAATCCGTTGCTTCACTTGCACCGGTTCGGTAGGCACGCCGAAGGGCTGGGCATTCAGGCCAAAGTCGAGGATCAACTCTTCGGGCGTGCCCGTCACGCGGCAGAAGTTCGCGTACGTGCAGATCGAGTCCTTGTCATCGACCTCCACTCGCCGTTGTTGCGGCTGCTGTGCTGGTTCCCCGTCGGTCTTGGGAGCGGTTTCGGTTTTTTCTGCCACGGCAGTAGTCCTTTTATATCGAGCATGGAATGGTGAGCGGAAACCTCTTCGAGTTTATGAGAATCGCCGTGCTTTGGCTATCCCTTGGCGAAGCGGTCTAGCCAGCCAAGTCCGGCCGGTAAATTCGCAGAATCACACTCTCCGCGTCGGTCCGCGGCGTCGTATAGGTGGCTGCTTTACGCAGTTCGAGACCTTTAAGCAAACCGTGATGCCGGGCTTCGCCACGTTCTTCGGTCCAAGAACGGCCTTTTATGAGCAGCAACTGATCGAAGGCATCCCAATGGGGTTCGAGCCAATTCAGAATCTTTCGCAACGGCGCCACGGCGCGGACCAATAGGGTATCGAACGTGGTTAGTTCGAGCACCTCCTCTGCCCGCGACGGAAAAACCGCGACGGGCAGCGCCAATTCGGCAACCATTGCCTCCACCGCTTGAGCTTTCTTGCCGACCGATTCGCACACGCTGACTTTGAGATCGGGCCGGACGATCGCCAGGATCAGTCCCGGCACGCCACCCCCCGTTCCGATATCGAGCACCCGCTGCCCACGATCGATGAGCTTGGAAAGCTCCAGGCTATCGACCACGTCGCGCGTTACGAACTTTTCGAGCGTGGTGTGGCGCGTGAGATTGAGCTTCTCGTTCCACGCCCAAAGCTGCTCGCGATAAGCGTCCAGCCGCTCGATTTGCTCGGCCGTGAATTCGATCCCGCTGGCGGCGAGTTCCGTTGCGAGAGTATCGTGGGAATCCATATGGAACTTGGGTCTGGGGGCTGGGGGCTGGCGAAATAGCGGCGAGAATGCAGTATCCTGCACCGGTCCATGTATTGGCTACCGGGGCCGAGCGTAGCTGAATTCGCAAGAATTCAGCATGTGCCGGAAATAAGCTGAACTCTTGCGAGTTCAGCTACACTGGCAACCGGGGGAAACGAACTGGCATGTTCGGCGTGCTCAATATTCACAAGCCGGCCAGGTGTACGTCGCGTGACGTGGTGAACCGCGTGCAACGATTAGTGCGGCCCGTGAAGGTGGGCCACGCCGGCACGCTCGACCCGCTGGCGACCGGCGTGCTGTTGGTTTGCGTTGGTCCTGCGACGCGGCTGTTGGAATATGCCCATCGATTTCCGAAGAGCTACCGCGGCTCGTTCTTGTTGGGGCGGCACAGTGCTTCGGACGATCTCGAAAGCGAAGTCATCGAGTTGGCCGATGCCGCCATTCCCACCCGCGATGCCGTCGATGCCGCGGTGCCCAAATTCGTGGGCGAGATCATGCAACGGCCGCCGGCTTTTTCCGCCGTGAAAGTCGAAGGGCGGCGGGCTTACAAACTTGCTCGGAGCGGCAAGCCGGTCGAGCTTGCCGAGAAGCCAGTCACCATCCATTCGCTAAACGTCGTGGAATATCAGTACCCTCAACTCATGCTCGACATTCGCTGTGGCAGCGGCACCTATATTCGCTCGCTTGGCCGCGACTTCGCGGCGGAACTTGGCACCGCGGCAGTAATGTCGGCTTTGGTGCGAACGTCAATTGGACCGTTCCACCTAAAAGATGCTTTGCCGCTCGACGAAGTAACGGTCGAGTCGCTGGCAAATCGCCTTCAATCGCCCCTTGGGCTGCTCGACGGAATGCCCACCGTGACCGTCACCGATGCCGAGGTGGCGACGATCTGCCGGGGGATAGCTATTCCTGGCGGGGCGACCGTGGGCGAAGTTGCCGCCGTTGATGTGTCGGGCGCTTTGGTGGCAATTCTTGTCTCGGCGGGCGAAGGTTTGTTACGGCCGCAACGGGTGTTTTTGCCCGAGCGATGCAACTGAGCACCCCTCTAACGAGTATGCCGGCAACGCCGCGTGCAGCGGTCCGGTGCTAACAGTTTCTCCGGTTCGTCTCAAGTATTGCATGATGCGTGTCGCAACGCCGTTAGCGAGCTCCACGGAGTTTGTGTTGCGAAAAGACATCGTTGGCCGACACTGGCGATAGCGGTCAGACTGCGCGCTCTCGTACTACCCATGCCCGACCTTCGTCGCCTCAAAATCGACCTCTTCGCTTTGGCGCTGGGGGCGTGCGCGCTGTTCGTGGTGGTGGCATTGGCCACCTACAACGCGACCGATCCGCCTAGTCAACTCATCTATCCGCCGAGCGACGCAGTCCACAACGCCTGCGGTCGCACCGGGGCGTGGCTGGCCCACCTGCTGATTTCGGCGCTCGGGATCGGCGCCTATTACAGCGGCGGTTCGCTCGTCGTCGTTACGGGCCTGCTGCTCGCAAGACGTGAAGTTGATCAACCGATGCTGCGCATCATCGGCTGGGCGATTTCACTATTGGCGGTCACGACACTCGCTGCGATGGTTTTCCCCGGCTGGACGCCGGGACCGGTAATCGGCGCTGGCGGTTACCTCGGAGCCATGGGCCGAAGCTGGCTTGAAGGAAATTTCGCCGCCACCGGCGCGTACATCTTCGCATTCAGCCTGCTGGCTGCGGGACTTTTGCTGGCGTCGGACTATTTCTTCTTCCGCCTTGCGGCCCGAACGTCGAAGGCATCGGGCAAGGGCCTACTGCAAGTCGGCCAGCTTGCCGCCCGCCGCGCATTACCGCGCCGCACGGACCTGGAGCCGTTTGATCGTGGATCGGCCGCGGAAGAAGAGGAATGGGAAGAAGATGAAGAAGATGAAGAACCCAGCGTCGCGGCCGAGATAAGAATCCGCACACCAACGGCGAAGGCCTCCGAGATCGAGGCTGAGAAAATAACGCCGGAACCGGATGCCGCCGACAACGGCAAGCCAACCGCCACCGGAAAAATCAAGCAGAAGCTCAAGTCGGCGCTCAGCGGCAAGAAGGAAAAGCCGGCCGAAGCGCCCAAACCGAAGAGCGAGCGCGAGGAGATTATCGACCAGCTTGACGCGGCCGACACGCACACCGAACCGGCTTTCGACTATGAATTGCCGCCGCTGGAGTTGCTGCTTCCAGCCGACAACGTCTCCTACGAAGAGCATGAAAAGGAGGTCCGCCGCAAGGCGAAGATTCTCGAGAAAACTTTTTTGGATTTCGGTTTCAACGTCAAGGTCGTCGAAATCGAAACCGGCCCCGTTATCGCGCAGTACGAGGTCGAGTTGGAAGCGGGCTTGCGTCTGTCGCGCATCACCGGTCTGGCTGACGACCTGGCGATTGCGCTGCGCGTGCCAAGCGTCCGCATCGTCGCGCCGATACCGGGTAAGAACACCGTCGGCATCGAAGTTCCCAACGAGCAGCGGCAGCTCGTTCGCCTGCGGGAAGTGATCGAAGAGACGAACGGCCGGGCCAAGCGGATGAAGATTCCGATCTTCCTCGGCAAAGACGTGGCGGGCAATCCGCTGGTCGTGGACCTCGCCTCGTTACCGCACCTGTTGATCGCCGGCCGTACGGGGACGGGCAAGAGCGTCTGCCTCAATTCGATCATCGTGTCGATACTCATGGCCCGCGGACCGGATGAAGTCCGCATGTTGATGATCGACCCCAAGATGGTCGAGCTATCGGGCTACCGCAAGCTGCCCCACCTGATGCACCCGGTGGTAACCGACATGCGTAAGGCGGAGGCGATTCTTGCCTGGGCCGTCGACAAGATGGAGGAACGCTACGCCCTGCTGGCCCGCGCGGGCGTGCGGCACATCAGCGTTTACAACCAGCTTAGCGAAGAAGAACTGCGTAGCCGCGTGCAGCCCGAAGCCGAGGAAGAGTGGCAGCAGATCCCGCGGTCGTTGCCGTTCATTGTCATCGTGGCGGACGAAATCGCGGACTTGATGATGACCGCTGGCAAAGATGTCGAGCAACACATCATTCGCCTCGCACAGAAGAGCCGGGCGGTCGGCATTCACCTGATCCTCGCCACTCAGAAGCCGACGGTCGATGTCATCACAGGCCTGATCAAGTCGAACCTGCCGGCCCGAATCGCGTTCCAGGTGGCCAGCCGCACCGACAGCCGCGTCGTGCTCGACGAGATGGGTGCCGACAAGTTGCTGGGCAATGGCGACATGCTCTTCCTGTCGCCCGGCACGAGCGTGCTGCTGCGCGGGCAGGGTACGTACCTTTCGGACGACGAAATCACCCGCGTGGTCGATTACGTCGGCACCGACGACCAGCAGTTCGCCCACGAGCTAATGCAGCTCAAGAGTAAGGACGATCAGGAAGCGGCCGGTCCGGGCAACTTCAAGAGCCGCGATGAACTGTACGAAGCCGCGATCGACATGATCGTCCGCGAGCGCCGCGGCAGTTGCTCGCTGTTGCAGCGGGCGCTGGGCATCGGCTACGGCCGCGCGGCCCGGCTGATCGACTTCATGGCCGAGGACGGTTTCGTCGGCCAGTACAACGGCTCGCAAGCCCGCGAGGTGCTGCTGTCGGTCGAAGATTGGGAAGCGATGACGGCTGGCGGCGCGGCGAAGGACGACTCTCCAGTCGCTAAAGCTCCGACGATGCCCCCGTCGCGACCGGCGAAGATTCGGCCATCCGCCGAGACTGACCCGCCGGAGGACGCGGAGGACGATTCGGATGAGACCGACGAGCGCGAATCCGAGGAAGACGAGGAGGTTGAGTGGGATGAGGAGGATGGGGGTGACGAGTGGGAGGAGGAAGATGAGTCGGCGGACGAACAGATGGAGGAGTGGGACGAGGAGGAAGACGAGGACGCACAATCCAGGGCAGAGAGCGCCTGATAGGGGGGACGTTGCGGGAGGGCGAATTTTGACCGGAAAGTTACCTGGTCGCGCGGCGACCAAATGGTGAGTTTCTCGAGAATTTCGCCACTCTGCCACGCCGTGCGCGCTACGAAGTTGGCCGGACGGTGTGACAAAACTCCCGGCCCGGCCTGCAAGGCCGCTTCGACAGGATTTGGCGTAACCCCGTTAAGCAGGTGGATTCCAACTCTTGAGCGAAAAAAGTCAAGATTTCCCTGACAAGACTCTTGCGGAGAGACGCACCTCGCGGCAAAATACAGGCGGCTGGGCGCATTGGGGGTTTTTGGTCGCGCCTTGCAGGACTTTACCTTAGAGAGTTGCGCTAATGATGATTAACAACCGCAGATTTTTTCTTCGCGCGGGTCGCTGGTCCGCCATTGTAGTTGCCGTCGCGTTTGCCTCGTTCATCGCATCGCCGGGCTATGCCAGCTTCATTGTATTCGATGGCAATAACCCCGAACCCGATGAGCAAAACGTCCAGCTTAACAATGACAGTATCGGTATGACGATTTCGGGTGCGACCAATCAATCGGGTACCGTTGTCACATTCATCTCGCCGAGCCAATTCTTAGCCGCCCCGTCGAACGGCCAAGCCCGCGTGGAAGCTCGCGAGTTGAATGACATCGATTCCGACCAGATTGCAATCGACGATTCAATCACGGTCGCGTTGGCGGATGCCTCATTGCGATTCAGAGATTTGATTTTCAATGCTGCAATCGTAGGTGGCTTGGGCAGTGACGGTTCAATTACGATCGCTATTCTCGGCGTCAATGCCGATAACACACCGACCGGCGCCACGATCACGTTGGATGACGACGGCAATCCCCTGTCGATTGGCAACGGCTCGAATTTTTTCACGGTGCTGGCCACCGATGGCATGCTGATGACTTCGGTCGAAATTAGAACCAACGCCGGCACGAGCTACGCGGACTTGCGTCAGATTCGCATTTCCGGCTTAATTCCAGAGCCAGCTTCCGCAGTAATGATCATGTTCTTCGCGGCAGCCTTGTGCGGGGTTCGACAGTTCCGGAAGTAGAAGCGGCGGGGCGACCCTCCAGAGCGTTCGCCGCGCCCGTTCTCAACAGATCCAGCCCCGGGGCCAAAAGCTCCGGGGCTTTTTGCTGAAGTTTTGGTATCCGTGCATCGCAGTTATCGATCGGGTATAATTGCGGCGGCGCATATTTGCGAAGAACACCTTTTCGAGGGTCGTACGTCATGCAATGGGCCGAAGTACTTGCCGATCCCAGCCTGCAGGATTTGCCGTACAAAATTGAACTGAACGAATTCGGGCAAATTCTCATGACACCAGCGTCGAATCGCCACGGTTGGTTTCAGGTCGAGATTGCCGCGATCCTGCGTGAGGAAGTTGGCACTGGCAGAGTTATCTCGGAATGTTCGGTCGATACACGATTGGGTGTGAAAGTTGCCGATGTGGCTTGGTTGAGTGATGAGTTCGTCGCCCAGCACGGCCATGAAACTCCGTTTACGCGTGCACCTCAAATCTGTGTCGAAATTCGCTCGCCGTCGAATTCTGGCCGGGAGTTTGACGAAAAGAAGGAGCTTTACTTCGAGCAGGGTGCCCAAGAAGTTTGGCTGTGCGACGAATCGGGCCAGGTCGAGTTTTTCGTCCCGAATGGAAAACTCGACCGCTCGCTGCTAGTTCCTGGTTTTACCGACACGATTGGTTAACCCGACGCCGGTTGACCATCCCCGTTCCCGCAGCTAGACTTGGAATGTCACTTTAATTGGAGCCTTTCTGTGTTGAACTCGAATCCCAATCCGACCTGCCATGCCACTGGCGTAGGCATTATCGTGATTATTCGGGAGAAGTGGCCCACGGGGTGACTGCTCGGTCGATACCGATACACGCACAACCCTGGGGCCAAAAGCCCCGGGGTTTTTTTGTGGAATTTCAGTCAACCGCTAATGGACGCTGATAATCGCAAATGGAAGAAATGCTTCACGACTGAAAACATGTACTTCAAATTTCACCTGCCATTCTCCCATGATTAGCGTTCAATTAGCGTTTATCAGCGGTTCGCATCTGCCTCTTCCTCAATCCGGCCTGCTTCCCATGCGACACATCGAAATCTACGACACGACCCTCCGCGACGGCGCCCAGGGCGAAGGCGTGAACTTTTCGCTTCAGGATAAAGTCCTGATCGCCCGGCGGCTCGATGAGATGGGGATCGATTACATCGAGGGCGGTTATCCTCTGTCGAACCCCAAGGACGCCGAGTTTTTTCAGCGACTGACGGCGGAACCACTCAAGCACAGCAAGCTGTGCGCGTTTGGCATGACCCGCCGAAAGGGGATCAAACCAGCCGACGACGTGGGCATGCGGGCGCTGCTCGATTCGCAGGCGCCGGTGATCACAATCGTCGGCAAGACGCACGATTTTCATGTGACCGAAGTGCTGCGGGTCTCGCTCGAAGAGAATTTGGCGATGATCGCCGAGACGGTTGCATTTCTCGTCGAGCAAAACCGGCAAGTGATTTACGACGCCGAGCATTTCTTCGACGGTTGGAAAGCGAACCCCGATTATGCCCGACAAACCATCCAAGCCGCTGCGAGCGCTGGAGCGATACGGATCGTGCTGTGCGACACCAACGGCGGCACGATGCCGGAGGAAGTTGCCGCAATGACGAAGGCAGCGGCGCTGGCCGTCGATGTGCCGCTAGGAATTCACACCCACAACGATTGCGAGCTAGCGGTCGCCAATTCGCTTGCCGCGGTTGACGCCGGCGCGGTGCAGGTGCAAGGGACCATCAATGGCCTCGGCGAACGCTGCGGAAACGCCGACTTGGTAAGCGTGATGGCCAACTTGGCGCTTAAGAAACCGGGTTATCAGATCCTTGGCGGCGCAGGGCCTGAGCACCTTACGGAGCTTTCGCGCTATGTGTACGAAATCGCCAACATGCGGCAACGGATCAACCAGCCGTTCGTCGGCCCCAGCGCGTTCGCCCACAAGGGAGGCATGCACGTTCATGCCGTCAATCGCGTCGCGCATAGCTACGAACACATCCGCCCCGAAACCGTCGGCAACGAGCGTCGCGTGCTCGTGAGCGAACTCTCGGGCCGATCGAACATCATCGCGCTCGCCACAAAGCACCACATTCAACAAGATCAGGCGCTCATGGACCGCATCTTGCGCGAGGTGGTCGAGCTCGAGAACCAAGGCTACCAATTCGAGGCGGCCGAGGCCTCGTTTGCGCTTCTCGTAAAGCGGCTCGAAGGGACGTTCACGCCCCACTTCGAGCGACTCAACTATCACGTCAGCGTCGAAACGGAAGGCGATGGAGCGACCACGACCGAAGCGACTGTCAAGCTGCGAATCGGCGACGACATCCGCCACGAAGTGGCTGAAGGCGACGGCCCGGTGAACGCGCTCGACGCGGCGCTGCGAAAGGCGCTCGACGGCCGGTTCCCGGCTCTGTATGGCGTGCAGCTTGTCGATTACAAGGTGCGGGTGATCAACAGCGAAGCCGCCACTGCCGCCCGCGTGCGGGTGGTGATCGAAAGCCGCGACGAAGCCGGCGAAGTCTGGGGCACCATCGGCGTTCACGAAAATGTCATCGAAGCAAGTTGGGACGCGCTGGTTGATAGCATTGAGTACAAGTTGTGTAAGGAAGAACGCCCATAAAGCCGCGACCGCTGGTCGCGGGGATGGCGTTAGCACTCACTTTGCCTATCGTTCCCCACGATTTACAATGCGTATATGAGCTCCACCATCGAAAACAGTTCCGGCGTAATTGATCGCGCGCTTCGCCAGTGCGCTGCAGCGGAGCGTAAAATCCCTGAGCCAACAATTTTCGATGCGATTGCTCGCGATCTCGGCGTCGAGTCGGAACACCGTAAACTGCGGGATTTGTCAGATGTTTCGGGCAAGCGGGTTGATCACTCCGGAGATGAAAGCCGTCTTCGAGGAGCAGCGACGCATCGATCCATCGCTTTGGAATAAATGAGCGTAGAATTGCCGTATGACCTACACGCTAAACAACGTGCCTGATGAAATCGACCGCGCTGTGCGCGCTCGCGCTGCGGCCGAGCACAAGAGTCCCGAACAGGCGATTCTTGACGCGCTGGCGAAAGAGCTGGGAATTGCCGCACTTCCTCAGAAGCGTCGCGACTTGTCGGATATCGCTGGAACGTGGGTGGAGGATCCGGAATTCGACGCCGCACTTGCGGATCAACGCCAGATTGACTGGGAGTTGTGGCAGTGAGGCTGCTTATCGACTCAAACCGGTACACCGATTTCGCAAAGGGAGTGCCAGATGTTGTCGCTCGATTTGAATCGGCGAGTGAGATATGGATATCCCTGATCGTTCTTGCCGAACTGCGCGGGGGTTTTGCTTTCGGATCCAAACGGAATAAGAATGAGGAAGGACTTGCAAAGTTTCTCAGCTGGCCCGACGTTCATTTGCTGGCGCCTGATGAGGCGACGGTCGACCACTATGTAGCCGTTTACAGCGCGTTGCGGCGTCGGGGCAAGCCGATTCCCACGAATGATATGTGGATAGCAGCGCTCGCGATTCAGCACGATCTCATCCTCGATGCGCGCGATCGGGATTTTCATAACGTTCCTGGATTGAAACTCATTGATCGGCCGTGAAATGGACTTCAAGAGTCTCCCCTCGCAATACGATCACGCTGCCGCACAGCAGAAGTGGTACCAGTTCTGGGAAGAGCGCGATTACTTCCACGCCGATCCTGCCGATCCGCGCGAGCCGTTTGTGATTGTCATCCCGCCGCCGAACGTGACCGGGGCGCTCCACCTCGGCCACGCGCTCAACAACACGCTGCAGGACATATTGATTCGCTGGAAGCGGATGTCGGGCTTCAATACGCTGTGGATGCCGGGCACCGACCATGCTGGTATCGCCACGCAAGCGGTAGTCGAGCGGCGGCTGCTCGAAGAAGAAAAACTCTCGCGGCACGACCTGGGCCGCGACGGGTTGGTTGCGCGCATCTGGAAGTGGAAAGACCAGTACGAAACCCGCATCCTGGCGCAACTCAAGCAGCTTGGGTGTAGCTGCGACTGGCAGCGGCTGCGATTCACGCTCGACGACCAGTGCGCCCGCGCGGTCCGCGAGACGTTTTTTCGGCTGTTCCAGGACGGTAAAATCTACCGCGGCAAGCGGCTCGTGAATTGGGACACCTTTCTGCAAACCGCCGTCAGCGACGACGAGGTGATCCGCGAAACCGTGAAGGGCCATTTCTGGCACTTCAAGTACCCCGTAATCGACGCGCGGCCCGGCGAGCCGGAGTTTGTGACGATTGCCACGACGCGCCCCGAAACGATGCTCGGCGATACGGCGGTCGCGGTGCATCCCGATCCGGCGGCGGCGTTTGATGAGCTAAGCAGCAAGCTGCGGGAAGAGATGCTTACGGCGAGTGAGAAGGAGCGGGCCGCGCTTAATGAGGAAGCTGATTCCTTGCTGGCGCGGCGGGCTGCGGTGCTGCCGATGCTCGAGAAGCTACGCGACATGGCGCAGCGAGGTGTGAAGCTCGAGCTGCCGCTCACCGGTCGCACGATTCCGCTCATCGCGGACGAGTGGGCCAAGCCCGAGCTTGGCTCGGGCTGCGTGAAAATCACGCCCGCGCACGATGCGAATGATTATGAAGTCTGGCAGCGCCATTCCGAGATCGGCGCGATCAATATTCTCAATCCCGACGGCACGCTCAACGATTCCGCACCGGAAAAGTACCGCGGCCTGAAAATGCTGAAGGCCCGCGACGCAGTCGTCGCGGACCTCGAAGCGGCCGGACTGCTCGTGGAAATCGAGAACCGCGAGATCGATCTGGCCCACTCCGACCGCTCGAAGATGCCGATTGAGCCGTATCTCGCGGATCAGTGGTTTGTGAAGATGGACGAGCTAGCACAATCGGCAATGGATGCCGTGACCGACGGCCGCGTGAAAATCACGCCCGAGCGTTACGCCAAGACGTATCTCGATTGGCTCGGCGAGAAACGCGACTGGCCGGTGGGACGGCAGTTGTGGTGGGGACATCGAATTCCAGTTTGGTCCAAGAACTTCTCGAATGCGGCGGAAAAGGCGAACGTGGAAGAAGAAGCCGTGCAACTTGCCGCGGCTGAAATAAAGGACGCTGGTGCGACTTTAGAATCGAATAGCTGCTTCTATCATTATTGGGATCCCGAGACTTTTGCGGGGACGGCTTTTTGGTGTTTGCAGAACGATCACGCGAATTTGGCCGCAATCGAGAAGTCAGGTTACAAACAGGAGCAGGACGTCCTCGACACCTGGTTCAGTAGCGCCCTCTGGCCGCATTCGACGCTCGGCTGGCCCGAGCCGACACCGGAACTTAAGCGGTTTTATCCCACGAGCGTACTCGTCACGAGCCGTGATATCATCACGCTGTGGGTCGCGCGGATGGTGCTTACCGGTCTCTACAACATGGGCGAGGTGCCCTTCCGCGAGGTTTACATTCACCCCAAGATTCTCGACAGCTACGGCGAGACGATGTCGAAGTCGAAGGGGAACGGCGTCGATCCGCTCGATGTCATCGAGAAATTTGGCGCGGACGCGCTGCGGTTCGGGATTGCCTATCTGACGACCGAGACGCAAGACGTGCGGCTGCCGGTGGAGTTTGAATGTCCCCATTGCGGGGCGCTCATGAACCAGACGAAGCAGAACCGGCAACTGCCGCGAGTGAAGTGCGACAAGTGCGGCGAGGCGTTCCGGACCCAGTGGGCCGAAAAGCCGGAGGACAAGGCCCTGCCGCGCGGCGCGGTGGTGAGCGAGCGGTTCGAGCTGGGCCGGAATTTTTGCAATAAGCTTTGGAACGCGGCGCGGTTCTCCTTGATCAATCTCGAAGGCTATGAGCCGGGACCGGTCGCTGCAAACGACCTGACAATCGAAGACCGCTGGCTGCTTTCGCGGCTCACGACCGTCACCGATCAGGTGACGGTGGCACAGGGCGAGTACCGCTTCGCGGATGCGGCGCGGGGACTCTACGATTTTGCGTGGAACGAGTTTTGTAGTTTCTACCTCGAAATGACCAAGGCCCGGTTCAGTGTTCCGGAACAGCGGCTTGCCGCGCAGCGAGTGCTGGCTCATGCGCTCGATGCACTGCTGCGATTGTTGCATCCGATTGTGCCGTTCGTGACGGAAGAGATTTGGCAACTGCTGGCGCAAGTGGCGCCGGTGCGTGGGATCGCTAAGCCGCAAGCGGCGGAGGAGAGCGTTTGCATTGCGGCGTGGCCGGAGGCGAACCGGGCGGATCAGGATGCGATGATCGAAGAGCAGTTTGCAGTTTTCCAAGCGGTCCTCGGCGCGGTGCGAGAAGTTCGTAGTCGGCAGAATATCTCGATGAAGGACGAGTTGAACTTCACCGTTCGCTGCAGCGACCAGGCCGCGAAGCTGCTACGGCCAATGCAGCCCTACTTCACGCAAATGGCCCGTGCCACCGGGACGGCCTTCGGTCCCGACGCGGCGGCCCCCGATCTTTCCGCCAGCATGACCCTGCCCGGCATGGAAGTCCATGTCGACGTGAGCCGGTTCATCGACGTGAAGGCGGAAGTCGCCCGGCTCAGCAAAGAACGCGATCAGCTTGCGCAGTTCGCGAAGTTGATCGACGGAAAGTTGGCCAACAAGGGCTTTGTCGACAACGCCCCCGCGGAAGTCGTACAGCAGCAACGGGACAAACTGGCCGAAGCGCGCGGGCAACTGGCGAGCGTCGAGGCGGCGCTGGGGAAAATTTCTTAGGCATCAAGGCATACCGTCTCGCCGACCCCATATGCTAGAATTAATGGGCGCTGCGGAGTATCGAATATGAATGCCGAGTTCACTAGATTGGATCAAAGCCTCGCTGAGATCGTCGTCGCTTGCCGAGCGAATGACGTCAAGCGGCTCGACCTTTTCGGCTCGCGCGCACGCTCAGACTACAACGTCGACAGCGATGCAGATTTTCTTGTCGAGTTCAACGATCCATTGCGTCCGGGGGTTTTCGATCGGTTCCTAGCACTTCGCGAGGAACTAATTCGGATACTCGGTTGTGACGTCGACCTCGTCGAACTCTCGACATTGCAAAACCCCGTCCTGCGTAAGCGAATCGAGTCTGACAGGAGACTCGTGTATGCAGCATGATGTGGAAAAGTATTTGATCGACATCCTCGCCGCCGCATACGATATTCAGCAGTTCGTCGGCGCGATGTCCTTTGATGAGTACCACGCGAATAAGCTAGTCAAGGCGGCGGTGGAACGGAAATTTGAAGTCAGCGGCGAAGCCCTGAATCGGCTAGCGCGCCTCTCGCAACCATCGATTGCCGCTATCCGTGAGTACGAGAAGATTATCTCGTTTCGAAATGTAGTGATTCACGGCTACGACGTGGTCTCCGATCCAATTGTTTGGGACGTAATTCAGCAAAAGCTCCCGTTGCTGATTGAGGACGTTGAAAGATTGTCCTCAGCCTAGTCCGTTTGGATTCCGCCCCCCGCTACTGGAATCCGCTCGTTCCGCGACCCTATAATGAATTCTTGCCGGAACGGGAATCTCTTGTCCACAAGTCGGAAGGAATCGCAGCCATGCCGGTTGCTATGGAACTCTCGCGGATTATTATCAGCGAGATTAACGATAATCAGGTGATTTATCTCAAAGAGGTCGGGGGGGACCGCACCTTTCCGATCCTGATCGGCATTTTCGAAGCGCACAGCATCGATCGCCACGTGAAGCACCTGGAGGCGGCGCGGCCCCTGACGCACGATCTGCTGGTCAATGCCGTCGAATCGATCGGTGGTGAATTCCAGGACGTGGTAATCAGCGAACTACGGGAGCACACCTACTTCGCCAAGCTCCGCGTCCGCCACGAAGGGGAGCTGATCGAAGTCGATTCTCGGCCGAGCGACGCAATTGCCGTGGCCGTGACATGCGATCCACCGCTGCCGATTTACGTCTCGGAAGACGTGCTAAACGACGTGTGGCGCGAGCAGCGCGACGAGGAAGAGTAATGCGCTTTTGCCGTGTCGCACGTGGTGCGACGGCTGCGCCAGATCACCCCAGCACATCGGCAAACGCAGCCTTTAGGGCGGCGAGGCCCTGCTCGCCTTTCTTGGCATCCACCACCACATTCACGCGCACTTCGCTGGTATTGATCATATCGACATTGATGCCGGCCTCGGTAAGTGCCTGGAACATGCGAATGCCGACGCCCGTATGACTGCGGATGCCGATGCCGGTCACGCTCAGGATGGCGATCTCGGACTGTGTAGTTACGTCGCCGCCGAATTGTCCCACGATTTCCATCGCGACTTTTCCGGATCGATCGAGGTCTTTTCGCGGGACCGTGAAGCTGAGCGTGGTTTCTCCACCTTGGCCGACCGACTGCACGATCAGGTCGACGAGAATTTCTTGCGACGCGATGGCTTCAAAAATATCGGCCGCAATGCCGGGGCGGTCGGGGACTTCCGACAGCGTGACCCGAGCCTGAGTCACATCGAGCGTTACATTATGAATCGTCAGGTCTTCCATGTGCTGGAGGCGAGAGATTACATCGACCGCATCGGCGGCCTTGGCGGCGGTGATGGCGTCGCCGAAGGCCGCCCGCCCACGCGGCGGCTTTTCTAACTCGAACTCGCGATGCACCGCCCGCAGCGCGTCGAGGGCTTTCTCGCGCTGCACCAGCACCGAGACCTTGATCTGGCTCGTGGTGATGGCCGAAATGTTGATTCCCTCTTCGGCCAATGCGCGAAACATCCGGTCGGCGACGCCCGTTTGCGTTGCCATGCCCAGGCCGACGACCGAAACCTTTGAGACGCTCGCATCGTGGGTGACTTCTTCGGCCCCCAATTCCTGTGCCGCCTCTTGCACGGCCCGCAGCGCCGTCGGCAAGTCGCTTTCGAGCACGGTGAAAGAAATATCGGCCAGACCATCGTGGCCGACATTCTGCACGATCATGTCGACGGCGACATTCAGCTTGGCAAGCTTGGCAAAAACGGCGAGGCTCGTGCCGGGTTGATCGGGCGCGCCCAACATAGAAATCCGGGCTTCGTTCTTGGTGAGCGCCGCACCACTTACGGCCCGGTCTTGCGACTCGGCAATCGGGCCGATGATCGTCCCCGGCTCGTCGGTAAACACGCCGCTGTTGCGGACGTGGATCGGCACGTTGAACTTCTTGCCAAATTCGATCGACCGGCTGTGCATCACGCCCGCGCCGAGGCTCGCCAGCTCGAGCATCTCGTCGTGGCTGACGTGCGACATCTTGCGGGCCTCGGCCACTAGCCGCGGGTCCGTGGTGAACACACCGTCCACATCGGTGTAAATCTCGCACACGTCGGCTCTTAACACCGCCGCCAGGGCGACGGCGGTGGTGTCGCTGCCGCCGCGGCCGAGCGTGGTAATGTTGAGGTCTTCGTCGATTCCCTGAAAGCCCGCCGCGATGATGATGTTTCCTTCGTCGAGCAGCTTCCGCATCCGGTCGGTCGAGATCGACTTAATGCGGGCCTTCGTGTGGCTGCTGTCGGTGCGTATGCCAATCTGCCCGCCGGTGAGGCTCACCGCACGGCTGCCGAGCGAGTGAATGGCCATCGCCATTAGCGCGACGCTCACCTGCTCGCCGGTGGAGAGGAGCATATCGGTCTCTCGCGCAGGCGGGTTGTCGCAGACCTGTTTGGCCAGATTGACCAGAAAATCGGTCTGTTTGCCCATCGCGCTGACGACCATCACGACCTGATGGCCCTCTTGCTGGGCACATATGGCCCGCCGGGCGGCGGCGCGAATCTTCTCCGGATCGGCGACGCTTGTGCCGCCGAATTTTTGGACGATCAGGGACATAGACTGGGGACTGGGGACTGGGGACTGGGGGACTGGGACGTTCGACGCGGCGGCGTGTAAGATACAACGAGCCACGGACGTTTGACAACGGACTCGTTTCCGCAATTAATTGCTTTCTATAAACCAACCCATTGCTCGCCAGCCTTCGTCGAAGGCGAGGCTCGAATTGGCGGCGTTCGTGTCGCCGTAGCTGGTGAAGTCGTCGGGTTGGATTCCAGTTCCAGCAATCGTGACCGGGACGTTGCCGTGGGTGTGGGTTTTAGTGCGGAGGAAGGTGGGGTGATCGGGCGAGATCATAATTCGCCAGTCGCCGTGCCGTTCCAAGGCCTCGACCACGGGGCCGACGATGTGGTGGTCAATTTCCCCCAACGCTTTCACTTTCTCTGCCGTGTTTCCTTCGTGCGAGGCCTCGTCGGGGGCCTCGACGTGAACACATACCAGATCGTACCGATCGAGTGCGTCAACCGCATAGCGGCCCTTGGCAGCGTAGTCGGTGTCGAGATAGCCGGTCGCACCGGGCACCTCAATGCGGTCCCAACCAATGAGCGCCGCGAGTCCGCGCAGCAGATCGACGGCGGTGATCATCGCCCCGCGCGGGCCGTATACCTCCGCAAATGGCCGTAGCGACGGGGCCTTGCCCAGCCCCCATAACCAGACATTCGTGGCCGGCAGCTTGTCGTAGCCTTGGCGGACGACATTCACCGGGTGGTCGCGGAATGTTTCGACCGACGACGTCATGATCTCCGTGAGGACATCGCTTCCCGGTCCGCGGGGAAAGTCGTCCAGAACCGACTGGTCAGTCAGGTCGTGCGGCGCGCGGGTGCGGGTCTCCATTGTAAACGGCGCCGGCAGTTTTCCTCCGCGCCAGAGCAACAGGTTGCGGTAACTGACGCCCGGAAGAAACTCCAGCGCGCCTGCGTACTTGGGATCGCTCGCGATTTGTTCCTGCACTGTAGCCAATAGATCGGTCGCTTCCTCGGTGCTGATGTGTCCGGCCGTGAAGTCACGCATCACTTGGTCGATGACCGTCACCAAATTGCACCGCACGGCCCAGTCATCCGGCCCGAGCGTTATTCCCTGCGCCGCCGCTTCGATCGGTGCTCGGCCCGTGAAGTTTGCCAGCGGGTCGTAGCCCAACAGGCTCATGTTGCCGACTTCCGAACCCGCCGGCAGCGCCGGCGGCGTATGGCATGCCCGCGCCACAACTCCGGCCGTCGCCACGGCGTCCATATTTGGCGTCCGCGCCGCCTCCAATGGCGTGTGGCCGCCTAGTTCCTCGCGCGGTTCGTCGGCTGCGCCGTCGGGGATGAGGATCGCGTATTTCATGGGACACATTAAACAACAAGTGAACGGCGGCGTCTTGCCCCCTGTGTCGAACCAACCGAGTAGTCGGAGAAATAAGAATCAATCCCTAACCCACATCCGCACCGGCTCGCCGGCCACACACTCCAGCCGGGCAATCTCGGCGCAGGCCCTCGCCGCAGCGCCTTCGGTAGTCTCGTGGGTCATAAATACCAGCGGCACCGGCTCGCCATTGGTGGCATCCACCTGCTGCAAGACCGAAGCGATTGAGATTTCGTGTTCGCCCAACACTCTGCAGATTTGCGCTAGCACACCCGGATGGTCGTCGACCATCACCCGCAGATAGAATCGGCCTTCAGCGCTGGCGTGGTCGGCCGGAGCGACGCGGGCCTTGCGGTTGGACCATAGCTCCAGCGTGCGAAACGTGATCGCCGTTCGGCCCACGGCCGTGTCAATCATGTCAGCCACCACTGCTGAAGCCGTGGGCATCTGCCCCGCCCCTTGGCCAAGATAAAAGAGCCGCCCCACGGCGTCGCCCACGACGCTGATCGCGTTGTAAGCGCCGCGAACCTCGGCCAGCGGCGTGCCGGCCCGCACCAGCGTCGGCGAGACGTGCATCTCTAGTCCGTCGGCGATTAGTCGAGCCACCGCCAGCAGCTTGATACGGTAGCCCATTTGTTGGGCGTAGCGAACATCCAAGAGATCGAGCGTGTCGATGCCACAGCGTGGAATCGACTTCCAATCGGCCCGAGCGCCGAACGCCAAGTGCGAAAGAATTGCCAGCTTCTGCGCCGCGTCGGTGCCATCGACATCCATCGCGGGGTCGGCCTCGGCGTACCCTAGCCGCTGGGCTTCGGCGACGGCGTCGACATAACCCACGCCCTCTTCGATCATCTTCGTCAGGATGAAGTTGCTGGTGCCGTTGAGGATGCCTTCAATTGCCTCAATCTGATTGGCCGACAAGCACTGGCTGATGTTGGCAATAATCGGCACGCCGCCAGCGACGGTCGCCTCGAACGCCACCGAGCGACCGAGCTCTCGCGCCCGATCAAAGATCTCTCCGCCATGCTCTGCGAGCAGCGCTTTGTTGGCGGTCACTACGTCTTTGCCGCTTTCCAGCAGCTTGAGCATGATCGATCTCGCCGGCTCCAGCCCGCCGACCAAGTGCGCGACCACCTTGATCTCGGGGTTCTTGATCACGTCGTCGAGCTCGTCGGTCAGCACGCCGTCGGGCAGTTTGTACCGCCGCGGCTGGCTCGGATTCTTGACAACGACCTTCTCGACCCACAGAACTCGCCCCGCATGGCGGGCGGTGCGGTCGCCGTGGTCGATCAGCAGTTGGGCAACCCCCGAGCCGACCGTACCGAACCCGATGATGGCAACCTTCGTCTTGTCCATGGAACACGCCGAGTCGAGAAAATATCGCTACAATCGCGCGGGCGAACCGGATCATCGTAATTGTAGCCGCGCGGTAGCGTCAACGCCCGCGCCGTATGCGCGGTGCTGAAATAGCGGTAGAATCCGCACTTTGCCGCGGTCGAGGACGACGCGGCTCACGTCTGCAATCCGAAATCCCCAATCTGCAATTCCTCCCATGCCTCGCTACAACCCCGCCACGATTGAATCGAAGTGGCAAGCCTACTGGGAGGAGCACCGCACGTTTGCCGCGCCACGGATGCCCGCGCCGGGCGCGCCGAAGCTCTACGCGCTCGACATGTTTCCGTATCCCAGCGGCGATGGCTTGCACGTAGGGCACCCCGAAGGATACACGGCAACCGACATTGTGAGCCGAGCGGCGCGAATGCAGGGCCATAGCGTGATGCACCCGATGGGCTTTGACTCATTCGGATTGCCGGCCGAGGAGCACGCGATCAAGACGGGCCAGCATCCGCGGATTCAGACCGAGAAGAACATCGCCACGTTCCGCCGGCAGCTCAAATCGCTCGGGTTCAGCTACGACTGGGACCGCGAGCTAGCTACCACTGATGTGGGTTATGTTCGCTGGACCCAGTGGATCTTCCTGCAAATTTACGACACATGGTTCGACCACGAACAACAACGCGGCCGGCCGATTAGCGAACTGCCGATACCCGACGACGTTGCGAAGCAGGGTAGCGACGCCGTGCTCGCGTACCAGGATGATCATCGCTTGGCGTATCAATCCGAAGCGCCCGTGAACTGGTGTCGCGCGCTGGGCACGGTGCTCGCCAATGAAGAGGTCGTCAACGGCAAAAGCGAAGTCGGCGGCCATCCCGTAGTGCGGTTGCCGCTGCGACAGTGGATGCTCCGCATTACGGCGTACGCCGAGCGGCTGGAGAAAGATCTCGAAGGGCTCGATTGGTCCGAAGGGATCAAAGCGCTGCAGCGGAATTGGATCGGGCGGAGCGTGGGGGCCGAGGTTGATTTTTTCACCGAAAACGCCCACTTAGCCCCCGGCGAATCGCCGGGGGCTAAATGGGTCGATTGGCAGGCCGCCCGCGGCTTAGCGGGCTTCCCGAAAAAGCCGAGCGACGAAGTACTCCGCATCTACACCACGCGGCCCGATACGCTGTTTGGCGCAACTTACATGGTGATCGCGCCTGAGCATCCGTTCGTGGACCGGTTGACGACGCCCGAGAACTCGGAAGCGGTGAAGGCTTACTGTGAAGCGGCTGCACGAAAAAGCGATCTCGACCGCACTGAATTGGCGAAGGACAAGTCCGGCGTCTTTACCGGTAGTTACGCGATCAATCCAGTAAACGGTGCATCAATGCCGATCTGGGTCGCCGACTATGTGCTTATCAGCTACGGCACCGGCGCGATTATGGCCGTGCCGGCGCACGACGAACGCGACTTCGAGTTTGCGCAAAAGGTCAACTTGCCAATCGTGCCGGTGGTTGATCCGAATGAAGAAAAGTTTCGCGTCGAAGTTGAATCGCAGTCAGTGAAATCAACACGAGTAGACCGTCAAGCGGTTCTTGAAGGAAAAGCTTGCTATCCCGGTGACGGTACCGCAATAAACTCCGGACAATACAACGGTCTCCCCACTGCCGAATTCAAGAAGAGAATTACGGCGGACTTGACGGTGCAAGGCCTCGGCCAACAGGCCGTGAACTACAAGCTCCGCGACTGGCTGTTTTCACGGCAGCGGTTCTGGGGCGAGCCGTTTCCGATTCTGCATGAACTTGATGCCAACGGAAACAAGACGGGCCGCGTGCGGGCGGTGCCGGAGAAGGACTTGCCGGTCGATCTGCCGCCGCTTGAGGACTTCAAGCCACACGGCCGGCCCGAGCCGCCGCTCGACAAAGCGCCTGAAGAATGGCTCTACCCCGTCATCGACGGCAAGCGCTACAAGCGCGAAACCAACACGATGCCGCAATGGGCAGGGTCGTGCTGGTACTATTTGCGCTACTTGGACCCGGAGAATACGCAAGCGTTTGTTGATCCCGCGGTTGAAAAGGCGTGGATGCCGGTCGACCTGTACGTCGGCGGCGCGGAGCATGCCGTCCTTCACCTGCTGTACTCGCGATTCTGGCACAAAGTGCTGTACGATCGTGGTGTGGTTAGCACCGCCGAACCGTTTCAGAAGCTTGTGAACCAGGGGATGATTCTCGGCGAGCCTATTTATTGGAAGCACTTTGTTGTTGACGAAGCTTTTCAAAAGCAGATCAGACCGATTCACGAGGACCAGGCTCAGAAGAAAGACATTGCCACAACCGCAGAGGATATTCCACTTGACCAAGTTCAGTTTATCGACGGGAAACCGACCCACAACGGTATTAGGCTAAGTTCGCGTGCCGAAAAGATGTCCAAGAGCCGCGGCAATGTCATCAACCCCGACACCGTTGTGAAAGATTTCGGCGCCGATTCGTTGCGGCTGTATGAAATGTTTATGGGCCCGCTCGAAGCCACCAAGCCGTGGAGCATGGAGGGCGTCAACGGAGTGCATAGTTTTCTGGGTCGCGCCTGGCGGTTGGCCGTTGACGAGAAGGCCGATGACTTGCGGCTCAATGCTGCCATCACGAATGACGAGCCAACTTCAGAACAACAACGCGAATTGCACCTGACGATCCAGAAGATCACGAGCGACATCGCGAACCTGTCGTTCAACACGGCGATCGCGCGGATGATGGAGTTCGTGAACTTTTTCACCAAGGAGTCGCGGCGGCCCAGAAAGTGCATTGAGTCATTTGTGCTGTTGCTATCGCCATTCGCGCCGCACATGGCGGAAGAGCTGTGGCAGGTGCTCGGACATCAGGAATCGCTGGCCTACGAGCCGTGGCCGAAGCTCGACGAGCGCTGGCTCAAGCAGGACACCGTTGAGATTGTCGTCCAAATCAACGGCAAAGTCCGCGGTAAGCTGACCGTGCCCGCCGATGCAGACGCAACAGCCACCGAAGCGGCCGCCCGCGCCGATGCGAAAATCGTGGAACTGCTGGCCGGAAAAGTCGCTGTAAAGACGATTGTGCTGCCGCGAAAACTCGTGAACTTTGTAGTGAAGGGATAATTGGAAAGCCGCTGATGGACGCAAATAGAAGATTTTACGAACTGTGTTATTTCGTGCATTTCTATCAGCGAACATTAGCGTTCAATAGCGGTTAAGGTCTGACGAACTGCGGTATCTGCTCAGGTGGAATATGAAGAATGTCGTCGCACTAGTTCTCGGTGGCGGTCGCGGGACGCGGCTCCAGCCGCTGACTACGTATCGCTCAAAGCCCGCGGTGCCGCTGGCCGGCAAGTACCGGCTCATCGACATTCCACTCTCAAATTGCATCAACAGCGGAATTAACCGGGCCTATGTGCTGACGCAGTTTCTGTCGACCAGCCTGCACCGTCACATTCGCAGCACGTATCGGTTCGATGTATTCAGCGACGGCTTTGTCGAAATTCTGGCCGCCCAACAAACCGAACAAGCCGACGCCGCCAGCGATTGGTACCAAGGCACCGCCGACGCGGTGCGCAAGAACATGCGTTACCTTTCTCAGCCGGGCATCGATTACGTGCTGATTCTCTCCGGCGACCAGCTCTACCGCATGGATTTTCGGCGAATGATCGACACGCACGAGGCTTCCGACGCGCATGTGACGATCGCCGCCAAGCCGGTGGATCGCGCGCAGGCCGCGGCGATGGGCATCATGCGGGTAGACGACTCGGGCCGGGTGGTCGGCTTCTTGGAAAAACCCAAAACAGAAGCCGAGCTACGCGACGTGGCCATGGACCCCAAGTGGATCGACTCCCGCGGGGTGAACAGCCAGGGCCGGAACTGTTTGGCGAGCATGGGCATCTATTTATTCAGCCGCGACACGCTCCTCGAAGCACTCGAGAAGACCGATTACGCAGACTTTGGCCGCGAAGTTTTTCCGGCTTCCATTCGCTCCCGGTGGGTGCAGGTCCACCTGTTCGATGGATACTGGGAAGACATTGGAACAATTCGTTCGTTCTACGACGCAAACCTACAACTTGCGCAGGAGAACCCGCCATTTCACTTGGCCTCAGCCACGGCGCCGATCTATTCGCGGCCGCGCTTTCTGGCGCCGACCCGCGTCGAAGGCGCGACGGTCCGCAGCAGCTTGCTCGCCGACGGCTGCATCATCGAGCAAGGGGCGACCATTGAAAACAGCGTGATCGGCTTGCGGTGCCACATTGGTCGCGACGCGGTGATTCGCAACTCGGTGATCATGGGCGCCGACAACTACGAAAGCCCGATCGGTGGGTCGCCGAAACTTCCAGGCGGTATGCCGCCGATTGGCATCGGTGCCGGCAGCGTCATTGACGGCGCG
Organism: Pirellulales bacterium; assembly: GCA_040901765.1. Lineage (GTDB taxonomy): Bacteria > Planctomycetota > Planctomycetia > Pirellulales > Lacipirellulaceae > JBBDYG01. The sequence goes on from JBBDYG010000023.1 coordinate 26,908, forward strand.
ATTGTCGACAAGGACTGTCGCATTGGCGAAGGAGTCCAGATCGTGAACCACGAGGGCGCCGACCGCACCATCGGCAACGAATGCATGGTCCGCGACGGCATTGCGGTCATCCCGAAGCAGGCGGTTCTGCCGGCTGGGTGGCGATTGTAGCTGCTGGCGGGCGGCGAATAACCCGCAAAACCGGCATAGAATGGCCAGCTTTCCGCGAAGCGGTGGACGTTCGGCGCGGACCGTGTAATATTAAAAGCTGCCTGACTTCTGCCGTAGGCACCCGAGCTTTCTCCAATTCTTTTGTCTCCATGGCCTCCGCTATGAATCGCTATCCGATTTTGTCCATCTTCGTTGGCATCGCCTTATTGCTCTCGACTTCGGCTCGCGCTCAGGAAGCCAAGCCAGCCGCCGGGCGCGACTCGGCCAAGATCGAACCCTACACAGGCCCGCCGATCTATTTGCCAGAGAACGTTCAGGTCGAAGCGACGTGGGTGAAGAAATGGGTCGATACCCAGAAGTATGACGACGGCAAGCCGAAGACGGAGCGCGAGATTTCCAGCTTCTCCGATGAGCGGATGGTCAACGACGGTTTCTATCGCGAATATTTCGCCAACGGACAGATGTTCTTGGAAGGTCAATACGAGCGCGGTACGCCCGTCGGGGAATGGAAGTACTACCACGATAACGCGCAACTGGCTAAGACGGTGAAGTTTGAAGACGGAAAGCCTGCCGGCGAAATTGAACTGCGACGCCCCGACGGTACCCTTGATGCGAAACGAACATACAATCTAGGTAAGCGGGACGGGACGTGGACCGCTTTCGATGCGACCGGCGAAAAGCCCGCGCGCGAAGAACATTACGTGGAAGGTAAACCGGACGGCGTTTGGAAGTTTTGGTTCGACGATGGAAAACAATCGCAAGAAATTGCGTTTCGCGATGGTAAGCGCCACGGGGTTTCAACGGAGTGGGACAAAGAGGGCGTCAAACGTGCGGAGGTCAATTTCGCCGACGGCGACAAGCATGGAAAGTCGACCCAATGGACCACCGATGGCAAGGTGATCGAGCAGACGTTCAGCGCCGGGAAGCTCGTAAGCGAGCCGGCCGCGGATTGATTTTCGGCTCTGCGCTGTGGATCGTTGCCGCATTCTTTCCGCCACCCCGCGGTCGCTGCCAGGATTGCGTCTGCTGCGGTGTGGAACTTGGCACTCGCTTCACGGCTGCCAGCCCTTTACAATTCGCTAGTGCCATCGGCTGACGTTGCTGCGCTGCTCAAGCGTTCTCACTATTTTTGAACGGACACTATGGCTGCGTCAGATCTGCCGCCTAAAGTCGCTGAGAAAGCCAAGCGAGCGCAGCCCCGTGAACGCCGGACCGTATCGCCCGCCGCCTGGGCTTTGCTCATGCTGCTGCTACTGGCGGCGTTGCTGTTCGCCCGCGATTTAGGCGAGACGCGAGACGAGATCAAATACTCGTTCTTTCTTGAGCAGGTCAAAGCCGGCAACGTGGCGAACGTTGAACTTGAGGGCCAAACGGCTTACGGCGAGTTTCGCGAACCGCCGCTCAAGCCTGCGGAGGCCGACAAAAAAGCCAAACCGGAATCGGAACCACCGAGCAACGCGAAACCGGCCCCGACTGCCAAGAATGATGCGGCGCGGTGGAGCAAAACATTCGCTGTAATTCTGCCACCCTTTCCCGACGAACGCTTGCTGCCACTGCTTGAGGAGCATCAAGTTGCGTACAACGCCAAACAACCGTTCGACAGCGGCCAGCTACTGACATTGATCTGGTTAGGCCTGTTGGTGGCGATGCTGATCGGAATGTGGGTCGTCGCCCGCCGCGCCCGCGATCAGATCGGCGGCGGGATGCTCTCCAGCGTTCTTAAAAGCCCAGCGCGTCGTTACGACGAACAGGGTCAAAAGGTTACGTTCGACGACGTGGCAGGCCTGCGGGGGGTGAAGCGCGACCTGAAGGAAATCGTGGACTACTTACGCGAGCCAGAGAAGTTTCAACGCCTCGGCGCGCAGGTTCCTCGGGGCGTGTTGTTAATGGGGCCGCCAGGAACCGGAAAGACATTGCTGGCCAAGGCAGTTGCAGGCGAAGCTGGGGTGCCATTCTACTCCATCAGCGGCTCGGAGTTCATTCAACTGTTCGTGGGCGTCGGCGCCAGCCGGGTTCGCGACATGTTCAAAAACGCTAAGAAACATGCCCCCGCGATCCTGTTCATCGACGAGATTGACGCCATCGGCCGTCAGCGGGGTGCTGGCTTGGGAGGCGGACACGACGAGCGCGAGCAGACGCTCAACCAGATTCTCAGTGAGATGGATGGCTTCTCGCCGACCACCAGCGTAATCGTCATCGCCGCCACGAACCGGCCCGACGTGCTCGACCCGGCCCTGCTGCGCCCGGGCAGATTCGACCGCCATGTCACTGTGGATCGGCCTTCGATCGAAGGGCGGCGCGAGCTGTTTGAAGTCCATTCGCGGAATATCCCTCTTACCGAAGAGGTTGACTTCGACCGCCTCGCGCGGGCCACGGTCGGTCTGACTGGCGCCGATATTCGCAACCTCGTGAACGAGGCGGCATTGTGGGCCACGCGGAACGGAAAAGACAAAGTCGATAAAGAGGACTTCGAGTACGCTCGCGACAAGGTTTTGATGGGCTCTGCGCGTGACGAGGTGCTGACTCCCCGCGAAAAACGGATTACGGCCTTTCACGAAGCGGGGCACGCCGTCATCGCCTGGACGCTGCCCAGCTTAGATCGCCTGCACAAGGTGACGATCATCCCGCGCGGCCGAGCGCTGGGCGTCACGCACATGACGCCGGATGAAGATCGGTATAACCTTGGCCAGCAGGAAATGGTCGCTCGACTGGCCATGTTACTGGCAGGCCGCGCTGCGGAGAAACTCGAATTCGACGAATTCAGCGCCGGCGCCGAGAACGACCTCAAGCAAGCCACCCGACTCGCGCGGCGGATGGTCACCCATTGGGGTATGAGCGACCGCCTCGGACCCGTGGCCTATACCACGAGTGAAGAGCATCCATTTTTGGGCCGCGAAATCGTCCAAGAGCATCGGCAGTTCAGCGAGCACACCGCGCAAGTCATCGACGAGGAAGTCGCCAAAATCCTTCACCAAGCCGCCGATCGCGCCAAGCGAACATTAACCGACCATCGCGACAAGCTCAACAAACTTGCCGAAGCACTGCTGGACCGAGAAGAGTTGAATGAGCAAGAAGTTCGCGAATTGATTGGGCCATCCATCCGATGCGCGAGCGATGTGGCAGATCACGAATCGAACAATAGTGTCCATTCAGTGCCTGCTGCAGTGGCCCAGACGGAGGCGAGGTAGCTCTGCATTATTCAGTGCGGTTAGCGAAATCCGTATAATCTCGCGGGACAGCTACGGCAGGCCGAGTGTGCCCGCCCCCGTGTGATAAGCTTCGCGATGGAAGTACGGCGATGGTATAATGGTCGCATGGGGCAAACCCACCATTCGCGGCGTGAATTCTTGAAAGGCCAGGCGGCGATTCGCACGGCCGGCGACGCGATCGCCGCGGTCATCGACGGCGATGATTCTCCACCCGTTGAAGCCGACTCGCGCGGGGCTTACGTGTTGTCCGTTGGTCGGCGGGCGATGGCATGCCAGTTCGAGGTGCGGCTCAATTCATCGCGGGAACGAAATGAAACCGCAGCGGCGATGGCGGCACTCGATCGCATTGAGCAACTTGAAGACCAACTCACTGTCTATCGGCCGCATAGCGAGGTGATGGATATCAACCGCCGCGCGGCAGCCGAATCGGTGGAAGTCGAACCACGGTTGTTTGCGCTCTTGGAACTCGCAGGCGAACTCCACTCGGCGAGCGGCGGGGCGTTCGACATTACCAGCGGGCCGCTGTCGCAGGTGTGGGGATTCTCGCGGCGCGAGGGACGGCTGCCGAGTGAGGTTGAGATCGCCGCGGCACTGGCCAACGTCGGGTGGGAGAAGGTGACGCTAAGCCGCGAGCGGCGGGAGATTTCGTTTGCATACGAAGGCCTCGAGATCAATCTTAATAGCATTGGAAAGGGCTACGTGCTCGATCGTGCGGCAGAGTTGTTGGCCGAATCTAATGTTGATGACTTTATCTTTCACGGTGGGCGCAGCACGCTCGTGGCCCGCGGCAACAATGCTGCCGAAGAACGCGGCGGCTGGAAGGCGGGGTTGCGTCATCCGCTGCGGCCACAACTGCGGATTGCGGAGTTTACGCTACGCGATGAAGCCCTCTCCACGTCGGGTTCGGCGACGCAGTTCTTCCGCCACCGCGGGCGCAGCTATGGACATTTACTCGATCCCCGCACCGGCTGGCCAGCCGGGGGGATGCACTCCGCCACCGTCATCGCCCCCACCGGCGCGGAGGCCGATGCACTTTCGACCGCTTTCTATGTGATGGGACCGGAACAAGTAGAAAAGTACTGCGACGAGCGGCCGAACATCCGCGCGCTGTTGGTGCTGCCAAGCAGTAAGCACGGCGCGGTAGAAGTTCGTGCCTACAACCTAAATGACGCCGATTGGCAGACGGTGGATGCCCGGTTAGCGGCGGCTTCCAGCCGCCGAAAGTTGGAGCAGGATGCTCCAGCTACGATTTCAGGGTCAACGGGCGTCCCACCACCACTCGCGGCTATCTTCCGGCGGCGCAACTTCGCGGGCATAGTCCAAATCGCCGCCGCGATTCGTTTCAATTTCGGTCTTTGCCGACAACAATTCGCGCGCGTCGCACCAGACTCCACCGCTGACGCCTGCCACGAAATGCCGCCGGCTCAGGACGCGGTAATTCACCACGCTCTCAACCTGTTTCGGCGGGTGAAGTTGCTGCACCGGCAATCGCTCCGAGTCAACGAACAATTCCGGCGACCAACCAGCTTGCTCGGCGAGACCCTGTTGTTGAAGGAGAGCGACGACCAGCGTTAGGTCGAACAGATTCCGCAATTCGCCGTAAACGGTGTACTTCTGGCACAGTTTGGCAAAATTGGCGGTGAAACTATGGGCAAACTGCTGCGTCAATTCATCGGCGACGCCGGTGTGAATGCGCTCACCACGCTCGCTGAGCATTTCGTTTTCGCTGAGAACCTTAGCGCCCTCGCCAACGATCTCGTATGCCTGGCCGTCCGACGTTGATCGCAGCCCGCGATAGTTGAGCGCAAACCACCATCGCAAGACGTTCATCGTCGGCGGATTGCCGTGCTGATCCAATCCGATTGTGTCGAGATAGCTCTCCATGCCGGTGACTCCGTCGGCCAGTCCCATGCCGATGAGCTTCATGTGATAGTCGGCCTCAACCAGCACGTGAGCAGCCCGCGATGTGGGATCAATGCCAAAGACCTCGATCTCTTGCTTGCCGAGCGCCAGCCGCAAATCGGCGAGCCAGGCATCACGGCGCGCGGGGGCGATCGGCTTATCCTTGTGCGACGCCAAGAATGTTTGTGTCTCGGCAAGCCCCTCCTGACGCGGTGTAATGGAACAGCCGAACGGGCTCCCTGCCGACGCCGCACCTCTCCGCAGCAGAATGAGCAAGTCGTCGAGTCTTACCACCGGCTCGCCGGTTCGCGCGGAGACAATTCGACCTTGGCTACTCGCCCGCCAATCACCCGCTGGTCCGGCGAGAACCAAGTCGCCCGAATCGGGGAGTACGATCACGTACCGCACTCGCTCCAGCCCGGCGAGAGTGAGCATCGCATGATCAAGCGGTTCGCGGGCCTGCTTGCGGCGGGCGATCTCGCGTTCCAGACGTGGCAAGGAAATGCATCGCAAGCCGGCGGTCCGACGGGGATCGCCAGCCGCTAACTTGGTGGGTGGCGCGAACCGTGCCAGGCCGATATCGCGGGTTTGCTCGTCGCGGTTGAGCAATGCGAGCGTGCCGTCGGCGTCGACGTAAATCCCTCCGGGGAACGGTCGGATGTCCGCCTCGCCGCCACCGTTCTCGGCCCAGGTGTCGGGGGCGACGGTCGAAATGATAAGGTCGATCAGCGATTCGAAATCGGCTTGGGCACTACCCCCTTGGCCCGGCCCGACGGTGGTTGTGTTTCCGCCCGGTGGCACTCCCACCGCCGGAACGATCGCTTGCCCTGGCGGCGCCGCAAAAGGCTGGGCGACAACGACACGACCAAAAACCGCGGCTGCGAATAGGAACAAGCCCACGGCAAAGCAGTGAAAGCGGATGGTCATGACATTCTCCAGGGCCGGGCCGATGAACAGCGACCTAGCGCAATTCGCGGCCGACTCTGGAGATTATTCCGCAACTGGCCCGGATTGCAAAGGCACGACACCCATCTTCCAGGAGAGACAAGAAAGTCCGCCGTAATATAGCAGGCACTCTCCGCGTGCCGCCGCAGCCCCTTAAATTGATAGGTATTCATCGTTTCCGTTGCGGCACGCGGAGCGTGCCTACTACTTTGCAACAAAAAACGGCCGCTGTTCCGCCCCGGGAACAACGGCCGTTTTGTTTCGCGCGCCGCGCCGTTTGGAATGGCACGTCGCAGTCAGCGGACTGAAGCTCAGCCGCCGCAACCGCAGCTTGCCTCTGCGCCGCAACCGCAACCCGCGTCGCAACCGCAGCTCGCTTCGCAGCAACGATTGCGGTGGAACAAGCCACGCAACCGGCTCAACAGCCGCGGACGGCAGCACGGCTCGCAGCACGAGTCGCAGCAAGAATCGCAACCGCAGTCGGCTTCGCAACCGCAGCTCGGCTCGCACGGAGCGGCACAGCTCGGCTCACAGGGGGCCGCACAGCAGGGCTCGCAGCAAGCAGGCTCGCAGCAGCGATTGCGATGGCACATGCCTTTCAACCGGCTCAACAGACCGGGACGGCCGCAGGGATCACAGCAGGAATCGCAGCAGGTCGGTTCGCAGCAACAGCTCGGCTCGCAGCCACAACCGCCACCGCACCCGAACAAGCCGGCGCTGGCGTTGTCGGCGCTGCCGAGCACCAGCGCGACGCCGAGGCACAGCATCGACAGCACAGATGAACGAGTCATTTCTAACGCTCCTCAAAAATTGGGGGGAGGGAAACACGTGTTTGCGCCCGCCCTGAGGGTCGCGTGGGACTCGCCTTCCATAACCGGATCGCGGCGAACGTCCTATCACGCGAGCGCATCTGGCTCAGACGCTTGGGAACTCTTCAAGCCGTATCGTCTGACCAACCGGCCGATGTTTACCAATCGCCTCATCTTTTGTGTTTTCCCCGAAACCCCAGGCCGGTTTGTGCCGACTGTATGGAATCGCATTGGTGTGCCGCGCCGAGGGCAGATCCCGCACTGCGGGCGACCGCGTTAGTAATTACGTTTCGGGCAGTTCCGCGGCAAGGCAGGCATAACGCTGACAACGGGATGCCCGAGGGGGGTCGTATGCCCCCCTTGCAGGCTGCGGCCCAAGTCACCATAATCGGACTAAACGCAAATGAGACTCAGTATCAATTTACTACCGTATTGACTTCGATGGTTAGCGCCGCTCGCCAAGCCAATGAAAACCGCGAATCCTAAATTGTCAGTTCGAGGCTTTTCCCTCGTCGAACTGTTGATCGTGATCGCGATCATCGGGGTGTTGGTCAGCCTCTTGTTTCCGGCGATCCAAGCTGCCCGCGAGTCGGCTCGCTACACGAGCTGCACCAATAATCTGAGGCAAGTCGGTCTGCTCACACACATGTACCGCGACTTGCACGATGGACGATTTCCCGACGCCATTCGGACGGGAAATTTTTCTTACCGCATGTCTCCCGGATTAAAGACGCTCGGCGATCCGGCGGCGCTGCCCGAGCGGTATGGGTTGGAAGCGGTGTTTGTGGACGAGAACTTCATCCCGCATCACGCGGGGATTTGGAGTTGTCCGTCGCAGGACGAGGAAATGACGCGGCACGGAAATACGTATGCCTTTAGCATCGCAAGTGTTCTGGCGAAGCGGAATCCTCCGAATCAAAAAACCACGATTTGGGTCTGGGACAATTTCAGTTTGAAACCTGGGCTCAGTGGTTTTCGCGGTCCGTTTTCCGGATACACCATTCCTACGAACAAAAGAGTTTTTCCACACGGCTCGCTGCGCAGCTCTGGATATAACACGCTCTATCTGGATGGGCACGTCGAATACAAAGAGATTTGAGTGCGGCGAATCTTGCGTCGCAGACGCAACCGCGTGCCCCCTTATTGTCTCCCTCGCCATCAACATTCTTCTTCGGAGTTCGCATCATGAATAGTACTTGTGGTTTTCAAATTTGGAAACTGGCGTCGCAACTTGCCTTTTGTGTTATTCTGTATAGTTCTGTTGCCAGTGTGGGGCACGGGCAGATTGATAATCTCACGATGATCGTGGACTCTGCGACCGCTACCGGTGGAAATGCGATTGCGGCATTCGGATACAACCCCGTCGAAGACTCGATTTTCGTAAGCTCATTCGGCGCTGGGGGCGCCCTGCGGAAGATAACTAGCCTGAGCTCGACACCAACCGCTTCCGTCCATGTTTCCGAAGCGCAACTACAGCTTTATTACCGCGACGGCGATCCGGATCGGGGCGTCAGCTCACCGCTTCAAAGCGGAATCCTGCTCAACCCGTTGGCGATTGGCTCCGTTGGTCCGTATGAGATGGCGGTGTTCGCCGACAACGGATTTACGAGATTCCCGGCGTCAACCACAATGGACCCCGCGGCAACGAAGCGGTTTTATTCGTATAATTTGCAGCCGGTGCCAGAGGGAGGCGACGGCCGCGATGTTTACTCGACGCTGACGACTCTTAGCGATATGCAAGATTCGATCGTCAGTACCAGTACCTCTAGTAATCAGGGCCGTCAGTTCGCCTGGTCGGGCGACGGGCAGTCGGTGTATTTCCTCGACTCCAGCACCGCTTTCGGGGGATTGTGGAAACTCGATCCGCTAAGCGGCGAGGTGGAGCGACTCCTCGCGGAGGACGACCTGAACACCGAGCCGGCGGTGGTGCGCGTCGGAGCTGTCGACTCGATTTTCTTTCGAGGGGGCGGATCGACCGGCAATGCAGGCGGCATCGACAAAGTAACCTACGACGGCGCGATCGCGGGAGCACGGACCGTGGTGGTTGCCGCCGCGGACTTACAAGCGTTTCTGGATGCTCCCGCAACCGCGACTCCCACCATCTTCTCGATGACGACCGACGCCGATGGAAATTTGTATTTCAACAACACTGCAAGCTCCACCAATAGTCGCGGAATCTTTCGTCTCGACGAACTGGGGCGAATTTCGAAAGTCGTCGGCTATGCGGAACGCGATTTGTTTTTTACCGGCGAAGCAGGGGTCGCACCCACGCCGAACTCGAATACGCTTCGCATGCAAACTCGCACCGTGAGCCACCCCACAGCGGGGAATGTGACGCAGATTCTGTATGCCGAAAGCTCGCCACTAAATCTGATTGCCGGGGCCTACGCCTTTGAGCCTGGCGATTTCGACCGCGACGGCGATTTGGATTCAAGCGACATCACTTTGTTTCAGGGAGGTCTTGCCACACGGGGAGCGACCATCACGGACGACGGCGATTACCGATTCGACTTGAACGGAAACGCAGCCGTCGATTGGCGGGACGTGAAGGTGTTGCAACAGTTCGCGCTGTTCGCCGACGGCGATGCGAACATGGACGGCCAGCTGGATCTGGTCGACCTGGATACTATCGGAGCGAACTACTACACCACTTCCAATCCTCAGGGGAAGACCTGGATTGATGGAGACTTCGCCAGTATCGATCCACTTTACGCAGCCGACGCGGTCGATGCGAATCTAGTAAATGAGGTCGACTTAGCGCTGTTTGCCGATACCTGGCTCACGGTACTGGAGCAGCCGATCCTTAAGGCGGAAATAACAAGCCGCGGATACAGCGGCCAGTTCTTGACCGATGCGCTCGCAGCCTTCGACTTGGGGCTAGACGGCGACTACAACGGCGACGGCCGCGTCGACGCCGCCGACTACACTGTCTGGAGAGACGGCCTGAACGGCGGGTTCGCCCCGTTCGGCTACGATAAGTGGAGGGCCAACTTCGGCGCGACCTTAATTGAGGGGGAGGGCGTCGCTAGCGTGCCGGAACCGGCAGCCCTGTCCCTAGCGGCAATGCTTCTGGCGGTAATTGTTTGGCGGCGACAGGGTGGAATCTCGTGCTGGTAAGCATCGCATTACTGAATCGATTGTTCGTACTGCCCACGGTGCTGTTCTTCGCACTGGCGTGTGCGCTCGTTGGATCGGGCGATCCCATGAACGTGCCAGACCCGCCCGCATCCGAACCAGTGCAGTCGCCGGCTTTCGGTCGGCTTGCGCCACGTCCCGAACGAACAAGTGATGAACGTCGCGCTCTTGCCGCTCGATTGCGTGAAGTTTATAGCGGGCCGGGGTCGCAATGGCCGGCGCCGCAAGTGGACGACGGGGTTCTCTGGCTGGAAATCGGGTTGTTGCCGGCCGTAGAGCATCCTGCCGATAACCCCCCTTCGGCGGAAAAAGTCGAGCTGGGCAATCTCCTGTTTTTTGACCCCCGCCTCTCCGGAAGTGGACAGATGGCGTGCGCCTCCTGCCACGATCCAGACTTAGGTTGGGCCGATGGACGGACGACCTCGTTCGGCATCGATCGGACGCCGCTAGAGCGGAATGCCCCGAGCATTATGAATTCCGGATACCACCGACGCTTGTTCTGGGATGGCCGAGCGGAATCGCTGGAAGACCAAGCGCGTCAAGTGCTGCTCAATGAAGACGAGATGCGAACGACGCCCGAGGAACTCGCGAGTAAGCTGTCCAGTATTCCTGCATACCGAGAGAAGTTCGCAGCCGCGTTTGGCGAAGCGGGCATCAATATCGCGACCGTCACGCAAGCGATTGCTTGTTTTGAGCGGACCATCGTGGGGGGGCGAAGCCGGTTCGATTCCTTCTTGAATGGGAATTCGCAAGCCATGAGCGACGAGGCCCTGCTCGGCATGGACCTGTTTCGCCGCGAGGCGCGGTGCATGAATTGCCACCACGGGGCGTTGTTCTCCGACAGCGAACTTCACGAAGTTGGACTCAGTTACTACGGCCGCAAGTTCGAAGACTTGGGCCACTACCGGATAACGAAACGTGCCGACGATGTCGGCAGATTTCGCACACCGTCGCTGCGGAATTTTGGCGCCACGGGACCGTACATGCACAATGGACTTTTCGCGAGCACTCGCGGAGTGCTGAATATGTACAACGCCGGCATGCCGACGCTCCGGCGGAAAGCAGATCAACTCGACGACGCGCGCTTTCCGGTAAAGTCACGCCACTTGCGTCCGCTGGGCCTCAATTCTCAAGACTTGGGCGATCTGGAGGCTTTTCTCAATGCGCTCACCGAGCCGTACCGTCGAATCCGCCCGCCACAGTTGCCGACGTCTCAGTAAAGTTGCCAGGTTGGCCACCTTTTTTCTAGTGGCTAAGCTGGCAGCGGGCAGCCAAGAACGGGTGAACTGCGGCGAGCCGCGACTCTTGCCACCCGGCTTCCTTTTCGAGGTAAGCGCGCGAGTGAATGGTGGAGGCATATTCACCAACCCCGTCGTTATGATTAAATGGAGGTTTCACCTGGCGGGCGGCAGTGGCAGAGTTGTTTGGCGGGAGGCGACCTTATTTCGTTGCTGTTGGCTATCGCCCGAATGCGCCTTACAATGGAGGGGAATGGCCGTTGACATTCGGCTTACCTGGTAGCGACATTATGATCAAAGTGTTTGAAACGGTGGCGAAGGGCGGAGTAATCCGACTTCCCGTTGATGTTTCGTCAACGGCGCATTGCGTCGTGACGGTGTTGGATGATGATCTTGACGCGCTTCGCGAGCAATCGCAGCTCGAAATGTCGGAAGAGAAACAACGGCTGATGAGCCAATTGCTGCTGAAAAATAGCGAGGGCACGCTCACTCCGTCGGATCGCCACGATTTGGACGCGCTCTCCGAGGAATTTGACGCTGCGACGCTAACCAAGGGCAGAGCGCTGGCCGCCTTGGCCCATCTGAACGGCAATTCTTGACGTACAGAAGGGATCGATCGTGCCTACTCGACCGATCTCCGATGATCTCTACGCATCGGTCGCGCGAGATGCCCGTGGTGAATGTGGTTATTGTCGCGCTCCACAGCGGGCGTTGCCGTATCGCTTGGAAATCGAGCACTTGCGGCCTTCCTCACTCGGAGGCGGCGATGAGCGGGCCAACCTGTGGTTGAGTTGTCACAAGTGCAACAAACTGCGGTCGAACCACGTTGCGGGAACGGACCCGCTGACCCAGCAAGAGGTCGCTCTGTTCAATCCGCGGCAGGACGATTGGACCACTCATTTCGCGTGGCAGGACGGGGGAGTGTTTATCGTCGGTCGGACGGCCATCGGCCGCGCCACCGTCGCCGCCCTTCGCTTGAACGACACCTATCATCAGTCTGCCCGTGGGGTGTGGATTCTGGCCGGCATCTATCCGCCGATGAGAGAGTAGGGGAGTCGGTGCGACGTATTCCAGTCCAAGTGTCATGTTCGCGTGGCGAGGAAGCGAATGAGCGAGGTACGGCGGCAGGAAAGCAAATGCCGAATTTGAAGTAGACTTGGGCTCGGTCTACTCTTCCCCATCCCCCACCGCCCCAATCCGTTCCTTACCCACCCACTTCCGTAGCACCTCGGGCACCAGAATCGAGCCGTCCGCTTGTTGGCAGTTTTCGAGAATGGCGATTATCGCGCGGCTGACGGCCACCGCGGTGCCGTTGAGGGTGTGGACGAAGTGGGTGCCTTTCTCGCCCTTGTCCTTGTAGCGAATGTTTAAGCGTCGCGATTGATAGTCGGTGCAGTTTGAGGCGCTGGTCACTTCGCCGTATTCACCGTTCGTGCCGCGGCCGGGCATCCATGCTTCGAGATCGTATTTGCGATAGGCGGGACCGCCTAGGTCGCCAGTCGCCGTGTCGATCACGCGGTAGGGAATTCCCAAGCCGTCGAAGACTTCGCATTCGAGGTCGCAGAAGTAGTTGTGCATGTCGTCGCTTTGGTCGGGCTTGGTGAAGGCGAACATTTCGACCTTCGTAAACTGATGCACGCGGTACAGCCCGCGCGAAGCCCGGCCGGCCGCCCCCGCTTCGGTACGGAAACAATGGCTGATGCCGCACAGCTTGATCGGCAGTTCGTCGGCGTCGATGACTTGGTCCGCGTAGAGTCCGCCGAGCGTGATTTCGGCCGTGGCCACCAAATTCAGGTCGTGGTTCTCGATGCTGTAAATCTGCGTTTCGGGGCCACGGGGAATGAAGCCGATTCCTTGCAAGATTTCGCCCCGCGCAAGGTCGGGCGTAATGCAGGGGGTGAAGTTTTCGCGCAGCAGTAACTCGATTACGTACTGTTGCAACGCCAGTTCCAATAGCACAGCTTCGTTCTTGAGAAAATAAAACCCGTGCCCGGCGATGCGCGCGCCGCCGTCGAAATCGACGAGATTGTGCTGGCTCGCTAGTTCCACGTGATCGACTACCGGAAAACTCGGGCGGCGAACTTCCATTTCACCCTGGCGGATTTCCTTGCTGTTGGATTCATCTCCGACCGGTGCCTCGGGGTGCGTCATATTCGGCAGGCTGCGGTGGATCGCGTCCGCTTCGGCGCTGATGCGGTCGATCTCGATTTGCTTCTGTTCCTTTTCCTCGCGCAGCCGACGCCCGTCCTCCTTGCGGGACTCGCGCTCGGCGTCGTCTTTCGCCTGGCCGATCGACTTGCTCACCTGATTCGCTTGACGCGAAAGTTCCTCGACTTCCTGCTGCAATTGTCGACGCTGGTGTTCCAGTTCGACGAACCGCACGACATCGACCTTCGCGCCGCGCTGCTCGCAATTCCGCTGCACAAGTTCGGGGTTATCGAGAATAAATCTGGCGTCGAGCATGGACCGTCGTTCCGCGGATGTTTGGGAACCACGGAGCCACAGAGAACACGGAAAAGTGAAACTACTTGGAACCGCTAATGGACGCTAATCGGCGGTAATGAAATTCTGGAATCGGTTTTCATTGAAAGGGTGATGTCAAACTTCAAATGCGACAACTTTGAGGCTGAGTCGCGGGCTGATTTTCGAAGCTGCTAGCAGTTCGGCTCTAGAATTTTCGGGGAATCGTGAACAAACGTCGAAAACCCCTTCAAATCCAGGGCGTTTGGCTTGTTGCATTTGAAGTTTGAACTCACCAAAGCAATTAGCATACATTAGCGTCATTTAGCGGTTTCACTTCTTCTCCGTGTTCTCTGTGGCTCCGTGGTGATGGATTGGATTATGCAAGCTTGGCGAGTTCGTTCCACAACTGGGCGCTGGCGCGGATGCCGCGGTGGTAGTCTTCAAGCGAAAACTTTTCGTTGGGGCTGTGGGTGTTGTCGTCGTCGAGGCCCCAGCCCAATAGCAGCACGTCGCAATTGAGCTCTCGGGCGAAGGTGTTGACGATCGGGATCGACCCGCCTTCGCGAATGAACACCGGCGGCCTGCCGAAGCTCGACTCGATCGCCTTCGACGCGGCTGCCATGTACCGGCTATCAAGCGCGAACACGACCCCCGGCGCGCCGTGGTGGTCGATCAGCTCCACCTCAATTCCCGGCGGCAGGAGCGTCTCAAATAGTTCCCGCACGCTGCGCGTTACTTTTTCGGGGTCTTGATTCGGCACCAGTCGGAAACTGAATTTCGCCCCGGCCCGCGCGGGGAGCACCGTCTTCGCGCCTTCTCCCTGGTAACCGCTCCATAGGCCGTTGATATCACAGGTCGGCCGCGCCCAGCGGCGTTCGAGCGTCGTGTGGTCTCGTTCGCCGGTAAGGCCTGAGACGCCCAGCCGCGCGGCGAAGTCACTTTCGTCGAACGGCAAGCTCGCAAATTCCTGCCGCTCGCGGTCTGTCAGCGGAACGACATCATCGTAGAAGCCATCCAGTAAGACGCGCCCCTGATCATCCTTGAGCGCGGCGAGCAGTTTTACCAATGCGTTGGCGGGATTGGTCACCGCGCCGCCGAACGTGCCCGAGTGAAGGTCTTGCTTGGGTCCGCGGAGGCGGACTTCATAATAAGCGATGCCCCGCAGGCCGTAGGTCACTGCCGGAATGCCCTTAGCGAACTGCGAACTGTCGCTGACCACCACGCAGTCGCAGGCAAGCTTGTCTCGATTGGCCTCGACGAATGGACCCAGATTCGCGCTGCCGACTTCCTCTTCGCCCTCAATCAGAAACTTGACTTGCAACGGCAACTTGTCTGCGGTGGCAAGGTGCGCCGCAACGCTCTGCACGTGGGTAAGCATCTGGCCCTTGTCGTCGGTCGCGCCGCGGGCATAGATATTCCCGTCTCGGACGGTCGGTTCAAACGGCGGCGACAGCCACTCCTCAAGCGGGTCGGGCGGCTGCACGTCGTAGTGGCCATAGACGAGCGCCACCGGCGCGCCGGGCACCGGCGGTGACTGGGCGAAAATGATGGGGTTCCCGGCCGTCTGCACCACCTCGACTTGCAACTTCATCTTGCGGAACCGCGCGGCAACCCACTCGGCGGCGCGTCGCATCTCGGGCTGATAATGCGAATCGGCGCTCACGGAGGCAATCCGCAGCAGATCGACCAAATCGGCCTCCTGTGCGGCTCGATTCTCGGTCAAATATTCTTCGATAGTTGTGGACATTGGACGTACTCGGTGTTGGCCGCTAATGGCCACTTGGAAGGCCATCCAATATAATTCGCGGAAGAACTTTCCACCACTGTAGTCCGTAGGTCATGCTTTCCAGCCTGACAGATCAACGAGCTTTCCTCCGTTCATTCAAAACATGTCAGCCAAGAAAGGCTGACCTACTTGGATTCGCCATGAACGACCTGCCTGAAGAGACCTGGGAAGGCGGCCTCGAAGGGACCGTCGTCACCGTCCTTCCGAAGCCTGGAGCGACGCGCAAGCGGCCGCGGAAAGGCATCCCGCGCTACCACGTCATCTTGTGGGACAGCAACGATCACACCTACCAGTACGTCGAGACGATGCTCCGCGAGTTGTTCGGGCACACGCCGGAAGAATGCCACAAGATGGCCGAATCCGTCGATTCGGAAGGTCGGGTGATCGTGCTCACCACAACCAAGGAACACGCCGAACTGAAGCGCGATCAAATTCATGCCTACGGCAAAGATCACACCGAGGCCAGCAAAGGCTCAATGTGGAGCACGATCGAATCGGCGCCATAGGAGCGGGGGGGGGGGGGGGG
>JBBDYG010000023.1:43080-46376 GCA_040901765.1 Pirellulales bacterium
CTAGCGAGCGCGGCGAACCGTTAGCCGCGCTCGCTTGCGACGCGCTTCTCCGACCCCGGCGTTGGGTGAACTGAGCAACACTAAATCTGTCCCAGCAGCTTAAGCGTCGAGATGACCGAGAGCGCCGTGAAAAACAGGCCTCCCAGCACGAGTCCGATGCGCATAAACCAATTCGGCCGCAGCTCGCGCGGTAGTAATATCAGATTGACCGCCAGCACGTGGAAGCAACTAAACCCCAGGGCGGCGTTGTAAATGTTTCCCGCCCACTTCAAAAGTTGAACGGGGTTCCATAGCGTGAGCGACACCAATCCAAAGGCCGCATAACCGCAGAGCGCACCAAAGTATAGATAACGGATCCGATGCGGATTCCACGACCGCACGCGAGGCACGGCCGTCCAACAGACGTCGACCCAACGGCGCAATACTCCATCGGCCGTCGTGGTGATGTTCGGGGCGAGAACGAGAAATCCGCAGAACAGAATCATCACCCAGAAGGCTTGGCCCCATTCCGGTCCCGCAGCGTCGCGCAGGCCGTCGGCCGTCATTCCCGCGGCGGCCCAGTCTTCGGCCACCGTGTTGCGCGGCAGGAACTGCACGGAGAGCATGCACGGTAACGCGACTCCAACAAAACACGCCGGCATCCAAACCACGAGTTGATCGCGCAAGATGAATCGGTACCAGTTCCTGAATCGCTTGACCGATTCCTTGGTGATGCGAAAAACGGTACCCGTATGGGAAAGCGTCAGCCGTTCGCCGCCGATCATGCTGGGCAAAGCGCCGACGTGCTTACCCATGCCCCAACCTTGGTCGCGCGTGTAGGCGCTGATGGCCGTATTGGTCAGCCCTCCGCTGCCCGATATGGCCGCCAGCGCGCCCAGCACCGCAATCATGCTCAGATCGATGTCAGGAAATCCGCGTCCTTCCCAAAGCGAGACAAACACGTTGTCGATGGGTGACGCGCCGCCCGGTTCAGCACTTACGACCGGTACGCTTCCGAACTTAAAAAAGCCCGTAATGATTTCATACCACGTCGAAGGCGAGGAATAGAGAACGGCTACCAAGAGCAGAAAGCCGAAAACGACTACGATCTTAAAGCCGATCAAGAATTTCAGTGACCGATAGACTTTCCCGCCAACAATCAGCGGCAGCATCATGACGATGAACACAACGTATTTCAGAATCTGCAGGAGGGTGTGCGACTCGATTTCGCCGCCGAGAAGCGGGTAGCTTCGGTCGGGGCGCGGAATTTCACCGACGATTATCGCGCCAATCGGGGTCGCTGCCGCGGATGCGAGATACGGAAAGACCGACCCGAAGTCGAGCAGGAGGTACATCGCGAGCCAGAATTTTGGGCCGGGCAGCAGGCGGAACATGCCGGTGAAAATCGGCTCGCCGCAATAGAGCGTGTACCGGCTGATCTCGAGGTTGTAGACCACTTGCGCGAGGATCGAGAGCGTGGCCAGCCACAGGATCGCCCCGCCGTAGCGAGCGGTGGTCAACGGGCCGGCCATCCACTCTCCCCCGCCGATCGCCGCCCCGCCCATGACGAGACCCGGCCCGATCAGCAGGGTCCAGCTTCCCAAGGTAAGCCGCGGAGCCTCGGGCAGCTCGCCGATTTTCCACGGCGGCATGGCCCGAGTACCGGGCTGCGACCAAGTCTTGTCGCTGTTGGTCGATAGACTCGTTCGGGTGTCGGCCATGCGATGTCTCTACTCAAAGTCACGGTTTTTCATGCCGCGTCCGACGGAACAATCTCATGGACCGTTACGACGTCCCATTCTTTTCCATACCGAGTCATCTAGTCTACTGCGCGGCGTACGGATTGCGACCCTCGCGCGTGGATGAAATGGCGAAAGCCACCGAAGGAAGATGCTGGGTTTCCATGCTCGCCCGTCTTGAGCGCGCCAGAGTTCCTGCTAGAGTAGCTGCACGCGAGGTCGTATCCCAGTATCTTCTATGATTATAGCCGCAATTGTTATTGTGACGGTGGTGCTCACTGTCGGCTTGACTCTGTTGCTGCTGAACCTCTCTTCCGGCGAGAAAAAGATCGCGTATGAGATTGAAACAAGCTACGCGGCAGGCGACCCCCAGTTTCGCCACGTAATGGGTCAGCTTCTTGGCCCGCCGCTGGTCGATGGAAACTGCATCACGGGACTTCTCAACGGGGATGAAATCTTTCCCGCGATGCTGTCCGCCGTCCGGCAAGCCGAGAATACGATTTGCTTTGAGACGTATATCTATTGGTCGGGCGCCATCGCGCGGGAATTCACGGCCGCCCTTTGCGAGCGCGCCTTCAAGGGCGTGCAGGTCCACGTCCTTCTCGATTGGGTAGGGAGCAAAAGAATCGACAGTGCGTTGCTCGATAAAATGCGAGCGGCAGGGATCGAAGTCGAGCGCTATCGTCCGCCGCGCTGGTACAACTTGGCGCGCATGAATCACCGCACCCACCGCAAGTTGCTTGTCGTGGATGGGCGCGTCGGCTTTACCGGCGGGGTGGGAATCGCAGATGAATGGTTGGGAGACGCGCAATCCCCCGCTCATTGGCGGGACTCGCACTTTCGCCTGGACGGGCCGGCCGTAGCTCAAATGCAGGCGGCGTTCATGGACAATTGGGTGAAGATTCGGTCGAAGGTGCTTCACGAAGTGGACTATTTTCCGCCGCTTCAACCGGCCGGAGAATCGCTGGCCCAGGTCTTCAAAAGCTCTGCCCGCGAGGGAAGCGAGAGCGTGCGCCTGATGTACCTGCTTTCGATTGCGTCCGCCGAGAAGAGCATTCTTCTAGCGAATGCGTATTTCGTTCCCGACGATCTGGCGATCGAAAGCCTAATCGCAGCCAAGAAGCGAGGCGTAAAGATTGAAATCATCGTGCCCGGAAAATACACCGATGAGCCGCTGGTCCGCCAGGCTTCACGTGGAAGGTGGGGCCCGCTGCTAGAAGCCGGCATCGAAATCTTTGAATATCAACACACCATGTATCACTGTAAGGTAATGGTGGTCGATGGCGCCTGGACCTCCGTGGGTTCCACGAACTTTGACAATCGTTCGTTCCGATTGAACGACGAGGCCAATCTGAATGTCCTCGACGCGGACTTTGCCGCTCGGGAGTCAGCCAATTTCGCCGCCGACCGAGAACTCTCCCGACCCATCACGCTCGCCCAGTGGCGGCGGCGGCCGGTGAGCGAAAAGGTACGCGATTTTTTAGCGGGGCTACTGCGGTCGCAACTGTAGTTTGATCGTCGAGCCACCTAGTGCTTGATCACTCTTGGATTGATGGATAAAGCCGCCTGAGCTTGATG